>NZ_JBFAYV010000012.1:0-194796 GCF_040681495.1 Nocardia sp. NPDC051756 | reverse complement strand
GAAGAATAACTAGAGTCCGAAAACCTAGCAAAACAAAACGCCAGCAAAAAGATTTGCTGACTAAATGTCCAACCTCTCAACCGGGGGGTATGAGAAGCCGGAACCAATTAAATAATTGGCACTGACATTCATCGACACACTATTGAGTTCTCAAAGAACACACGCACACACTTCACCCCCGGCGCTAACCGGTTCGTCCGTGAGGCAACTGTTCCAGCCTAAACGGCATCTCTCGCAGAGTCAAGTCCGCGTGATCACCTTAGGTTTCTAGCTGATGGCCAGGCGCTCTCGTACTACCTCGTTTCCCGGTCCATCCGCTCAGCGTTCCCGCTGGGCTTCTCGGCTCCGGGTCGGTGTCCGTGTCGCTCTGACTCGAACTAAGTTACGCGGCGGATAACGCAGAGTCAAATCCACTGCTCGTGCCGGTGTTTCCCCAGGTCAACGCCCTGGTGCCGACCTGATCGGGGGCTTGAATCACACGGATGTGATTCAAGCCACCGCGATCTTCATGCACCTGCCCGCAGTACCCCCGCGAGGTTCTTCTTTCCACGCCGCAGCACCAGCCAGCGCCCATGCAGGTAGTCGCCGTCGGCGGGGGTCCATTCCAGATCCGAGACCCGCTCGTTGTTCACCGAGGCGCCGCCCTCGTTCACCGCCCGCCGGGCTGCCCCGCGACTCTCGCTCAGCCCGGTGGCGACGAGCAGATCGACGATCGTGCTCGGCTCCCCCGCACCCAGCTCGGCCACCGCGGCCTCCCGCAGCGCCGCACCCAGCGTCGGCTCGTCCAGGTCACGCAGCTCGCCGCGCCCGAACAACGCCTGACTCGCCAACTGCACCGCACTCGTGTTCGCCTCGCCGTGCACCAGCGTGGTCATCTCCGCCGCGAGCTTGCGCTGCGCTTCCCGCGCGTGCGGCCGCTCGGTCGTGGCCTGTTCGAGCTCGGCCAGTTCCTCCCGCGACAAGAAGGTGAACCAGCGCAGGTACCGCATGACATCGGCATCGGCGGTGTTCACGAAGTACTGGTACCAGGCGTACGGGCTGGTCATCTCCGGATCGAGCCACAGGCTGCCGCCGCCGGTCGACTTGCCGAACTTCTTGCCGTCGGCCGAGGTGACCAGCGGAACGGTGAGCGCGTGCACGGACGCGCCGTCGACCCGCCGGTTCAGCTCGACGCCGGCGATGATGTTGCCCCACTGATCGGAGCCGCCGACCTGCAATGTGCAGTCGTACTGCCGCCGCAGCTGCAAGTAGTCGTTCGCCTGCAACAGCATGTAGCTGAACTCGGTGTAGGAGATGCCCTCGCCGTCGAGCCTGCGCTTGATGGTGTCGCGGGCCAGCATGACGTTCACCGAGAAGTGCTTGCCGATGTCGCGCAGGAAGTCGACGGTGGACAGTTGCGCGGTCCAGTCCATGTTGTTCGCGATCACCGCGCCGGTGGTCGGGTCGTCCAGGTCGACGAAGCGTTGCAGCTGCGAACGGATGCGGCCGGCCCACTCCTGCACGGTGTCGGTCGAGTTCATCGTGCGCTCGCCGACATCGCGCGGGTCGCCGATGAGTCCGGTGGCGCCGCCGGCCAGCACGATCGGCCGATTGCCCGCGCGCTGGAACCGCTTCAGCGCGAGCAACGGAACCAGGTGGCCGGCGTGCAGGCTGGGCCCGGTGGGATCGAAACCGGCATAGACGGTCAACCGTCCCGCGTCCAGGGCCGCACGCAGCGCGTCCAGGTCGGTGGATTGCGCGATCAGTCCGCGCCAGGTCAATTCGTCGATGATGTCGCCGCTCACGGTGTCCCATCTTTCCGCACGGGTAGTAGGTGGTTGGACTGCACCTCAGTGTGTCGAGGTCCGCCGCCCCGGGTCGAGCGAATTACCCGCCCACAACGAACCTCCGGCGCCGGGCGAGCTGACCGGCTGGGGTCGCGAGGGTGCCCGAGGTCGCGGGATGCGCGAGCAGCGTCACGCGGAGTCCGTGTGCCATCGCGGTCACGGCATCGGTCCACGGCCGATCGCCCGCGGGCAGCAACTCCGCCATCGATTGCTCCCCGCCGGGTCCGCACGCTGCCCGGGCACGAGATGGCAGCGTCGCCGCGCCGAGCCGGCCGACCCGCCTGGATGGCGCGCATCGCCCCGATCGAGGAACGCCGCTACGAACGCATCCGGCACCTGGTGGGCGAACCGACCTTGAACGCCGTGTACCGGATGATCGCGGAAGATGCTCTCTCCCAAGCGATTACGGAACGACCCCGCAACCCAGCAGAACGATCGACGGACCGAGGTCCGCCGATCGTCCGCGAATCGTTCAGCGAGACAGCGCGCCCCGCAGCGCGATGATGGTGTCGCGCCGCTCGTAGGCGATCCAGGCGAACACCACGGCCAGCACCAGCGGGAAGGGCGCGAGGGCGGGCGCGTCCAGCAGGAACGCCTGGGTCGCGGCGGCCAGCACCATGGTGATCGACAGCCCGGCCGCGGCCAGCCCGCTGAGCCGCGGCACCAGCAGGCCGATGCCGCCGGAGAGTTCGACGATGCCGGTGAGGTAGCGGAACCAGTCGCCCCAGCCGATGTCGTCGAAGGACTGCACGGCGTCTTCCTGGCCGAACAGCTTCGGCAGCGCGGAGGCGATGATGAAGAACAGGCCGAGCAGGATCTGCAAGGTCCAGAGCACGCGGTTCAGCGTCTTGCCGGGGCGAGCGGTGGGGGCGGCGGGCACGGCGGTCATGATGTCTTCCTTCAGGTCGGTCACGCTGGGCGTTAGCGCGTTCACCTGATAGGACGTGGTCCCCCGCAAAAACTCATCGCCGGTCGCCGAAGAATTTTCAGGACGCCTCGGCGCGCGGCGCACGCGGACTGCGCCGGTAGGTCGACACCGCCGGCGAGGACGGTAGCCAGAACCGCCAGGCCAGATCCGCCGCGGTGCTCACGCCGACGCGCGGACCGCTGGCGATCTGCTTCGCGGGAACAGCCTTGCCGAGTTCCAGCCGGATCGCCGAGTTCGCGTCGAACAGCGGAGTTCCGTAGTCGCTCAAGGTGATTCCCAGCGCACTACCGAGATTGCCCGGCCCCCTGGCCAAGTCGGCATCGGAACGAGCGGCAGCCCGCCGAGCTCGCGCCTCGTCCGCTCCGGCGATCACCTCACCGGACCTGATCAACGCGGCGCTGGCGATCCCGTCCGGCCCGCTGGTCACATTGATACAGGTGTGCATCCCGTAGCTGAGGTACACGTACAGCACCCCCGCCGGCCCGAACATCACCGTGTTCCGTTTGGTCCGCCCGCGCCCGGAGTGCGACGCGGGATCCGGCCACGGCCCGGCGGGATCACCCCCGTACGCCTCGACCTCGACGATCCGCACGCCGACCGCCCCGGACCAGAGGGTGGCCCCCAGCAGTCGGCGGGCGGCGACGGGCGGTTCGACGGCTAGTTCATCGGCACACACAGCCGCCATTGTCCAAGACGACGGCTACGGCAGATCGACCAGCCACTGCTCGACTCCCTTGTGCCCCGAGCAGGTGCCTTTGCGGGTCAGGCTGGAGCTGTAGGTGCCGTCCTTGCACTTCGCGGTCGCCCCATCCGGCGGGGTCGCGGCCTGTTGCGGGCGCGGCACACACTTCTTGTCGATGTTCTCGTACTGACTCGCCGGGCACCCCGCGTGCAGCACCGGCGTCGCCGCCGCGGGTGCGGACAGCAGGGCGCCGATGCCGGCGATGGCCGCGAACAGCCCGAGCAGAGGTTTCGTTCTCATTGCGAAATTCCTTGCGACAGAATGATATTCGCAACAACTTAGCGCGGGCGCAGGACGGTCCGGTATCGGTCACATGATCTACACGTAGGAGCTGTGCTGACCGCTGCGCAGGGTGATCAGGTCATCGATGATGACCGCGGCATAACCCACCGCGACCAGCGCCGCCAGCTGCCCCCACGACACCCACACCACCCCGATCGGCGTGGTCGCGGCGACCGCGGCGGCGGCGATCAGCCGGCTCCACGCCCGCGGCAACCGCAGCGCCCGGCGGAAGAAGAACTGGCCGAGGAAATACAGCGCGACCCCACCGGACAACGCGGCCGCGGTCGCGACGGACGCGGGTTCATTGCCGTGCGCGATGCTCATCTGAATGCCCGCCGCCGTCACGATGATGCCGACGAGCAGGACGTACAGCGAATATCCGTACCCGAGCACGGCAGGCCGGGACCGCTCCCGCTCCGGCACCGCCGCGAGCGCGTGTTCGCCGCGCTCGTCATCGATGCCGAAGTACGCCCACCACAGCACGTAGGCGAGGCACAGCCCCAGCGCCACGTTCGCGATGAGCGGCACCGTGATCTCCTCCCCCGCCAGCCCCACGCCGATCGCGACGATCGACTCGCCGATCGCGACGATGATCACCAGCCCGTGCCGCTCACAGAAATGGCTGGCCCGGATCCGGAAGTCGCCGGTATCGACCAGGTAGGGGCTCACCACCTGCACCGCGAGCGCCGCACCCCACAGCGCGTACTGATGCCAGCCGTGCACGAATCCACCGGCCAGCACCAACCCGGCGGCGAGGGTATTGAGCGGCGCGATCCGCTTGATCGCGAGGACGGCGGACTCACCGCCGTTGCTGTAGAACAGCGCCGTGTGCACCGCGGTGATCACGAAGTAGCCGACGCCGAAGGCCACGCCGGTGCCGTGGAAGGCGTCCGGAATGGCCAGTGACACCACGAAGAAGCCGAACATGCCGATCAGCAGCCAGGTGCGCCGGGCCGAACTGCTCGGCGCGACCTCGTTGGTGAGGAAGACGAATCCGCTGTACATCCACCAGATCACGCCGAACAGCAGCGCCACCTGACCCAGCGCCTGCCAGCCGGGGTGATGGGTGAAGACATGGGTGAGCTGGGTGATGGTGAAGACGAACACCAGATCGAAAAACAGTTCCAGCGTCGAAGCCCGCAGCTGTCCCCCGTCTGCGGACGGGGTCGCGTTCTCGTTGGTCACCGCAGGAGCCTAAATCGGACACGCCGTCCACGCCCGGTGGAGGGTGGGCGCGTCGCGTCAGCCGAGCGGTTCGATATAGAGCCCCTTGAGCTTGCCTGGGTTCACCTGGAACCGCAGATTCTGGATGCGGCCGTCGACGATGTCGTAGGTGAACGCGCCGCCCGGATTCCCGCCCAGGCAGGCGAGCGTGCCGAGTTCGCCGTTGATGTAGGCGGATTCGAGTTCGAAGCCCGCGGACACCGGCTTGGCGAACACGCCGAGCAGCCAGCGGGCCACGTGATCCGGGCCGTGCAGCGGGCGGCGCGCGGCCGTGACCACGCCGCCGCCGTCGTTCCACAGGGTGACGTCGGGGGCGAGCAGATCCATCAGCGCGTTGAGGTCGCCGCCGGCGCAGGCGGCCATGAACTGGGCGGTGATGTGGTCGCGTTCGGCTTTGTCGGTGTCGAAGCGCGGGCGGCGGGCCTGCACGTGGGTGCGGGCGCGGTGCGCGATCTGCCGGATGGTCGGTTCGGGGCGGTCCAGGGTGTCGGCGATCTCGGCGTGCGTGTAGCCGAACACCTCGCGCAGCAGGAAGACGGCGCGTTCGACGGGGCTCAGGGTTTCCAGCACGACCAGCATCGCGGTGGAGACGGTGTCGGCCAATTCGGTCTCCTCGGCGATGTTCGGGGTGGTGAGCAGTGGTTCGGGAAGCCAAGGGCCGACGTAGTTTTCGCGGGTGGCCCGGGCGGAGGTGAGCCGATTCAGGGACAGATTGGTGACGGTGCGGACCAGGTAGGACTTCGGGTGCCGCACCGTCGTGTGATCGGTGTCGTGCCATTTGAGCCAGGTGTCCTGGAGGATGTCCTCCGCGTCGGTGACGGTGCCCAGCATCCGGTACGCGGTGGCGAACAGGAGGCGCCGGTGTTCGAGGAAGGGATCCGGCTGGGCAGTGACGTCGACCATCTGGTCATGCTCCCAAATCGGTTTCCGGTCGAACAACGCAGGTCAGGGCCGGACGGCCGACCTTCAGCTTGATCGGGACGTTCATCCGGCGGCTGAACCGGAAGACCGGGACGGGGCTGGCGCTGACCGACTCCTTGTACGCGGCCGCCATCCGACCGGTCAGGTAGAACCGGCCGGGTGTGTCGTCCGACTTGGTGAACTGGATGACGCCGTCGCGGCGGCCGAGGCTGACCGGCTGGTGGAAGTAGCCGAAGCGGAAGGGGCGCACCGCCTTTCCACGCAGGCGCCGGGCGATGGCGTCGGCGGTGTACGCGGCAGTCGGCAGGCCGCTCTGACAGGTGCCGTGGATCTGGCCCCACGGCATGCGCACCGCGGCCGCGTCGCCGATCGCGTGGATGTTCGGGTGCGAGAGCGAGCGCAGCGTCTCGTCGACCACGATCAGCCCGCGGGCGTCGGTCTGGATGCCCGCGCGGGCGGCCAGTGGTGAGACGCGGACGCCCGCGGTCCAGAGGGTCAGGTCGGCGGGAACCAATGTGCCGTTGGCCAATTCGACCGCGTCGGGCAGGACCTTGGTGACGGCCTGGCCGGTTTCGCGGTTGACGCCGAGGCGGTCCAGGGTCCGGTGCAGGTAGGCGCGGGCCTTGTCGCCCATCATCGCGCCGGGTTCGCCGGTGCTGATCAGCGTGACGCGCAAACCCGGGTGACCGTCGGCGATTTCGGCCGCGGCCTCGATGCCGGTCAGGCCGCCGCCGCAGATAGCGACCGTACCGCCTTGGGCCGCAATGGCATTCAGTTGTCCGGCGAACAGGTGGGCGATGCGTGGGTCGTTGAGGGTCCAGGCGTGGTCGGCGACGCCGGGGACAAGGGTGGTGTCGGTGACGCTGCCGAGGGCGTAGACCAGTTCGTCGTAGGGCAGGGTGACCACGTCGTCGATGATCACCCGCTGGGCCTCCGGATCGATGGAAGTGGCCCAGCCCTGGACGAATTCGACGCCGGTGCCGGTCAGGATGTCGGCGATGCGGTGGTCGGCGAGTTCCTGGCCGGCGGCGATCTGGTGCATGCGCAGGCGTTCGGTGAAGCGCGGCGACGGGTTGACCAGCGTGATCCGGACGTTCAGCTTGCGGGTGCGGCGAGCCAGTCGCGCGGCGGTCAGCAGGCCGGTGTAGCCGGCGCCGAGGATGACGATCCGCTGTTCGGTGTTCATGGCGTTGCTCCGATGGTCCGGTCACCGGGGTTGGTGACGACCATGGGACAAACAACCCTCGGCAGACGTGACAGAGTGCTTATGTGACCTGAGTCACGTCTTCTGATCAGGCCTTATTCGGTCTTTCGGGCAACCCCACCCTGGTCCGGTTGTCTGGAAGTCAGGGGTGAATTAGGGACGCTCCCGGATGTGCTGCGGGGGCGGTGATTTCTACCGTCAGCGGATGGTTTCGGTTTCCCGGCCGCGCAGGTGGCGGCGGTTGTTTCTCGGTCTGGCCGCGTTCGTGGCGCTGCTCGCGCTCGCGATCGGTGGCGGCGTCACGCTGGTGTATGTGAATGCGGACGTATCCACGGTCGGCACTACCGAATTCAGCGATGAGCTTGCCATTCCCCCACTCGCAGAGGGACAAGTGCGACCGGACGGGACGCGCGAGTTCCAGCTCGATATGCGTTCGGGGCGAACGGAATTCAAGCCCGGGCAGGCGACCGAGACTTGGGGATTCAACGGCAGTTACCTCGGTCCGACCTTGCGGGCCCGGCGCGGGGAGAAGGTCGCGGTGACCGTCCGCAATCAACTGCCCGAGGCGTCGACGGTGCATTGGCACGGCATGCATGTGCCCGCGGCGATGGATGGTGGTCCGCACCAGATGGTTCCGGCGGGCGGTACCTGGAATCCGCAGTGGACCGTCGACCAGCCCGCCGCGACGCTCTGGTATCACCCGCATCCACACGGCGCGACCGAGCAGCATGTGCGGCGTGGGCTCGCCGGGATGTTCCTGCTCGACGACGAGGTGTCCGACGCGCTGCCGCTACCGAAGAACTACGGCGTCGACGATCTGCCGGTCATCGTCCAGGACGTGAAATTCAAAGGGGCAAAGCTCGATTCGGCGCGGGCGATCTTCCGGGACATCGGCTTTCTCGGTGATCAGACCATGGTCAACGGCACACTCACGCCGTACCGCAACGTCGGCGACGAGCTGGTCCGGCTGCGCCTGCTCAATGCCTCGACGGCGCGGATCTACACCTTCGGTTTCGCCGACGAGCGTCAGTTCTCGCTCATCGCGACCGACGGCGGACTGATGGAACGTCCGGTCGCACTGGATCGAGTGCAGCTGTCGCCCGGCGAGCGGGCCGAGATCATCGTGCGGGTGCGCCCAGGTGAGCGAACGGTGTTGCGCGGCAACAAACTCGACGCCGGGCTCGATTTCTGGGGACAGCGCTTCGCCGGCGGCGACGACACGTTCGACATTCTCGAACTGCGCGCCGCCGATACCTTGCGACCGTCACCGGAATTGCCTGCGGCACTTGCGCATCCGTCTACTCCGGACGGCTCGGACTCGGTGCAGGAACGCCGCTTCGATATCACTCTCGCCGGCATCAACGGCAAGCCGATGGCCATGGACCGGATCGATCTGACCGTCACCCGCGGCACAACCGAAACCTGGATCGTGCACAACAACGACGGCATGCCGCACAACTTCCACATCCACGACGTGCAGTTCCGCGTGCTGGCTCGCAACGACGGCCCACCCCCGGCCGAACTCACCGGCCCGAAAGACACCGTCTTCCTGCCGCCGAATGCCACGGTGAAGCTGGCCACGCGTTTCGACGGGCCCGCCGACCCGAACACGCCTTACATGTATCACTGCCACCTGCTGTGGCACGAGGACCAGGGCATGATGGGCCAGTTCGTGGTCGTCGAGCCGGGCAGCTCGGCCGGCGCTCCGCCCCAACACCACGGGCATTAGGCAGACACGCCGAAACCAGCCATTCAACCCTTGCCGTTGCGGCATACCCGCGCTAAATTCATCACACAGTGAATTCAACACTCGATGAATTGAGGCGACCATGTCGCAAAACACCTCATCACCTGCGGTCGAGGTGCAGAACCTGACGGTGCGGCGCGGCGGACGCGAAGTTCTGCACGACGTCTCGCTGACGATTCCGCGCGGTTCGATCACCGGCCTGCTCGGTCCGTCGGGCTGCGGCAAGACCACGCTGATGCGCAGCATCGTCGGCACCCAGATCGTCGAGTCCGGGGCGATCTCCGCGCTGGGCCGGCCCGCGGGGTCGGCGGAGCTGCGGCGGCGGATCGGTTACGTCACGCAGGCGCCGAGCATCTACGCCGATATCAGCGTGCACGAGAACGTCGCGTACTTCGCCGCGCTGTACGGGCGCGAGCGTGGCGCCACCGACGACGCGATCAACGCGGTCGGCCTGACCGAACACGCCTTTCAGCGCGGCGATCAGCTGTCCGGCGGGCAGAAGACTCGCGCCTCGTTGGCGTGTGCGTTGGTTGCCCAGCCCGAGTTGTTGATTCTCGACGAACCGACGGTCGGGCTGGATCCGGTACTGCGCGTCGATCTTTGGAAGCAGTTCCGCGAATTGGCCGCCAACGGAACCACTTTGATGGTGTCCAGCCACGTCATGGATGAGGCGGAGCATTGCGATCGGCTGCTGCTGATGCGCGACGGTCGCCTGCTCGCCCAGCTGAGCCCGGACGAATTGCGCGCCGAGACCGGCGAGCAGAATCTCGAACGCGCGTTCCTCTCGCTGATCACGAAGGCGCATGCCGCATGATCACCCTTCAGCACCGTTGCGCCACAACAGCACCGACTTCCAGGCAGGAACCATGACCGCCATCCTCGAGCCGCCGACCCGGCGGACGCCCACCCTTCGCCCGTATCTCGCGACGACCACCCGCATCCTGCGCCAACTCCGCAACGACCACCGCACCGTCGCGATGATCGTGGTGGTCCCCGCGCTGCTGATGACGTTGCTGTATTTCATCTACAAGGACACCCCGGCCAACCCGTTCAACCCGGTGTCGCTGTTCGACCGGGTCGGCATCAGCATGCTCGGCATCCTGCCGTTCATCGTGATGTTCCTGATCACCGCCATCGCCATGCAGCGCGAACGCACCTCGGGCACGCTGGAGCGGCTGCTCACCACGCCGCTGGCGAAACTCGATCTGCTCGGCGGTTACGGCACGGCGTTCTCGCTGGCCGCGGCGGCGCAGGCGGTGGTGGCGTGTCTGGTGTCGTTCGGTCTGCTCGGTCTCGACTCGGCCGGTAGTCCCGGCTGGGTGGTGCTGATCGCGGTGGTCGACGCGGTCTGCGGGGTCGCGCTGGGTCTGCTGGCAAGTGCGTTCGCGCGCACCGAGTTTCAAGCCGTGCAGTTCATGCCCGTGGTGGTGGCGCCGCAGATCTTCCTGTGCGGCTTGCTCGTTCCGCGCGGCGAGCTGCCCGGCTGGCTGGAGGCGATCAGCAATGTGCTGCCGTTGAGTTACGCCGTCGATGCGCTGCAACAGGTTTCGACGCATACGAACCCGACCGGCGCGATGTGGCGCGACCTGGCGGTGGTCGCCGGGTTCGCGATCGTCGCCCTGTGCCTCGGCGCGGCGACGCTACGGCGGCGCACTCCGTGACGGCGAACGGTTCCGATACCGGGGATCGCCCCGCCCGCTCCGGCCGCCGGCCCGGCCAGTCCGGCGCGCGCGAGGCGATCCTGGCCGCGGCCCGGGCGCGGTTCTCCGAGGTGGGTTTCGACAAGACGTCCATCCGCGCCGTGGCCTCGGACGCGGGCGTCGACCCCGCGCTGGTGCACCACTACTTCGGCACCAAACAGCAGTTGTTCGGCGCGGTCGTGCAACTGCCGGTCAATCCCGAACTCACCCTCTCGGTCGTCGACGCCGCCCCTCTCGACCGGCTCGGCGAAACCATCCTGCGCGCGGTCCTCGGCGTCTGGGACTCCCCCGCCGGCCCCGGCATCGTCGCGATGGTCCGCAGCATCATCGGCGGCGGCGACAACACCCTGGCCCGCGCGTTCATCCTGGAAGTCGTCATGGAACGCGTCCGCCAACGCATAGCCACCCCTGAAGACGACGGCCGCCTACGCGTATCCCTCCTCGGCTCCCAAATGATCGGCCTCCTGATGGCCCGCAAGGTAATCGGCATCGAACCCATGGCCTCAACCGAAGCCGAAACCCTCATAGCCGCCATAGCCCCCACCCTCCAGCGCTACCTCACCGGCGAGATCGATACTCCCCCAACACAACCCAACTGAGCTACGAACGCGGTCGATGCCGACCTGGTCGAGGATGCGGCCATTGCACTGAACAGGACATGGTCATGGCAAGAGCCGAAGCAGAGCGCCTCATCGAAGGGCCTCGACAGCCGCACACCTTCTTGCCTGCCGCACACCGACTCGCCGCGCCAACACGCGTGCGTATGTCAAAAGGTGTGCGGCCGTGGGCTCTAGCCTCGGGTGACCGGGGAGTCGTCGCGCTCATCGCCATCGGCGAGATCACGGGACTCCGCAGACGCATACCTTCTGATTGCCCGCACACCAACTTGCCGCGCTGACACGCGTGCGTATGTCAAAAGGTGTGCGGCGGTGGGTTCAGGCCTCGACCGGCTGCTCGATGAAGTCGTTGTGCTCTTCGTCGGAGACGTCGCGGGCCTCGTCGATGAGCAGCACGGGGATGCCGTTGTCGATGGGGTAGGCGCGGCGCAGGCGGGGGTTGTAGAGGACGGTGCCCTCGGTCGCGCGGACCAGCAGTAGTGGGCCCTTGTCCTGGGGGCAGGCCAGCAGGCTCAACAGCGTGGCGTCCAAGGTGTGCTCCGGCATGAGCAAAACCTACCCGACGGCGTGGTCCGGTTCGACCGGTGGTCGGCGCCGGAAGGAGATGTGCCGGTGGCCGAAGTAGCTGGCGACGGCGACCAGGGCCATCACCACGACCGCGGCAGGCTTGTCCGGGAAGTGCCAGACCGAGACGGCCAGCTCCAGCAGCGCCATATTCAGCAGCAGCCCACCGGAATTGACCGCGACGAACCGCAGAAAGTCGCGCAGCAGATGTCCGCGCACCCGGAACACCAGCGTCCGATGCAGCACGAACGCGATGACGATGCTGACCGCATAGGCGGCCGCCACCGCGACGGACGGCGGCACATTGTCGCCGAGCACCGCCAGCCAGACAATCGTCAGCCCGATCCCGAGCGCGGTATTGAACCCACCGACCGCGGCGAACGCAACCTCCTGCCGCTGCACGAGCCGCAACAGTGGTCCAGGCTTTGCCGGCTCGGTCGCATCGAGGTCGTGCGCAAGATCAACAGACCCCGCCGCCGAACGAGAAGCGTCAAGGTCACGGGCTGAACCAACCGATCCCGCCGCCGAACTCGAAGCATCGCCATCACAGGCTGAACCAACCGATCCCGCCACAGGACTCGAAGCACCGCGATCACCCTCGCGACCAACCGGTTCCGCCGCCGAGCGCAGAACATCAAGGTCGTGCGCTGATTCAATCGGTTCCGTCACCGGGGTCGAAGCATCAAGGTCCGCGCTGCGCACCCCCGACCCATCGGCATCGGCCAACGACCGCACGTCTCGCGTAACCGTCGGCGCAACCCCGTCCCCACCCGCGGACGCCGCACTTCGCTCACCGTTGAAACCCATCAGACGCCCACCTCCAGTCGCGCCAGGCACTCTATCGCCCCACCCAACCAGCCGATCGGCGGGCGCACCCAACCCACGCAAAAACCCACCCCACCCACACACCCCTCGGCCCGCAACCCAGCCCCCAGCCGCACCACTTCTGATTTCCCGCACCAGAATTCGCATGCAATTCCCGGTGCGAGAAATCAAAAGTAGTGCGGCAACGCGAGCCAGCCCCCCGCGCCCAGCAGGGCAGCTGCACGTGCCAGCTCCCCGCATCCAGCAAGATGGCTGCGCGAGTCAGCTCTGCATCATCAGGTTGGATGCCTCGTCAACAATGCACGCCCTCGATGCGGGCGACAGCATGTCCTGGACCCAGGACTACCCGCAGCCGCACACTTTCTGATTTCCCGCACCAGAAATCGCATGCCAATTCCGGTGCGGGGAATCAAGGGTGGTGCGGCTGGTTTGGTGTTTGCGTTCGCCGAGGCTTCAGTGTGCCGGGTTCGACCGACCTGACGATCGGGTCCGCCGGCCGGGCACCACCGGGTCGATTCGCGCGGTTTCGAGGCATCGCTGAATCAGGGGGTGGGTCGATTCACGCGACCTCAGCTCTTCGCGTCGACCAGGTCGGGTTGGGGGGTGGTGGGTTCGTCGGTGTCTTCCGGCGAGTCCAGGTCTTCGTCGCGTCGCCGACTCCGGAGGAACGCCCACTGGAGCGCGCCGACTCCGAGCAAGCCGAGCAGGATCGATGCCCCGCCGATCTTCCAACCGGGGGGACGCCAGGTCAGCTCCAGGTCGCCGTTCTTGGTGCCTGCCGGGATATCCAGTGCGACAAACGTTTTCGCTACTACCCTGATCGGGATATCCCGACCGTTGAGGGTTGCTCGGTACCCTGGCCAGCCGAGGCGGGCGAAGACGACCTGGCCGCCGTTGTCCGAATTCACTCGAACTCGGCTGTCCATATCCGATTCGGAGACGGACGTCGCCACCACACCCGACGTCGCCGCTACCCGCCCATTGCGGGTCGAGATCGGCCCGTTCACCCGCTCCAGCACGGAGATGTACTGCTCGTGGCCGGGGTAATCGACCCACTTCCACCCCTCGGGCGCGGGCAGGTTGCGTGCGTCGGGGTACATCGACCGCTGCAAGACCACCCGATCGACCTTCATCAGGTCGACGATCGTGCGCCCGGTGGTCGGCTCGACCTCGAACGCCCGCCGGAACGCATCGGGGCAGACACTGGTGTCCCACCGCATGCAGAGCATCTCGCCGAACCAGAAGTGCCCGTTCGGCGTGTACCCGCTGACGTAGGTCAGCTCCAGATCCTTGGCGTAGTTGCCGAACACGAGCGACCCGTAGGCCCCCTTCAGGTTCTTCTCCGCCGGCGGAATCGGCCCACGATCGGCGAGTTGCAGTGTGGTGCCGGGGAAGTCCGGGAACGCCGCCTTCATCTCCGACCGATTCTCCGGCAGATTCCAGCTCATCGGCGTCGGCTGCACGGCCCACACCTGCACATAGGCGATCGGGAACACCGCGACCAGCGTCAGCACGCAGGCCGCGACCATCCCCTTGGTCCGCGCGAGCCACACCACCGCGGCCCCGAGCGCGGCCACCGAAACCGCCGCGAGCACATGCCAACCCAGCTCCCGCGGCGCCGCGGAGAACGACCGCACGAACAGCAACCCGATCAGCACACCCGCCGCGACACCACGCCGCCGCCAGCCATCGAACGTCGCGTACCGCCCGAGCAACACACACACCAGCACCAGCAGCCCGAGCGCCACCATCGGCAACACCCGCGCCGGCCAACGCAGCGGCCCGATGGTCCCCGGCCCCGCGGTCCACATCAACCCCATGATCGCGACGAGCGCGATCGCGGTGAACTCGCGCCAGTTCTCCCGCGCCTTGTGCCAATCGATGAACGCCAGCGCCGGAATCAGGAACCACGCGATATAGACCACCGGCATCGGCTGCACATAACCCCACCAGGAGCTGTACGCGGGCAACGTGCTCGGCAGGCTGGCATTGAGCGATTCCGACCACGGCACGGTCAGGAACTGATCGTTGTTGATCTGCGCGGTCCCGCGCCAGGTCACCTTCGCGGACAGAATGCTCGGCAGGTACGTCGCCAGACCGGCCAGCGCCGCACACGCGGACACCGCGAGTAGCCACAGCGACGGCACCCACTTGCGTTGGTAGACAACCTCACCGACAGCAACCGCGCCGATCATCAGCCCGGCCTCGACCGCCGGGAAGATGTACTGCACCGAGATCGCCAGATACAGGAAAACGAACGTCGGAATCGGCCCACTGCGCCCCCGCGCATAACGAACACCCGACGCCCACGCATGCACCAACCACGCCGTCCCGACAAACGCGGTGTACCAACTCGCCTCGTCGAAGAACAACAACCACCCGGTGAACGGAATCGCAACGCCCGCAACCGCAGACCACGGCGCACTCGCCCCGTACTCCAGGCACACCCGGTACACACCGAGCCCGAGCACGATCGCGAAGAGCAGCTTGACGATGGTGGCGTAGAGCGCGACGTTGTCCACCGAAGGCGCGATCAGATCGATCAGCAGCTGCGGCGGATTGAGCAGACCCGCCTCTTCGATGGCGTAGTTGCCGGCCATCCAATGTTCGGGAACCATCGCCGGGAACTGCCCGTCCCGCAGGCGATTCCCGAGCATCACCCACAGCGGGGCGTACTGCGACTCGGTGTCGTCGGTGTAGAAATGCCGGACGTTGGCCAGCAGGACGGCACCGTATCCGGCCACCACGCCGAGCGCGGTTATGAGGCCCCACTTGTACACGTCCCGCCGGGCGAGGGCGCTGCTTTCCACCACGAGTTCCAGACCCTACAGGGCCTTCGCACGCCGCCGGGACCGCACGTACAGCCAGTGCAGCACGCCCGTGCCGACCACACCCGCCGCCAGCGCCGCGATGCCGATCTTCCAGCCCGGCGGACGCCAGGTCAGCACCAGTTCGGCGTTCTGTGTGCCGGCGGGGATATCCACGGCGACAAACGATTTGGCCACGGTGGTGATCGGAATCTGCTTGCCGTCGATAGTCACTCGATAGCCGGGCCAGCCGAGCCGGGCGAACACCACGCGGCCGCCGTTCGGCGAGCTGACCCGCACCCGGCTGGTGGTGTCGGTTTCGGCGATCGACGCCGCGGTCACGTTCTTCGCGGCCGCGACCCGACCGTTCACCGTGGAGATCGGCCCGTCGACCCGTTCCAGCACCGAGATGAACTGCTCGTGGCCGGGATAGTCGACCCACTTCCAGCCGTCGGGCGCGGGCTGGTTGCGCGCGTCCGGGAACAGCGCGCGCTGCAACACGATCCGGTCCAGCAGCATCAGATCGGCCAGGTTGCGCCCGGTGGTCGGCTCCGGGGTGAACATCCGCCGGAACGCGTCCGGGCAGACGCTGCTGTCCCAGCGCATGCAGAGCAGTTCACCGAAGTAGAAGTGCCCGGTCGGGGTGTAACCGTTGACGTAGGTCAGCTCCAGCGACTTGGCGTAGTTGCCGAAAACCAAGGAGCCGTACGCGCCGTCGAGGCTCTTGTCCCCCGGTTGGACCAGTCCGCGCTCGGCGAGTTGCAGTGTGGTGCCGGGGAAATCCGGGAACGCGGCCTTCGCGTCGGAACGGTTGGTCGGCAGGTTCCAGGTCATCGGCGTCGGCTGCGCGGCCTGCACCTGGAAGAACGCGATCGGGAACATCGCCACGATCACCAGCACGCACGCCGCGGCGATCCCCTTGACCCGATCCAGCCACAGCACCGCGGCGCCGAGCGCGCCGAGCGCGACCGCTGCGAGCACATGCCAGATCACGTCGTGCGGATCGGCGGAGAACGACCGCACCCACAGCAGCAGGATCAGCACGCCCGCCGCGATACCGCGGGTCTTCAGATCCTTGGTCGTCCCATAGCGCGCGAGCAGCACGCACACCAGCACCAGCAGCCCGATGGCCAGCATCGGCAGCACCCGGACCGGCCAGCGCAGCGGACCGATCGACCCCGGCCCGGCCGCCCACATCAGCATCACGACCGCGAAGAACGCGACCCCGGACAGTTCCCGCCAGCTCTCCTTCGCCCGTCGCCAATCGATGAACGCGAGCGCCGGAATCAGGAACCAGGCGATGTAGACCACCGGCATCGGCTGCACGTATCCCCACCAGGAGGTGAACGCGGGATGCGTGCTCGGCAGGCTGGCATTCAACGATTCCGACCACGGCACGGTCAGGAACTGATCGTTGATGATCTCCATGGTGCCGCGCCAGGTCACCTTCGCCGAGAGCATGCTCGGCAGGAAGGTCAGCAGACCCGCGAGCCCGGCACACCCGCCGACGATCGCCAGCCGCAGCACCGGCCACCACTGCCGCCGGTAGACGACCTCCCCCACCGCGACCGCGAGCAGCATCAGCGCCGCCTCGACCGCCGGGAAGATGTACTGCGTCGAGATGGTCAGATAGAGATAGACGAAGACCGGGATCGGCCCGCCCTGGCCGCGCGTGTAACGCACCGACGACGCCCACGCGTGCACCAGCCACGCGGTGCCGGTCAGCGCGGTCATCCAGCTGGCCTCGTCGAAGAACAGGAAGAAGCCGGACAGCGGGAACGCGACGCCCGCCACCGCGGACCACGCGGGCTTGCCGCCGTAGACGAGGCAGATCCGGTAGACGCCGAGCGCGGCGATGATCGCGAAGACCAGTTTGACCACGGTCGCGTAGAGCGCCATGTTGTCGACGGACGGCGCGATCAGATCGATCAGCAGCTGCGGCGGGTTGAACAGGCCCGCGTCGTCCATCGTGTTGTTGCCCGACATCCAGCGCTCGGGCACCAGCACCGGGAAGGTGCCCTCGCGCAGCGCGTGGCCGAGGCCGACCCACAATCCGGTGTACTGGGATTCGGTGTCGTCGGTGTAGAAGTGCCGAGCGTTGGCGAGCAGCACCGCGACGTAGCCGAGGACCACGCCGACGGCGGTGATCAGGCCCCAGAGGTAGACGTTGCGGCGGGCGGCGCGGTCGGGATCGTCCGGGGCGGCGACGACCGCGGCCTCGGCGGTTCCGGCCGGAACTTCTGCCTCGGCCGGGTCACCCCCTGTGACCTCGGCGGACCCTGGGCGCGTCACCCTCGACACTGCACTATCCGTCACGAGTTCCAAACCCTACACAGCAGTGTGGCGCTTGGCATCCGGCCGCCGACGCGATGATGATAGGGGGATGCCTCGGCCCCGATTCCGA
Organism: Nocardia sp. NPDC051756; assembly: GCF_040681495.1. Taxonomy (NCBI): domain Bacteria; kingdom Bacillati; phylum Actinomycetota; class Actinomycetes; order Mycobacteriales; family Nocardiaceae; genus Nocardia; species Nocardia sp. NPDC051756. The sequence goes on along the minus strand of NZ_JBFAYV010000012.1, from coordinate 177,005 downwards.
AACCCGCACCATGCTAGAGTTCTGGGCGGCTCGGGCCCTGCTGTCCTGCGGGGGACACCGGCACGCACCGTCATCGAAAGTCGATCCAGCTGATGCCGATTCCCTCCCGCACGCCCCGCCCCGCCGCGGTCACCTCGAACGGCAGGCCGTCTCGGTCCCATGCCATTTCGGTGGTCGTGCCGATCTATCGTGGCGAGGACACCATCGGCGGACTGGTCGCCGAACTCCACGAGCTGACCCGGCCCACGCAGACGCCCGGCGGCACCACCTTCCAGGTCGACGAGATCATCCTGGTGCACGACCGCGGCCCGGACCGCTCCGACGTGGTGCTGCAAGAACTCGAGCAGGCCTACCCCGAGGTGCGCACCATCTGGTTGAGCCGCAACTTCGGCCAGGACGCCGCGACGATCGCGGGCATGTCCGCGGCCGGCGGCGACTGGATCGTCACCATGGACGAGGACGGCCAGCACGATCCCCGGTTCATCGGCACCTTCCTCGACGCCGCGCTCACCGAGCGCGCCGAGCTGGTGTATTCGAAGCCGAGCAACACCCGCCCGCACGGCTTCCTGCGCAACATCACCTCGCGCGGGGCGAAGCTGGTGCTCGCGACGCTGTTCGCGTTCCCGGATTCCACCCGGTTCGAAAGCTACCGGCTCATTCGCGGCGCGATCGGCCGGCAGCTGGCCGACGTCGCGTCCAACGGCGTGTATCTCGACGTCGCGCTGACCTGGGTGGTCGGCACGGTCGCGCAGGCGCCGGTGGTGCTGCGCGCCGAGGGCCGCGAGGAATCCGGCTACAACTACCGCCGGCTGTTCTCGCTGTTCTGGAAGATGGTGCTGTGCAGCGGAACTCGCGGCCTGCGCCTGGTCAGCCTGCTCGGCGTGACGCTCGGCCTGGGCGGCGGCGTGATGGCGGGTGTGATCGTCTACGAGGCGCTCACCACCGACAACTGGGCGCCCGAGGGCTGGGCCTCGATGATCGTCGTGCTGCTGCTGGTCTCCGGCGCGATCCTGTTCTCGCTCGGCCTCATCGCCGAATACCTCGGGGTGGCGTTGCATATCCTCGTGGGTAAGCCGCTCTATCTGACCGTCGATTCACCGACGCCGCGACCGGCCGCCGCGACCGACTACCCGGACGATGCCCGGGAACTGACCACGACCACCGCGAACAAGGGGAACGACCGGGTTGAGCACTGACCGCATCATCTTCAGCCGCCCGTTCCGGGCTCGCCGCGAACTGGCCAACCTCGAGACGGTGCTCGGCTCCGACCAGAGCCACGGCGACGGGCCGTTCACCGCGACGGCGACCGAGAAGCTGAAGGTCATCACCGGCGCGCCGCACGCGCTGCTGACCACCTCGTGCACCTCCGCGCTGGAGATGGCCGGTCTGCTGCTGGAACTGGGTCACGACGACGAAGTGATCGTGCCGAGCTTCGCGTTCACCTCCACCGCGACCGCCATGGCGTTGCGCGGGGCCACCTGCGTGTTCGCCGACATCGACCTGGCCACCGGCAACCTGGACCCGGCGTCGGTGGCGGCCGCGATCACCGAGCGGACCAAGGCCGTGGTGGTCATCCACTACGGCGGCGTGGCGGCGGAGATGGATCAGCTGCTCGCCCTGGCCAATACGCACGGCTTCGCCATCGTCGAGGACAACGCGCACGGCCTCGGCGGTCGCTGGCAGGGCCGCCCGCTCGGCACCCTCGGCAGCCTGGGCACGCTCAGCTTCCACGACACCAAGAACGTGCACTGCGGCGAGGGCGGCGCGCTGCTGCTCACCGACGAGATCCTGATGGCCCGCGCGGAGATCATCCGGGAGAAGGGCACCGACCGGGCCCGCTTCCTGCGCGGCGCGGTGGACAAGTACTCCTGGCAGGACATCGGCTCCAGCTACCTGCCCAGCGAGTTGAACGCGGCGGTGCTCGACGCGCAGCTCGACGAGTTCGACACCATCCAGGCCGGCCGGCACCGGGTGTGGAACGCCTACGCCGCCGCGCTCCCGGAATGGGCCGCCCGCAACGACGTTCAGCTGATGACGGTGCCCGCCGACCGCGAACACACCGCCCACCTCTACTACCTGCGCACCCCCACCGAGGAGCGCCGCGACGACCTGATCGCGCACCTGCGCGCCCGCGGCATCGTCGCGCCGTTCCACTACGTCCCACTGGACTCCAGCCCCGCCGGCCTCAAACTCGGCCGCACCCCGCACCCCTGCGTGCGCAGCGCGAAGTTCTCCGGAACCGTTGTCCGCCTGCCCCTCTGGCCGGACCTCACCGACGATCAGGTCGGCCGAGTCATCGAGGCCGTCACCGACTTCACCGTCTGACGCTCGAACTCGGTATCCGCGTTATCGATCGTCGACGGGTCCACCGTCGCGGAAGACCAGCCGGATGAAGGTCTCGACGTATCTGCAAACCCGTCTGACCGTCAGTCGCGTTTGCGGTAGTGGAGCAGCAGGCACTGGGCGGATCGATCGCTGTCGTGCAGCTCGAAGTGCTGGAGGGTGCCGTCGTCGACGAACAATCGCCGCCCCCGGCCGGCCAGGTTCGGCGCTACGACCAGGCGCAGCTCGTCGACGAGGTGCGCGGCGAGCAGGGACCGGGCCAGCTCGAGGCTGCCGTGGATGCCGATGTCGCAGCCGGTTTCTCGTTTCAGTTCGGCCACCACGGATTCGGCAGGCTCGGTGACACGGGTGGTCGCCGTCCATTCCCGGGCGAGTGGTTCGCTGGACCAGACGAGTTTCGGCGTGTGGTTGACGAAGTCGGCGAACGGCTGCATCGTCGACTCCGGCCAGTCGACCGACCAGGCGTCGAAGGTGCGTCGGCCGAGCAGGACGGTGTCCTGGCCGGCGATGATGTCGCCGCGGGAAAGCCTGACCCAAGCTGGACAGCTCACGACTGAGTTCGCGGTCGCGAACGTTCGCATCTGCCGCGGTATAACCGGAGTGAGGCTGTGCGGGTTTTCGGACTGTGTGGCGCTGGTGTCTGCCGCGAAGTTCGTCCAGTGTTGATTCAGGACCGAGTCGCGACGAATTTGAAGTTCGTCTGATACTTCAGTTCGATCGATCCTGACAGGGTCGTCACACGGGTGCCGCTCGCGCAGCTAGGGAATGCCGCGTACCTGCCGCTGGGGTGGAAATGTGTCTGATATCCGAGGGTGGCGACGCCAGGGCCGCTCGTGCCGATCCTGATTTCGATCGGTCCATCATCCGAGTACTGCTGGCCAGCGGGGGTGGTGACAGTCTGTGCCATCCTGCCCTTCAGGTGCGTCGGAGTGAATGTGATGGAGTAGCCATCAATTGCCTCATCATTCCGATTGGTCAGCTTGGTCAGGGTGAAGGCGGTATCCAAACTATCCGTGCCGACATAGTCGGCCACCGCGGACCCGCAGACCGGTGCCGCATGTGCCACGGGCACCGCGACCGCCAAAGTCGTAGTAGCCAAGCCGACAACGACGACGGCAGAGCCGAGACGTGTTCGATCCAAATGCATGGCAGTTCCCATCCTCATACGTAGCTGGGCTGACTGATGGCTGATCGGCATTTACGAACTTCAGCCCGGTCGGCGACGCCGGATCCGCTACTCAGCTGAAGTTGATTCAGGACCGAGTCATAACGAATGAGTATCGGGTCTCCGTATCCAGTTCGAGGCGCCCCGACAATTTGGTTACCCGGGTACCGCTCGTGCAACTGACGTCCGCCGATCCCTTACCGTTCGGGCCGTAGTGGGAGAGATACCTGACCATGGCGACGCCCGCGTCCATGCTCCCGATCACGATTACGATCGGTCCCTCGTCCGTGTACTGCTCGCCGTCGGGGTTCTTGATTGTGTAGGCCATCCGGCCGCTCGAGTCAGTCGGAGTGAATGTGATGGAGTAGCCATCAATTGCCTCATCATTCCGATTGGTCAGCTTGGTCAGGGTGAAGGCGGTATCCAAACTATCCGTGCCGACATAGTCGGCCACCGCGGAACCGCAGACCGGTGCCGCATGTGCCACGGGCACCGCGACCGCCAAAGTCGTAGTAGCCAAGCCGACAACGACGACGGCAGAGCCGAGACGAGTTCGATCCAAATGCATGGCAGTTCCCATCCTCGCAGGTAGGCAGACTCAACCAGACGGAATTACGTTACTGTCGAACAATTCGATTGTGTCGCCGACACGGCCGCGACACTCGGGTTGCGGCCTTGCGAAAGGCGCACACGGTCTGACTGCCTATTCGTCACCGTGAAGGTTCTGGATGGGCACAAATTTTCAACCATCGCCGACATCACCACCGCCATAGCGTGTGGAGCCAAGCGGCTGTTCCGAAACATCCGGCAATGGCCTTCCGACAAACGCACGCGTGTCAGGGCGGCGAGGCGGTGTGCGGGAGGTCAGAAAGTGTGCGGCGGTTAGGGATTGGCGTCGAGGACGTAGAGCTTTTCGCGGCCGCCGGCGATCAGTTCTTGGCGGACCACCTGTGACTCGTACGGGCGGAAGAAGTCGTCGAGGGTGGGTTCGGTGAAGCGGTGGGCTTGGACGCCGTCGCCTGCATTGGTGAAACGCTGGCCGACGGCAGCGAGGACGCGGTTGTCGCTGCTGGCCATGTTGCGGACCGGTTCGGCGATGATCACCTGTTTGCGGGCGGCGGCGAGCATGCGGTCGAGTACGGGAGTGGCCTCGGGGAGGAAGTGGTAGAGGCTGGCCTGCATGAGGACGTAATCGGCTTCGGGCAGCGGCTCGGCGGAACTCAGGTTCCAGACCTTGCCCTGCCCGTCGGCCTTGGTCAGCTTGCCGACGAAACGGTCGTTGCGGTCGAGGCCGGTGTAGTCGACCGACTTCTGCCGCAGGTAGCGGGTGTAGAGCGTCGCGGGTCCGCAGCACAGGTCGAGCACGCTGGCGCCGTCCGGCACGAGGGCCGCGACGGCACGGTAGCGGGCCGTGTAGTACCGGCCGTAGAGCGCGCGGATCAGCAGCTCGTAGAGGGTGGCGTTGCGATAGATGAGGCTCGTACTCACACCAAGTACTCCTGACAAATCGGGCAGCAACGTCAGCGTCGGATGGTACGGCGCAGGGTACCCGCGCGCACGACCGGGTCGAGCGGCCGAACCGGTGAATCCGGCCGCTCGACAACTCGATTCAGTGCGTCAGCTGTCGCCGAGGATCCGCGCCGCGTCGTCCTCGGTGAGGATCTCGTAGGCGTCGGAGGTCCGATTGAACCACCAGGTGTCGGGGCTCGGCACCGGACGTCCCGCGGCTTGCACGGCCCGTGTGGACGGCCGGTAGGACGAACTGCGCGGGATCTCGTCCACCACATAGACCAGATCAGGTCGCTTGCTGGGTTCGAGCGCACGCAGCGCCTCGGTCACGTCCTTCGGCTCGACCCGGAAACCCTTGCGCACGCTGATGGCAGCAACAGCGATGCAGTGCTCCCCGACTCCGAGCCCATACGCAACTTCCATATCGATCGCGGTGATGTCATTGAGCACATCGACGATCGGCTGCCCGTAAACCGGCCCGCGCGGCGTATGAATCACCGTGTCCTTGCGGTCGATCAGCCAGTAATCACCCTCGCTGTCGCGCCGGAACAGATTCTCCGTCGGCATCCACGAATCACCGGGCGCGAACACCCCGCGCAACCCGCCCGCGGAGATGTCCACCCCTTCGGAGGCCTTGCCGATCAGCAACCCGACCTCGTTGTCCGCGCAACGCCGGGCGTACCCCGAACCGTCGACCAGGATCTCCTCGGCGATCGGGTCGTAGGCGACCAGCTCGACCCGGGCGGTACCCGGCACCGGCCTGCCCTTGCAACCGCGCTTCACGCCCTTCACATTGGCCAGCACCACGTCGCCCTCGATCGAGGCGTAGAACTCCAGCACCCGGGCCGGGGCGAACTGCTCGGTGGTGCGCCGCCACAGCCCTGCGGGCATGCCGGAACCGATGAACAACCGGATCGGATGCCGATGCCCGGCGGGGAACACCTCGGCGTCAAGGATGTCGCGCAGCATCGTCCAGGTGTAGGTGACCACGGTGACGCCGTAGCGGTGCACCTCCTCGGCGAACTGCGCCGGATCCAGCGAACGCGCCAGCGCGATCCGGCTGCCGCCCGCGATCGCCCCGCCGAGGCTGACCAGTAGTCCGGACGAATGATGCAGCGGTGCAAGGCAATACACCGTGTCCCTGCGGTTCAGATCGGCGGTCGTCGCGGTGCCGAACGCGGACAGCGCCCAGCGATGATTGCTGATGAACTTGGTCTCCAGCCGATCACCGGTACCGGTGACGAGCACGAACGCCAGCTCGCGCGCCAGACCGGGATCTGGCCGATACCAACCGGGCAGCCTCACCTGCGCCGGATCGATCTGCTCGAGGTCGATCACCTTGTCGCTCAACGGAATACCGAGCTGACGGGAATCGCCGCCGCCGAGCACCAGCACCCGCGCACCGGTCGACGCCGCCTGCCGCAGATTCTCCGGATCCGCGACCACCGTGTCCACGCCGGTGATTTCGAGCGCCCGAGCGAGTTCACTGCCCGGCGCGAGCAGCACCGCCACCGCGCCCAGCCTCGACAGCGCCGCGACCGTGGCCAGCGCACTCGGCCGGGTCTCCATGATCACGCCGACCCGCATCGCCGGCCGGATCCCGACCGAGATGAGCCCGCGCACCACATTGTCGATGCGCACGTTCACCGCGGCGTTGGTGTGCACCCGATCCTCGAACAGGAACAGATCCTTCAACGGCGCGCGCCGGCCCTGCTCGGCGATCAATCGCCCGAGCGAGATCCGGGTATGCGGCTGGATCATGCCGAGCCTGGTCAGCCGCGGCAGCGCCCGCGCCGCCTCACCGGCCAGCTCGACCGAGCCGCGAACGGTATTGCTCGCGATGCCTTCCAGCGCCTTGCCGACACCCGCTCCCGCTTCGGCCAGCGTCGCGGCGGTGTGCACCATGCGGGTGGCCGCCGAACGCGGCCGGTTGCTGTCCACATGCTCGGCCATCCGGTGGATCTCCGGCGGCAGCACCTTGTCCCGCTCGAGCCAGTCGATCCACTGCCGCACCAGCGGCCAGGTGTGGTTGGTCGCCGTGCTGCCCGCCACCAGGCCGAAGTGCCCGGCGACCAGGTTGGCCTCGTACACCTCCGCGTTCGGCGCGGCCCGCACGATGCCGCGCACCGCGGCGGGCTGGCCGATGTCGTCGACCTCGCCGACGAACGCCAGGATCGGGCACTTCAACTCGGCGAGCGAGACCGGCTGATCGCGAATCACGAAGCCGCCCAGCATCAACCGGTTGTGCGCGACGAACTGCTTGAGCAGGTCCGCGGCCGCCGGCCCGGCGTAACCGACCCAGCCGTCGTTGTTCAGGAACCGGCGCTGGCGCTCCTTGGGCAGCAACGCCTCCCGGTCGTGCAGCTGACGCAGGAAGTCGATCCTGGCCTTGGCCGTCTTCATCGGGTCGAGCATCTGGAAGCCGATGCGCACCATGGAATCGGTGATCGGCAGCCGGGTGACCACGTGATCGGCCAGGAAGTCGGCGACGTCGGACACCATCCCGTAGGGCAGCCCGAACGGCATGCCCGCGACCACGTCGACCGGGCTGCCGAAGGTCACGATGCTCTGCACGCCCTTGCCGTACCGGTAGGCGGCGACCTGGTAGGCGAACATGCCGCCCTGCGAGTAGCCCATCAGGTGCACGGCGCTGCCGGTCGCCTCGGTCACCGCGTCGATCGCGCTGCTGACCGCGAGCACGTGATCGGCGAGGTCGCGCTCCCAGCCGCCCTCTTCGCTCGCCGGTGAACCGAAATCGACCACCCAGCAGTCGATTCCGCCGCGCTGCAAGATGCCGACGGCGCCGTCCTCGACGTTCACGTCCCAGATGTCGGCGTTCACCATCAGCGGCGGCACGAGCAGCGCGACCGGGCGGCCCGGCGTGGTGTCGTCCGGGAAGTAATGCCGCAGCCGGTACATCCGCCGTCGCTCGACCACCTCGAACGGGGACGACTCGACATCGTGGGTCAACCCGCCGAAGCGGATGACCTCGAGGCCGTTCTGCGCGGTCGCCATCAACCGCTGCACCGATCCGACCAAATCCTTCGCACTGAACTTCAAGATCGCTCCTGGCCCTACCCTAGAACGTAACCCTCATCCGCATCCGCGTACTCCACCGGAGGGATACCCTTCGGTCCCCAAAGAAGTACGCGGCGATGTTTCAGACGAGCTTCCCACATCGTGTGTCCATTATGTGTCCGCTGTGACCCGATCCATGCACGTAATGCCGGGTCAGTGACCGATTATCGGCAGATTCACAGCGACGCGCGCCGCGCACGGTAGCTACCGGACGGCGATCTGTCCGCGGTTCGGTCGATTCCCGCCCGGAAGTTATGCCCCGGCGATTCGATCGGCAGCGTGTCGTAACCATCCGCGACGGCATCCGCCGTTTCGCTGCGTGCGGCGCGCTGTCCGGCCTACGATCGATGCCGTCTGGAACGCACTGTCGCGTAAGCCATTTCGCTCGAGTGACTGGTTTCGCGGGCCGTATTGCCCGCTTGTTTTGCTGTGCAGAATAACCGTCGCCGCATTACGGGGTGACCCTCTCGAGGTGAGGACAACGCATGACTATCGAAATGCCGGTCCAAACGGAAAACAACCACCGCAAGAGCCTCAGCACCTCGGCCGCGGCCAAGCTGGCGCACACCACCAAATCCGAACCCCAGATGCAGGGCATCAGCTCGCGCTGGCTCACCCGCATGCTGCCGTGGACCCAGGTCAAAGGCGGTGTCTACCGGGTGAACCGGCGGCTCACCCACACCGTCGGCAACGGCGAGGTCGAATTCGACGTGGACGGCCCGCAGGCCCGCGTCATTCCGTCGGAATTGCGCGAACTGCCCGCGCTGCGCGATTTCGACGACGAAGAGGTGCTGCACGCTCTCGCGCAGCGATTCCAGCAGCACGATCTGACGCCTGGCAGCATCGTCGCCGAATTCGGTAATCCGATGCATCAGGTCGTGCTGGTCGTGCACGGCAAGCTGAGCAAGAACGGTACCGGCGAATACAACGAACGCACCATGCTCGGCATTCTCGCGGGTGGTAATTTCTTCGGCGATCAAATCTTCACCGACCCGCATGCGGTCTGGCCGGTCACCGTCAAAACCGTCACCAGGACAACCCTGCTGGTGCTCCCCCGGCAGGCCCTGCACGACCTGCTCGGCAACTCGCCGCGGCTCCGTGAGCAACTGTCCAGAATGGCCGAGGCGCCGGCCCACCCGCAGAACGCCAAGGGCGAGGCCGCGATCGAGATCACCTCCGGCCACGCCGGCGAGCCGCTGCTCACCGGAACCTTCGTCGACTACGACGCCGCACCGCGCGAATACGAGCTCAGCCTCGCGCAGAGCGTGCTGCGGGTGCACACCCGCGTCGCCGATCTGTTCAACGATCCGATGGATCAGGTTGAGCAGCAGTTGCGCCTGACCGTCGAGGCGCTCTACGAGCGCCGCGAGCACGATCTGGTCAACAATCCCGACTTCGGGCTGCTGCACAACTGCGACCTCAAGCAGCGCATCTCCACCGAGTCCGGCCCGCCGACGCCCGACGACATGGACGAGCTGCTCAGCATGCGGCGCAGCACGAAACTCTTTCTGGCACACCCGAAAGCGATCGCCGCGTTCGGTCGCGAGTGCAGCAAGCGCGGCCTGTACCCGGACCCGGTCGACGTCGACGGACACCGCGTGCCCGCCTGGCGCGGCGTGCCGATCTTCTCCTGCGGCAAGCTCGGGGTCAGCCCGACCCAGACCACCACGATCCTCGCCATGCGCACCGGCGAGAAGGATCAGGGCGTGGTCGGCCTGCACCAGACCGGCATCCCGGACGAGTACGAGCCGAGCCTCAACGTCCGGTTCAAGGGCATCGACGACCAGTCGATCATCTCCTACCTGGTCAGCTGCTACTACTCCGCCGCCGTACTGGTGCCCGACGCGCTGGGCGCACTCGACAATGTCCTGGTCGCCCGGCAAAGCGACTGACGGGGTGATGAGCCATGTCGATGCTCTCGCGCACGCTCGCCTTGCCCGCGACCCACGAGGTCGCCACCGCCGTCGCCGCGCTACTGTCCGACCTCGGTGGTGGCGCGCCACCGGTCCTGGGCGGCAACGCTGCACCCACACCGGCAGCACCCGAAGCGGCCACGCCGGACGTACCCAGCCCACCAACTCCAGATACGCCGGCGCCGACACGAATACTCGGCCCGCGCGGACTCGGGACCGCGACGCTACTGTTCACCGCGCCGGTCACAGAGCCGGGATCGACTGTCCCGCCGTTCATTTCAACGACAGCATCGGCACCACCCAGCGTGCAGACCACCGGCACGGCAATCCCCACCGCCCCCTCCGGATCGAGCACCAGGACGACGCGCCACAACAACACCGAATCCGCGGCCCGCGCAGGCGTGGAGCAGCCGGCACCGTCGACCAGCTCCCTCGACCTCGCCCGCACTCCACCGGTCGGCCGATCCACCGAGTCGACCGGAAGCCGGATCCCCACCGGCCCAACTGGATTAGGTAGTGCATCGGCTCGTCGCACCACCGGGGGTTCCGCGATCCCTCCGCTCTACTGCCCACCGCCGATGCGCGACGACCCTGTGCTGGCTGCCGTGGTCAACGAGCGAATTCTCGCTTGGGCCACCTCCATCGGTCTGTACGAAGGGCGATTGGACGATCTGCGTGACGCGGGCTTCGGCCGGTTGATCATGCTCGCCCATCCCGACTGCGACGACCCGGATCGGCTGCTCGCCGCGGCGAAATGCGCGGTCGCCGAATGGTCGGTCGACGACTACTACTGCGACGCCGGGGCCAGCGACACCGCACCCGACGGCACGCCGTCCAGCGCCGAGGCCGAACTCGGCCCCCGCCTCGAACTGGCCGCCGCCGCAATCGATCCCGTGCATCTACCCGCCCGCTATGCCGCCCGGGTCGAGCGCGCATTGCAGGCGGATCCGATCCTGCGCGCGTTCCGCAGCGGTTTCGCGCACCTGGCGCAGTTCTCCACCCCCGCGCAACTGGGCCGGCTGCGCACGGAGATCGCGGGCTGGTTCATCGCGCTCGGCGCCGAGGCGGGCTGGCGGCAGGCCGACCGGACACCGCAGGCCTGGGAGTACCTCGCCAACCGGCAGCCACACAGTTTCCTGCCGTGCATGGCGCCGATCGACACGGTCGGCGGCTACGAACTCCAGGCCGCCGAATACACCGATCCCCGAGTGCGCCGGGTCATCACCACCGCCGCGCTGGCCAGCCAGCTGGTGAACGACCTGTACTCGATGGCCCGCGAAGACCGCTCGGACGGAAGGGAATTCAACCTGCCGACGGTGCTGGTCGCGGCGGAGGGCTGCACCAGGCGCGAGGCGGTGCTGCGCACGGCCGAGTTGCACGACGAGCTGATGCACCGCGTCGAAGCCGAGGCGGCTCCCTTGGCCGCCGCCGGCTCCGCCGAACTACGCCGGTTCCTCACCGGCGTCTGGGCGTGGCTCGGCGGCAGCCGCGCCTGGCATGCGGAGAGCAAACGGTACGCCGACAAGTAGATCGCCGAAGCCGTAACACCTCGGCAGCGGTGATCTCCGCCGATGAAATATCCAGTGCTGCAACGAGAGAGGGTGAATTTGCATGACCATTCTCAATCCGGACACCGATTCCGTGCTTCAGACCAGCTACCAGAAGTCCGTTGCCGCGTACTGGAACAACAATCCCAACGATGACCGGGTCAACACGAAACTCGGTGAGGTGGACGGGCTTTACCACCACCACTACGGCATCGGCGCCCCCGATCTGTCGGTGCTGACCGGGCCGGAGGAGACCCGGCAGGAGCGAATCGTGAAGGAACTGCACCGTTTGGAGACCGCGCAGGCGCAGCTGCTGCTCGACCATCTCGGTGCCGTCCAGCCCGACCAGCGCCTGATGGACGGCGGATCCGGCCGGGGCGGCACGAGTTTCATGGCGAATCAGCGCTTCGGCTGCCAGGTCGACGGCGTCACCATCTCCGAGTACCAGGTCCGCTTCGCCAACGAGCAGGCCGCCAACCGCGGCGTGGACGACAAGGTGCGGTTCCATTTCCGGAACATGCTGGAGACCGGTTTCGAGCCGTGGTCGATGCGCGGCATCTGGACCAACGAGACCACCATGTACGTCGATCTGTTCGACCTGTTCCACGAGTTCTCCCGGCTGCTCGAACCGGGCGGGCGCTACGTCTGCATCACCGGCTGCTCCAACGACGTGACCGGCGGCCGCTCGTCCTCGGTCAGCTGGATCGACGCGCACTACGGCTGCATGATCCATCCGCGCAGCGAATACTTCCGCGCGATGGCGGAGAACAACCTGGTCCCGGTCGACGTGACCGACCTCACCCCGGCCACCATCCCGTACTGGGACCTGCGCACGAAATCCGAGCTCGCGACAGGTGTCGAGCAGCCGTTCCTCACCGCGTACCGGGAGGGCAGCTTCCAATACCTGCTGATCGCCGCCGATAAGGTGGGCAGGTGACCGACACCGCTACCCCGGCCTTCACGGATCGCGAGGCCCTGCCCGTCGAGCTCGTCGACGACGCGGGGCACGCCATCGGCACCTGCCCGGTGTCGCAGGCGCATCAGGCGCCCGGCCGACTGCACCGCGCGTTCTCGGTGCTGCTGTTCGACGACGCCGGGCGGGTGCTGTTGCAGCAGCGGGCGGCCGTGAAGACCCGGTTCCCGTCGCGGTGGACCAACACCTGCTGCGGCCATCCCGCGCCGGGCGAACCCGTCGCGGCGGCGGCCGCGGTGCGCTTGGCCGAGGAGATGGGCCTGGCCACGCCCTTCACCGAGGTGGGCGTGTACCGCTACCGCGCCCAGGACCCGTCGACCGGCCGGGTCGAGTTCGAATGGGACCACGTGCTGGTCGGCCGGCTCACCGTCGGCGCCCCGCGGCCGAATCCGGACGAGGTCGCCGACTATGTCTGGATGGAGCCCGGCGCGCTACGCGAGGCGATGGCCGCCGAGCCGGACGCCTACACGCCGTGGCTGGCCGGCGTGCTCGAGCTGGCCGAGCGGGCACTCACTGAAACGTGGCAGCGCTGAGCCGTCCGACGCCGGTGCGCAAGCCGGGACCGAGGCAGCCGCCGACCATGGCCGGCGTAATCATCTCGTAGTCGGCGGTGATCCGGACCCGGCTGCCCTGCCCCAGGCCGTCGACCACGTCCAGGGTGCCGATCGTCGGCTGCTGCATGGTGACCGGCCACGGACCCCACAACCTGCTCGTCTCGCCGTTCGACCAGAGCACGTCCACGGTGATCGGGCCGTCCGCCGGACGCATGCAGTCCGACGTCGCGACGTGCGTACCGGTGAAGGTGCCGCCGGTGATGCCTCCGGGCCCTCCGGAACAGTCGCGCAGCGTGCCGACCGAGGTGAAGGTGAGCGCGTGCGGCGTCATATCGATCGCGCCGTCCACCGCGGTCCAGCGGAAGTCGCCGTTCGCGCAGGTACCCGCGGGCGGCAGCGCGGACGCGGCGGGGAGGTCGAACGGGACCAGCAATGCCGCGGCCACGGCGGTCGTCAGGGCGATCTTCCCGAGCATCAACACTCCGGCACCTCTTCTCGCGGGCGGTGTACCTGCAAAAACGGGTGGAGCACGAGCAGGGGAAGAATCCCATACCGTCCATGCTGTTTTTGGTCCGACACACGCTGAACTGAGCCTTGATACGTGGGGCGACCACATTGATAGATGCGCATATCTACGTAAAGCCATGTCCTAAACCCTGAGAGAAATCATAGGAACGGCACAGGCTATGACCAGGTCCGTCCGGCATTGTGAGGTCTGTAGGAGTTGTCGGCGAAGTGAGGTGCGCGATGGTCGAAATCGAGGTCACGGGGACGACTGTGACGATCCAGGTGGTCGGTGGGCATCAGGTCCTCGCCCTACGCGAGCACATCACCTTCGATCTGGCCGACATCACCCAGGTGGTCCGGGCTGAGGTAGACCTGCGCCCGCCGTGGGTGCGCGCGCCGGGCACCTTCTTCCCCGGCGTGATCGCCGCAGGCACCTTCCGCGGCAAGGGCCGTAAAGAGTTCTGGGACACCAGGTTCGACGGTCGCGCCGTCCGCATCGAACTCGACGGTGGCCCATTCACCCGCCTCGTCGTAGACGTCGATGACCCCGACCTGATCCTGCACGCCCTCCACACCGCCGTCGCCGCCTGACCCGCACGCCTTCTGATTTCCCGCACCGGATTTCGCATGTGATTTTCGGTGCGGGAAATCAAGAGTGGTGCGGGAACCAGGGCTTATCCGCCGAAGCGACGCAACAGGCCGGTATACGGCTTGGGCGGGGGCGCGGCGAACTCTCCCCTACCGGACTTGCGCAGGCCGAGCGTGATCAGCGACTGCACGGTCAGCGTCGCTGCCGCCACCCCATCGATCACCGGCACGCCGATCTCGTCGGCGATATGCGCGCACAGGTCCGCCATTCCCGCGCAGCCCAGCACGATCGCGTCGCAGCCGTCTGCGTCGACCGCCTCGCGGCAGGCTTCGGTGACGATCTTGCGGGCGTCCGGATCGGAGTCCAGCGCGAGGACCGGCAGCTCACAGGCGTGGATGCCGAGGCAAAAGCGTTGCCGCCCATATCTTTCCACCAGATCGCCAGCCCGTCCGATGGTCCGGCTCAAGGTCGTGACGACACTGAACCCGCGGCCGAGGTGACTGGCCGTCGCCATCGCCGCCTCGGCGATCCCGATCACCGGTCCCCCGGCCAATTCTCGCGCGGCATCCAATCCCGGATCACCGAAGCAGGCGATCACATACCCGTCGACGCCCTCCTCCTCCCCGCGCCGGATGGCGGCGAGAATCCCTGGGACGCTGAGGGCTTCGTCGTAGTGACTCTCGATCGACGCGGGCCCCATCTCGGCGGTCACCGCGTCGAGCAGTGTGCCCGGACCGGCGACGGCCCTGGCACACTCCTCGATCGTGTCGGTCATCGCCCGGGTCGTATTCGGGTTGACCACACGGATACGCATCAGGCAGGTACTCCCTTCACCGCCAACCTCGTTCGGGTGGCCAGCACGTAGTAGACGGCGAACCCAAAACCGCAGCCGATGAACCAGCTGTACTGCGCCGCGGTGTACATGCCGGTGATGTCCTTGGCCAGCACCGGAATCACGGCGATCACGGCGCCGATCGCGGTGGCGAGGACCGCCGCCGGGTTGTATCCCTTGCTATACCAATAACTTCCGGCCTTCGACATGGTGAACAGGTCGTCCACCACCACGTGCTGCTTGCGCACCAGGTAGTAGTCGGCGATGAGCACGCCGAACAGCGGACCGATGAACGCGCCGAGCACTTCGAGCGTGTAGTGGATGACCTCGGGGTTGTTGTAGAGGTTCCACGGGGTGATCAGCACCGAGCCGACCGCGGCGATCATGCCGCCCGCCCGCCAGCTGATCCGCTGCGGGCTCACGTGCGAGAAGTCGAAGGCCGGCGAGATGAAGTTCGCCACGATATTGATGCCGACGGTGGCTACGGTGAAGGTCAACGCGCCCAGCACGATCGCGAACGTGCTGTCGATGCGCGCGACGGTCGCGACCGGGTCGGTGATCAGCTCGCCGTACACCGGCACGGTCAGCGAGGCGGTGATCACCACCAGCAGCGAGAACAGCAGGAAGTTGACCGGCAGGCCGAGCAGGTTGCCGCGCCGCACCGCGGCGAAAGTCTTTCCATAGCGGGAGAACCCGCCGAAGTTCAGCATCGGCCCGGAGAAGTAGGACACCACCAGCGCGATGGCGCCGAGCATCACCGGCAGCGAGTCCCAGCCGGTGTACTTCACGTCGCCGAGGTTCAGATCGATGGCGCTCCAACCGGCTTTCGCGATCAGGTACCCGCAGAGCAGGAACATCACCACATAGACCGCGGGCCCGCAGAAGTCGATGAACTTGCGGATCGATTCCATGCCGCGCCAGAACACGCACGCCTGCACCACCCACAGCGCCAGATAACTCCCCCAGCCGAGCAGCGAAAGACCGAGGAAGCCATAGTCGTCGACCACCGCGTACGGCGCCAGACCCGGAAAGAGCTTCACCAGAACGACATCCAGCGCCGCCGACGCCAGGAACGTCTGAATCCCGTACCAGGCCACCGCGATCAAGCCGCGAATGATGGCCGGGATATTGGCGCCGATCACCCCGAACGCGCTGCGGCACATGACCGGATACGGCACGCCGGTCACCTGGCTCGGCTTCGCCACCAGATTGCAGAAGAAATAGACGATGGTGATGCCGATCAGCAGGGCCGCCAGCACCTGCCAGCTGGCCAGGCCGAGCGCGAACAGGCTGCCCGCGGTGACGTAGCCGCCGACGCTGTGCACGTCCGACATCCAGAAGGCGAAGATGTTGTACGAACCCCAGGTTTGCTCGCGCAGCGGTGCGAGGTCGGCATTGGTCAGTCGTGGATCGTAATTCGGCAGCGTGGTGTCGGAAATGGCGACGGGTGGCGGTGCCGCGACGCTCGGTGCCGCGATGGTTTCGGTCATTGTGTTTCCCATCCGGGAGTGAAACTGTGATCGAAACGACGGTAGGGATTCGCCATTGCCCGCCCGTTGCGCCGTTATTGCCCGGCTATTGCGCGGCAGATATATCTTCCGGCGCGAGCAGCCCGGTATCCGTCGGCAGGGTCGCGATGACGGTCTCCAGCCTGCGGTGATGGCGTTCGGCGATGAGCAGCAGCCGATCCACGTCCCGGGCCAGGAACGCGTCCATCATGAGCGCGTGGTCGGTGTGCAGCCGCACCCGATCGCCCCGGCTGATGTGCACCATCGACTGCACCGGCTCGGTCAC
Source organism: Nocardia sp. NPDC051756 (assembly GCF_040681495.1). Classification (NCBI taxonomy): domain Bacteria; kingdom Bacillati; phylum Actinomycetota; class Actinomycetes; order Mycobacteriales; family Nocardiaceae; genus Nocardia; species Nocardia sp. NPDC051756. The sequence goes on along the minus strand of NZ_JBFAYV010000012.1, from coordinate 160,201 downwards.
GTTCCACGCCGATTCCAGCATGTGCAGCAGCCGGAACATGCGCGACGGCCGGGTCAGCGCGACGTGGAAGTTGCGCGATTGCCGGTGGTAGGCGGCCGGATCGTCGTCCCGGATCGCCTGCTCCAGCAGCGCGTTAACCTCGATCAGCTCGGCCCGGTCGGCGGCGCTCGCGTTCAGCGCGGCCGCGGCCAGCGAGGCGTTCTCCAGGGTCTCCCGCACGATGTACATCTCGCGCAGCTCGGCGGCGGTCAGCTGGGCCACCGCGTAGCCGCCGTGCGGTTCGTGGGTGACCAGCCCCTCCCCGATCAGCGTCTTGAGCGCCTCCCGGACCGGGATGTGACTGACCCCGAACAGCTCGGCCACCTCGCGCAGCGGGATGACGGTGCACGGCGGCACGGCGCCGTCCAGGATCACCCGGCGCAGTTCGCCGAGGATCACTTGCGGTCGGCCGGGTGCGTCGACAACCAACCTCGCGAGCAGCGCCGAACGTCGTCTCGGGGGCATGCGAAACACGCTAGGCCAGGCGTGTTGCGGTTTCGGTCAGCTGTGTGACGCTGAGGAAACGTATTCGGACAGAACCAACCGGTCACGCAGGAGGACCTTTGCGACGATTCGGCCCGCCCGTGTAATTCTGGATCGGACACGTACTACAGAGAGTTCTCGATGACGGTTTCGGCAGCACAGTTCGTAGATCGCCGGTTCGCGACCCTGGTCGCCGAGTTCGACCGGCTCTTCCGGCGACCCGGCGACGGCGGTGGGGCGCTCGCGGTCTACCTGCACGGCGAGCCGGTGGTGGACGTCTGGGCCGGGTACGCGCAGCCGGCGGTGCCGTGGGCGCACGACACCGTGGCAATGGCGTATTCGACCGGCAAGGGCGTGGCCAGCACGCTGCTGCACCGGCTGGCCGAGCGCGGCCGGGTCGACTATGACGAGCCCGTCGCGACGTACTGGCCCGCCTTCGCCGCCGCCGGCAAGGACCGCATCACGGTGCGCGAATTGCTCAGTCACCGAGCGGGTTTGCACCGGCTGCGCGGCATGCTGCCCGGCCCGTACCACCGATTCTTCGACGACGCCGCGGTGACGGCGGCGCTGGCCGCGGCCGAGCCGGATCCGCGCCGCCTGGTCACCAGCGGATATCACGGCATCACCTTCGGGCACTTGGTCGCCGAGCTGGTGCGCCAGATCACCGGCACCGAGTTCACCGAGGTGCTGCGCACCGAGATCGCCGAACCGCTTGCCGCCGAAGAGCTCTGGTTCCGGGTGCCGGTGGCCGAGCGCGACCGCATCGCGACCAACTTCCCCCGGCTGACCGTCGCGGGAATGAGCTGGGAGAACAGCTCGCGGCTGCTCGGCCGGACCCGGTTCGCGGCCGCCATGGACACCACCCCGAAGGGCTTCGCCGACCTGGTTTCCGATCCGCGCCTGCACGATTCGGTGATGCCGGGCCTCAACGGCGTCTTCTCCGCCCGCGCGCTCGCCCGCGTCTACGGCGCGCTCGCCAACGGCGGCGAACTCGACGGCTACCAGCTGCTCCGCCCGGAGACCATCGAGCTGATCACTCAGCGTCAGGTCTTCACCCCGGATTACGTTCTGGCCCTGCGCGTTCCGTGGGCGCTCGGCTACCACGCCGTCCCGATGAAGCCGTCCAAGGCCGACCCGATCTCCGCCTTCGGCCATTTCGGCCTCGGCGGCTCCGGCGCCTTCGCCGACCCCGCCACCGGCATGTCCCTCGGCTTCGTCACCAATCGCCTCGGCGGTCGCCTGACGCCACTGGGCGACGCCCGCCTCGCCCGTCTGGGCGCGGTCGCCCACAATCTCGCGAAGGCGGGCTGACGGCGGCGGGCCAGTCTTGGGGACGAGACACCCACTGGGGAATCGTGGGACGTATCGGCCCGGGGGTGGCAGCATGTGCGGCATGGAGTTGGTCGGTATGGAACGAATCGCCGCTGCCGCGGAGTTGCTCGCGCCGGTGATTCGGAAGACGCCCATCGTGGCGTCGCGCGTGCTGTCCGAGCGCGCAGGCACCGAGGTGTGGCTCAAGTGCGAGAACTTGCAGCGGACCGGGTCGTTCAAGCCGCGCGGCGCCTATAACCGGATCGCCAACCTGCCCGCCGCGGACCGGGCTCGCGGGGTGGTTGCGGCGAGCGCGGGCAACCACGCGCAAGGGGTGGCCTGGGCGGCCACCTCGCTCGGCATCACCTCCACGGTTTTCATGCCGGTGGGCGCCTCGCTGCCCAAGCTGGCCGCGACCAAGGCCTACGGCGCCGAGGTGCGACAGGTCGGCGAGACCATCGAGGACGCGCTGGACGCGGCCAAGGAACTCGCCGAGCGCACGGGTGCGACGCTGATCCACCCGTTCGACCATCCGGACATCGTGGCCGGGCAGGCGACGGTGGCGCTGGAGATCCTGGAGCAGATCCCCGACGTCGGCACGGTGCTGGTGCCGACCGGCGGCGGCGGGCTGCTGGCCGGCATCGCGGTGGCGCTGCATCAACTGGCCCCGCAGGTGCGGGTCATCGGGGTGCAGGCGAAGGAGGCGGCGGCCTGGCCGGGCTCGCTGGCGGCGGGCAAGCCGGTGCGGGTCGGGCGGATGTCGACGATGGCCGACGGCATCGCCGTCGGGCAGCCGGGCCAGGTGCCGTTCGTGCATGTGGCCGAGCATGTTTCGACGATGCTGACCGTCGACGAGGACTCGCTGTCCAAGGCGCTGCTGCTGTGCCTGGAGCGGGCCAAGCTGATCGTCGAGCCCGCGGGCGCGGCGGCGGTCGCGGCGTTGATGAGTTGTACCGCAACAGAACTGGCGTTGAAGGGCCCGGTGTGCGCGGTGCTGTCCGGCGGCAATATCGACCCGCTGCTGCTCACCCGCCTGATCGGCCACGGCCTCAGTGCGGCGGGACGTTACCTCGATGTGCGCGTGACTATTTCGGATCGACCGGGCGGCCTGAGCGCGCTGCTCGGGGTGGTCGGCAAGACCGGCGCCAGCGTGGTCGACGTGGCGCACGCCCGCACCGGCACCCGCCTGGCCCTGGGCGAGGTAGAGGTCTCGCTCACCTTGGAGACGCGCGGCCCGAACCACCGCGACGACGTCCTGAACGCCCTCGCCAACGCGGAATACTCGGTCCGAGTGGAGGACTGACGGCCATCTCGCCGTGATCGGATCTCGCCCAACTCGATCCGATCACGGCGAGGTCCCGTCGGACACCCTCCCGCACAACCGAACTCACGCTGGACTATCGGACGCTCAGCTGCCCAAGAACAACATGGGGCTCACGATGGCGGCCATCGGCAGCAGCACGGCGTCCATGATGGAGCCGCCGATCGGAAAAGCGACGGCCAGGACGGCGGCCATGAACATTGCCAGGGTGTTGCCCACTAGGGATCCGATCATTTCCTCTTCTCCTTCTGTTCGTTACTTCCGGTAGCTGTCGAGCTGTACGAAGACTCGAAGTGCCATCAAGCAGAGAACCGGGTAGAGGCCACCTCGCCTGATCAAAGGCGAGGTTCACGGCCGCCCAGCAAAGGGGCGCCGCGAATCATGATAGGTCACGAATAGTCCGTTTTGAGTGTTTCCGGATATTTGCTGAAGACCCGCGTCGGCGCGGGGCCAGCACCCGTGCCGACCGGACGCGAGGGGGCGTCCGGTCGGCCCCTCATCGGGCAACCGTCAGCACTTCCGCTTGTAGAAGTACTTCGAGTTGGCGTCCATATCCGCCTGGGTGATGGCGATCATGTCGGTCTGGATGTTGCGGGTGACCGGCTTTCCTTCGATCGCCGCGGCCGCCTGATCGACGCCCTTGGCGCCGATGCCCGCCGGGTCCTGGGCGATAAGGGCTTGCACCGTACCGGCTTTCAGATCCTCGACCTGCTTGGGACTGGCGTCGAAGCCGACCAGCTTGACCTGGCCGAGCTTGTTCGCGTTGCGCAGACCGGTGGCCGCGCCCTCGGCCGAGCTGAGGTTGGTCGCGAAGATGCCGGCCAGGTCCGGATGCGCGGCCAGCGTCGCGGTGACGATCGACGCCGCCTGTGCCGCTTCGTTGTTGTTGTACTGCACGCCGAGCGAGGTGATGCCGGGGAAGCTCTTCACCGCCTCCTCGAAGCCCTGGGCCCGCGCGTCGGTGGTGGACGTGCCCGCTTTGGTGTTGATCACCAGCACCGGACCCTTGTCCCCGACCAGCTTGGCCAGGGTCTGCGCCGCGAGCGCGCCGCCCTTCTTGTTGTCCGACGAAATCGACGACAGCGCAATGGAAGTGTCGTCCAGCGCGGTGTCCACCTCGACGATCTTGATGCCCGCGTCCTTGGCCTGCTTGATCGGATTGGCCATGGCGGTGGCGTGCGTCGGCGCGATCAGGATGCCGCCCGGCTTGTTCGCCACCACGCCGGTCAGCACCGGGGTCTGCGAGCCTGCGTCGAACTTGGTCGGCGCCTGCGTGTCCAGCTTGTAGCCGAGCTTGTTCGCCTCGTCCTGCGCGCCGCACTGCATCGAGATGTAGAACGGCTCGTCGGCGACACCCGGAATCAGCACCAGCTTCTTGCTGTCGCCGCCGCCCGAATTGCTCACCTGCCCACTACAGGACACCAGCAGCGCGCCGACCGACACCATCGCGCCGATCACCACCGCTGTCCGCTTGGCCACCCTCATTTGGCTACCTCCGCCGTATTGTGTTGTTCCACTGTCGAATTCCTACTTCCGGTCGCGGGCCCGGCGGCGGAGCTGGTCGAACCAGACCGCCGCGACCAGCACCACGCTCACCGCGATCGGCTGCCAGAACACCGGCACCTGCGCGATGACGAACCCCTTCTTCAGTACCGACGGAATGAACACGCCGATCACCGTGCCGACGATCGACCCGACCCCGCCGAACAGGCTGGTGCCGCCGATCACCACGCCCGCGATGGCATCCAGGTTGTCGGTGGTGTGCCCACCGATCGTGGTGGTGCCGAAGTAGGCCAGGTTCATGAAGCCGGCCAGGCCGGCCAGCACGCCGGTGAGCAGGTACACCGTCACCAGATGCCGGGTGACCGCGATGCCGGAGCGGCGGGCGGCCTCCTCGTTGGACCCGATGGCGTAGGTGTAGCGGCCGAAGCGGGTGGTGTGCAGCACCCAGGCGGCGAGCACGGTCACCACGGTGGCGACCAGCACCAGGTTCGGGATGCCGCCCAGCGTGGTGCCGAAACCGAGAGTGTCGCGCAGGTTTTCGGGCACCGTCCGGGTGTCCACGCCGCCGGTGATCAGCTGGGCCGCACCGAGCGCGGCGCCGAACGAGCCGAGGGTGACGATCAGCGGCGGAATCTTGGCCTTGGCCACCAGCAATCCGTTGATCAGGCCCCAAACACCGCCGCCCGCAATGGAAAGCAGGAAGCCGATCGCGATGATGCCCCAGCCCGCGTTGGTGGCGTCCTGGTCCGGGCTGAGCCACTCCATCGACTTCGCGCCGATCACGCCGGAGAAGATCAGCACCATGCCCACCGAGAGATCGATGCCGGAGGTGATGATCACGAACGTCATCCCCACCGAAAGCACCAGCAACACGGAGGTTTCGATCAGCAGCGTCTGAAAGGTGAAGCGGGTGGGGAACGCATCCGGGCGCAGCACGCTGAACACGATGCACAACGCGACCAGCACGACGCCGATCCACACCGTGCTCGCGCCGAGAAGTCGTTGCAGGACAGTGCGTTCGGGTAACTCGGGCCCGCCGCCGTTGCCGTTCCCGTCGACACCGACGGACTTGACCTCACTCATGCCTGCGCCTCGCTGGCGCTCGGCTCCGGCATGTGCGATGCACACTGTGACATGATTCGTTCGCTTCGCTCACTCATTGTCCTGCACCTCAGGGAAATTCGACGCCGTGGGGCACGGATGTCTCACGCCGCCCCCTCCTGTGACAACGCGCCGGTCATGGCGCCCACCAAATGTTCGAGCGTGGCCTCGGCCGCGGTGAACCGGGCCACCCGCCGGCCGAGCCGCAGTACCTCGATGCGGTCCGCGACGGCCAGCACCTCGGGCATGTTGTGGCTGATCAGCACCACCGCGATGCCCTGGTCGGCGACCCGGCGGATCACGTCGAGCACCCGCTCGCGCTGCACCACGCCGAGCGCGGCGGTCGGCTCGTCCATGAATACGACCTTGCTCGCCCACATCACCGCCCTGGCCACCGCGACGCTCTGTCGCTGGCCGCCGGACAGTGAGCCGATCGGCACGTCCGCGCTCTGCAAGGTGACGCCGAGGCGCCGGAAGTGTTCCACCGCCTGGGCTCTCATCGCGGTGCGATCCAGCATGCCGAGCTTGCCCGGCAAACCCTTGCGCACCAACTCCCGGCCGAGGAACAGGTTCGCGGCCGGGTCCAGATCGGGGGCGACCGCGAGGTCCTGATACACCGTCTCCACGCCGAGTTTGCGCGCGGCCGTCGGAGTATTCAGCACCACCTGCTTGCCGTCCAGCACAATCCGGCCGGAATCCGGCTGCTCGGCGCCGGAAAGGCATTTCACCAGAGTCGATTTACCCGCGCCGTTGTCGCCGATCAACGCGACGACTTCACCCGCGCTCACCTCGAAGTTGGCGCCGCGTAACGCCTCGACCCCGCCATAGCGCTTCACCAACTCCTCGGCCCGCAGCACCACGGCGGAATCCGCAGCGGTTTCGGCCGGTTTCACGGCATCGTCCGAGGTCATCGGCCACATCCGTGCGCGCACAGCTGAGCAAACGTCCAGTCCATCCCGCGATGCTACGTTCGCCCCATCGTCTCGTGGGACGTATTCGGCAAAATACGGACGACGCAATGCAATCCAGGTTTCCGGGCCGAGAAAACAATGCACTCAATACCCGAACGTCCATCCCATCGGGTAGTGGATCAGCAATCGCTCAGTTTCACTGCTGAAACTCATCGGGATTCACCGGAACCATTGCCCTGCACCCCATATCAAACGGTAATGCATGACGTTACGTCACCGTGGAAAAAGTGCGCCGTTCGATCAATGCTGGCCGCCGAGTTCGAGGGCGAGTACGCCGATGATGACCAGGGCGATACCGCCCACTTGGATCAGCGTCAGGCGTTCGTCGAGGAACAGCGCGCCGATGATCGCGATGGCGGCGACCCCGACGGCGGACCAAATGCCGTAGGCGACACCGATTTGCATGCCGCGCTTGAGCGCCTGGGAAAGGAACCAGAAGGCGCTGCCGTAGCCGAGCACGACCAGGATCGACGGGATGACCTTGGTGAATCCGTCGGAGATCTTCAGCGAGACGGTGGCGGTCACCTCGGACGCGATGGCAATGGCCAGCAGCAACAGGGTCATGGCGGCAGCGTAGCGAGTGGCGCAGAATGGGAGGTTGGCGCGCTATCGGATGCGTAGCGGCCTGGGGGTACTCGGGGATCGAGGCGTTGCTTCGACGACCGGCGACAAGGAGTGGGGGGATCGGTCATGGATCCAGTGGAGCTCGGTGTCTACGCGTGTGTGGGTCTCGCGGTCGTCGCGCCGGCCGCCATTATCCTGCTAGCCGTGCGCAACGATCATCAACGCCGGAATGCGCTGTGGGAGTGGACGACAGACAACAACTGGACCTGCACGCAGAATGCCTACGCGAACTGGACGGCCAGGCTGCCCGGCGGCACCAAGGGCCGGCTCGACCTGGCGATGACCGGCCGGTTGGGCGACCGGTGGGTGACCGTGGCGGACTACCGGTATCAGACCACGCGCGTCACCTACGACTCGGACAACAATCCGTCGAAAAAGGTCACGACGCACCACTACAACGTCGTTGTCGTCCACCTGGACCGCCCGTATCCGCCGATCGCGGTCGTCCCCCGCGGCCCGCTCTCGCAGCTCGCCCGCACGATGTTCGGCGACAAGCCCACCGCCACCGGCAACCCGGACTTCGACTCCCGCTACCGAATCCACACCGGCGAACCCGACTACGCCCGCTGGCTCATCGGCAAACCGCTCATCGACGCCCACCTGTCCGGCGTGATACCCCACTGGAGCCTCGGCGGCCACGAACTACTCACCTACCGCGCAGGCCGCCTCCAGCACCCCGACGCGATCCCATCCCTCGCCGCGCCCCTGCTCCACATAGCAGACCTACTCCCCCGCTGAACAGCACACCCGCACTCTCTCTCGGGATTTGCACTCGCTCTAGGGCCCTAGAGCGAGTGCGTATCCCGAGAGGGAGTGCTGATCTGGGCGCGGAGGTCAGCCGAGCCAGGTGCGGAGTTGCGCTGTGGTGGCGGCGATTTCGTTGAGTTGGAGCGCGACCTGGGTGCCTGCGGTGCCGCCGCGGGCGTTGCGGGAGGCGATGGAGCCGTGCACGGTGAGGACCTCGCGGACCTTCGGCGTGAGCGCCGGGTCGATGGCGGCGAACTCCTCGTCGGTGAGTTCATCGAGACCGACCCCGCGAGACTCGGCGGCGCGCACACACGCACCCGCCGCCTCGTGCGCGACCCGGAACGGAACACCTTGGCGGACCAGCCATTCGGCGATATCGGTCGCGAGCGTGAAACCGGCGGGGGCGAGTTCGGCCATCCGGTCGGTGTGGAAGGTCAGCGTGCCGACCAGACCCGCGATGGCAGGCAGCAACAACTCCAGCTGCGCGACCGAGTCGAACAGCGGCTCCTTGTCCTCCTGCAGGTCCCGGTTGTAGGCCAGTGGCTGCGCCTTCAGCGTGGCGAGCAACCCGGTGAGGTTGCCGATCAGCCGGCCCGCCTTGCCGCGGGTGAGTTCGGAAACATCCGGGTTCTTCTTCTGCGGCATGATCGAGGACCCGGTCGACCAAGCGTCCGCGAGCGTGATGTAACCGAATTCCGGTGTGCTCCAGAGGATCACCTCTTCGGCCATCCGGCTGAGATCGACGCCGATCATGGCCAGCACGAACGCGGCCTCGGCGGCGAAGTCGCGCGCGGAGGTGGCATCGATCGAATTGGCCGCGGACGCATCGAAATCCAGTTCGGCGGCGATCGCCTCGGGATCGAGCCCGAGCGACGAACCGGCCAGCGCGCCGGAACCGTACGGCGACACCGCCGCCCGCTTGTCGAAGTCACGCAGCCGGTCGATGTCGCGCAGCAGCGGATGCGCGTGCGCGAGCAGATGGTGCGCGAGCAGTACGGGCTGCGCGGCTTGCAGGTGCGTCTTGCCCGGCATCACCGCGTCCGGATGCGCGCTCGCCTGCGCGACCAGCGCGTCGACCACGTCGAGCACACCGGCCGCGACCCGGCGCACGCCGTCGCGCAGCCACATCCGGAACAGCGTGGCCACCTGATCATTCCGGGACCGCCCGGCGCGCAGCCGCCCGCCGAGTTCGGCGCCGACCCGTTCGATCAGCCCGCGTTCCAGCGCGCCGTGCACGTCCTCGTCGGAGTCGGCGGGCGCGAACGCACCCGAATCCACGTCCGCGGCAAGCCGATCCAGTCCGGCGAGCATGCCCGCCAGGTCGCTCTCGGAGAGCAACCCGGCCTTGTGCAGCACGCGCGCATGGGCTTTGGACGCGCGCACGTCGTACGGCGCCAGCACCCAGTCGAACTGGGTCGACTTGCTCAGCGCCGCCATCGCCTCGGCCGGTCCGGACGCGAAGCGCCCGCCCCAGAGCGCCCCCGTGTTGGTGCTGCCGCTCTGCGTCATGGTGTGCTGTCTCCTCCGGGTCGGGTTGCGGTCATCAGTAGGTGGGTGCGCATCTGTTCGGCGACTTCGCCGGGTACCTCGCGGCCGCGCTCGGTCAGCACGGCGACCGGGTCGGCGCGCACCGCCGTCCAGCCCTGTTCGGTGAACCAGCCGACGGGGTCGCTGCGCCCCTCGATCGGGTACCAGAGCGCGTTGACGTCGAGATCGATGTCGAGGGTGGCGAGCAGCCGGTCGCGGCCGTCTTCCGGTTCGGACCGCGACGGCGCCCGGTCGTCCTGGGTCATGTTGAGCGCCACCCGGCTACCCGGCGCGCTGAGGGCCGCGATGGCGGTCAGGAGCCGATCCTGCGCGTCCGCCGGGAGGTAGCGCAACAGCCCTTCGACCAGCCAGCCGGTCGGAATCTCGGGGTCGAAACCGTTGTCGCGCAAGGCCGTCGGCCAGTCGTCGCGCAGGTCCACCGGCACCTCGCGGCGATCGGCGGCGGGCTTGCGCGCGGCCAGCGCGGACGCCTTGAACTGCAACACCTTCGGCTGGTCCAGCTCGAAAATCGTGGTGCCGGAGGGCCAGTCGAGCCGATACGCCCTGGCGTCGAGCCCGGCCGCGACGATGACGATCTGCCGGATGCCCGCGGCGGCCGCCGCCTCGAGATAGTCGTCGAAGTAGCAGGTGCGGGCCACCAGCAGATCGCCGAGCGCGCCGTAGGAGCGCACCAGCGACTGGTCGATCTCACCGATATCGCTCTGGCTCAGTCGCGTCCACGCGGCCGAGCCGACCGCGCTCACCATCAGTTCGGCGTACGGATCATGGAACAACGCGTCGGTCCGCCGGCTTTCGCCCGCGCGCAGCGCCGCGACGCCGAGGGCCGTCGCGCCCACGCTGCTCACGATGTCCCAGCTGTCGTCTTCGGTCCGCATCGTCGCTCCCTTCGAGTCGAGCCGATTCCTCGACCGCCCTGAGACTACGACTGCTTCCCGAGTGGGCCGCCGATTGCCGGGCGGCCCACTCGGAGGCTGGGCGTCGCGGCTTACTTCTGGTTCAGGTCCCGGCGCGCGGCGACCTTGGAGGACAGGCCGTGGATCTGCACGAAGCCCTTGGCCAGCGACTGGTCGAAGGTGTCGCCCTCGTCGTAGGTGGCCAGGTTGAAGTCGTAGAGCGACTGCTCCGAGCGCCGGCCGTTGACCACCGCGTTGCCGCCGTGCAGCACCATCCGGATCTCGCCGGAGACGTGCTCCTGGGTTTCGCCGACGAACGCGTCCAGCGCGCGCTTGAGCGGGGAGAACCACAGGCCGTCGTAGACCAGCTCGCCCCAGCGCTGCTCGACCTGCCGCTTGTACCGGCCCAGCTCGCGCTCGACGGTGACCGCCTCCAGCTCCTGGTGCGCGGTGATCAGCGCGATGGCGCCGGGCGCCTCGTAGATCTCCCGGCTCTTGATGCCGACGAGCCGATCCTCGACCATGTCGAGGCGGCCGACGCCCTGGCGGCCGGCCCGGTGGTTCAGCTCGACGATCGCCTCGAGCACGCTGACCGGGCGGCCGTCGATGGCGACCGGGATGCCCTTCTCGAAGGTGATGATCAGTTCGTCGGGCGCCTCGAAGTTGACCGTCGCGTCGGCGGTGTAGTCGTAGACGTCCTTGGTCGGCGCGTTCCAGAGGTCCTCGAGGAAGCCGGTTTCCACCGCGCGGCCCCAGACGTTCTGGTCGATGGAGAACGGCGACTTCTTGGTCACGTTGATCGGCAGCGAGTTCTCCTCGGCGAAGGCGATGGCCTTCTCCCGCGTCCAGGCGTAGTCGCGGACCGGCGCGATCACGTTCAGGTCCGGCGCGAGCGCGCCGATGCCGACCTCGAAGCGGACCTGGTCGTTGCCCTTGCCGGTGCAGCCGTGCGCGACCGTGCTGGCGCCGTGGAACTTGGCCGCCTCGACCAGGTGCTTGACGATGAGCGGGCGGCTGATCGCCGACACCAGCGGGTAGCGGCCCATGTACATGGCGTTCGCCTGGATGGTCGGCAGGCAGTAGTCGTTGGCGAACTCGTCGCGCGCGTCCACCACGATGGCCTCGACCGCGCCGCAGTCCAGCGCTCGCTGGCGCACCACGTTCATGTCCTCGCCGCCCTGGCCGAGGTCGATGGCCACGGCCACCACCTCGGAACCGGTCTCCTTGGCAATCCAGCTGATCGCCACGGAGGTGTCCAGCCCACCTGAGTAGGCGAGTACGACGCGTTCGGACATGGTCTGTGTGCTCCTTGTTTTCGATGCCTGTGTGCGCAAGTACGGACCGGCTTCCCGCCGCAGCGGCCCGCATGTCCTGCAAATGATTATGCACGATGATGCAAGCCCATTCACAACGGGGGTCCGGTAAATCCCGTCACAACCCCCGATCGTTCGCGAAAGTCACTGCCCATCAAGCGAATTACCCCCTTGGCGAGCCCACCCCCATGTGCGACCCTGAAGAGCGGAATCCTCCGGCGGGTAGAAGGACGGACGCAATGCTGCACCTCATCGCGCAAGATTTCAGCACCCTCGGCAACGATGTCCTCAACATCGGACGAGCCGTAGTCGACCTCGTCCAAGACATCATCAACGTCGGCACCCCAGGCAAAGGCCCAGGCGGCGGCACCGGCCAATACCCGTTCTCCTGACCTGAGGTCAGGCGATCTCCTCGATCTTCGCCGCCAGTTCGGCGCCGGTGAGGGGTTCCCGGGCGATCACCGCGATGGTGTCGTCGCCCGCGATCGTGCCGACGATGTAGGGCAGGGCGGCGCGGTCCAAGGCGCTGGCCAGGTAGTGGGCGGCGCCGGGTGGGGTGCGCAGGACCGCGATGTTGCCGCTGTGGTCGGTGGAGACCAGTAAATCGCCGAGCAGCTTGGCGAGGCGGTCGGTGCCGCCGATGACGCCGCGGATGGGGTTGCCGTCCTCGGGGACGACATAGACGCCGGCGCCGCCGTCGGCGGCGCGCAGCTTCACCGCGCCGAGTTCGTCGAGATCACGCGAGAGCGTGGCCTGGGTGGTCTCGATGCCCTCGGCGGACAGCAGCGCGGCCAGCTCGGTCTGGCTGCGGACCGCGTGCGCGGTCAGCAGTTCGACGATGCGGGACTGCCGACCGGCGCGGGTGCGCGCGATCTCCGGTCCGGTCTTGCCATGTTCCGGATGCGCCACGCTCACGACTGCGCCTCGCTGACGCTCGGCTCCGTCGTTCCCGTAGACGCTGTGTCGATGGTTCGTTCGCTGCGCTCACTCACGATCGCACCTCACATCGGTCGCACTCCATCACGACAGACCACCATTTCGCTTGGCCAGCAACCACACCAGCAGCGCCTTCTGCGCGTGCAACCGATTCTCCGCCTCGTCCCAGACGACGCTGTGCGGACCATCGAGGACCTCGTCGGTGACCTCCTCGCCGCGATGCGCGGGCAGGCAGTGCAGCACGACGGCGTCCGATTGCGCGTGCGCGAGCAGCTCGGCGTTCACCTGAAACGGACGGAACGGGCCGACCCGGTCGAGGCCGTCGTTTTCCTGCCCCATCGAGGTCCAGGTGTCGGTCACCAGCGCGTCCGCGCCGTCGGCCGCGGCGATCGGGTCACCGGTCAGCGTGATGGTGGCGCCGGTGTCGGCGGCGCGCTTGCGGGCGGCCTCCAGAATCCACGGCAGCGGCTCGAAACCCGCGGGCGAGGCGATGGTTACGTTCAAACCGGCGGTGACGCCGCCTAGTAGGAGCGAGTGCGCCATGTTGTTCGCGCCGTCGCCGAAGTAGGTGAGATTGCGCCCCGCCAGGTTCCCCTTGCGCTCGACCAGCGTCTGCAAGTCGGCCAGCACCTGGCACGGATGGAACTCGTTGGACAGCGCGTTCACCACGGGAACCGTTGCGGTCAAAGACATTTCGTCGAGCCGGGACTGCTCGAAGGTGCGCCACACGATGGCGTCGACGTAGCGCGACAGCACCGTTCCGGTGTCGCCGAGGGTCTCCTCGCGGCCGAGCTGGGTGTCACGCCCGTCCACCACCACCGCGTGCCCGCCGAGCTGGGCGATGCCCACCTCGAAGGAGAACCGGGTGCGGGTGGAGTTCTTCTCGAAGATCACCCCGACGCCGCGCGGCCCTTCCAGCGGACGCTGAGAGAACGGCGCCTGCTTGAGTTCGGCCGCGAGGGTGAGGATTTCGGCCTGCTCGGCCGGGCTCACATCGTCGTCGCGGAGGAAGTGCCGTACCGCGTGCTGTGCTGAAGTCATTGCGCCGCAGCCTCCTTCGCATCTTGGGTCGCCGCGTCCAGAATTTCCGGCAGATCGGCGACGAAATTGTCGGCCTGGGTTTCGGTGAGGATCAGCGGCGGTGCGAGCCGAATCACGTTGGGCTTGGCCGGGTTGACCAGGTATCCGGCGGCCCGGGCGCGGGCCTCGACCTGCACGGACACATCGTCGGTGAGCACGATGCCGAGCAGCAGTCCGGCCCCGCGCACGTGCTCGATCAGCGGATGCTCCAGCAGTTCGATGCCGTCGGCGAGCCGCTTGCCGACCGACTCGACATAGGCCAGCAGACCCTCGTCGTCGATGGTGCGCAGCACCGCGAGCGCGGCCGCCGCGCAGACCGGGTTGCCGCCGAAGGTGGTGCCGTGCAGGCCCGGGGTGAGCAGTTCGGCGGCCCGGCCGGTGGCCAGCACCGCGCCGATCGGCAGCCCGCCGCCGAGGCCCTTGGCCAGGGTGATCACGTCGGGCACGATGCCGACGGCCTGGTGCGCGTAGAACTTTCCGGTCCGGCCGATGCCGGTCTGCACCTCGTCCAGGATCAGCAGCGCGCCGTGTCTGCTGGTGATCTCGCGGGCCTTGGCCAGGTAGTCGATCGGCGGCACGACGACGCCGCTCTCGCCCATCATCGGCTCCAGGAACACCGCGGCGGTGTCCTCGTCGACCACGGCTTCCAGCGCCGCGGCGTCACCGTAGGGCACGTGCACGACGCCGGCCGGCATCGGCTCGAACGGCGTGCGCTTGGCCGCCTGCCCGGTGAGCGCGAGCGCGCCCATGGTCCGGCCGTGGAACGCCTCCTCGCAGGCGACGATTTTGCGCCGCCCGGTCAGCCGCGCGATCTTGAACGCGGCCTCGTTGGCCTCGGTGCCCGAGTTGCAGAAGAACGCGCGGCCGCTGTGCCCCGCGTCGGAGGAACCGTCGCCGAAGTGCGCGAGCAGCCGCTCGGCCAGCTCGACGGTCGGCTGGTTGATGTAGAGATTCGAGGTGTGCCCGAGCGTGCCGAGCTGCTCGGTAACCGCGGCCAGGATGGCCGGGTGCGCGTGGCCGAGGCTGTTGACCGCGATGCCGCCGAGGAAGTCGACGTAGCGGTTGCCGTCCGCGTCGTAGACCACCGCGCCGGCGCCGCGCACCAGCGCGAGCTTCGGGGTGCCGTAGTTGTTCATCATCGCGGCGGTCCACCGCGTCTGGAGGTCTTGGTCTGTGCTCATTCTTTCGTCACCATCGTTCCGATTCCTTCTCCGGTGAACAGTTCCAGCAGCATGGCGTGCGGCACGCGACCGTCGATGACGTGCGCGGTCGGCACCCCTCCTTGCACGGCGCGCAGGCAGGCCTCCATCTTGGGCACCATGCCCGCATCCAGGCGGGGCAGCAACTCGGCCAGCGCCGAGGTATCGATGCGGGTGATCAGCGAGGTGCGGTCGGGCCAGTCGGTGTAGAGGCCCTCGACATCGGTCAGCACCACCAGTTTTTCGGCGCCGATGCCCTGGGCGAGCGCGGCGGCCGCGGTGTCGGCGTTGATGTTGTGCACCACGCCGTCCGCGTCCGGCGCGATGGTGGAGACCACCGGGATGCGGCCCGCGTCGATCAGGTCGAGCACCGCGTCCGGGTTGACCGAGGTGACGTCGCCGACCAGGCCGATATCGGTCGGCACGCCGTCCACCTCGACGGTGCGGCGGGTCGCGGTGAACAGGTTCGCGTCCTCGCCGGAGATGCCGACCGCGTACGGGCCGTGCGCGTTGATCAGCCCGACCAGCTCGCGCCCGACCTGACCGAACAGCACCATCCGCACGACATCCATCACCTCCGGGGTGGTCACCCGGAAGCCGCCGCGGAATTCCCCTTCCAGGCCGAGCTTTTTCAGCATCGCGCTGATCTGCGGGCCGCCGCCGTGCACCACCACCGGGTGCACACCGACCGTGCGCAGGAAGGCCATGTCGGCGGCGAAGGCACGTTCCAGTTCCGGATCGACCATGGCGTTGCCGCCGAACTTCACCACCACGATCTTGTCCCGGAACTTCTGCAACCAGGGCAGCGCGTCGGCCAGGACGTGCGCCTTGTCCAGCGCCGAAAGGTCGTGGTGGAGTTGGCCGGTCATGAGCTGTAGGCCGAATTCTCTTCGACGTAACCGTGGGAGAGGTCGGTGGTGCGGATAGTCGCCTGCCCGTCACCGACATTCAGGTCGATGCGCACCTCGATGTCCATCCCGGACAGGTCGACGTCGCGGGCGCCCGGTGCGCCGACGCCGTCGATGCAGACCGGACTTCCGTTGAACGACACCGAGATCCGATTCGGATCGAGGGTGATCGGGGCCATGCCGACCGCGGCGAGCACCCGGCCCCAGTTCGGGTCGGAGCCGAAAAGCGCGGTCTTGACCAGGCTGTCGCGGGCGACGGTGCGGGCGGCGGCGACCGCCTCTTCCTCGCTGACCGCACCGGCGACGGTCACCAGCACCCGCTTGGTGACACCCTCGGCGTCCGACATCAGTTGCGCGGCAAGGTCGTCGCAGACTGCGAGCACGGCGGCGTCGAGGTCGGCCTGGCTCGGGGTGACCTCGCTCGCGCCGTTGGCGAGCAGCAGCACGGTGTCGTTGGTGGAGCAAGAACCATCGACATCGAGGCGATCGAAGGTGCGCCCGGTTGCGTTGCGCAGCGCCTGATCCAGTTGCTCGGCGGTGACGGCGGCGTCGGTGGTCAGCACCACGAGCATGGTCGCCAGCGAGGGGGCGAGCATGCCCGCGCCCTTGGCCATGCCGCCGACGTTCCACTTGTCCCGGTGATGGAAGGCGGCCTCCTTCGGCACCGTGTCGGTAGTCATGATGGCGTGCGCCGCGTCCAGGCCGCCGGACAGGCCGCCGCCCATTTCGTGCACGATCTCGGTGATCGCGGGCAGCAGCTTGTCCATCGGCAGCCGGTCGCCGATCAGACCGGTGGAGCAGACGGCGATTTCGCCGGCGCCGGTCTCGGAACCCCAATTGCTCAGTGCGGCAGCGAGTTCCTCGGCGGTCTTGTGCGTGTCCTGGAAGCCGCCCGGGCCGGTACACGCGTTCGCGCCGCCCGAGTTGAGGATCACCGCACGCAGGCGGCCGCCGGAGAGCACCTGCTGTGACCACAGCACCGGGGCGGCCTTCACCTGGTTACGGGTGAACACGCCCGCGGCCGCGTATTCCGGGCCCTCGTTGAAAACCAGGGCCAGGTCCGGCTTTCCGCTCGCCTTGATGCCTGCGGCGATACCGGCCGCACGGAAACCGAGCGGGCCGGTCACGCCCTGGTTCCGCACCAGCTTGCCGGTTTCGATCGATGCGGATGTCGTCACGGTGCCACTCCTACGGTGGAAAGTCCTGCGGTCTCGTCGAATCCGACGGCCAGGTTCATGGATTGCACCGCGGCGCCCGCGGTGCCCTTGGTCAAGTTGTCGATCGCGCCGATCACCACGAGCAGGCCCGCGTCGGCGTCCACCGCCACCTGCAAGGTGACGGCGTTGGAGCCGAGCACCGAACCGGTCTGCGGCAGTACACCTTCCGGCAGCAGGTGCACGAAGGGTTCTTCGGCGTAAGCCTTTTCATAGACCGCGCGCGCTTGCGCGGCATCCACGGTGGTCGGCGCCGTGCAGGTCGCCAGGATGCCGCGCGGCATCGGCGCGAGCACCGGCGTGAACGACACGGCGACGTCGACACCGCCTGCCGCGGACAGGTTCTGGGTGATCTCCGGGGTGTGCCGGTGCGCGCCCGCGATGCCGTAGGCCCGCGCCGAACCCATCACCTCGGAACCGAGCAGCCCGACATCGAGCTTGCGGCCGGCCCCCGAGGTTCCGCTCACCGCAACGACATTCACCCGCGGTTCGATGATGCCCGCCGCGATGGCGGGCGCGAGCGCGAGGCTGGCCACGGTCGGGTAGCAGCCGGGGACCGCGATCCGGCTCGCGCCGCGCAGCCGGTCCCG
Organism: Nocardia sp. NPDC051756; assembly: GCF_040681495.1. Lineage (NCBI taxonomy): Bacteria > Bacillati > Actinomycetota > Actinomycetes > Mycobacteriales > Nocardiaceae > Nocardia > Nocardia sp. NPDC051756. Next base: position 142,420 of record NZ_JBFAYV010000012.1, on the reverse strand, counting down.
TCCGCCGGGCAGCTCGGGCAGGCCGTACGGCCAGCTGCCCGCGTGCTTGCTCCCGTAGTACTTCTCCCACGCCGCGGCATCGGTCAGCCGGAAGTCGGCGCCGCAATCGATGATCACGGTCGACTCGGGCAGCTGCCGCGCGATCGCCGCGGACTGCCCGTGCGGCAGCCCGAGGAACACCACATCGTGCCCGGCCAGTTCCTCGATGCCGGTCGGCGCGAGCACTCGATCGGCGAGGGGCAGCAGATGCGGCTGCAACTCCCCCAGCAGGCTCCCGGCGTTCGCCCCCGCGGTCAGCGCCCCGATCTCGAGGCGCCCGGCTCGATACGCCGGATGCCCCAGCAGCAGCCGCAACACTTCCCCGCCCGCGTACCCACTCGCCCCGGCCACCGCAACCCGCAACGCAGGCCCGCCCGGCTCCGGCGCGTGCACCGAATCAACCATGTGATGATTATGCACGACCATGCAAGCTCATTCACCACGTGGGGTGGTGCGACCGCCCCGATGCTACGTAGCGGGGCGGGTGATCCAGGCGATCAGGTCGTCTTCGACCTGGTCACGGTTGGTCTCGTTGAGGATCTCGTGGCGAGCGCCCGCATAGACCCGATAGGTGAGGTCGGTAAGGCCGGCCGCGCGGTAGCGGGTCAGCAGGAGTTCGCTCAGGCGTAGTTCGTCGTTGAGCGGGTCCGCGTCGCCGACCATCACGTACAGGGGTAGATCGGCGGGGACGGTGACCGGTTTCGCCAGACGTTCGGCGGCCACCGTGGCCAGCGACGCCATGTTCGCGGCGTCGATCTCGAAACCACACCAGGGATGGGCCAGGTAGGCGTCGACCTGATCCTCGTCGCGGCTGAGCCAGTCGGCGGTGGTGCGCGTGGGCTGGAAGCGAGCGTTGAACAGCCCCAGCAGATCCGTGCCGGACTCGGCGATCATGACGAAGAGCTGGTCGACCGAGGTGGTGCCGCACAGGACGACGTCGTCGATCAGATCCGCGTGATCGAGGATATATTGCTGAACCGCGAAGGAGCCGAGGCTGTGACCGAACAGCACGACCGGGAGGCCGGAGTGCTTGGCGCGCAACAGCTTTGTCAGCGTGACGAGATCCTCGACGAGCAGGTTCCAGCCGTCGCTGCCGAGTTCGCCCGGCTGACCGGTGATGCTGTGGCCGTGGCCGCGGTGATCGTCGGCGTAGACGGCATATCCACGGCCGGCGAGCTTTTCGGCCAGATGGCCGTAGCGGGCGGCGTATTCGCCCATCCCGTGCGCGATCTGGACGACGCCGATCGGCGCGCGGTCGGCGGGCAGCCATTCCTGCACGTGAATGAGGATGCGGTCGCTGCTGGAAAAGGTGAACATCGGGATACGCCGACCTTCCGATTGGGCGGAACTGCCTCGCCGAAATCGTCGCATCCCGATGTCGCCGAGCATATGGGTGCGCGGAACAAGATTGCCGGGAAGCCGATTGTCGCCGGGGACGAGATGCGCCCGCGCGGTGGCGGCGGTGGCCTGTCGGACCGCACCGCTACCCTGCACCGAAAGGCACTGCACGAGACGGCGATCGGGGTTGGCAGATGGGCATGGTGGTCTCGTTCACGCGGGTGACGAGCGCGGAGCTGGCGCGAATCAAGGCCGCCCCACACGACGCGACCGACATCATCGACGCCCGCGAGCGCACCAGGAAGGAACCCAGCGGCTACATCGACAAGGCCTGGGGCGGCCTCGAGTACCTGTTCGAACACGCCCGCATCGGCGTCGACCTGTTCGCCGACGGCGAGCTGATCGACGAGGACCGCATGCTCTACGCCTGGACCGCCGGCTTGGTCAGCGCCACCGCCGAGCAACTCCGCGCTACCCCGTTCACCGAACTGGCCGAACACTTCGACGCCGAAGACATGGACGACTCCGACGTCTACCCGACCATCTGGGTCCGCGACGGCGACGACCTAGGCCTCGGCTACCTCCGCCTCCACTACACCGAACTGACCCGCTTCTTCGAGTACGCCGCCAAATCCCGCTCCGCCGCGATCATGACCTTCGGCTGACCGGATCACCCTGCGTCAGAGGCATTTTCACCGCACGGGGTGGGCACGTACCTCATTCGACGAGATAGCGCAGCATTGTCGCGGAGTTGAAGTGCTTCGTCTCGGCCAGTCGGAGCCGGATGCGCTGGTCCAGCGACGGGAAGAACGGGGTGCCGCCGCCGAGCACTACGGGCATGACGAACATCTGGTATTCGTCGATGAGCCCGTGCGGCAACAGCGCGGCCGCGAGGCTCGCGCCGCCGACCTCCAGGACGCCGTCTCCGCCGGCCTTGAGCCTGCGCACCTCCTCGACCGCGTTCTCGCTGACCAGCGTGCTGTTCCAATGCACTTCGGTGAGCGTCCGGGAGAACACGACCTTCGGCTTCTCCGTCCAGAGCCCGGCGAACTCACGCTGGATCGGCGGCGCGTCCGCAGGCACATGCGGCCAGTACTCGGCCATCAGTTCGTACAGGCGACGGCCATGCAGCGAGATCTCGATCACGCGGTAGCGATCGTTGTGGAACTGGTGCAGTTCGTCATCCGGATCGGACCAGTCGATGCTGCCCTCGCGGTCGTTGATGTAGCCGTCCAGGGACACGCTGAACCCGTAGATCAGTTTCCTCATGACTGGACAGACCTCCCACGCGCTCGAAACTCATCGGCGGACATCACTGACAGTGACAGATTCGCCGCCTCGTCGCAGCCGATGTGACAAACCACCACGATCGTCACCGGTGGCGGGCGTCGACCGTATTCGAAATCAGAGAAGCGCCCCTCCATGGGTGCCGGTTCATCCAGCGGACCAATTCATATGACGTCGCGGTCATCGTCGTTAGGTTGGAAATCGCCTATTGCAATCCTTTTCGTCGCGGATGCTTCGCGTGAATATCACAAACGGCAGACCGACTCCTGAGGAGACATTCATGCCTAACGAAAATCCTTCCAACGATAACGACAACCGGACTGGCACGCCCCCGGCGAACGGCGTCGGCCGCGGTGAAATCTTGCCAGGGCCTGACTGGCCCGCCGAAGCGGCGGAATTCGCCCGACGGCAGGCCGGGACCGTCCGGTCGGAACCTGTACTGGCGGTGCATCGTGACGCCGCCGCGTCCTGGCTTCAAGAGAAAGCCAATGGATTCCGGAATGACGCCGGAGCACTCGTGGACGAGGTCATCGCACGGGCCCTGGCCCGCCCCGATCAGACAACGCTGCTGGAAACGCACGCCCTGCTGACCGAACTGGGCCGCGACCCGGAGATCTCCGCCCTGATCACCGAGCGACTGACCGGCGACGTCGTGCAACAGATCATGCAGCTCAGCGCCGCCGGCCGACCAGAGGAGGACTGACCGATGACCGTCCAGGCAACCACCGTCAACTACAAGGGCCCCAACCAGACCGGCGAGTCCAGCTACGGCTATCTCGCGCAGGGTGACCGCTATGGCCACCAGAACAGCCACGACCTCCAGGAAGGCGGCTTTTACGAGCAGATCAAATCCGTGAAACTGTTCGACTCGTCGATCCAGGATGTCTGCCAGATCTTCTTCACCGGTGACCAATACGACAACGTCTACCAGGCGTGGTACACGCTCAAGGGGAAGGGCTATATCAATGTGACGGGCGGCTGGGGACCCGTGCGCAGTTATATGCTGGTCGCCACGTCCCGGGACGGAGAGAACGAGCTCAGGTTGAGTTATCGGGACCTGTTCTTCAGGGATTGGATCACCATGATCGACGAGATCAAAGGTGACTCCATTCGCCGAGACGTCGACCCGGTTCTCACCTGGGAGATGTTTCCCACCGACCCGCGCTACACCTGGCTCGACCCGAAGCTGCCGTATCTCAAGGTCCATCAGGACCTCATGGCGCTCGTGCCTTGGCCGTACACCGACTACCACATCTGGATGGAGTACTGGATCTATCTGTACCCCAGCGGCACGGGCGTGCGGGCGCACGTTCCGCAGTACTGGTGGTACGTCGACGGCGGCGCTCTGCACGAAAACATCCGCGACAGATTCGTCTGGCGGGTGCGCGACGGCGCCGTGGCGCTACAGAACAAACTCAACGAAAAACTGGCCCAGTTCGACGGAATGGCGCCCAACGGAGTGCACGACGTGTACTACCTGCCCGGCAGAGCGCTGACCCGGCCCTCCGGCACCGGTTTCAACGACGGGAACGTCACCACCAGCGATATCACCATCATCGCCACCGCTCAATGACCGTTCGGCGGGGATGCGCTATCATTAGAACATGCGTTCGAACGGAGCCTTTGAGGAGCAGGTCAGCGCGCTGGAGCGTGCGGTGACGGCGCTGCGCGGGCTGGACGTTTCGCGGGCCACCGAGGAGGAGTTGGCCGAGTTGCTGGAGCGGTTGGAATCGGCGGCTCGGATGATGGCGGGGATCATCTCGCGGGTTGCGTATCGGCTTCGGCAGTTGCGGGATCCGGCGTAGGGCCGAGTTCGAGGGCGGACGGTTCGATGCCCAGCAGGGTGTGCAGGCCGGACGCGCCTTTCGGGGTGACGCGGATGGCGCGGCCGGTGCCGACGCGGGTGATCCAGTCGAGTTCGTGCAGGCGGCGGCAGAGGTGAGCGCCGGCGGTGCCGCCGAGGTGGGTGCGGCGTTCGGTCCAGTCCAGGCAGGCGCGGGCGAGGGGGCGGCGGGTGGCGTGTAAGTCGGCGGGTCGGACGCCCAGCGGTCCGGTCAGCCAGGACATACCGGCTTCGGTGAGCGCGAAACCGCCGTCCTGATCGAGCAGGGAGCGGGTGGTCATGGCGTCGGTGATCGCGACGCCGAGGCGACCGGCCAGGTGGTCGTAACAGGTGCGGCCGCGCGCCAAAGCCGCGGCGACAGTGGCGGTTCGGAGGTTGGTCACGACCGGGCGGGGCGGGTCGAGGTGGGTGACCATGGACTCCAGCAGCTCGGCCACCTGCGGGCCCGCGAGTTGCACGTAGCGGTGCCGGCCCTGCCTGCGTTCGACGAGCAGCCCGCCGTCGAGCAGGCGGTTGAGATGTTCGGTGGCGGTCGACGCGGCCACGCCGGCGTGGCGGGCCAGCGCACCCGCGGTCCACGCGCGGCCGTCGACCAGCGCGAGGCACATGTCGGCGCGGGTGCGGTCGGCGAGCAACGCGGCCAGGCCGGCCAACTCGGCTCCTCTGGATGACACCACCCCATGATGGTGCGCCGACGTTTCGGCGGCCACCGAAACGACCCGGAGTTACGGTCACCGCATGAATCGGACAGTTCCGCTGATCACCGACCCCGATCAGGTACGCGCCACCTTGATCGACGCACCGGTACCCGCCGTGCCCGCGGTGGACGCGCCGGTCGGCATCGCCTGGTTGCGCGCGCATGTGCCGCGCTTCAGTACCGGTTCCGAGCATCAGCGTTTGCGCGCGTTGGTCACCGAGGAACTCGACCGGCTCTCTCCGGCCGACCTCCGTGAGCGCGCGCGGGCAGCTGAGGGGCCACTGCCGCACGTCCGTGCGCTAGCGGAAGCTCTTGGACTGCAAGATATTTCCGTCGAAACCGTTGGTTTGGTGGCCGCGCACTATCAACCGTTCGAGCCGGACAACCCCGCCGCCGACGACGCCGTCGTCGAATTGGTCGCGGCCTGCGGGGGTGTCGCCGATGACGCCACCGCGGCTCGAATCTGCCTGCTGGTTCAGGCCTGCGCGGCGACCAGCGCGTTGGTCGCCAACGCTCGGCAGTTGGACGCACCGGGTACGGCCGAACAGCTCATCGAGCGAACCATGAACGAGAACCCACCACTGCGCTCGACCAGAAGAGTCGTCGACGGCGAGGTCGTCGAGCTCGACATGCGCCACCCTGGATTAGGTTTCGGCGCAGGCCCGCACGCCTGCCCCGGCCGAGCACACGCCATCGCCATCGCCACCGGAATCATCGAGGGGTCCGAATGAACAAGACGAAGCTCTTCCACGAACTCCATCACGGCGACCAACCGCTGGTCCTGCCGAACGCGTGGGACTACGGCTCCGCGGCATTGCTTGCGGCCGAAGGCTTTCCGGCGATCGGCACCACCAGCCTCGGCGTCGCCGTGGCGGCGGGCCTGCCGGACGGCACCGGCGTAACCAGTGCGGCGACCCTCGCGCTGGCCACGCTGCTCGCCCGCCTGCCCGTGCCGGTCACCGTCGACATCGAGGGCGGCTTCAGCGAAAACCCCACTGCCGTAGCCGAATACGCCGCGCAACTCGCGGACCTGGGGATCGCCGGCATCAACCTGGAGGACGGCCGCGCGGAAAGCACCCTCGCCGACCCGGAACACCAAGCCACCCTGATCACCGCGATCAAACAACGCGTGCCGGACCTGTTCATCAACGCCCGAGTCGACACCTACTGGGTGAAAGACGACATCGCCCGCACCCTCGACCGCGCCGAGCGCTACACCGCCGCAGGCGCCGACGGCATCTTCGTCCCCGGCCTCACCGATCCCGAGGGCATCACCCAACTAGTCACCACAATCCCGCTCCCCATAAACATCCTCTACTCCCCCACCGGCCCCGCCATCGCCACCCTCGCCACCCTGGGCGTCCGCCGAGTAAGCACCGGCTCCCTCCTCTACCGAGCCGCCCTGACCACAGCCCTCGACACCGCCCGCGCAGTCCGCCAAGACAACCCGATCCCGGTCGCGGCCCCGCCCTACACCGAAATCCAAGCCCTCACCGACCCCGCCTGACCTCCCCGGAATTTACCGGTCCGCAACTGCGCGCGGGGATTCACTGCGCGGCGACCAGGTCATACGCCACCGGATCTCCCGCCGACGAGCGGGGACATGGCCGAGTCAAACGTCGCGCCTCTCCGGCGAATCCCCATTCAGTGGCACATGGTGGCGGCAAAACGCGAGAAGGTCCCGCCATGGTGTGCCACTGAATGGAGATTCAGCCGGGCTGCTGCGATAGGAGTTTCTTGGCGGTGGTTTCTAAGTTTCGTCGAGGAGGACGGTGTCGGCAGCGGAGACGCTGATGTCCCGCTCAGCCGGTCACCTGGGCTGATTCTGGCCTGGCCGAGACATACCGGGATGAAGGGTGCGAGGCGATGCGCTCGTGTCCCGTTTGAGGGGAGGGTGTGGCTAGAGATTCGCGGGGAGAAATTTCGGAAGCGGTGTCGATGTGGTGGGGAGCCGTTCGTGTAGTCGGTGACGCCGGCTATGGGTCGGTCTTATCGAAGGAGCTGGGATGGGCAGGATTACTGCGTTCGAGCATGTGACGTTGGACGGGGTCATGCAGGGGCCGGGGCGGGCCGATGAGGACACTAGAGATGGGTTCGGGTTGGGTGGGTGGGCGCATCGGTTCAGTGATTCGGTGCAGGGCAGGGTGATGGGTGAGCACATGGCGGGGCATGAGGGGGCGTTGGTGTTCGGGCGGCGGACGTACGAGGACTTCGCGGGGTTCTGGCCGTATCAGACCGATAATCCGTTCACCGGGGTGCTCGACAAGACGCAGAAGTACGTCGCGTCGCGCACGCTGACCGAGCCACTGCCGTGGCAGAACTCCACGTTGCTGCCCGGCGACGCCGTCACCGCGATTGCCGAACTGCGCCGCGAACTCGATCTGGTGCTGCTCGGCAGCGGCGATCTGCTGCAATCGTTGATGCGGCGCGATCTGGTCGACGAGTACGTGTTGCTGATCAGCCCGACCGTGGTCGGCGCCGGCCGTCGTCTCTTCGACGGCGTCGAACTGGGCGACCTGCGGCTCGTCACGTCGAAACCGACGACAACGGGCGTCATCATCGCCACTTACCAGCGCGGATGAGGAGGACCACGATGCCGCAATACCTGCTCAGCATCAATCAGCCCGACGGCGAGGGCGTGCCGGACAATATCGACGAGATCATTCGCGATCTCGATGCCGTCAACGCCGACCTGCGCGCCGCGGGCGCCTGGGTGTTCGCCGCCGGACTGCACGCCCCGAGCACCGCAACCGTGTTGCACGCCAAGGGCGATGACGTGCTGATCACCGACGGACCGTACGTCGAGGGAAAGGAACATATCGGCGGATTCACCATCATCCAGGCCGCCGATCTGGACGAGGCCCTGGAGTGGGGTCGCCGGCTGGCCGCGGCGATCACGCTGCCGATCGAGGTCCGGCCGCTCCGGGACAGCTAGATGGCCGAACCCGTGACCGCCGCGGTCATCGAAGCGGTGTTCACCGAGCACTACGGCCGCGCGGTCGCCAGCCTGATCCGCGTCTTCGGCGACATCGGAATCGCCGAAGACGCGGTGCAGGACGCGTTCACCGCGGCGGTGCTGCGCTGGCCGGCGGACGGGCTGCCGCCGAGCCCGCCCGGCTGGATCATCACCACCGCCCGCAACCGCGCGATCGATCGGCTCCGCCGGGAGGCCTCGCGCGCCGACCGCTACGCACAGGCCGCGCTGCTGCACGCCGACGACGACGAACCGGCCGAGGAGGGTGCGGTGCGCGACGACCGACTGCGGCTGATCTTCACCTGCTGCCACCCCGCGCTGGCCCGCACCGCACAGGTGGCCCTCACCCTGCGGCTACTCGGCGGCCTGACCACTCCGGAGATCGCCCGCGCCTTCCTGACCGCGGAATCGACTATGGCGCAACGGATTGTCCGCGCCAAGGGCAAGATCCGCGACGCCCGCATCCCCTACCGCGTACCCGCCGACGCCGATCTCCCGGCGCGGTTGCAGGCCGTCCTCGCGGTCATCTATCTGATCTTCACCGAGGGGCACACGGCAACCTCCGGTGATCAGCTCGTCCGAGCCGACCTGTGCGCCGAGGCAATTCGCCTCGGCCGCCTGCTCACCGAACTCATGCCCGACGAGCCGGAAGCCGCCGGCCTGCTCGCGCTGATGGTGTTGACCGAGGCCCGCCGCCCGGCCCGCACCGCCGCCGACGGTTCGCTCGTACCGCTACCGGAACAGGACCGCACCCGCTGGGACCGCGAACACATCGCGGAGGGCCACGCCATCGTGCGAGAGTGCTTGCGCCGCAACCAACCTGGCCCCTATCAAATTCAGGCCGCGATCAACGCCGTGCACACCGACGCCCCGATCGCGGCGGCCACCGACTGGCCGCAAATAGTGCAACTCTACGACCAACTGACCGCGCTGACACCGAGCCCGATCGTCGCGCTCAACCGGGCCGTCGCCGTAGCCGAAGTCGACGGCCCCGCAGTCGCGCTCGCGCTGCTCGATGCTCTCGACCTCGAAAACTACTACCTGTACTACGCGATTCGAGCCGACCTCCTCGAACGCCTCGGCCGCACAACGGAAGCCGTATCCGCCTTCGACGCCGCGCTCACCCACACCGAGAACGCCGCCGAGCGAGCCCTTCTCACCCGCCGCCGCGAATCGCTCACCGAACGCGACTGAATTCCGGGCCGCGCCCGCCTTTTCCTCCACCCGACAAACGCATATCGACCAGCAACTCCGCATTGTTGACTACCATCGAAATCAGCGGCCGATGGCCGAAAGGGGGTCGCTATGTTCGAGAGATTCTCCGATCAAGCCCGCCGGGTAATCGTGCTCACCCAGGAAGAGGCGCGCGAGCGCGGCCACGACTACATCGGCGCGGAACACATGCTGCTCGCCGTCCTGCGCGCCTGCGAGATCGGCTCCGCGGCCACCACCGCGCGCGCCCTGACCGAGCTGGGGATCGATCCGACGACGGCCAGGGTACAGATCGCGCTGCCGCCCGGCACCGCGGATCACAGCATGTCCGGGCACATCCCGTTCACCAAGCAGGCCCGAAAAGCGCTGGAGAACAGCCTGCGCGAAGCCCAGGCGCTCAACCACGTGCACATCGAACCGAGCGACCTGTTGCTCGCGTTGACCAGCACCGCCGCCGACGATCCCGAGACACCGGTCGGGACCGCCGTCACCGCGCTCGGCCTGACGCACGAGAAACTGCGGCGGGCGCTGCGCGTCGGCGCGACCTATCAGGCCGCGCCCTCGATCACCCCGCACTTCACGACCAAAGCGCAGCAGGCATTGGCCCGCGCCAACATCGAAGCGCGAAAATCCAGCGGCAGCGGGGTCGATACCGGGCATTTGCTGCTCGGGCTCCTCGCGCAGGAGGACGAGGTCGTTCATCCCGCGCTGCAAGCGCTCGGCATCGATCCCCAGCAATTGGCGACCGAAATACTCGATCGGTTGCCGCACGCGGAATAAGCCTCGCGCCGAACAGATTTCACGCCAGTCGGCCGCCACCGTCGACATGCAGCGTCGTGCCGGTCACGAACGGATTGGTCAGCGTGAGCAAGGCAGCTGCCGAGATGTCGGCCGGATTGCCGACGCGGCGTGCGGGATTGGCCGCGGCGATCCCGGCGAAGAAGTCGTTCTTGTTCTCCCCCAAGCCATCCCACACACCCGAGTCGATGATGCCGGGTGACAGCGCGTTGACCCGGATCGGTGCGAGTTCCACCGCGAGAGCCTGGGCGAGGAAGCTCACCGCACCGTTGGTCGTCGCCATCACGGCGCGTTCGGGTGCGGGCCGCCACGCCGCGAATCCGGAGAACAGCAGTACCGCACCGCCTTCGCGGATGTACGGGGCGAAGTGCTTGGCCAGCAGGATCGGTCCGATCACCTTGGCGTCGAACGCCCGCGTCACCGCGGCCCGGTCCAGGCCGGCCACCGGTCCGTTGGCGTGCGCGGCGGCGACGGACACCAGGTAGTCGATCTCCCCTACCTCCTCGGCCAGCCGCGCGATGGATTCCTCGTCGCCCAGATCGACGGCCGCATTGCTCGCGCGGTCGCCGAGATCGACGAACGTTCCCGGGTTGCGCCCCGCCAGGACAACCGTCGCGCCCGCGTCGATCGCGTCGGCGGCGATCTGCCGTCCGATACCGGAACTGCCGCCGATGAGGACCAGTTTCTTGCCGTCCATCGAGCCTGTCATTGCTGTCTCCTCGGTTGTGGTTGACCTACACCGAGTTCCAACGCGGTCGTTCGACGGAGCAATCCCGTCGTCATATCGATTGTTTCTGGCTGTCCGATAGAATTTGCGAATGGCAACACTGCGCGCGCTCGAATGTCTCGTAGCCGTGCTCGACTACGGATCGGTGACCGAGGCGGCCGCGCGCCTGCACATGTCGCAGCCTGCGCTGTCGCATCAGCTCGCCGCGCTGGAGCGGGAGATCGGCACCCCCGTGGTGGAGCGGTTGCCGCGCGGGGTGCGGGCGACGGCGGCGGGGCGGGCGATCGTGGTGGATGCGCGGGCAGCGCTGGCGGCGGCCGAGCGAGTGGTGACCACCGGGCGGGCCGTGGCGGCCGGCGCGCAGGGGCAGTTGCGCATCGCCTGCGCCGAGAGCATGACCGCGGGGCTGCTCGCGCCGGTATTGCGCGGATGGTGGCGGCGGCATCCTGACGTGCACGTCATGCTGAACGAAATGTCCAGTGCCGACGCACTTTCGGAGCTGGTGCGGGCGGGCGCCGCGGATCTCGGTCTCGGACCGCGACCAACCCGATGGGACGGCCACCTGGAGGTGATCGGTCGCGAGGAGATCGTCGCCGCCCGCGCCGCAGCGGATACCGCGAAACCGTTGACCCTCAACGACATTGCCGCCGAACCGGTGGTGCACTATCACCCGGACAACGGACTCGGCGCCTGGCTGGACGACATCGCCGCCGACCGCGGCGTCACCCTCACCGCCGCGACCCGCACCAAGCAGGCGAACACCGCGGCGCAACTCGCCGCCGCCGGTCTCGGTACCGCGCTCGTGCCGACCTCCGCGCTGTCCGCGAGCTTCCCCGGCGTCGTCCGCAGCCTGCGCCCGCCGATCTTCCGCGACGTCGTCTGCCTGACCAGCACGCCGAACGACCCACTGGTGCAACGGTTTCAGCACGAGGTGCGCAAACGCGGCGTCCCGGTCCCGGCGGCGATCGCCGCTCAGCTCACACCGCAGCGCTGAAACCTCAGTGCTTGCGCACGACCCGTTCGCCCTGACCCGGCTTCCAGATGGTGATGTCGAGATGGTCGTCGACGACCTCGACGGTCGACGCGCTACTCAAGTCCGCGACGTAGAAGTGGTCGAACTCCTGCCCGCGAATATCGAACCCCGTGTCATCGAACAGTTGCTGTGCGAACCGGACATGCACGTCCTTGTCCGGCAGGTCGACGACGGTGCCGAACAGTTTCGCGTCACCGTCGCTGACCTTCGTGTCGATGGTCGCGGTGTGCAGGCAGAACCGCGGATCGCGCGCCAGATCGCGGAACTTGGTCGTGCCCGGCATGCCCGAGAGCACCAGCATGTCCTCGAAGAACCGCGGTTCCACCGGACTGATCCGCGGGAACCCGTCCGAGCGGAGGGTGCCGAGCATGCACAGGTTGCCGGTGGCGGTGTGCCTGCGCACGAACAGGTCGGAGATGCGCGGTGCTTCTGCGGTGAATTCGCTCCAAGTGGTCATATCTCCGACGATACGATCGATCCTTGACATCTTCTGTCATATTTTCCGACTAATCTCGACCCATGCGCGCGAGTCGACTGGTGCAGTTGCTGCTGATCCTGCAAACGCGGGGCCGGACCACGGCCGGCGAGCTCGCCAAGGAGCTCGAGGTGTCGGTGCGCACCGTGTATCGGGATGTCGAGGCGCTGTCCGCGGCCGGGGTGCCGGTGTACAGCGAGCAGGGCCGGGCGGGCGGCGTGCAGTTGGTCGACGGGTACCGCACCCGGTTGACCGGGCTCACGACCGACGAGGCGGATGCCGTGCTCCTCGCCGGATTGCCCGGCGCCGCAGCCGATCTCGGACTCGGCACGGTGCTCGCCACCGCCCAGCTCAAGGTGCTCGCCGCGCTGCCGCCCGAATTACGCGGCCGCGCAACCAGAATCGCCGAGCGAGTACACATCGACGCACCCGGCTGGTTCCGCCCGCCGGACGAAACCCCCACCCTGAACCTCGTCGCCGACGCACTCTGGCACGACCGGCGATTGCAGGTTCGATACGGCCGCAAGGACAAGGTCGTCGACCGCCGCCTCGACCCGCTCGGCCTCGTCATGAAGGCCGGCACCTGGTATCTGGTCGCCCGAGACGGCCCGGCAGTCCGTTCCTATCGCGTCAGCAGGATCATCTCCGCCGAACCGACCACCGAATCCTTCACCCGCCCAGCAGATTTCGACCTATCCGCGCATTGGTCCAGGTCAGCCGACGATTTCGCCCGTTCGATGCTGCGCGTCCGCGCCCGCTGCCGAATCCCCGCCACCCACCTACGCCTGCTCCGCCTCTGGCACGAACCCGTCGCCGTCGCCGAAGCTCTGGCCTCAGCAACCGAACCCGACGCCGAAGGATGGGTCGAACTGACCCTCCCCTCCGAGTCCTACGACGTCCTCGCCCACGCCATCCTCCCGCTCGGCGAACACTGCGAGGTACTCGATCCGCCAGAACTACGGGCCAGAATGGCGGAGACGGCGGCACTGATGCACGCCCGTTACGACAGCTAGCGACCGCAACGCACCCGCACACGACCTCGGCGCACCGCCACCCGTGCGGCGTCAAACCGCGTGCGGCCGCGCAGGGCGATCGTGACCAGCGAGCATCTGCCGCATCAGCCGCACACTTTCTGACCTCCCGCACAGCAACTCGCCGACATGACACGCGTGCGGATGTCAGAAGGTGTGCGGCTCCGAGAAATGCATGACCGCAGCAACGTGTCGGACCGCGGCGGCTACCGACTTAGGACAGTCTCGTTCCTAACCGTCTGCCATCCTGAACTACATGCTGGAAACATCAGCGCGCCTGCTCAAACTGCTCGCCCTGCTGCAAACGCACCGCGACTGGACGGGCGCGGAGCTCGCCGAACGCCTCAACGTCACCGGCCGCACCGTGCGCCGCGACGTCGACCGCCTGCGCGAACTCGGCTATCCCGTGAACGCCACCCAGGGCACCGGTGGCTACCGGCTCGGCGCCGGCGCGGCCCTTCCCCCGCTGCTCCTCGACGACGAAGAAGCGGTGGCGGTAGCGGTCGGCCTACGCAGCGCATCCGACGGAACCGTCGCAGGCATCGAAGAATCCTCGCTGCGCGCACTCACCAAACTGGAGCAAGTCCTCCCCCCGCGCCTACGCCATCGCGTCCGCACCTTGCGCGGCGCCACCCTCCGAGTCGCCGCCCCCGGCACCCCCGTCGAACCGGAGACCCTGATGGCCATCGCCGAAGCCTGCCAACGCCACGAACGCCTCCGCTTCGACTACCGCGCCCACGACGGCACCACCACCGTCCGCACCGTCGAACCGCACACCCTGGTCAACTTCAGCCGCCGCTGGTACCTCGTCGCCTGGGACACCGACCGCACCGACTGGCGCACCTTCCGCGCCGACCGCATCACCCCCCGCACCCCCACCGGCCCCCGCTTCCCCCCGCGCGACCCACCCGAAGGCGATGTCGCAACCTACCTTTCCCACCAACTCTCCACCCGCACCTGGCCCCACCGCGCCACCGTCCGCCTACACGCCTCCGCCGAAACCGCCGCCCCCAACGTCTGGCCGGGCATGGGCGTCCTCGAACCCCTCGACTCCACCACCTGCCACCTCCACCTGGGCGCCGAAACCCCCGAAGCCCTCGTCTGGATGATCACCGCAGTAGACCTCGACTTCACCCTCCTAACCGGCCCCCCACAACTAGCCACCGCCCTCCGCACCCAAGCCACCCGCTGCCACAACGCCCTAACCAATTTCCCTGTACCGGAGAAAGATTCATGACCCCACCAAACCCACCCCGCCCTCGCCGGACTCATCACCATCGGACCTGATCACCTGCGTCCCGTTGTCCCCGTCAGCACCGACCTCGTCATCGGTATACCCCTCGAGGCCGGTGTCAGGTAAAGCCCCATCGAAGTACTTCACCAGGAAGGACATCACCGTGCAGCTGCTGACCGGCAATCCATGGCCCGACCTGTTCGGACGGTGCCAACGGGAGGCGTTCCACTTGGAGGTCAAAGACACCTAAGCGGTGCCGAACGAGTCGGAACCGTTGCGGCGCTTCCTCGATGACGAACCGAACGACAACGCTTGGTTCGAGCCATGGGGTCAGCTCGTGCGAGAGACGACGAGCCGGGGCGTGCGGGTGACCCGAGTCCGTGTCGTCACAGTCCCGCACGTCGACTATCAACGATGGCTGCTCGAGCTGACAACCCTGAATGCCGAGGCAGGAGAAGACATCCGGTACCTACCCCGGCACGAGGTGAGCGCCGATTTGGTGCCGGCAGATGACTTCTGGCTGCTCGACGACAAGAGGGTGGTGTTCAATCTCGTTGACGTGAATGGCCGGGCCGCTGGGGCCTGCGCACTCACCACCGACCCCGGCATCGCCAACCGCTGCCATGCAGTCAAGCAAAACCTGTGGCCGCTAGCGAGCCTTCCATCTCGAACAGCGGGACTCGTACGCCGTGCCTGCCGAGGCGGAACGGATCAAGCGCTACCTTGCCGGCGAAACACCTCCGGTCAGCACCAACCGAGAATGGCCGGACCTAATTCACGAGGCAACAGGGCGTGGAGTTACCGTTTCCCGAGTCCGCGTGGTTACGTTGCCTCACAGTGACTATCACCGCTGGTTACTGTCCGTGACGAACATTCGGGTGGACGACGGCGAGGATATTTGCTATTTGCCACGTCACCTCGCCGGCGAAGTTCCGCCGGACGATTGGTGGCTGTTCGATGATGCGAAGGTCGCCTACAACCTGGCGAACGAATCCGATGGCCCAGCCGGACTGGCAACAACCACCGATCCCCGGATAGTCAGGTACTGCGCCGACGTGAAAGAGCGCCTGTGGCAGCTCGCCATTCCGTACACAGAGTATCTGGAAAGCGACTTCGCCCAGCAGTGACGAAGCGGTCCTCAGCAGGTCCAGTCGAGGATTGGGGACAGGGAGTTAGCTTGGGTTGAGGTGGGGAGGAGGCGGAGGGCGGTGTTGCGGAGGGTTACCAGTGGGGGGAAGGAGAGTTGGGCGAGGGTGCCTAGGTGGCGGGAGCGGGATACGAGCATTTGGGTGCGGGGGCGGCGGAGGGTGTCGTAGCGGGTGAGGGTGGGGTCTTCGGTGGCTACTCGGGCGAGGATTACGGCGTCTTCCAGGGCCTGGCAGGCGCCTTGGCCGAGGTTGGGGGTCATGGCGTGGGCGGCGTCGCCGAGTAGGGCGATGCGTTCGGCGACATAGGTTTTCAGGTCGGGGAGGTCGTAGAGGTCGTGTTTGAGGACGGCGGATTCCTCGGCGGCGGCCAGGAGGGCGGGGATGGGGGCGTGCCAGGCGCCGAAGCGGCGGCGTAGTTCGGCGAGGCCGTCGCCGGAGGTGCCTGCGGGCAGGTTGGCGGTGGCGAAGCAGTAGACGCGGCCGTCGGAGAGCGGCGCGTAGCCGAAACGTTCACCCCGGCCCCAGGTTTCGCCGAGATCGGCGAGCGGTTCGGTGGGGGTGACGATCAGGCGCCAGGCGGTGTAGCCGCGGTAGCGCGGGGTGATGTCGCCGACGACCGCGCGGCGGACCACGCTGCGGAGGCCGTCGGCGCCGACGATCAGATCGCCTTCGGCGGTACCGGCGGAATGGGTGACGGTGCCGTCGGGGTTTGCCGAGGTCACCGAGATGCCGGTGCGCAGTGCGGTTTCCGGGAGGGCCGCGCGCAGGATGTCCAATAGATCGGCGCGGTGCATCATGATCGGGCTGCCGAATCGGGTGCGGATGGCTTCGGTGTCGGCGCGGGAAATCCAGTGGCCCTTGCTGTCCCGGATGCCGGCCGAGTTCTGTTCGATGGCCCGCGCGCGCACCTGGTCGCCGAGGCCGAGCGCGTCCAGTGCGCGAAGCGCGTTCGACCACAGCGAAAGTCCCGCGCCGACCTCGGCGATCGTGGTCGCCCGCTCCAGCACCTCGACGTCCCAGCCTCGCCGGGTCAATGCGACGGCCGCTGCCAGTCCGCCGATTCCGCCGCCCACGATGATCGCCTTGGCCATCTCGCAACTCCTCCTGCTCGGATGATCACGATCGTAAACCTCGGCTCGTGCGGTGCCGGAAACACCGATGCGGGGCTGGACAACGGTGGAGACCACCAGTTGTCCAGCCCCGCATCGGGTTCGAAACGACCTACCGCTAGCTGACGATGGCGAACAACACCGCCGCCACCGCGAAACTCACCACCGACAGGATGGTTTCGAGCACGGTCCAGGTTTGCAGCGTCTGCTTCACCGACATGTTGAAGAACTTCGCGATGATCCAGAACCCGCCGTCGTTGACGTGACTGAGAATGATCGACCCCGCCGCAATCGCCATGGCGATCAAGGCGATCGACATCTGCGAGTAGTCGTGACCGGTCACCAGCGGAGCCACGATGCCACCGGTGGTGACGATGGCGACAGTGGCCGAACCCTGAGCGATGCGCAGACCACAGCTGATGATGTAGGCCAGAACGATCACCGGAAGCCCGGCCGCGGACATGGTGTCGGCCAGCGCCGTGCCTATTCCGGTGGCGGAGATGACCTTTCCGAAGAACGCGCCCGCGCCGACGACCAGCAGCAACATGCCGACCGGACGCAACGACTCCGCGGTGAGCTCACTGAGCTCCTGCACGGTGGACCCGCGCCGCACGCCGAGCACGTAGAAGGCGATGAGTACCGCGATGAGCAGCGCCACCGCAGGCGTGCCGAAGAACGTCAGCACCTGAAGCAGCTGAGAGTCCTTGTCCAGCAACTGAGTACCGAACGTCGCGCCCAGGATCAGCACCAGCGGGATGGCGATGATCGCACCGATCAGGCCGACCGACGGCGGAGTCGTCGTCACCGGCCGCTTGGTGGCGACGCCGCCGGCACCGTCGGAAACCCGCTCCCCCTCATCGGGAGCGGTCTCCTTCTCCTCGTCCTTGCGCACGAGAAACTCGTCCGGCACCTCGACCTGGATGCGCTTGCCGATGTAGCTACCCCACACGATGCCCGCGGCGATGAATCCCGGGATGCCGCAGACGAATCCCATCAGGATCAGCCAGCCGAGGCTCACCCCGAGCAGGCCGCCCAGCGCCACCGGACCGGGGTGCGGCGGCAGGAACGCGTGCGTCATGGACAACCCGGCCAGCATCGGCATGGCGTACAGCACCAGCGAACGCCCGCCGCGCTTGGCGGCCACGTAGATCAGCGGCGCGAGCACGAAGATGCCGATGTCGAAGAACACCGGGATGCCGAAGATGAGCCCGAGCAGGCCCATGGCGACCGGAGCGCCCTTCTCGCCGAACAGGTTCAGCAGCTTGCCGGTCAGAACGTCGGCGCCGCCGGATCGTTCGAGGATCGCGCCGAGCACCGTGCCGAGGCCGATGATGACGGCGATATGCCCGAGGATGCCACCGAATCCGGTCTCCAGGATGGAGTCACCGGCTTTGATCGCCGTGCCGACGATCTTCGACACCGGCAGCCCGGCGGCGAGCGCCAGCGCTAGACCGGTGAGCAGCAGCGCGATGAACGGCTCCAGCTTGACCTTGATGATGGCGAACAGCAAAACCGCGATCGCAAGCCCACAGAGCACAAGCAGCCCCGGGGTGGTAGTGCGCAGCCAATCGACGGTAGCGCCCATGGTGGACCTCTCAATTCATGGATCGAACGAACGACGCCGCGCGGGAAGCGATTTCGGACCAACGGCCCGCGGCGACATCGGAAGGGGAGACGACGTCGGTTCCCGCGGTGACCGCAATCGCGCCCGCAGCAAGGAATTCGGCGGCATTACCCGCATTGACGCCACCGGAAGGGATGAGCGCCACGTCAGGGAACGGACCACGCAGGTCCTTCAGGTAGCCAGGGCCCAGGGCCCTGGCGGGGAAGATCTTCACCGCGGCCGCGCCGAGATCCAGCGCGGTGAGCACCTCACTCGGCGTGAAAGCGCCCATCACGACGGGAATGTCGTGCTGTGCGGCGACCTCCGCGACATCGACCCGCAGCCCCGGCGTGACCAGGAACTGCGCGCCACTGTCGATGGCGGCCTTGGCTTGTTCACCGGTCAGCACGGTGCCGACCCCGAGCACGGCCCCCTCGGCGGCTCTTGCCGCGGCCAGATAGCCGAGCACGCCGGGCGTGGTGAAGGTCAGCTCCAGCGCCCGGATCCCGGACGACGCCAGCGCTTGCGCGAGCGCGACCGGATCGGGGATCTCCGGCGCCCGAACCACGCTCAGCACGCGATCGGCACGGATCACCTCTATGGCCGTGGTCACAATGTCTCCTTCCGCGAGGCGTCCATGCGCAGCGCACGTCCGGCGAGATTCCCGGTGGGCGCGCCGTTCTCGATGGCGAACTCACCGTTGACGAGCACGTGCCGGATGCCGCGCGCCTGCTGTTTCGGGTTGTCGAAGGTGGCGGTGTCCACCACGGTCTCCGGGTCGAACACGACCAGATCCGCGGCGTACCCGGCGAATACGAGCCCGCGATCGCGCAACCGCAACCGATCGGCGGGCCGGCCGGTCAAATGGTGCACGCAGTCTTCGAGTTCGAGCACGCCCAGCTCGCGAACGTAGTGCCCGAGGTAGCGCGGGAAGGTGCCCCAGGCCCGCGGATGCGGCCGGGCCGGCGCGAGCAGCGCATCGCTGCCGCCCATGTGCCCGGGGTGCACCATGATCGCGCGCACGTTCTCCTCGTGCCCGACATGCTGCAGGATGCTGGTCGCGAACTGATCCCGGCGCAACAGATCGAAGAACACCTCGACCGGCGCCATCCCCCGGTCCACGGCGATCTCGTTCAACCGCTTGCCGACATACCGGTCGAGTTCCGGGTTGGCGACACCGCTGATCTGAATGGTCTCCCATTCGACGGTCACGCCGTGACAACCATCGGACCCGTTCACGTTGACATCCAGGGCAATTCGCGCCCGGGTCGCTTCATCGTCGAGCCGCGCCAGCGCCGCATCCGGCCCGCCGGACATCGCCCAGCTCGGCAGCAACGCCGAAAGGGTCGTCGCGCCAGGCAGATACGGATACGTGTCCAGGGTGATGTCACACCCCTCGGCCCGCGCCGCATCGATCAAGGCCAGGAATTCCGGTGCCCGCCCGGCATTCACGTGGAAGTTCATCGTGGCGTGCGTGAGGTGCAGCGCGCAGCCGGTGGTCTTGGCCAGCTCGACCATCTCCGCGTACGCCTCGAGCGCACCCGCACCGTAGGACCGGGTGTGCGGCGCATAGAACCCGCCGAACTCGGCGACCACCTTGCACAGCTCCGCCAATTCCCCGGTGTCGGCATACATTCCGGGCGTATAGGTCAACCCGCTCGACATTCCGACCGCACCCTCGCGCAACCCCTGCGCGAGCAGTTCCTGCATCCGGCGGATCTCCGCCGCCGTCGCGGCCCGCTGCTCCGAGCCGACCACGAGCAACCGCAACGTGCCCTGCGGCACGAGATAGGCCGCGTTGGGCGTGATTCCGCGATCGAGCCGATCGAGGTACTCCCCGACGGTGCGCCAGGAGAAGTCGAGATCGGCGGGATTGCCGTTCCACCCGGCGATCTGCCGGCGCACCACCGCGAGGGTGGCGTCGTCGATCGGCGCGTAGGACAGTCCGTCCTGACCGATCAGCTCGGTGGTGATGCCCTGGCTGACCTTCGGGAAATGCCCCGGCTCGGTGAGCAGATGCAGATCCGAATGGGCGTGCATGTCGATGAAGCCCGGGCACAGCACCGCACCGGGGCCCGCATCGATGATGCGGTCGGCGTCGGCGATGCTGCCAGGCTCGGCGATCCGCGCGATGCGTCCCTGCTCGACCAGCACGTCGCCGCGGAAGCGCGGCGACCCGGTGCCGTCGATGATGTCGATGTCGCGAAAGAGTAAGTCCGTCATAGTCTTCGGCTCGTCAGAAGAACGTGTGCAGCAGGTCGACGACCCGCGGCGACTCGGCGTCGGCGGCATCGATCACGGGAATGAGCCGCCACTTGTCGAAGGCGGTACACGGATGCGACAGCCCCAACCGCACCACCGCGCCCACCGGCAGGTCGCTGCCCGCGGGCAGCCGCAGGAAGGTGTGCTGATCGTTGAGCGCGGACACGGTCGCCGCCGGGTCCAGGGCCGAACCCGGTTTCCCCGCAACGAGTTGCGGCACCGGCAGCCCCTCGTCGTAGGGCAGGTCGCGCTTACCGGCGTCCAGCAGCGCCAAGCCCGGCTCCGGACGGGAGACGGCCCGCGCCCAGCCGTGCATGGCCGAACGCAGCGGGTGGTCGGTGCGCGACGCGGCGAACGGGGAAATGCCCGAGTAGAACCCGTCGTCGTGAATGATGTACGCCCCGGACCGCAGCACGATCGAGGTCGGAATACCCTGTGCGCCTTGCTCATCGGCCAGGCCGGCCAGCCGTTCGACGACCAGGTCCGGGTAGGCACTGCCACCCGCGGTCACGATCGCGCCGTCCGAATACTGCCCGGCGGCGGCGATCTCACGATGTAGGCGGGCGAGTTCGTCGAGGTAATGCCGCACGGTGTCGACGCCCTCGGTAGTGCGGTCGTGCGCGAGTGTGCCCTCATACCCGCCGACTCCGGCGAGCGTCAGCCGTCGCGCATCGACAATCGCGGCCGCGACCGCGTGCGCCTGCTCGACGGTGCGGGCGCCGGTACGCCCGTGCGGCCCACCGAGTTCGACCAGAACCCGGACCTTCGCCGAGCCGGGCGCGGACCGCAGGTGCTCGTCCATCAACTCGACGGTCTCGACACTGTCCGCCCAGCAGACGAACTCGAAACCCGGGTCCTTCGCCAATTCGGCGGCGACCCAGCGTAATCCGACCGGATCGACCAGCGCGTTGGCCAGCAGCACCCGGCCGACGCCGAAGGACCGCGCCACCTGCACCTGCCAGATGGTGGCCAGCGTGATACCCCAGCACCCCGCGGCCAGCTGCTGCGCCCACAGCTGCGGCGACATGGTGGTCTTACCGTGCGGCGCGAGTTGCACACCCGCGGCGCGCGCCCAGTCGGCCATGAGGGCGACGTTCGCCTCCACCGCGGACCGGTCGATGGTCAGCAGCGGTGTCTCGAACTGATCGAGACTCGGTGCGGTGGCGAGGAATTCGCGCACGGTGCGCCCCCAGGCAGCGGGCGGCAGCCCTTTGTGCTCGGGACCGATCGTCCGGTCTCCGAGTCCTGCTACGACGTCTTCGTCGATCGCCACGGCATTCCTTCCCAGCGAATTCGCCTCATTATGCATAGCGTCTTGCTATTGCATATTTTGCAATGCTTGTTGCGCATCGTGTTTCGTGTGGTTATTCTGCACGGGATGGCCGGTGGCCGCAAGCACAGGAAGGAGATCGGTGTGACGTGGCCTACGTCGACCCGCTCACGGGCGGTAACTGTCGGCGAGGGACTCGCGGTGCTGGTGGCGCAGCCGGGACCGCTGGAGGAGTCGGAGATCTTCGAACGGACCGCGGGCGGCGCGGAGGCGAACGTGGCCACCGTGCTGCGTCAGCTGGGGGTCGACACGGCCTGGCTGTCCAGGGTCGGCGACGACGGCTTCGGCCGCTACCTCGTAGCGCATCTGGCCGCGCACGGTGTCGACGTGTCGGCGGTGGTCACCGATCCGGGCCGGCCGACCGCGGTGTACGTCAAGGAGCGCGGGAGCGGCTCGGGCAAGGCCACCGATCTGGCCGAGCGGGCGAGTCGCATGCTCTACTACCGGACCGGCTCGGCGGCCAGCGCGCTCTCCCCCGCCGATCTCGCGGCGACCGCGGCGGCCGAGCTGCTCGCGCACTGCGGCCTGGTCCACTTCACCGGGATCACCACCGCGCTGTCCGCGACGGCGACCGGTCTCACCGAGGCGCTGCTCGCGCTCCCCCGCAACGGCAGGCTGGTCAGCTTCGACCTGAACTTCCGCCCCGCGCTGTGGGCCGGCCGCGGCGAACTGGCCGCCGAGGTGCTCGCCCGGCACGTGCGCGGCAGCGACGTGGTCTTCCTCGGCGCGGACGAGGCCGGCGCGGTCTTCGGCACCGACGACGCCGACGAACTGCGCGCCCTGTTCCCGGAACCCGCGCAGCTGATCGTCAAGAACGACGCGCACACGGTCACCGGATTCGCCGGCGCCGAACGGGTCGAGGTGCCCGCGCTCGGACTGGAGATCACCGAACGGATCGGCGCGGGCGACGCGTTCGCCGGCGGCTACCTCGCCGCGCTGCTGCACGACCGGCCGCTGGTGCAGCGCTTGCGATTCGGGCACCTGTGCGCAGCGGCCGCCCTGACCGGAACCGGCGACGGCGCCGAACTGCCCGCGACGGCGATCCTGGAACGGCTGGCCATGCTGGACGAAATCGCCTGGGCCGGGCTGCATTACAACGACAGCGTCATTCAGAATGTGGCGTCATGAGCCATCCCGAGGAGTCTCAGCCATGAGTCAGAGTTTGTCGCGTGCGTTGACCATTCTTGTTGCGCTGGGCGAGGATTCGCGCTCGCTCGACCAACTGGCCACCCAGCTCGGCGTGCACAAGTCGACGGTGCTCCGGTTGCTGCAGACGATGGAGGCCCAGCGCTTCGTCACCCACGACAGCCAGCACCGCTACGTGCTCGGGTCGCGGCTGTTCGAACTGGCCAACCGCACCCTGGAGCAGCGCGACGTGCGCACCCTCGCACGCCCGCACCTGAGCGCGTTGAACGCCGACACCAAGCAGACCATCCACCTCGCCACCTACGAGTCCGGCGACGTCATCTACATCGACAAGCTCGACGCGACCCAGAGCGTGCGCATGTACTCCAGGGTCGGGCGCCCGGCGCCGCTGCACTGCACCGCCGTCGGCAAGGTGCTCATCTCGGCGCTGCCCCGCTCGGAGTGGCGGGTCATCGCCGAGAAGATCGACTTCCATCCGTTCACCGAGCGGACCATCCGCACCCCCGAGCGCTACCTGATCGAACTGGAAAAGGTTGCCGCGCTGGGCTATGCGGAGGACCACGAGGAGCACGAGAGCTTCGTCAACTGCATCGGCGTCCCGGTGCGCAACGGCACCGGCGCGATCGTCGCCGCGGTCTCCATGTCGGTGCCGGACATGTTGCTCGACCACGATCAGGTGCTGGCCGAACTGCCGCGGGTTCGCGCGGCCGCCGACGCCATCTCCGCCGAGCTCGGCTGGATCCCCGGCCGCGCAACCACCCCCACGAAAGGCTGACCATGAGTGAGAAGATCGCCGTCCGCACCACCGACGCGCCCGCACCCGCGCACACGTTCTCCCAGGGCGTGCGCAAGGGACCGTTCGTGCAGGTCTCTGGACAGGGTCCGGTGGACCCGATCACCAACGAGTACCTGTACCCGGGCGACGTTGCGGCACAGACCATCCGCACGTTGCAGAATGTGAAGGCGATCGTCGACGCGAGCGGGGCGACGTTCGACGATGTGGTGATGCTGCGCGTCTACCTGACCACCCGCGACGACTTCGGCGCGATGAACGAGGCCTACGGCGAGTTCGTGAACGCCAACACCACCGGTGACGTATTGCCCAGCCGCACCACCGTTTTCACGGGACTGCCGCGGGCGGAGATGCTGGTCGAGATCGACGCGATCGCGATCGTCACCGAGTAGAGACGAAGCAGCCGCCCCGACCAGAAGGTCGGGGCGGCTGGGCCGCGTCGCGTAGTCAGCCGCGACGCGGAGCCTCGGTTCGGCTGCGGGCCTTAGACTTTCGCAGCCAGTTCACTGTCGACGGAAGCCTCGACGTCATCGGCTTCGTCGCTCTTCTCCACATTATCCGGCACCGCGTCGCCGACCACACCGGTTCCGGGAATCGCGTCCAGCAGTTGGCGCGTGTACTGATCGGCGGGCGCGGTGAGGACTTCTTCGACCGGTCCCTGCTCCACCACTCGCCCGTCCCGCATCACCACGACGTCGTGCGCCAGCGCGCGAACCACCGCCAGGTCGTGCGAGATGAACAGGTAGCTGACGCCGAGCCGCTCCTGCAAGGACGCGAGCAGCGTCAGGATCTGGTCCTGCACCAGCACATCCAGCGCCGACACGGCCTCGTCGCACACCACGAGCTGCGGCTCGATGGCCAGGGCCCGGGCGATCGCGACCCGCTGACGCTGGCCACCGGACAGCTCGTTCGGGTAGCGATGCGCCATCGCGGCCGGCAACGCGACCTGCTCCAGCAGTTCGGAAACCCGCTTGCGCCGCGCCGCGCGATCACCGATGCCGAAGGCGCGCAACGGTTCCGCGATCAACCGCTCGACCGTCCACATCGGATCCAGCGACGCGTACGGATCCTGGAACACCGGCTGCATGGACAACCGCGCCGCGCGCAACGGCGCACCGCTGAGGCCGACCATGTCGACACCGTTCAGCTTGATCGTGCCGGAGGTGGCGGACACCAGGCCGAGCACCATCCGCGCGGTCGTGGTCTTGCCCGAGCCGGACTCGCCGACGATCGCCGTGGTGCGACCGCGGGTGATCGAGAACGACACGTTGTCGACCGCACGCAGCACGCCGCCGCGCCCCCGGATCTTGTACTCCTTGCTGATGCCGGAGACCTCGAGGATCGGCGAAGCCTTGGCGGGCTCGACAATTGCGGGCTCGGCTTCGGCGACCTTCTCGACGGACACCTTCGCGTCGTCGGTCTCGACCCCGGCCGCCTGGTCAGCAGCGTCGGCCTCGATCGACTTGTCGTCAGCGGCCTTCGCGCCGTCGACCGCCTCCGTTTCGGCAACGCTCTTCGCGTCAACGGCCTTCGCGTCGGCCACCTTGTCGTCGCCGGCGGCTTCCGCCTCATCGTCGGCAACCTTCTCGCCGCCAACGACTTCCGCCTCGGCAACCTTGTTATCGCCGGCGGCCTCTGCCTCAGCGACCTTCTCGCCGCCGGCTACCTCTGCGTCGGCAGCCTTGTCGTCTGCCTTCTCGGCAACAACTTCCTCGTCGGAAACCTTTTCGCTCGAAGGCTTCTCGGCGGCAACCGCACCATCGGCTGCCTCGGACTTCTCGGCTACTACCTTCTTGGAAGCCACCTTGCCGTTGGCGGACTTGCCATTCGCGGCAGCATCGACGGCCGTCTCCTCGGCAACGTCGCCCTCATCGACGACGCTGCTCTCGACCGCCTTCTCCTCGGCATCCGTACCGTCAGAAGCCTTTTCGCCGACAACCGGCTCGGCGACAACCGTCTCGACCGCGGCCTGCTCCTCGAGCACCTCATCCACCACAACCGGATCGGCCCGCCGCGGCGCGATCAACGCCGGCGCCGCCGCGACCAGCCGCCGCGTGTACTCCTCCTGCGGATCCGTCAGCACCTGCCGAGCCGGACCGGACTCGACGATCCGCCCATCCGACATCACCACGACCCGGTCCGCCCGCTCAGCGGCCAACCCGAGGTCGTGCGTGACCAGTAGCAGCGCCGTGCCCAGCTCCTGCGTCAGCTTCTCCAGATGGTCCAGGATCTGGCGCTGCACAGTCACATCCAGCGCCGAGGTCGGCTCATCGGCGATCAGCAGATCCGGCCGGCAGGCCAGGCCGATGGCGATCAGCGCCCGCTGGCGCATACCGCCGGAGAACTCGTGCGGGTACTGCCGCGCGCGCCGCGCGGGCTCCGGCAGCCCGGCCTGGCCGAGCAGCTCGATGGCCCGCTCCTTCGCCTCGCTGCGCGAGCAGATCTTGTGCGCCAGCAGGGTTTCCGACACCTGACGGCCGACCCGGGACACCGGGTTCAGGTTCGACATCGGATCCTGCGGGACGAGCCCGATCTCCTTGCCGCGCAACGCGCGCAGCCGCTTCTCCTCGGCGTGCGTGATGTCCTCGCCGCGCCACCGGATGCTGCCGCCGGTCACCGCGCCCGAGCCGGGCAGCAGGCCGATGATCGCATGGGCCAGGGTGGATTTGCCGGATCCGGAGGCGCCGACCACCGCGACCCGCTCCCCCGGCTGCACGACCAGGTCCGCGCCTTTGACGGCGTTCACCTCGCCGAAGGACACCCGCAGATCGCTGATCTCCAAGAGTGGTTCTGTCATTGCGGGCTCCTTCAGCGCCGTGTCTTCGGGTCGAGCGCGTCCCGCAGGGCGTCGCCGAAGAGGTTGAATCCCAAGCAGATGATCGCGAGCGCCACACCGGGGAAGATGCCCGGCCACGGCGTACGGAGCAGGTACTGCTGTGCGTCGGACAGCATGATGCCCAGGCTGGGCGCGGGCGGCTTGATGCCGAGTCCGAGGAAGGACAGGATCGCCTCGCCGATCACCGCGGTCGGCATGATCACCGTGGCCTGCACGATGATCGGGGCCAGCGAGTTGGGCAGGATGTGCTCGCCGAGGATGCGCCAGGACGGCACGTCCATCGTGGTCGCGGCGAGCACGAAGTCGGTTTCCTTGAGCCGCAACGTTTCCGCGCGCACCACCCGCATCATGATCGGCACCTGCGCGATCCCGAGCGCGATGGCGGCGTCGGCCAGGCCGCCGCCGTTGATCGCGGTCAGGCCGACCGCGAGGATGATGAACGGGAAGGCGAGCAGCACGTCGGACAGGCGGGACAGGACCATGTCCAGCGTCCGCCAGTACCCGGCGAGCAGGCCGAGCGGCACGCCGATCAGCACCGCGCACAGCACCGAGAGCACGCCGACCTCGAGCGAGGCGCGGGTGCCGTAGAGCACACGGGAGAGGATGTCGCGGCCCAGATCGTCTGTGCCCAACAGGAATCCGACGGTGCCCGGCTGCTGGAACGGGGTGGAGAAGTGCACCTCGCTCGGCGAGTAGGGCGCGAGCAGCGGCGCGAACACGCCGACGAAGATCACGATCAGCAGCAGCACCGCGCCGACCATGCCGAGCGGGTTGCGCCACAGCTGGCGCAGCACCCGCCCGCGCACCGCGGTCAGCGGCGGGGTCTCGAGGGGCTTGTTCTCGACGCCGGGACTGGTCTCGACGACCGGGGTTTCGGTAATGGTCACTGCGCCCTCCCGGACACTCGCACGCGGGGGTCGATCACCGTGTACAGCACATCGACCAGCAGGTTGATCACGATGTAGGCGGCGGCGATCACCATGATGACCGCCTGGATCACCGGGTAGTCCCGGGTGAACACCGAGTCGAGGGTCAGCTTGCCCATGCCGGGCAGGCTGAAGATGCGCTCGGTGACCACCGCGCCCGCGATGAGCCCGCCGAGTTGCAGGCCGACGATCGTGGTGACCACGATCAGGCTGTTGCGCAGGCCGAAGCGGAAGATCACCGCGGGGCGGCTCAGGCCCTTGGCCCTGGCCGTGCGGACGAAGTCGGCGGTCAGCGTCTCCACCATCGACGAGCGGGTCTGGCGCTGCACCACCGCCGCGTGCGCGAGGCCGAGGATGATCGCGGGCAGGGTCAGGAAGTAGAGGCCGCGCAGCGGATGCTCGAACGGCGAGACGTAGCCCGAGGCCGGGAACCAGTTGAGCTGCACGGACAGGTACAGCACCGCGAGGATGCCGACCCAGAACGTGGGCACCGAGAGCGCGGCCAGGGAGAACCCGTTGGCCACCCACTCGGGCCAGCGGCCGCGGTACACCGCCGCGATGACGCCGCCGATCACGCCGGCCAGCACCGCGATGATCATCGCGTACACCGCGAGCTGCACGGTCACCGGCAGCGTGGTGCCGATCATGTCGATCACCGGCGTGCCGGTGCGGATGGACCGGCCGAAATCACCGGTCAGCGCGTGCCAGACGAATTCGAAGTACTGCACCGGCAGCGACCGGTCCAGCCCGAGATCGGCGCGCACGGCGGCGATGGCCGCCGGGTCGGCCTGCTCGCCCGCCATCGTCGTGGCGGGGTCGCCGGGAAGCGCGCGCACCCCGATGAAGACCACGATCGAGGCGAGCACCAACGTGACAGCGGACTGCCACAGACGGTGAAACACATACTGCAACATGGTTTTTCAGCCCTTCCGATCCGCGACGAACGCGGCCTTGCCGAGCCGGACAGCGCCGTCGGCGTACACCTCGATGCCCGTCACCCATGTCGAGTGCACGGTCAAGTTACGCAGCCGGTAGGTATAGATGAACGGGTTTTCCCGCGCGATGAACCGAACCGCCTGCTCATAAAGCGCACCGCGTTGCGCGGCGCTCGTACTGTGTGCTGCCCAGTTGAGGATGTCGTCCAATTCCGGTGAGTTGTATCCGCTGTAGTTACCGCTCGAGCCGGTGGTCATGAATCGAGCGGTATTGCCGTCCGGGTCGATCCGGCCCGACCAGCCGAGCAGCAGGGCCTCGTAGGTGCCGCGCTTCTGCGCGTCCAGCATGGCCGAGTATTCGGTCGGCACGATCCGCAGATCGAACCCGCCTTGCGCGACGCTGTCCCGCAGCGCTTCGGCGTACTGGAGATAGTCCTGAGTGTTGGTGACCTGCATGGTGACCGGATACGGCAGCTGCACGCCCGCCTCCTCGAGCAGCTCCTTGGATCGCTGCGGGTCGAAGAGCGGGCAGGCGGTGCTGGCTTGCGTCGCGTACGAGGTACGCGGCGCGATCGGCGTGCAGGCCGTGTCGTACCAGTTGTTGAACACCTTCTTGACCAGGGTCTCCCGATCGGTGGCCAGCGAGAACGCCAACCGCACCCGGGCATCCTTGGCGATGGCGGTGTTGATCGGCTTGACCGGCTTACCCGCGCCGTCGACATTGCCGATATTGAGATACAGGCCCTGGAACCCGAAGGACCCCGATTGCAGGACCCGCAGCTGCGGCAACTTCACCAGGCTGTCGATGTCCATCGGGGACATCGTGTCGCCCACCTGGATATCGCCGGAGCGCAGGTTCGCCGAGCGGGCCTTCGCGTCGGGCATGATCCGATAGGTGATCGAATCGAAGTGCACGTTCTTCGCGTCGTAGTACAGCGGGTCGCGAGCCACCTGGATCGAGGTGTTCGGGACCCGCTTGACGAACTTGAACGGCCCGACGCACACCGGATGATCGCCGAAGTTCTTCTCCGACTCCTTGAGCGCGGCCGGCGACATGATCATCCCGGCGCGGTCCGCGAGCGCGGCGGTGAGCGGCGCGAACGGCTCCTTGTACTTGATCGTCACGTGCGTCGAGTCGACGGCCTCGATCTCGTCGATCGGGCCCATCTCGCCGGTACGCTGGGAACCTTCCATCTTCCAGTGCCGCTGCAGGCTGGTCTGGACCGCGTCGGCATTGAACTGGGTGCCGTCGGCGAACTGGATCCCGCTGCGTACGGGAATGGTGACGGTGAGCCCGTCCGAGGAGATGTCCGGCAGCGCGGTGGCCAACTGCGGCACCAGGTTTCCGGAGGCATCGTTGTCGTAGAGCTTCTCGCAGATCGTGCTCATCACGTAGCGCATGTAGAGCGAGCTGGAAGTGGTCGGGTCGAGCTTGTCGGGTTCGTTCGACAGGCCCATCACCAGGTCACCGCCCTCGCGCACCGGCTGCGTACCTATGGGCGTGCCGTAATCGTCGACGTGCGTTGCGGTCTCGGTGGCGTGTTGCGTCGGTGCGCAGGCAGCGAGGACGGCGGCGACGACACCGAGGACCGCCATCCGAGTGGAGCGAACGAGCATGCGCTACAACATACTTCAACACGGTGCATTTTTCGCCACCACCGTTTCTTTTTGTACATTGTTCTCTTAGCCGCCACCAGCAGAAATCACGGCGAGCGGAAATCGATACGGAAAATAGCGGTCCGGCGAATCCGGACCGCTATTCCTCGTCGATGTTCGGCTATTGCGCTAGGCAGCGCCTATTCAGCTCTTCTCATCCGTGAAGGCGGCCTTACCGAGGCGGACGACACCGTCGGCGTAAGCCTCGATGCCGGTCACCCGCGTGGTGTGCACGGTCAGCACGCGGATTCGGTAGGTGTAGATGTACGGGTTCTCCTCTTGGATCACCTTTGTCGACTGCCCATAGAGTTCGGCCCGCTGCGCGGTATCGGTGGTGCGCGCGGCCTTGGCGAGCAAGTCGTCGAGTTTAGGCGAACTGAAACCGCCGTAGTTACCGCCCGAACCGGTGGTCATGAATCGGGTGATATTGGCGTCCGGGTCGAGCCGGCCGGACCAGCCGAGGAACAACGCCTCGTAGGTGCCGCGCTTCTGCACGTCCAACAGGGTGGAGTATTCGGTGGGCACGATCTTCAGGTCGAATCCGCCCTCGGCGACGTTGGCCTGCAACGCCTGTGCGTACCGGAGCTGATCCTGGGAATTGGTGACCTGCATCGTGATCGGGTACGGCAGCTGCACCCCCGCCTCGGCCAGCAGTTGCTTGGACCGCTGCGGATCATATGTGGGGCACGCGGTTCCGGCCGGCGTCGCATAGGTGCTCTTCGGCACGATCCCCGAGCACGCGGGCTCGTACCAGTTGTTGAAAACCGTGTTGACCAGGGTCTGCCGGTCGACGCTCAGCGAAAGCGCCTCGCGGATCTTGGCGTTCTTCGCGAGCGGGGTGTCGATCGGCTTGGCCGGCTTGCCGACGCCGTCGACATTGCCGATATTGAGGTAGATGCCTTGGAAGCCCAGCGATCCCGTCTGCAACAGGTGCAGGTCCGGATTCTTGGCCAGGGCGTCGACATCCTGCGGGGAGATGGTGTCGGCGACCTGGATGTCACCGGAGCGCAGGTTCGACGCGCGGATATTGGCGTCGATCATGATCCGGTAGGTGACTTTGTCCAGGTGCACGTTCTTCGCGTCGTAGTACAGCGGATCGCGTTCGACGATGATCGAGGTCTGCGGGATGCGCTTGACGAACTTGAACGGCCCGACGCACACCGGGTGATCGGCGAAGTTCTTGCCTTCGTCCTTCGCGAGTTCGACCGGGGACATGATCATTCCGGCGCGGTCGGCGAGCGCGGCGGTGATCGGCGCGAAGGGCTTTTTGTAGCGAATCACAACGTGCGACGGATCGGCCGTCTCGATCGAAGCGACCGGACCCATTTCACTGGTCCGCTGCGAGGTCTTCATGGTGAAGTGCCGCTGCAGGCTGGTCTGCACCGCGGCCGCGTCGAACGGGGCGCCGTCGGCGAATTTGATTCCGGTGCGCACCGGAATGGTGACGGTCAGGCCGTCCTCGGAGACGGTGGGCATCGCGGTGGCCAACTGCGGCACCAGATTTCCGGACGCGTCGTTGTCATAGAGCTTCTCGCAGATCGAGTTCATGACGTAACGCGTGTAGAGGGAGCTGGAGGTGGTCGGGTCGAGCTTGTCGGGTTCGGAGGAAAGGCCCATCACCAGATCGCCGCCCTCACGTACCGGCTGCGATCCCACGGGTGTGCCGTAATCATCTGTGTGCGTTGCGGTCCCAGCGGGGTGCTGTACCGGTGCGCAGGAAGCGATGGCGACGGCGGTTACGCCGAGCACCAGCATCCGTGTGAAGCGAGCGAGCATGCGCTACAAGATACTTCAACGTTTCGCACTTTTCTCGCCGGGTATTCCTTTTCGTAGAATGTTCTTGTCGACGCCATCACGCGAATCGGCCGCAACTTCCAAATGACACGACAAATAGCGGTCCGGCGTAACCGGACCGCTATTCTCCATTTAGTCGTTCAGTTATCGTCCCGCGGCGTAGCCCTGCATGCCCCGGGGATTGGCTCCCGCTGAAAGTACACCGTTCTCGCGGTCGCGAGCCACCGCGCACAACCGGCCTTCCGACCACGGCGGGCCGACGGTCACGCTGTGTCCGCGTCGTTCCAGGTCCGCGATGACCTCGGTGCCGATGCGCGACTCCACGATCACCGCACCCGGGCTCATCGCCCGCGGATAGAACGAACCGGGGAAACTTTCCTGATGCCAGTTCGGGGCATCGATGGCGCCTTGCAGATCCAGGCCGCCGCGCACTTTCTCGCGCATTGCCACGGCCAGGAAGAAATGCAGGCTCCACTGATCCTGTTGATCGCCGCCCGGCGTACCGAATGCCATCACCGCTTCACCGTCGCGCAGCGCCAGCGACGGGCTGAGCGTGGTGCGCGGGCGGCGGCCCGGCGCGAGCGAGTTGGGCAGTCCCGGCTCCAGCCAGGACATCTGTAGTCGGGTGCCGAGCGGGAAGCCGAGTTCGGGGACCACCGGATTGGATTGCAGCCAGCCACCACTGGGCGTCGCCGCGATCATGTTGCCCCAGCGATCCACGATGTCGAGCTGGCAGGTATCGCCGCGGGTGGCGCCGGAGGTGGCCACCGTCGGCTCGCCCGCGCCCACCGCGGCATCAACGGCCCCAACGGAATTGGTCTGCACGTAGCCACTCAGTCGCGGCCGCTGGCCGTCCGGGCTGCCCGGGCGCAGTTCGTAAGAAGCCTGCGGCCCGATCAGCGCGCTGCGCTGCGCGTTGTACCAAGGGGAGAGCAGGGTCGAGAGCGAGACCTGGGTGCTGTCGCCGTACCACGCCTCGCGGTCGGCCATCGCGAGCTTCGAGCCCTCGATCAGCGTGTGGTAGTACTCCGGCGTGCCGTACTCCAGTCGTTCCGGCAGCAGCGCGAGCTGTTGCAGCATGACCGGGCCCTGGCTCCACAGGCCGGGCTTGGCGACGGTCCAGCCGTTCCAGGTGTAGGTGACCGGATTCTCGTACGACGCACTGAAATTCGCGAGATCGTCACCGGTCAGCCAGCCGGCGTGGCGTTCGCCGGAGGTGTCCATGGTCGGGCGCGCGGCCGCGGCGACCAGCGCGTCGGCGATGAAGCCCTCGCGCCAGACCCTGCGGGCGGCCTCGATCTGCGCCTCCCGGTCCGAGCTTGCCGCCTCGGCCTCGGCGATCAGCTTGCGCCAGGTCGCGGCGAGCGCCGGGTTGCGCAGCAATGCGCCTGCGGCGGGGGCCTTTCCGTCTTTCAGGTAGAGCTCGGCGGAGGTGGTCCATTCGTTCTCGAACAGCTCGGCGACCGTCTCGACGGTCTCGCCGACCCGCTCGACCGCGGGGTGACCGCGCTCGGCATTGCCGATCGCGTAGGACAGCACCTCGGACAGCCGCTTCGTGCCGTGATCGCGCAGCAGCACCATCCAGGCGTCGAACGCGCCGGGAACGGCGGCCGCGAGCGGACCGGTGCCGGGCACCAGGTCCAGGCCGAGCGCGTTGTAGCGGGCGATGGTGGCGCCGGCCGGGGCGGGACCCTGGCCGCACAGCACGCGCGGCGGCAGGCCCGCGGGCGCGAGAATGATCGGCACCTCACCGGCCGGGCCGTTCAGATGCGGCTCGACCACGTGCAACACGAACCCCGCGGCGACCGCCGCGTCGAACGCGTTACCGTCGTTCTCGAGCACCGCCATCGCGGCGGCCGAGGCGAGCCAGTGGGTTGACGACACCATCCCGAAGGTGCCCTGCAAGGTAGGACGCGTGGTGAACACCTGCCGAGTATCGCCTTATAGCGGTACGTACGTCCAAGACATCTATGGCACCAAACCGATAGCCTATGGTTATGGAACGCAGGCAGCTCGAGTACTTCGTCGCCATCGTCGAGCACGGCGGGTTCACCCACGCCGCGCGGGCTTTGCGGGTAGCCCAGCCGTCGCTGTCGCGGGCGATCGGCAAGCTGGAGCGCGAGCTCGGGGTGGCGCTGTTCCACCGGGTCGGGCGCAACGCCGTGCTCAGCAACGCGGGCGAGTTCATGGCCGATCGGGCGCGGCAGGTGCTGCGCGATCTGGACGCGCTGCGGGCGGCCGCGCAGGCGGTCGGCGAGGGTGTGGTCGGGCGGGTGGATGTGGCGGCCACCTCATCGTCCACGCTGGAGCCGGTGATCAGCACCATCGCCGAACTGCGCGAGCATCACCCCGGACTGACGGTCGGCACCTGGTCGGCACTGTCCGCCGCCGAGGTGGTCGCCATGGTGTTGCGCGGGCGCTGCGAGGCGGGGGTCTGCGGTAGCGCGGAGCGCCCCGCGGGACGCGGTCTGGTGGCGCATCATCTGCGCGACGAACAGTTCCTGCTCGTCACTCCCCCGGGCACGAAGATCGGCACCGATGGCACAGTTACGCCAGAAGACTTGCGCGGCATGAGCTTTGTCATCACCCAGCCGGCCACCGCGGTCCGGGCGCGCTTCGACCGGCTCGCCGCCACTGTCGGCGATCTGCACATCGCGGCCGAGGTCGGCGACCGCAGCGTGGTGCTGCCGATGGTGCTGCGCGGCATCGGCTCCGGGCTCATGCCCGACGGCTGGCACGACCTGGCGATGCGTGCCGGAGCCGAGGTCTACCGGTTCGACCCGCCGGAGCAGCTGCCGCAATGGCTGGTGCACCGCGGCGGTCCGTTGACCGCCGCGGCCCAGGCGTTCGTCGACACCACGCTCGCCCAGGCCGAACGGGCCCGCGCGGCACAGTGATTCGCTAGCCCGAGTTGCGCAGCGCGGTGGCGAGGCCGTTCATCGTGAGCAGGATGCCGCGCTTGACCAGTTCCGAATCATCGCCCGCGCGAAGCCTTCTCAGCAGTTCCACCTGCATCTGGTTCAGCGGCTCCAGGTACGGGAAGCGGTTGTGGATCGACTCGGCCAGCGACGGGTTGTCAGCGAGCAGGTGATCGTTGCCGGTGATCGCGGCGTGCATCCGGATGGTCCGGGCGTGCTCGTCACGGATCATGCCGAAGATCTGCTCGCGCAGCGCCGCGTCCTCGACCAGTTCGGCGTAGCGGGCGGCGATGTCGAGGTCGCTCTTGGCCATCACCTGCGCCAGGTTCGACAGCACGGTGCGCAGGAACGGCCAGCGCCGATACAGATCCGTCAGTGTCGCAAGGCGTTCGGGGTCGCCGCCGATCCACTCCTCCAGCGCGGTGCCGGTGCCGTACCAGCCGGGCAGCATCACCCTGGCCTGGCTCCAGGACATCACCCACGGGATGGCGCGCAGGTCCGACACCGAGTTGGTCGGCTTGCGCGAGGCGGGCCTGCTGCCGATGTTCAGGTCGCCGACCTCGGCCACCGGGGTGGACTGGCGGAAATACTCGACGAATCCCGGTGTTTCGTGGACCAAGCGGGCGTAGGCGGCGCGGGCGCGCTCGGCCAGTTCGTCCATGAGTTCGTAAGACGGTTCCGCGTCCTCGCCGAGGCCCTCCACGTCGAGCAGGGTGGACTCCAGGGTGCCCGCGATCAGCGACTCCAGGTTGCGGTGTGCCGCACCGGGTTCGGCGTACTTGGCGGCGATCACCTCGCCCTGCTCGGTCAGGCGCAGCGAGCCGCGCACGGCGCCGGCGGGCTGGGCGAGGATGGCGTCGTAGCTGCGGCCGCCGCCGCGGCCGACGGTGCCGCCGCGACCGTGGAAGAGCCGCAACCGGATTCCGGCCTTGCGCGCCACCTCGACGAGGTCGAGTTCGGCCCGGTACAGCGCCCAGTTGGCGGCGAGGTAGCCGCCGTCCTTGTTGGAGTCGGAGTATCCGAGCATGACTTCCTGGCGCATTCCGCGCGCGGCGACCAGGTCGCGGTACACCGGAACCTCCAGCGCGGCAGCCAGAGTCGCCGCGCCCGCGCCGAGGTCCTCGATGGTCTCGAACAGCGGGACGATGCCCACCGAGCAGCGCGGCGGGCCGTCCGGCTCGCCCGGATCGAGCAGGCCGCCCTCCTTCAGCAGCAGTGCCGCCTCCAGCATGTCGCTGACCGAGGTGCACATGCTGATGATGTAGTTGGGCACCGCCTCGGTGCCGAAGGTGTCGACGACATCGCGTGCGGCGCAGACGATGTCGACCTCCTTGCGGGCCAGCTCGCTGAGCCTGGCGTGCGGGCCGAGCAGCGGCCGGCGGGTGCGCAGTTCCGCGGCGAGCAGCTCGACGCGCTCGGGTTCGGACAGGCTCGCGTAGTCCGGATGCACACCGGCCCAGGCGAACAGCTCGGCGACGACCTGTTCGTGCACCTCCGAGTTCTGCCGCATGTCCAGGCCCTGGAGATGGAAGCCGAAGGTCTCGATGGCGTGGCGCAGCGCGGCGAGGCGGTCGTCGGCGAGCAGGTCGTCGCCGCTGCCGCGCAGGGAGGCGTCCACCGCGTCGAGGTCGTCGAGCACGGCCTGCGGGGTCGGGTACGGTTCCGCGCCGACGTCGAGTCCGTCCGGCGGCACTTCACCGAGGGCACGGCGCGCGGTCGCGGTCAGCCGGCCTCGAATGGTGTGCAGCGCACGGCGATACGGTTCGTCGGCGTGGGTGGCGGGGTCGGGATATCCGGCCTCGGCGAGGGCGGCCACCTCGGGTGTCACCTGAACCAGCCGCGCCGAGAGCGCCAGCGCCTTTTCCAGTTCCACGAGTTCGCGCAGATACCGGGAGAAGGCGACCGTCGACGCCTGGTGCCCGGCCTGACGCACGACATCCGCGGTCACGAAAGGGTTTCCGTCACGGTCGCCGCCGATCCAGGAACCGGGGCGCAGGATCGGCCGGGGCAGCAGTTCGGCGCCGGGCCAGCGCGAGCGCAGCGCGGCGCGCACCTCGGCGTTGATCGCCGGGATCACGTCGAACAGGGTGATGTCGTAGTAGCGCAGGCCGACCGAGATCTCGTCCTGGATCCGCAAGCGCTGCAACCGGATCAGCGCGGTGCGCCACAGGCTGAGCACCTGCCTGCGGATCTGCTGCTCGAATTCGGCGCGCTCCCGGTCGGTTTCGGTGTAGCGCTGACGCAGTCGCATCAGTTCGGTGATCCGGGTCTGGCTGTCGAAGACCGTGCGGCGGCGAGTTTCCGTGGGGTGCGCGGTGATCACCGGCGACACCAAGGCGTCGGCCAGCAGGTCGGCGACCTCGGCGCCGTCCAGGGCGGCCGCGTCGAGCTTGCGATAGGTGGCGGCCAGCGACGAATCCTGCGGCGGCTCACCGGCCGCCTCGTGTGCCTTGCGCCGGCGATCGCGCTGGATGTCCTCGGCCAGGTTGGCCAGCAGCACGAAATAGCTGAACGCGCGGATCAGCGGCAAGGCCACGGCGATGTCGACCCCGTCGAGCATCTCCGCCACCGCGCTGCGGTCGACCTCGGCCCGGCGCACTCGGAAGGCCTCGATGCGCACCCGCTCGATGAGGTCGAATACCTCGGGACCCTCGTGGTCGCGGATGGCGTCGCCGAGCACCCCACCGAGAAACCGGATGTCGTCGCGTAGCGGCCGGATGGCGTCGTGTTGCG
This sequence comes from Nocardia sp. NPDC051756, assembly GCF_040681495.1. NCBI lineage: Bacteria > Bacillati > Actinomycetota > Actinomycetes > Mycobacteriales > Nocardiaceae > Nocardia > Nocardia sp. NPDC051756. The sequence goes on along the minus strand of NZ_JBFAYV010000012.1, from coordinate 104,543 downwards.
TCTCGCTCGTCGATTCACCCATGATCAGACAGTATTGCCGTCCGGCCCCCGTTGGTATGCGACGCCGCCCACATCGTGTCGCCGCGGGCCATGGCACGGCGCCGCAGCACACGGGAGGACGACCATGGCCGAGCACACCCCCGACAAGCCGGGCTCGCTGACGCTCAGCGGCCGATTCGCGCATTTCGGCAGCACCCGGTTGACCGCGATCAGTCGCTGGCAGAGCCGCCTGCACAACGCGGTGTATCAACGATTCAACGGCACGGTCCTCGGAAAGTTCATGGGCCGCCCGGTATTCCAGCTGACCGTGCCGGGCCGCAAGTCGGGCGAGCCGCGCCCGGTGATCCTGATGCTGGTCCGCGACGGCGACGATCTGCTGGTCACCGGGTCCTACGCGGGCAACCCGAAACCGCCGGCCTGGTGGGGCAACCTGGTCGCCGCGGGCGGCGGGCAGGCGCGGGTCGGCCGGGAGAGCTGGCCGGTGACCGCGCAGGTGATCACCGACCCGGCCGAGTACGCCGGGTACTGGCGCAAGTTGGTAGCCCAGTACCCGGATTTCGAGACCTATCAGGCGCTCACGTCGCGCAAGCTGCCGATCGCAGTGCTGACCCGCGCCAGTTGACCCCTGGGAAGTCCAGGGGGTCAACGAGTTTCGGGCAACTCAGCCGAGGACCTCGGAGAACCGGAGGTGGTTGCCCCACGGATCGCGGAACCCGCAGTCGCGCATGCCGTAGGGCTGGGTGGTCGGCTCCTGGGTGACCTCGGCGCCCGCGTCGCGCAGGCGGGCGAAGGTGTCGTCGACGGCGTCGGTGGTGAAGATCAGCGTGCTCTGCGCGCCGCTCTTCAACCGCGCCTCGGCGGCCGCGCGCAGCGCGTCGTCGGGGACCATCGCGGGGACCTCGAGGATGAATTCGAGGGCGGGCTGGCCGACCGGTCCGACCGTCAGCCAGCGCGCACCGAAGAACGGCATGTCCTGGCGGACCTCGAGGCCGATCACGTCGCGATAGAACTCGAGCGCCTTGTCCTGGTCGCCGACCAGCAGGGCGACGTGGGACAGTGCGAGATCTTTACTCATTGTTAGTTCTCCTCAAGTAGGCGTGGCATCACTACTGACGGCGGGGCCGAGGCGAACTCATCGGCCAGGGGCGTGTCCGTCGTCACGGGTCAGAAAATATCGCCGGTAGCCGACGACTGCCTAGCGTTTCGGCCAGTACCAGGGCGGTTGGTCGAGCCTGCCTTGGCCCGCGATGGTGGTTGCGCCGTTCTCCTTGACCAGCTCGAGGGTGTGCAGCTCGGGCGCGCTCGCGGTCAGGGCGGTGACCAGCGGTTGTGCGTGGGTGACGACGACGACCTGGGTGTGCTCGGAGACGGTGGCGATGAGGTCGGCGAGTGGGGCGAGCAGTTCGGGGTGCAGGCTGGTTTCGGGCTCGTTGAGGACCAGGAGTTCGGGTGGGCGCGGGGTCAGAAGGGCGGCCACCAGGAGCAGGTAGCGCAGCGTGCCGTCGGACAGTTCGGCGCCGCCGAGCGGGCGGACCAGGCCGCGCTGGTAGAGCGCGAGTTCGAATCTGCCGTCGCGGTCGATGATCTCGACCTCGCTGCCGGGGAACGCGCGGTCGACCGCCTGGGCGAGGATGTGGGCGTCGCCGATCTCGCGGATGGTTTGCAGGGCCGCGGCGAGGTCGGCGCCGTCGTGGCCGAGGACCGTCGTGCGGGTGCCCACCTGTGGTGATCGGGCGGGTGCGTCGGCGTCGGTGCGCAGATGGTCGTAGAACCGCCAGGATCGGATGCGTTCGCGCAGGACCAGCAGGTCCGGGGCGCTCTGCGGATCGGCCAGTTCGCTGAGCATGCTGTCGAACGGTTGCAGCGTGTGCGGCACCATCGCCCAGCCGCCGTCTTCGTCGCGTAGGCGCACGACCGGACCGCCGCGTTCGGCCAGCAAGGTGGACGGGCGCAGCACCGGCCCGGCCCAGACCGCCTCAGCCTTGATCACCGGATCGAGATTGAACATCGAGGTGGCGTCCGGCACCGGCATGCCCAGTTCGGCGGCGTAACCGAAGTCTTCCCCGGCGAACCCGACCCGCACGCCGAGCGCATCGCCCTTGGCCGTTCCGTCCCCGATGCCGCCCTGCCCCGCCCACAGCGTCGACGCCACCCCGCCTTCGCGCGCCAGCGCGGCGATGGCCCCGTTGCGGGAGAAGTCGGCCAGCAGCCGCAACGTCCGATACAGGCTGGATTTGCCGCTGCCGTTGGCCCCGGTCACCACATTGAGCCGGCCCAACGGCATGGTCAGCTGTCGCAACGACCGGTAATTCTCGATAGCCAGGGTCCGCAACATGTCCCCAGGCTAACTACCGGCTACGACATGGCTACAGCTCACGGATCACCCGCGCCGGATTGCCTGCCGCGAACACCTTCGGCGGCAGATCCCGGGTGACCACGCTCCCCGCGCCCACCACAGTGTCGTCCCCGACGGTCACCCCCGGGCACACGATCACCCCGCCGCCGAACCACACGTTGTTCCCGATCCGGATCGGCGCGGCCGTCTCCCAGCGCTGTCTGCGCAGTTCATGGTCTTCCATCGGGTGCAACGCGGTCAGCAATTGACACCGCGGCCCGATCGACACGTCGTTGCCGATACTGATCGGCGCGCAATCCAGCAGGATCGCATCGAAATTCAGGAAACTGTTCGTCCCGATCTCGATCAGATATCCGTAGTCGCACTGGAACCGCGGCCTGATCCACGACCCCTCGCCGAACTTCCCGAGCAACTCCCGCAGCGTCGCCTCGCGCCCCGCCCGATCCGCGGCCTCGCTGCGATTGAACTCGTCGCACAACCGCTGCGCGCGCTCGCGTTCCGCCTCCAGCTCGGGATCGTTGTCCCGGTACAACTCCCCGCGGAGCATCCGCTCCTTCTGCTCACCCACCCCCGCCACCTTAGACGCCGAACGGGACAGGACCCGGCCCCGATTTTCGACGGCTGCCGTGGTCGTGTCCCGTTCGATGGAGATCGTCAGGCAGGCAGTCCCTGCACCGATAGTCGATGGAACAGGACCTGCTCCAGGAGGGCGACGAGCACGTCCTTGACCGATTCACGGTCGCGCGCATCGCATTCCAGGACCGGGATCCAGTCGTCGAGCTCCAGGGCCTCGCGCACCTCGCCGAGGTCGAAGTGCACGCCGTTGTCGAAGCGGTTGACCACCACCACGAACGGCGTCTGCTTCTCCTCGAAGTAGTCCAGCACCGGGTAGCAGTCACCGATCCGGCTGGTGTCCACCATGATCACCGCGCCGAGCGCGCCGTCCACCAGGTCGTCCCACAGGAAGACGAAGCGATCCTGGCCGGGCGTGCCGAACAGGTACAGGATCAGCGAGCGGTCCAACGTGATTCGGCCGAAGTCGAGCGCGACCGTGGTCTGCGTCTTCTCCGCCCGCCGGCCCGGATCGTCGATGCCGAGCGACACCTCGGTCATCGCCGCCTCGGTGACCAGCGGCTCGATCTCGGAGATCGCGCCGATGAAGGTGGTTTTGCCGACACCGAATCCGCCGCTGATCACGATCTTCACCGAGGACGGCATCGTCGGCGGTGGCGGCGCAGTGTTCATGTCAGAGTGCCCGTACAAGGTCCCTGATCCTCTCGATGGCAGCGGTAGACAGTTGATCGGCCTCGCGCACGGTCGCGTACCCACCGGCGACGAGATCGCTCACGACGACCTTCGCTACACCGACCGGAACGCGCAGCGCGGTACCGATTTCGGCGATGGAGTGTGGCTGCTGGCACAGCTGCACCACGGTGCGCTGCTCGAATTGCAGCGGTGCGGAGAGCGCCGAGGGCGGCGCCTGCACCAGGGTTTCGATGCGCAAACCGTCCATCAACGGCGTAGTGCGCCCCGCGGTGACGACAAAGGGACGCACAAACTGTTCATCACTGTCGACAAGTTCTTCGGCCGGTGGTTGTTGCTGGCCTGGGCGGTCCGGATCGAACCACCCGAACATCTGATTCATCGGGATCATCCGCGGGTCCGGCAGCCTCGGCCGGTCAGGATCTCTCATCTTCGCAACGTCTCTCGCAACTCGGATATCAACGTCGGGTCAAGGAGCGACCCGGCGCGTTCGGCCAGCACGGCCATTTCGTAGCCGACAAGGCCGACATCGCAACTGCCGTCGGCGATTACGCCGAGGCAGCTGCCGTCACCCATGGCCGAGACGAGCAGGAAGCCCCGCTTCATCTCGATCATGATCAGTTTGAGTCCGTCGAAGGAGTAACTGCGTGACGCGCTCTTGGCGAGGCTGGCCAGCCCCGAAACCATGGCCGAGAGGCGGTCCGCTGAGGTGCGGTCCAGGCCGTCCGACATCGCGATGAGCAATCCGTCCGAGGAGACCGCGACGGTGTCGCGGACACCGTCGGTTTCCCGGACGAAGTTCGCGAGCATCCAGTTGAACGTGTGCGGGTCGGCGCTCGGCAAGTGAGTGGTCACCGGTTCTCCTCTGCGGGGGTCTGAGCCTGATCGTCGGCGCGGGTGTCGTGGTCGCGGGCACCGACATACGGACGAGTGGTCGACGGCGGCGGCGGGGCGCCGCGCTCGTGTCCGGCCCGGAACGACGAAAGCATGCTACGGGTTTCGTCCGGCGAACGCTCCGGAATCGGCGCCCGATCCGGACGTTCGGCCGATCCGTTCGTGTCGCGGCGCGGATCGGCGCCCGGCGCGGTGCCCGCGGTGCGGGACTTCTTGTTGCGCTTGACAAGTCCGTTGCGCGTGGTGCGCTGCGCGGAGCCACCGGTCGCCGAACCGTTTCCGCTGTACAGGCTTTCGGCGACACCGTAGTGACCGTCCGGCGAATCGGGCAGGCGCCAGGTTCCGGTGTCGGTCAGGTTGTCCGACTGCGTCGGCATCGCCGGCGGCGGCGGAGGCGTGGAAACCGTTGGCGGGGACACAAATTGGGAGTACGCGGAGGGTGCGGGAGCGCTCGGCGCGGCATGCTGCGGACCGTTGTACTGGTCGTCACGCGGGACCGCCCGCTGGGCCGCGGTCCACGGACCCTCGGCCCGGCGGTCCGCACCGTTCTGCTCGTTCGACGAGATCGCCGGCGCCGCATGGGCGGGGCCGCGCGGGTTCGGCGGGATCGGCTCGGCGGTGTTGCCGCGGATCACGGCCGGAGAAGTCATGGCGCCGTTGGCATTCGGCGCGGGCTCCAGTTCGGGCGCGCTGTTCGACTCCGAGTCCGCGCCCCAGGACCGTTCCAGCCCGGTGCCGGAGATCTTCGCCTGCACCGCGGCCGGCCGTCGATCTTGTTCCTGCACAAGAATTTCCAGCGGCAGCGACATCCGGGCAACGATGCCGCTGACCGGCGAGACATTCAGCTCGACGTCGATGCCGAGCCGCTCGGCCAGGCGACCGACCACGTAGTGGCCGAGGTAGCGGGTCGGCGCGACGATGAAGTCCTGCTCGCCGCGCAGCCTGGCGTTGGACTGGGCCAGCTGGTCCATCGGCATGCCGACACCGTGGTCGACCACGGCCAGCAGGTACCCGTGCGGCACCCGGCGGCCGTAGATCTCGACCTCGAGATCCGGTGGGGAGAAGGCGAGTCCGTTCTCGATCAGCTCGGCCAGCATGTGCGCCAGCTCGCTGACCACCGCGCCGGTGATCATCACGTCGTCCACCCGGCGCAGTACCACCCGGCGGTAGTCGTCGACCTCGGACAGGCCGGCGCGGATGACGTCGCTCAGCGCGATCGGCTGCGCCCAGCGGCGCGGGCTCGCCTCGCCGACGAGCACCAGCAGGCTTTCGGCGTTGCGGCGCATGCGGGTGGCGAGGTGGTCGAGCTCGAACAGGTTGGACAGACCCTTGGGATCGAGCTCCTCGCGTTCGAACTCGCTGATCAGGCCGAGCTGGCGGCGCACCAGGTTCTGGTTGCGCCGGGCCAGGTTGGCCATCGACTCCGTGGTGTTGCGGCGCACCAGCGCCTGCTGCGAGGCGAGCTCGAAGGCGGTGGTCTGCACGCGGTTGAGCGCGCCTGCCAGCGCGGCGATTTCGGTACTCGCACCCGCTGGCGCCAGCACCGGCATCGGCGCCTCCGGCCTGCTGTCGTCGGCCCGCGACCAGGCCTCGATGACCTGGGGTAGTCGGCGCGAGGCCACGTCGTCGGCCTCGCCGGCCAGCGCGGCCAGCGGGCGCACGATGGCCCGCACCGAGGTGATCACCAGCGCGATCATCGCGGCGATGGCGATGGCCGAGACGACGAGGAAGGCGATCAGCTTGGTCGCCGCGGCGGCGCGCAGGCTGTCCGCGCGGGCTTGCACGTCGTCGCCGACGGCCTGCTGCACGGTGCGCTGTTCGTCGAGGACGCTGGACATCTGCGTCCACCAGGTCATCGGATCGACCTCGCGGACCAGCGGCCCGTCGCTGGAGGCGATCGCGATGCTCTCGGATTGGTCTGCCTTGGTGGCGTTCTCGCTCAGCATCGCCGCGTCCAGCTTGGCCTGCTGGCTCTTGGTCGCGTAACGGGAGAACGCGGTGAAGCCCGCGAGCTTGGTCGAGCGGATCTCCATGAACTGCACGTACTCGCCGCCGTTGAACCGGCCCGCGGTGAAGACGCCGTTGAGGAAGCCTCGTTCCTTGTCGACCTCCTCCTTGGCCGCGCCGAGCGCGTACAGGGCCTGGAGCCCGCGCTGGATCTGCGGGTCGCGGGCCTGGTCGAGGCCGAGCGCGAGCCGGTTCAGCGCGGTGACGCCGTCGGTGTAGAACTGGAACACCACCTGGCGGCTGACCCGGCGCGAGTCGATCTGCGTGCGCGTGTTCGCCAGCAGGTTCAGCTGGCCGAGCGCCGCCCGAACCTGGTCCGCGCCAGGGGCATCCCCGGCGGCGGCGCTGGTGAGCGAACCGAGCGCGGCGTCGACCTTGCCGCGCTGATCGAGCAGCGGCTGCTGCAGGCGGTTGTCGCCACCGAGCAGGCCGTTGCTCAGACCGAGCTCACGCTGGATCTGGTTGGTGAGGTCCTGCACGTTCAGCGCCAGCGAGACGGCCTTCACCGTGTCGTTGGACTCGCGGTAGTCCGAGAGTTCGCGGTAGACAGTCACTCCCAGCAACGCGAGCACCAGAATCAGCGCGAGCGCCAGAATTCGGGTCAGCTGACCGCCGATGGTGCGCGGCCGCGCGATGGCCGCAATTCTCCCGCTGGGCAACGCGGAGGGAACCGCAATAGTGAGATCCGGTGTGTCCCCGGGCTTTGGTTGCCGTAGACGTGAACGCACCAACCTGCTACTCCTCCGAAAAGCCGGCCGTGACAGCTCCACGACGAGCGCACGGAAAGTCTCCGAGCAAAATCCCATATGCCCGGTCCGGCGTCAACTCGAGAACCCCGAATAGGGAACTTTGTTCATACTTTTCAACCCGCGCTGCAACCTGTTGCCACCCGCTGTCCAGTTCAGGACAGAAAAGGTCGTACAACGTTGAAGCAGAACTTAATAACCCAGCCTGGTCGGATGGGACATCAGGAGATCAGTCGGCATCCGGGCGCCGGCCCGAAATGCCCTCGGATCGTAGCCGAGTCGCAGCCGTTCGCGCACCTCGTGCGACGGCCGCTCGCCCCGCCGCCGCGCGCAGTGACCTGCGCACGGTCGGCAACCACTCAGCTAGCGAAGGGTGGGGGGTTACGCCCCGCCGAGAATGGCGAGTACCTTCTCCGAGGTGTAGAACGGCTCCAGCCGCTCCCGAATCAACGTGGCCAGCACGCCGTTTCGCTTGGCGCCCTCGATGACCGCGGGTCCGTAGCGCAGGATTTCGGCGCTGATGTCGGCGGCGGACAGTCCCAGCTCCGGCAACATGGCCGCCAGGGTGTAATCACCGTACTTCGTGAAGAACACCTCGACACATTCGTCGACGAGCAGCCCGAAGTATTCCTTCTCCCTTGTGGTGACCGCGATTTCGTAGCAGATCAGCACCAGCTCGTTCAGGTCCTTCTGCGACAGATAATCGCGCAGGCCGCTGACCGGCTCGTCGGCGTGCAGATCCCAGAATTCCATGGCGGCGTCGTGTACCGGTGCGTCCCGCAGCATTTCGCGGATCGCGTTGTTGGTCCGCTTGAGCGCGTACACCGCGCCCTTGCCCGCCATGTCGCCGATGAAGGTGCTCTCCGTCGCCTTCTTCGCGGTCTTGGCCGCGGACTGGCCCATGGAGATCAGCGAGGAGACGCCGGGGATCTTGCCGGCGATCTGCTTGTTCGCCTCCATGAAGTCGGAGATCAGCTTGTCCACGAACTTCGACGCGACGGTGGCGACCAGCGGGCTCTCGGTGAGCCGGTCCAGGATGCGTTCCTGCGCCTGGTGCATGCCGAAGATCTTCTCCAGCAGCGCCTCGACCGGTTCGCGGTCGACCACCTGGCCGAGGGTGTAGTCGTTGTTGGCGGCGATGTTGTCGTAGATCGAATCGGCGAAAACCCCGACCATGTCGGCGATCACCGGGCTGCCGCCGATCAGATCGATGATGGTCGCGACGGTCTGCTTGGCCTGATCGACCTCGACGATATCGCGGAAGATCAGCGTATCCGCGACGCCGAGCACCGAATCGACATCGCGGGCAACGACTTCCGCGAAGCGATCACCGGTGACCTCGGCGAGCAGGAATTCCACCTGGGCATCGAGTAGCCGTTCGGCAATCTCGCGCGGCTCCGTCATCGTGTTCCACCCATCACAGTCGTAGTACGGTGCGCCCGGTCAGGTTACGGTCCGTGTGTTTCGGTATCGTTGCCGCGCAACGACTTCCGTATCTGATCCAGGCGTTCACGCGCCGCCTGCTCGCGCGCGTCCCATTGCTCGTCGACGCTGCGGCCCGCCGGGGTCTGCTGATCCAGCTCGCCCATGCCCTGCGCGGTGCCGAAGCGCTGCTCGACCTTATCGCGAACTGACCCCCAAGTAGGGACACCGGACGGCGAATATCCGCCTGTCTCAGTCGGTGCCGGGATACCGGTCGGCGGTACCGGTACCGCGGGTACCGCAGAACCGCCTCCGACCTGGCCGGATACGTCGTGCAGCGGTGGCGCGTCATGCACCGACGTGGGCATCGTGGTAGGAGTCACACCGCCTGCCGTCGTCGCATCACCGGTCTCCAGCAGGCCGAGCAGGGCGGCGTGCACGACCTCGAAGCCGGGCCGGTCCGCGGTGGCAACCAGCAGTACACCGGCCAATTCGCGGTCGGTCAGCGCGGCCAAACGGGCCGCGATCTCGCTGTTTTCAGTCATAACACCAGGCTACGCAGACGCAGGCTCACGGCCGGACGATTGCACCGGCCCAGTCACGCACCAGCTCGAACCAGGCGGAGCCGCCCACCATGAGCAGATCGTTGTGCCCGGCGCCGGGAAAGACCTTCAGTTTCTTCGGTTCCCGGGCGGCGGCGTAGAGGCGTTCGGCGTGCCGCAGCGGCAGGAGTTCGTCCTGGTCGCCGTGCATGATCAGGACCGGGGCGCGCAGCGAGCGGAGGCGCTTCTCGTTCGGGTACGCGTCGGGGACCAGCGGGCCCGGCAGGAACGGATAGACGGATCTGGCCGCGTCGCGCAGGCCGGAGAAGGTGGACATCAGCATCAGCCCGGCCGGCGGATGCGCGAGCGCGAGTTCGGTCATGACGCCGCCGCCGAGCGACTTTCCAAGGTAGAGAACGTGATTGGGATCGACGCCGGGTTGTTCGAGCAGCACCCGCCGGGCCGCCCTGGCGTCGAGGTAGGTGCCGTGCTCGGTGGGGCGGCCGGTGCTCTGCCCATAGCCGCGGTAGTCGAAGGCGAGCACATCGAATCCGGCCTCGACCAGCAGCGCGAACAGGGCGATCCGATCGCCGACATTGCCCGCGTTGCCGTGCGCGAACAGGATGTGCCCGATCGACTTCGGCGCGGGCACCCACCAGCCGTGCAGCGTTTCGCCGTCGGCCGTGCTGATCGACAGGTCGGTGTACGGCATGCCGAGGACGGCGGGCGTCTGCACGATCCGCCGATCGGGCAGATAGGTCAGCGCGTTCAGGATCGGACTGGCCGGGTGTCGCATGATGTCGTTCTTACCCCTCCGCCCGCGGTTTTGGTCACTCGACCCGCATGACTTTCGGGTGCTGCGGTTCGGTGACGTAGCTGGAGCCCGCGCCGCCGATGATTCGCAGCAGCGTGCCGCGCAGGCGGGCGACCTCGTCGGCGCCGACGATCTCGTCGAGATGGCGGTCGAACCGCTCGACCACCGCGACGCCCGCGTCGACCACGGCCCAGCCGTGTTTGGTCAGGCGGACCAGCCGGGCACGGCGGTCGGCCGGGTCGACGTCGACCTCGACGTAGCCGTGCCCCTCGAGGTGCCGGACGAGTTCGCCCATCGCCTGCTTGGTCATGCCGGCCCGCTCCGCCAGCGCGGTCAGCCGGGTGCCGTCCGGTTCGATCAGCTGGAAGACCGGGGCGTGCGCCGCGCGGACATCGTCGAAACCGGCCGCGGCGATGCCCGCGTCGAGTTCGGCGGCCAGGGTGCGCGCGGCCGCGGAGAGCAGGTTGCCCAGGGGCGCCGGGCGGTCGACCAATGGATTAGTAAGGCGCTTGACCATTTTCCCTCTCGCTCTTAGTGTTGGTAAGGCACCTTACTATCTCGAAGGGTTCTGATATGCGTACTGCCGCATGGGGTTTTGCCTGCGCCGCACTGGTCACCGAACTGGGCTGGCTGTTGTTCTTCGACGGATCGCTCGGCTGGATCACGGCGACGGCCGTTGCGGTCGTCGCGGTGCAGGTCGGCACGCTCGGACGCGTTCGCGTGGTGAGCATCGTCGTCCGGGTGGTACTCGGGTTATTGCTGCTCGGCTCGGTGGCCGATCGCTTCGGTCTACTCGGCGCGCCTGGTGCCGCAGGTGTTTCCTGGGGATCGTTCGACGCTTTCGTCGACTACACGCGAACGTTGTTGCCCGGCTTCGTCAGTGGACTGGCCTCCCCCGCCGCCGTCGCGGCCACCATCTTCGAATTCGGGCTCGGGGTCGCGCTGGTGGTCGGCCTGGTCCCCCGGATCACCGCGGCGGCCACTGCCGGATTGCTCGCGGTGTTCATGCTGGCCATGTGGACGTCGCTGGGATTCGCCGCGATGTCGGCGTACGCGGTTGCGGTCCTCGCCGGCGGTGCCGCGCTGGCTGCCGCGGCAGCGCGGAAACCCGTGGTCGAGCGCGTTTCGGCGGCCGACCGGCGGGTGCTGCCCGAGCCTGCCTGAGCGATGTGCACGACCGTGCCGCTCGCGACTCGCCGGAAATCGGGCCGCTTCGGACGGCAGCGGAACGGGTATACAAGGCGGGGATTGTCAACCGACGAAAGGGAACGTCTTTTATGCGGACAACGATTCTCGCGACTGTGACTCTCGTGACGGCGCTCGCCGGCTTCACCGCCGCAGCCGGGCCCGCTGGTGCCGTGAGCGATGCGGACACGTGCGCGTCCGTCAGCGCGACGGCCAACGAGCTGACCACCGGGATCAACGCGTCCAAGGCGAACGGCGGCGGGTCCGCGGCAGAGGTGAAGGCGGCCTTCGGCAGCGCGGCGGGCAAGCTGGACGCCGCCGCGGCCAATGCCGACGAGGGCCCGGTGAAGACCGCCATCGCGGGCGCCGTGCCGTACATGAACAAGGCGGCGACGGCCTCGGACGACCAGCTCGGCGCCGTGCTCCAGGACCAGGAATTGCAGAACGCCATGTCGAACCTCGACCAGGCGTGCCGCACCAGCTAGTCCCCGCGGCATGAATCAGGCCCGGAAGCCTCGGCTTCCGGGCCTGATCGCGTTTCGGCCTAGCCGCGCAGGACCGCGCCGACGGCGTCGGCCGCGGCCGCTACCGCGGCGTCACGGGCGGCGCTCGCTTCGTCCTCGGTCAGGGTGCGGTCGGTGGCGCGGAAGCGCAGCGCGTAGGTGAGCGACTTGCGACCCTCGCCCGCCTGGGTGCCCTCGTAGACGTCGAACAGGGCGATGTCTTCGAGGAGTTCGCCGCCGCCGGAGCGCAGGGCCGATTCCACGGAGGCCGCGGGAGTCGCCTTCTCGACGCTGACCGAGACGTCCTGCAACACCGCCGGGAACGGGGAAATCGTCGGGGCGGGACGGGATTCGAGCAGCGGCAGGGCGTCGAGGTCGAGTTCGACGGCGCAGGTGCGCGGCGGCAGGCCGGAGCGCTCCAGCACGGCGGGGTGCAGTTCGCCCGCGTAACCGACGACGTTGCCGTCGACGACCAGCTCGGCGCACCGACCCGGATGCCACGGCAGGTGGGCGGCCGGACGGCGTTCGATCGTGACACCCGCCGCGTCGGCGACCGCGTCCGCGAGGGCGAACGCGTCGGCGGCTTCGGCCTGGCGACCCTGACCCCACGGTCCACGCGGTTCCCGGCGACCGGTGAGCACGGCCGCGACGTGCACCGGCTGGGCGGGCAGCGAGTCGAGCAGATCGGCGATCTGGTCGTCGGTGGGACGGCGATCGACCGGCAGCGCCTCGACCGCGTGCACGTTGTCACCGGGCAGCACCACCTGCGCGATGCCGTAGATGGTGAGGTCGCGCGCGCCGCGAGAGATGTTGCGGGAAGCCACTTCCAGCAGCGCGGGCAGCAGGGTGGTGGCCAGCTCGGCGCGCTCGGCGTCGAGCGGGTTCAGCACCCGGGTGGTGGCCCGGCGCGGGTCGTCGGCGTCCAGTCCCCAGGTGTCGAAGACGCTGCCGGACATGAAGATCGACGCGGGCACCTCGACCGCGCCGGCCAGGGCCAGCGCCCGGCCGACCGCGCGGCGGCGACGCTGGGTGGCGGTGAGGCCACGCCCGGCGGGCGCGGTGGGCAGCACGGACGGGATCTGCTCGAGCCCCTCCAGCCGCAGCACCTCTTCGACCAGGTCGGCGGGCTGGGCCAGGTCGGGCCGCCAGCTCGGCGGGGTGACCTCGAGCTGACCGTGCCCGGTGGTCTCGTCCACGGCGACCTCGACGGTGCAGCCGATCTGGGCGAGGCGGCGGGCAGAGGTGCCGGTCGGGTAGATGACGCCGGCGACGCGGTCGGCCAGGTCGATGTCCATCCGGATCGGCGGCGCGGACGGAACCGGGACGCGGACGTCGGAGAGCGCGGATTCGACTGTGCCACCGGCGATTTCGGCCAGCAACGTGGCGGCGCGATCGAGCGCGGCGACGTTGATCTCCGGGTCGACCACGCGCTCGTAGCGCTTGCCCGCCTCGGACACCAGCTTGTGCCTGCGCGAGGTCCGGTAGACCAGCAGCGGGTTCCAGGTGGCGGCCTCGAGCAGGATGTCGGTCGTTTCGGCGCCGACCTCGGTGGTCGCGCCGCCCATCACCCCGGCCAGCGAGACCACGCCGGAATCGTCGGCGATCACCACGTCCTCGGCGTCGAGGGTGCGCTCGACCTCGTCGAGCGTGCGCAGCGTCTCCCCCTTGTTCGCGGTGCGCACCACCAGGCCGCCGGACAGCTTGGCGGCATCGAACGCGTGCAGCGGCTGGCCGAGTTCGAGCATCACGTAGTTGGTGACGTCGACGGCCGGGGAGATCGGGCGCACCCCGGACAGCAGCAGCCTGCGCTGTAACCACCACGGGCTCACCGCATTCGGGTCGATGCCGGTGACCCGGCGCGCGGCGAAGCGGGTGCACTTGGAGTCGGGTTCGAGGGTGATCGACCAGGCGTCCGCCTCGTCGTCCGGCAGCGTACGCACGGCGGGATCGGCGTAGTCGAGGTCGAAGCCGCAGGCGAGTTCGCGGGCCAGGCCGCGCACCGAGAAGCAGTAACCGCGGTCCGGGGTGATATTCAGCTCGATGACCGTATCGTCCAGGCCCAGCAGCTCGTTCGCGTCCGCGCCCGGCTCGGCGGTACCCGGCTCGAGCACCAGGATGCCCGCATGATCCTTGCCGATACCGAGTTCGGCGACCGAGCAGATCATGCCGTTGGAGACATGGCCGTAGGTCTTGCGCGAGGAGATCGCGAACCCGCCGGGCAGCACGCCGCCGGGCAGCACCACGACGACCAGGTCGCCGATGGCGAAGTTGGATGCGCCGCAGACGATTTCCTGCAGGTCCGGGTTGCCCACGTCGACCTTGCAGAAGCGGATCGGCTTCTTGAACTCGGTCAGCTCGGTGATCTCGGCGACCCGCCCGACGACCAGCGGCTTGTCGATGTCACCGGAGATCCGCTCGAGCTGGTCGACCTCTTCGACCTCCAGACCCACACGGACGAACCCCGCGTCGAGTTCCTCCGGCGTCACCGACCAGTCGGGGTTGGTGCGCTGGATGATGTCGGTCAGCCAGGATTGCGCTACTCGCACTTGACGTTTCGCTCTCTCGATCGAAGGGTGGGGTCAGGACCGGATGCCGAAGGGCAGGGTGAAGCGCACGTCGCCCTCGACGATGTCGCGCATGTCCGGGATGCCGTTGCGGAACTGCAAGGTCCGCTCCAGGCCCATGCCGAACGCGAACCCGCTGTACACGTCGGGATCGATCCCGCTGGCGATCAGCACCTTCGGGTTCACCATGCCGCAGCCGCCCCACTCGACCCAGCCCGCGCCGCCCTTCTTGTCCGCGAACCAGACGTCGACCTCGGCGGAGGGTTCGGTGAACGGAAAGTAGTTGGGCCGCATGCGGGTTCGCGTTTCCGGGCCGAACAGCGCCCGGGCGAACGCGTCCAGCGTGCCGCGCAGGTGCGCCATGGTCAGGCCCTTGTCCACGGCCAGGCCCTCGACCTGGGAGAACACCGGGGTGTGCGTGGCGTCCAGCTCGTCGGTGCGGAAGGTGCGGCCGGGGCACACGACGTAGATCGGCAGGTCGCGTTCGAGCAGCGAGCGCACCTGGACCGGGGAGGTGTGCGTGCGCAGCACCTGGCGCGAGCCCTCGGGGGCGATATGGAAGGTGTCCTGCATGGTGCGGGCCGGGTGGTCGGGCAGGAAGTTGAGCGCGTCGAAGTTGAAGTGCTCGGTCTCCACCTCGGGACCCTCGGCGACCTCCCAGCCCATCGCGACGAACACGTCCGCGACCTGCTCGGAGATGACGGTGATCGGATGCCGGGCGCCGAACGGGTGCCTGCGCGCGGGCAGCGTCACGTCGATCGCCTCGGCGACCAGTACCGCCGCGTCCCGCTCGGCGAGCAGCGCCGCGTGCCGCGCCTCGAACGCCTCCGACACCCGGCCGCGCGCGACGTTGACCCGCTTGCCCGCGTCGGCCTTCTCCGTCTTCGGGATGCTGCCCAGCGCGCGCTGCGCCAGCGCGAGCGGCGCCTTGCCGCCGAGGTGCTCGGTTTTCGCGACCGCGAGCGCATCCAGGTCGGCCGCAGCGGCAAACGCCTTCTCGGCGGCCGCCGCCGCCGCGGCCAGTGCCTCCTCGGTCAGCGTCGCGTTCTGCTCGACTGCGTCGTTGTCGTCGGCCACGATGGTTCGACTCTCCCCTGGGGATCGGTTCGCGGGTACGGCTCGTTCCCTACCCACATTGCTGCTGGTGGAATCCTATTGGATGCGTCATATCCGATTCACGCGGATTCCCCGGTCGGCGGTGGCACGCCGATTACGCTGCATGTCAGCGGTGACATTGCGACGACAGTCACGTTCCCCGAAGAACAACTGCGGCCGATCCGTTGAGCCGGCCCCCTCAGCCTGGCTACCGGATCGGCCGCAGCCGATGGTCTGCCGGGTCCGCGACAACGCTGTCGCCGAGCGCCACAGACCTGCCGATGCCTGCCGCTCCCCCTGCTGCGGCAGACATCGGTGTCTTGCACCCGGTCAGACCTGGGTGATCTTGGCGGGCAGGAGGAGGGAGAGGACCGCGCCGACGGCGACGATGGCGGTGCCGACCCAGATCGCCGGGACCAGGCCGTCGACGTAGGCCTGCGGGCTGAGATACGAACCGTGCGAGGCGAATACGGAGGCGAGGACGGCGATGCCGAGCGCAACGCCGACCTCACGCAGGGTGCTGTTCGTGCCGGACGCCATCGCCCGATCGTCCGCGGCGGCGCTGGCCATCACGACCGAAGCACTCGGCGGCAGCGTGAGCCCCATGCCTATCCCGGCGAGCAGGAACGGTCCGACGAAAGCGCCGTAGCCTGCGTCGACGGTGGTGATCGCCGCCATCCAGCCGAGCGCGACCGCCAGCAGCAGCTGACCCGAGGCCAGCAGCGTGCGCGCACCGATCCGGTCGACCAGCAGACCCGAGATCGGGGCGACCACCATCGGCACCAGCGTCCACGGCATGGTCCGGACGCCCGATTCCAGCGGGCTGTAACCCTGCACCACCTGGAAGTACTGCGCCAGCAAGAAGATCGATCCGAAGACGCCCATGGCGAAGGTGAAGCTCGTCGCATTGCTGATCCGGTAGGCCCGCGAGCGGAACAGGCGCAGCGGCAGCATCGGATCGGGCGTCCGCAGTTCCCACGCGATCAAACCGGCCAGCAGCACCGCGCCGCCGATCAGGCTGCCGAGCACGGTGAACGAGGTCCAGCCGTCGTCAGCGCCGTGAATCACGCCCCACACCACCGCGAGCACACCGCTTGCCGACAACACCAAGCCGACCAGATCGAGCCGCCTGGTGCCGCCGTAGGACTCGCGCAGCACCCGGGCCGCGAACGGCACGACCGCCAGGCCGATGGGCACGTTCAGCCAGAAGATCCACTGCCAGCTCAGCCCGTCGACCACCGCGCCGCCGACCAGCGGCCCGACCGCGACGCCGAGTCCGGCGATGCCGCCCCAGATGCCGATGGCGGCGCTGCGCATCCGCTCCGGCACGGCCGCCGACAGCAGGGTCAGCGACAGCGGCATGACCGCGGCGCCGCCGAAGCCCTGCACCACCCTGGCCGCGATCAGCATCCACGGCTCGGTGGCCAGCGCGCACGCCGCCGACGCGACCGTGAACAGCGCGATGCCGGCCAGGAAGATCCGGCGGCGGCCGAGCCGGTCACCGATCGCCGAGACGGTGAGCAGCAGCGAGGCGAACGACAGCGTGTACGCGTTGATGAACCACTGCAGATCCGACAACGAGGCGCCGAGTTCGGTGCGGATCACCGGCAGCGCGTTGGTCACCACGAGGTTGTCCAGCGTGACCATGAACATCGGGATGCCGACGGCCGCGAGCACGGCCGCGACCGCGCGGCCGCGCATCGGCTCGGCGGGCTCGACGGTCGCCGGCGAGACGGCGGGTTCGAGAGTTTCGGTCATGACGCGCCCTTAGTTGTAATCGACTGATAACTAGTGACCGAAGAGTATGCATCGACTGATAACATGTCAATACCGAGGGGGCGGGGCGAACGGAATGGAGCACGATGTCGAGTCCGACCAGAGTCCGGATGACCGCCTCCGAGCGGGGCGAGCAGGTGTTGCAGGCCGCCGTCTCCGCCTTCGCCGAGTCCGGCTATGCGGCTACTCGCACCGACGAAATCGCCAGGCGCGCAGGGGTTTCCCAGCCGTACGTGATCCGGCTGTTCGGCACCAAGCAGCACTTGTTCATCAGCGCGCTGCATCGAGTGTGCGATCGGATCGAAGAGGTGTTCCGCACGGCACGCGAAGAGGCGGCGCCGGACGCCACGCCGGAGGAGGCGCTACACGCCCTCGGCCACGGCTTCGGCATCTTCCTGGCCGACAAGGAATTGCTTCAACTGTTCCTGCACGGCTTCGCGGCGAGCGGAGAGGCGGCGATCGGCGACGAGGTACGCACCCGGTTCGGCAAGATCTACCAACTGGTGCGCGACCTCACCGGCGCCGAGATCCACGAGGCCCGCGAGTTCATCGCCACCGGAATGCTGCTCACCGTGCTGAGCGCGATACAGGTGGCGGGTCCGAACGCCGCCGAGGTGCCGTGGGCGCTCGAACTGCTGAACGATTGCACACAGTCGGCCGACTGAGCGCGATCGTGCGGTGGTCTACTTCGCGTAGCGCACGCGGGAATTCGCGTACAGGCAGATGGCGGCCGCGGTGGCCAGGTTCAGGCTTTCCGCGCGGCCGCGGATCGGGATGCGGATGCGGTGGTCGGCGCGCTGGGCCACGGCGGGATCGAGTCCGTGCGCCTCGTTGCCGAACAGCCAGGCGACCGGCCCGGTGAACAGTGCGTCGGCGTCGTCCAGGTCGACCTCGCCGTTCGCGGCGGTCGCCAGGATCGTGATGCCCGCCGCCGCAAGGGAATCCAGCGTTTCACCGACGTCGCGATGCCGGGCGATCGGGACGTGGAAGAGGCTGCCCGCGCTGGCGCGCACGCACTTCCCGTTGTGCGGGTCGACCGAGTCACCGGCCAGCACCACCCCGTCGACGCCGACCGAATCGGCGACCCGGATGAGGGTTCCGGCATTGCCGGGTTCGGCCATCTCGACGGGTACGGCGAGCATCCGCGGCTGCGTCGCGAGCACCTCGGCCAGCGGCACGTCGATCAGTGCGCACACCGCGACAAGGCCTGGCGCGGTAACGGTTTCGCCGAGCTGCTGAGCCGCGCGATCGCTGACCAGCGTGGTCCGCACGCCCATCCCGGCCGCGCCGGCGACCAGTTCATGCTCGCGCGCGGCCGCGCCGGCGGAGTAGAACAACTCCTGGACCCGCCCCGTATCCAGCGCGGCGGCAACGGAATTCGCGCCTTCGGCCAGGAACTGCCCAGCCTTGCGGCGCTGCGCACCGCGGTGCAGCTTGACAGCCGAAACGACCCGCGGATTGCGCTCGGAGAGCGCGTCCACGGGTCGTTCCGAAAGGTATTCGCTTGTCACCCGGTGACTTACGCGGCGGGCGCGTTGACGTCCTGGGGCAGGGCGGCCTTGGCGATCGCGACGAGACCGGCGAACGCCTCGGCGTCGGACACGGCGAGCTCGGCGAGGATCTTGCGGTCCACCTCGACACCCGCGGCCTTGAGGCCCTGGATGAAGCGGTTGTAGGTGATGTCGTTCAGCCGCGCCGCGGCGTTGATGCGGGCGATCCACAGCTTGCGGAAGTCACCCTTGCGCGCCCGGCGGTCCCGGTAGGCGTAGGTGAGCGAGTGCAGCTGCTGTTCCTTGGCCTTGCGGTACAGCCGCGAACGCTGGCCGCGGTAGCCCTTGGAGGCCTCGAGGATGGAACGACGCTTCTTCTGAGCGTTGACGGCCCTTTTGACGCGTGCCATGGGTCAGTCCTTTGTCGATCTAGGGGGCGCATGCGGGCACCCGGAGTTTGTCAGTTGGTCGGCGTCCGGAATCCGGAACGCGGTGTGCTCGCGGGCTCTTTCGAGCGACCGGCAAGCAATCGCTACCGGTCTCTCAGAGACCGAGCAGCCGCTTCACGCGCGGGACGTCGACGGACGCGACGGCCTCCGTGCCATCCAGACGACGAGTCCGGCGGGACGACTTGTGCTCGAGCAGGTGGCGGCGGTTCGCCTGCTGGCGAAGCAGCTTGCCTCGGCCCGACACCTTGAATCGCTTCGAGGCGCCGCTGTGGCTCTTCATCTTCGGCATGGATTCCTCTATCTGTCTCGTCCCGGCGGCCCTTGCGGACCGCCGGCTCTTATCGGTATTACTGCGGCGGGTCGGCCTGCTCGGCCGGAGCCGCGGCGGGCGTCGTGTCTGCGGCGACGGCCTCAGCGGGCGCGGGGCTCGGCTGCGCAGCGGGCTGCTGCGGCCGCGGAGCTGCGGACTCCTGCTGTGCCTTCACTCGCGTCTTCGCACCCTTGTGGGGGGCGAGGACCATGGTCATGTTGCGACCGTCCTGCTTGGCCGAGGTCTCGACGAACCCCAAGTCAGCCACGTCCGCCGCGAGCCGCTGCAGCAGCCGGTAGCCCAGTTCGGGCCTGGACTGCTCACGTCCACGGAACATGATGGTGACCTTGACCTTCGACCCCGCCTCGAGGAAGCGCATGACATGGCCCCTCTTGGTCGCGTAGTCGTGGTCGTCGATCTTCGGGCGGAGCTTCTGCTCCTTGATCACGGTTTGCACCTGGTTCTTCCGAGACTCGCGCGCCTTCTGCGCCGTCTCGTACTTGAACTTGCCGTAGTCCATGATCTTGCAGACCGGCGGACGTGCATCCGGAGCGACCTCGACGAGATCGAGATCTGCCTCCATGGCGACGCGTAGTGCATCTTCAACACGCACGATCCCAACCTGCTCGCCGCTGGGTCCGATAAGCCGGACCTCGGGAACACGGATGCGATCGTTGATGCGGGTCTCAGTGCTGATGGGGCCTCCTAGGTCAAGCGGTGTCGTCAGGACGACCGCACGCAATAACTGCAACCCCTTTTCAACACAAAAGCCCCGGAGCGGTATTCCGCTGCGGGGCCCGAGTCGACCGGTCAGCGCACGCCAAAGCTTCGCGTGCGATCTTGTGCGTGGCTCTCGCGAGAGAACCCCGGCACAAGAAACCCGCCTTCGAGAAGGCGGGTGACCGGACCGTTTGACCTGACGATCGCTCGTCGGCAACGGTGGGAGTCGGGCTCCACTTATCAGCCCCAGGCTCGAAATCTTGGAAGAAGACACAACCAGGGGCGGTCGTCAGCGAAAAGTCTAACATTGCGTTCGGCTATCGCCGAATCGGCCCGGTGCCCGCGCGTCGAGCTCGGCCGATTCCCGTGGCCGCGGGTCGCGTCGCTAGCCTGATGAGCATGACAGAAGAGCTCGACAACTCCGTGCGCGAACTGGCCGACATCCCCGCGGTCGAGGTGATCAGCCGGGCCGCGGTGATGCTGATGAGTTCGGCCGCGGAGAAGCTCGGGCTCGCGGACGAGGACCCGGAAACCAGCACGCGGCGCGATCTGGACGAGGCGCGCCGGGTGATCACCGCGCTGGCCGGGCTGGTCACCGCGTCGGTGGAGTACCTCGGGCCGCATGCCGGGCCGATTCGCGAGGGGTTGCAGTCGTTGCAGCGCGCGTTCCGGGAGGCGTCGGCGCATCCGGATGAGCCGGGCAAGGGGCCGGGCGAGAAGTACACCGGGCCGGTCTACTGATTCCCTTTCGGCGCTGACCTTGCCTTTCGCGCAGGTCGGGCGCTGCACAATATTGCCCGGCGGGAAAACTTTCCCGCCGGGCACGTTTTTTCGGTAGCCTGTGGTCATGCCGGAAGACGAAGTGCTCGGTCTGCGCGAACGCAAGAAACTCGATACCCGCATGGCGTTGAGTACGGCCGCGCTGGAGCTGGCCTTCGAGCGAGGGTTGGAGAACATCACCCGCGAGGACATCGCGGCGCGGGCCGGGGTATCGGTGCGCACGTTCAACAACTACTTCACCGGTAAGCACGACGCGATCGTCTATCGCCAGTCGGTGCGCGTCCGGCGCAGTCTGGCGATCTTGCGGGATCGTCCGGCGGATGAGCCGCTCTGGACCGCGCTCACCGTCGCGATGCTCGAGCCGCTGGAAGACGACGGGGCGCAGTTCGTATTGCCGAGTCCGGAGCAGTTGGCCGAGATCCGGAAGTTGTTCAGCGTCGCGGAGTTACGGCAGGCCCTGTCCAAGGAGTTGTCCGACGATTGGCTCGAGCTGATCGCCGAACGCACCGGCACCGACCCGCTGCGCGATGTGTATCCGCGCCTGGTCACCGGCGCGATCGCCAGCGTCGTCGAAGCGTCCATGGTCGCCTACGCCTACGCGGACCCGCCCGTGCACATCACCTCCGTGATCCGCCGCGCCCTCGATCAGGTCGCCGCCGGGCTCCCCGAACCGCCGCGCTGACCTAGCGCCGCCCACACCGAAACCCACTATCGAACAAGGGGTGTATTTGTCATGCCTGAAAACTCTGTCGACGTAGTCATTTCCGGGGCCGGACCGAACGGGTTGATGCTCGCCGGCGAACTCGCGCTGGCCGGGGTGCACGCCGTTGTGCTGGACGAGTTGCCCGGGCCGAGTGCGCAGCCGAAGGCGAATGGTCTTGTCGGCCAGGTGATTCGGTTGCTGGACATGCGTGGTCTGTACCACGAGTTCGGCGGCCCGCCCGGTGCGCCGCAGCCACTGCCCCACTACTTCTTCAGCGGGCTGCCGCTGTCGTTCGCCGGGCTGGCGGACAATCCGATGTCCGTGCTCGGTCTGCCGCAGCCGAAACTTGTTCGGGGGCTGGAGAAGTGGACGGCCGGGTTGGGAGTCGAGATTCGGTGGGGGCACCGGCTTTCCGCGTTGACCCAGCGCGATGGTGGCGTCGACATCACTGTCGCGGGACCGGATGGCGACTATCACCTCGGCGCTCGATACTTGATCGGTGCAGACGGCGGCAAGAGTGTCGTCCGTAAACAGGTCGGCATCGAATTCCCGGGTTACACCGCGACCGACAGCATCGCGCGGATGGGACATGTCTGGCTGCCGGACGAGTTGCGGACGGGCGACGGTGGAATCGAAGTGCCCGGGTTCGGGCGACTTCCGTTCGGGCACAATCGACTGGAACGCGGCGGGTTCGTCTTCGCCGAGCTGGAGCCGGGCCGACCGCTCATCGCGACCGTGGAGTTCGGCGGCGAACCGGTTGATACCCCGATGAGCATCGAGGAACTGCGCGGCAGCGTGCGCCGGGTGCTCGGCGTCGACCTGCCGCTGGAAGCGCCGCACGGGCCGGGCCCGCATGCGCTGCGCCGCATCGAGAATCAGAACACGCGGCAGGCCGAGCGGTACCGCGAGGGCAATGTGTTCCTCCTCGGCGATGCCGCGCACGTGCACTCCGGAATGGGCGGACCGGGACTCAACCTCGGCTTGCAGGATGCGGCCAATCTGGGTTGGAAACTCGCCGCGGCGATAAAGGGTTGGGCGTCAGCAGAATTGCTCGACACCTACCACTCGGAGCGGCATCCGGTCGGCGTGCGCGTGATGATGAGTTCACTTGCACAGACCGCGCTCTTCGCGCCCGGACCCGAGGTCACCGCGATGCGTACGCTCCTCGGCGAACTGCTGGAGCGGCCCGAGAACACCGCGTACATCGCTCGATTGATGTCAGGTTCCGATACTCGCTACGAGACCGGAGACCCGCACCCACTCGCCGGTCGAATGGTCCCCGACCTAACCCTCGAAACCCCCGATGGCACACAACGAGTCGCCGAACTCCTGCGCAAGGCGCGACCTGTCTTGCTCACGCTCGCCGACAACCCGAACTTCTCCGAGGTCACGTACGCGTGGCGCGACCGAGTGGACACCGTCGCCGCGACCAGCGCCGACGCGCCTGCCACAGCACTATTGATCAGACCGGACGGCTACGTGGCCTGGGCGGCCGACGACGCCGACCGATCCGACCAGGATCGCTTGCGGGCAGCACTGACCCGCTGGTTCGGCACACCAATGTCTGTCCCCGCCAACGGATAGCGCGATCCCGCGGCGGCGCGGCCGCTCGAGCGGCCGGGTACGCGGCGCGA
This sequence comes from Nocardia sp. NPDC051756, assembly GCF_040681495.1. Classification (NCBI taxonomy): domain Bacteria; kingdom Bacillati; phylum Actinomycetota; class Actinomycetes; order Mycobacteriales; family Nocardiaceae; genus Nocardia; species Nocardia sp. NPDC051756. The sequence goes on along the minus strand of NZ_JBFAYV010000012.1, from coordinate 81,290 downwards.
GCCTCCGATCGGAGTCGATCGGCCCGACGCGGACCTCCACCGCGCAGCAGGCATTCATCGGCCATGCCGCGCAGCGGTTTACCGTCGATCACACCGGATGTACCGATCACTTTGGCGTCGGTCGGGCGTAATGCGCCGCGGATTCCGGGCACCGCCGATGCTCACGCTGACCAACCGGTTCGGCTCGCCCCTGAACCGACGCCGGCACTAGGTGAGCCACCGCTTCGCGTACGAATTGGCTTGCTGCGCAACGGATCGCGCAGCCGGACGATCCGTGCGCGACATTACGCGGTCGGTTACCGGGTGGGCTGCTCCTCGAGGAGGAACTTCGAGACGGTGTCGGTCTGACCGAGGATTGCGTGTCCGGCCTCGGGGAGGACGTGGACCGTTGCATGCGGGACGCAGCGGCGGACGCGTTCGGCGGTGACCGCGGAATCGAGCATGACGTCACGGGAGCCGACGATCACCAGCATCGGCATGGTCAGTCCGCGTAACGCATCATCGGAGAATATGGGCAGGCGCTCGGTGCGCGGTTTGAACTCGGCGAAGGTCAGGACCACGTCGTCGAGGACCTCCTCGGCCAACTGGATGTCCAGGCCGGTGACGATGGCAGCCGTGCGGCGCACGCCGCGGCGACCGAAGAGGCGCAGGAACAACGCTTTCGGCAGCCAGCCCATCATCTGTGCGCCAACGCCGCCAGGGCACAGCAGGGCGAGCCGAGTGATCCGGCCCGGCCTGCGGATGGCGTAGTCCAACGCCACCCAACCACCGAGGGACATCGCCACGACCGAAATGTCGCTGAGCCCAAGGCCTTCCATCACATCGTCGAGCCACAGCGCGACCCGATCGGAGTCCAGGGGCGGACGGGACGGCGCACTGGCACCGGGCTCGCCGATGATGTCGACGGAGTAGGTGCGGAAATGCGTTGCCCAGGAGGCGATATCGCCACGCCAGTTCGAGGCGTTCCCGCCGGAACCGTGCAGCAGCAACAGCGGCGGCGCATCTTCCGGACCGGAGACCAGGACAAAGGTCTCCCCTTCCCGAGTCGGCACACGCCGTCGTTCGGCGGGTATCGGCCAAGCCTCCAGCAGTTCCGCGTAGCGCTGCCGAACCTTGCTCGCGCCGCGCTCCGACTTGTAGATCGCGGTCACGCCGCCTCCTCCCCCACGCCCGGAATCCGCCGTGACGATGTTCCGCTCGCTCATGACGCGAGCACCCCTTCCATGTAGTCGAACAATCGAGCCGTATCCGCAAGACCGCCCAGGACAATGACTTTCAGGCGCGCCCGCTCCGCGTCGTACAGCGTCTCGATCCGCAACGGCGCGTCCTCGCCGGAGCGAGTGTTGGCCGCCGCTAGCAGCAGCGTGGTCACGCGGTCGGCCAGCTCCCGACTGATCGCCTCGACCTGAACGATGCTCGACACCTCGGTGTGCCGCTGCCGCCCCACCGTCTCGCGCACCGGCGCAGGCACCGGCAACCCGGTGAACGCCAGCAGATCCGCCTCCGCGATCCGATACTGCTTCCCGATCCGCACCGCATTGAGCCGCCCGTCCCGTACATAGTTGCGGATCGTGCGCACATGCAGCCCGAGCCGTTCGGCCACCTGTTCCACGGAGTAGACGCGATCAGTCATCAAACTACCTTAAACTTCCCTATCGAACATCTCAATAGGGAAGTTTAAGGAATAACAGCCACTCAGTCGGTGCTGCGGGGTGGGTTCACGGTGACGGTGTCGATGTGGCAGCGGCGGCCGTCGGAGGTGGTGGGTGGGGTGAGGGTGCCGCCGGTGCCGGTGTAGGTGAGTTCGGGGGTCAGGCAGGCTTGCTGGGCGGCATCGCGGAAGGTGATGGTGGTGTCGGTGAAGACGAGGCGGTTGGGGATTCGGGCGTTGTCCCAGGGTTCGATGGCGAAGAGGGCCATGTTCTGGGCTTGGGCGCGCAGGTTGATCGAGTAGCGGACCGTGCCGGATTGGCCGGTGATGGTTTGGGTCCATACGCCGGTGGCTTGGTCGAGGGCGATGTCCATGTCGAGCGCCTCGCCGACCTTGACCGACATTGCCCGGCCGGAGTGGCAGTCGGCGTAACGGGGGTCCTTGGAGTACACGTTGACGTACTGGCCGGAAATCCACCAGGTCGAATAGGTCGGTGGTTGCTGGACCGGCGCACAGGCGTCACCCCAGGTGAGCACGGGCTGCAAGACGCCGAGACCGATCGGGTAATAGTTCCGGCCGCCCTCACGCGGTTCGAGGCCGGGCCACAGGAACATGGTCCCCACCCGAGACGGCTTGGCCGGAACGACGAAATGCGTCTGCATCCGGACCATTTCATTCGCCGACGGAATCTTGAAATAGATCCGCGACTGCTGATCCGGTTGCAGCGGAATCGGTTGCGTCCGCGGCGCCATCGTTCCCGGCGGCGCCGGCGCAGTCGGCGGCTCCGCCACCGAACTCGGCACAGCAACGAAACCCGCTGCCACTATTGCGATTACAACCGTGATGAGGTGACGAGCCGCAGCTCTACATTTAAGGTTCACACTTGCAAATGGAAACACACGTTAATGCCACAACGAGCGCCCCCGACTGGGGAAGAACAAAACCCCAGGCCCAACCGTCCCCAATCACCTTCCACTAAAGGCAATTACCGGAACCCCTACCTCAATTCTCCCGAAATCCCTTCGCGCACATAGTTGATCCTTCGAATACCTCTCAACAGCTCGAGCGCAGTGCACAAACCGTCTGTGCATATCGACCAAAGCGACAAATCCGCGCACCCTTTCGGGATCCGCACCGGCTTTAAGGCCCTATTCCGAGTGCGGATCCCGAGTGAGAGTGCGGATTTCGAAACCTTGTGCGCGGCGCGGACGGATCAGCGCAACGCGGCTGCCTTGCGCGACAACCGCTTCGCGGCGGTCTTCGCTGCCGCTTGCGCCTCGGTCGGCTTGTCGGCCGGTGTCTTGGCGGCAGCTTTCTTCGCAGGTGCCTTCTTGGCGGGAGCCTTGGCGGCCGTCGTCTTGGCCGCCGCCTTCTTTGCGGGCGCCTTCTTGGCCGAAGGTGCGTCCGCCTGCTCCAGGGCCTCGCGCAGGAACTGCCCGGTGTAGCTTTCCGCCACGGCGGCAATATCTTCCGGGGTACCTTCGGCGATCACCGTGCCACCGCCGGAACCACCCTCAGGGCCCATGTCGATGACCCAGTCGGCGGTCTTGATGACGTCCAGGTTGTGTTCGATGACGATCACCGTGTTGCCCTTGTCGACCAACCCGTTGATCACCTTGAGCAGCTTGCGAATGTCTTCGAAGTGCAGACCGGTGGTCGGCTCGTCGAGGATGTACACGGTGCGACCGGTAGAACGCTTCTGGAGTTCAGCGGACAGTTTGACGCGCTGAGCCTCACCGCCGGACAGGGTCGGCGCGCTTTGTCCGAGCCGGACGTAACCGAGACCGACCTCCACCAACGTCTTGAGGTAACGGTGGATCGAGCTGATCGGCTCGAAGAACTCCGCACCCTCCTCGATCGACATGTCGAGGACCTCGGCGATGGTCTTGCCCTTGTAGTGCACCTCGAGGGTTTCCCGGTTGTAGCGCGCACCGTGGCAGACCTCGCACGGGACGTACACGTCCGGCAGGAAGTTCATCTCGATCTTCAGCGTGCCGTCACCGGAGCACGCCTCGCAGCGACCGCCCTTGACGTTGAACGAGAATCGGCCCGGCTGGTAGCCGCGCACCTTCGCCTCGGTGGTCGACGCGAACAGGGTGCGGATCTTGTCGAACACACCGGTGTAGGTGGCGGGGTTGGAGCGCGGGGTGCGGCCGATCGGCGACTGATCCACCTGGACCAGCTTGTCCAGGTCGTCGAGGCCCTTGATCCTGGTGTGCCGGCCGGGCACCTGCCGGGCGCCGTTCAGCTTGTTCGCCAGCACGGTCGCCAGGATGTCGTTGACCAGCGTCGACTTGCCGGAACCGGACACGCCGGTGACCGCGGTGAGTACGCCGAGCGGGAAGTCCACGTCGATGTCGCGCAGGTTGTGCTCGGTCGCGCCGACCACGGTGAGCAGGCGCTTCTTGTCGATCGGCCGGCGAACCATCGGCAGCTCGATCCGCTCCCGGCCGGAAAGATAAGCGCCGGTGAGGGATTCGGGTTCGTTGAGCAGTTCCGCGTAGGTACCGCTGTGCACCACGCGACCACCGTGCTCGCCGGCCAGCGGGCCGATGTCGACCACCCAGTCCGAGGCGCGAATGGTGTCCTCGTCGTGCTCGACCACGATCAGCGTGTTGCCGAGATTGCGCAGCCGGGTGAGGGTTTCGATGAGCCGCCGGTTGTCCCGCTGGTGCAGGCCGATGGACGGTTCGTCGAGCACGTAGAGCACACCGACCAGGCCGGAACCGATCTGCGTGGCCAGCCGGATGCGCTGCGCCTCACCGCCGGACAGCGTCGCCGCGGCCCGCGAGAGGGACAGGTACTCCAGCCCGACGTCGAGCAGGAACCCGAGCCGCGCCTGCACCTCCTTGAGCACCTGCCCGGCGATCGCGGCCTCGCGCTCGCCCAGTGTCAGGGAGTTCAGGAACTTCGAGCACTCCCCGATAGACAGGTCGCTGACCTCGGCGATCGACTTGTTGTCGCCGCCGGCGTCGATGGTGACCGCGAGGATCTCCGGGCGCAGCCGGGCGCCGTTGCAGACCGGGCACGGCACGTCGCGCATGTACCCGTCGTAGTGCTCCTTCATCTGCTCGGACTCGGTGCTCTCCATGCGCCGCTGCAGGAACGGCATCACGCCCTCGAAATCGGCGTAGTACGAACGCTTCCGGCCGTACCGGTTGGTGTAGGAGACGTGCACCTGATCGGAACTGCCCTCGAGCACGGCCTTGCGCGCCTTGAGCGGCAGCCGCTCCCACGGGGTGTCCATGGAGAAGCCGATGGAGGACGCCAGCCCGGACAGCAGTCGAGTGAAGTACTCCGCGGTCTGCCCGCGCGACCACGGCGCGATGGCGCCGTCGTTCAGGCTGAGCGCCGGATCGGGCACCACCAGGTCCGGGTCGACCTCTTTACGAATGCCGAGACCGGAGCAGTCCGGGCAGGCGCCGTAGGGCGAGTTGAACGAGAACGACCGGGGTTCCAGGTCTTCGATGTCGAGCGGGTGCCCGTTCGGGCAGGCCAGGCGCTCGGAGAAGCGGCGCTCGCGGTCGTGCGCGTGCTCGTCGCGATCGACGAAGTCGAGCACCACGATGCCGTCGGCCAGCCGCAGCGCGGTCTCGATCGAATCGGTGAGGCGCTGTTTGGAATTCGATTTGACGGCCAGGCGGTCGACCACCACCTCGACGTCGTGCTTCTCCTGCTTCTTCAGCTTCGGCGGGTCGGTCAGCGGATACACCACGCCGTCGACCCGGACCCGGGAGTAGCCCTGGGTGTTCAATTGCTCGAAGAGATCGACGAATTCACCCTTGCGGGTGCGCACCACCGGCGCGAGCACCTGGAACTTGATGCCCTCCTCCATCGCCAGCACCTGGTCGACGATCTGCTGCGGCGTCTGCTTCTGGATCAGCTCGCCGCACACCGGGCAGTGCGGCGTACCCGCCCGCGCGTAGAGCAGGCGCAGGTAGTCGTAGACCTCGGTGATGGTGCCGACGGTCGAGCGCGGGTTGCGGTTGGTCGACTTCTGGTCGATCGACACCGCGGGCGAGAGCCCCTCGATGAAGTCGACGTCCGGCTTGTCCATCTGCCCGAGGAATTGCCGCGCGTATGCCGACAGCGACTCCACGTACCGCCGCTGTCCCTCGGCGAAGATCGTGTCGAACGCCAGGCTCGACTTGCCCGAGCCGGAGAGTCCGGTGAACACGATGAGACTGTCGCGAGGCAGGTCGAGGTCGACCCCCTTCAGGTTGTGTTCCCGAGCACCGCGCACAGTCAGGCGTTCCGCCACCAGGTGATTCCCTTCTCATCGTGTTCGGGTGAACCGATAAACGGCTTCCAGACGTATCCGGCCGTCATGCTAAACGCGCCCACCGACAAGTTTCGCTCGCGCGACGCGTACCAGCTACAACAGCGCTGACGCCGGCAATATTGCGGCGGTTGCCGCCAGGGGTGGGTGCTAACTCCGCCGCAGGTCACCGGATAAGCCGCGGACTTGCCAGCCCTCCGCGTCGACGGTGACCGACAGCACGTCCGAGCCGACCCGCAGCCCGCCGACCCGCAGCGGGAGATAGCGAGCGGGGACCACCGGCGCGACCGACAGCACCCCCTCCGGAACGCTCGGTTCCAGTCTCAACAGCGTACGCAGAAACAACAGCGGCGCGGCAGCGGCCCAGGCCTGCGGCGAGCAGGACGTCGGATACGGGACGGGGACGTCGAATTCGGCGCGGTCGAAGCCGCTGAAGAGTTCGGGCAGCCGGTAGCCGAACCGGGTCGAGGCGTCGAGCATGGCGGATACCACCTGATTCGCGTGCTCGGTGAATCCGTAGCGCATCAGGCCCGCGGCGCAGATCGCGTTGTCGTGCGGCCAGACCGAGCCGTTGTGATAGCTGACCGGGTTGTAAGCACCCATTGACGTGGCCAGCGTGCGGATCCCCCAGCCGCTGAACATTTCCGGCGAGAGCAGATGGTCGGCGACCCGCTGGGCCTTGTCGTCGTCGACGATCCCGGTCCACAGGCAGTGCCCGATATTGGAGGTGAGCGCGTCGATCGGCCGCTTGTCCCGATCCAGGCCGATCGCGTACCAGCCGCGGTCGGGCAGCCAGAAGGCCTCGTTGAAGGCGGTTTTCAGGTGCGCGGCCTTGGCCCGCCACAGGTCCGCGGCCGAGTGGTCGCCGGTGCCCGCGGCGAGCGTCGCGCGCGCGAGGTAGGCCGCGTATGTGTAGCCCTGCACCTCGGCCAAGGCGATCGGCGCCTCGGGCAGCGTGCCGTCGGCGAAGTTGACCCCGTCCCAGGAGTCCTTCCAGCCCTGATTTGCCAGGCCGTGATCGGCGGCACACTGGTATTCGACGAAACCGTCACCGTCCGCATCTCCGTAGCGTTCGATCCAATCCAGTGCACGATCCGCGTGCGGCAGCAGGTCGTCGCGGATCTTCGGGTCCAGTCCCCAGCGGTACAGCTCGCCGAGCAGCATCACGAACAGCGGGGTCGCGTCGGCGGTGCCGTAATAGGCGGTGCCGCCGCCGAGCAATAGCGTGGCCGCCCGGCCGAACCGGACCTCGTGCGGGATCCGGCCCGGCTGCTCTTCGGTCGCGGCCTGTACCTCCTTGCCTTGCAGATCCGCCAGGCTCTGCAAGGTGCCGACCGCGAGCCTGCGGTCCAGCGGCAACACCATCCACGAGGTGAGCAGCGAGTCCCGGCCGAACAGCGCCATGAACCAGGGCGCGCCGGCCGCGACCACCGCGCGCTCGGGATGGTCGGGGTCGAAGATGCGCAGCGCGCCGAGATCGGTGAGGGTGCGTTGCAGGACCGCGGCGAGGGTTTCGTCGTCGGTCTGCACGGTCGGCGAGTTCGCGTACCACTCGCGCAGTCGTTGCGCGGGCGCGCTGCGGCTCACGGGTGTCCCGCACGGATAACGCGGCGGCGCGGTGTCGGTGCCGAGGGCGGGCAGGTACTCGATGCACGCCGACCATTCGCCGCGTCCGGGAAGTGTTACCTCCCAGCACAATTCGTGACCGTCCGCCGTGGCACCGCTGCCGCTGACGGTCACCGCCACGCCCAGCTCGGCCCGGCTGATCTGCACCGCGTTATCCATCGCCCGCGCCGCGGTGATCACGTCGTGGCCGGTGCGTCCCTCTTTGACCTCGAAGAGATCGGCGAAATCGGCGTCCAGTTCGAGTCTGATCGCGCACTCGAGCGGCGCGCCGGACAGGTTGCGCACCACCAGGTCCTCGCGCATCCCGTCGCCGACGTGCCTGCCGATGATCACCAGCGCGGTGCTGTCCGCGGTACCCGGCCGCGGCGCGGTCCGGGCCAGCAGCGTCGCGCTGTACGGCTCGTCGTAGCGCACGGTCAGCGGCTGCGGTTCCAGCCCGTCGACGGTCAGCCGCCAATGCGAGAGCACCCTGGTGTCCCGAACGAACAAGCCCGCCGGGCGATTCGGGCTGATCCCGCCGCTGGTGTCGCTGATGCAGAAGGTCGAGCCCTCGACCAGGGTGACCCCGGCGTTGATCGCCGTCGGCGCCTCCGTGTCCGAGCCGTCGCCCCAGGGGTGGGTCACGCCGCTGTCCCCGGCAAACTCACGCCACCGTGCTGGGCGCCATGACCCGGGTCGTCCGCTCGGCCAGGATGCGGCGATACAGCCGCTCGTGATCGCGGGCCATGCGCAGCCGGCCGAACCGCTGCTCGGCGGCCGCGCGACAGTCCCGCCGGTCGAGGGTGTGCACCTGGTCGAGCGCGTCCACCATCTCGTCGGCGTCGCGGCACAGGAATCCGGTCTTGCCGTGCTCGACGATCTCCGGCGCGGCGCCGTTGGGGAACGCGAGAACCGGTGTGCCGCAGGCCAAGGCCTCGGCCATGACCAGGCCGAACGGTTCGGGCCATTCGATCGGATTGATCAACGCGTCGGCGTGGCGCACCAGCTCGACCCGGCGCGCGGTGGGTTCCTCGCGCGGTTCGGGATCGTCGGGGCCCATCAGTGGACGCACCCGCTCAGTGTAGTAGCGACGCTCCTCCGGTTCGCGCATCTTGGTGATCATGAGCAGCTTGCGCCGGGCCAGCCGGGCGATCTGCACCGCCCGGTGCACGCCCTTCGTCTCGTTCATCCGGCCGACGAAGACCACGTAACCGCCACCGCCAGGGCCGAATCGGTGTGCGTCGAGGTCGATGCCGTGATGGATCACCTCGGCGATCGGCACACGGCCGGCCATCCGGCGTTGCGCCTCGGAGATCGCGACGATGCTGGCGTGGCGCGCCATCGACCGGAACAGTTCCTGGCGCATCTCGGAGAACGGCCCGTGGTTGGTGACCACGACCGGCGGCGAGTTCTCCAGCGCGCCGACGAACGGGCCGAGCGAGGTGTGGTCGTGGATGATGTCCACGTCGGCCAGGGTCTCGTAGGCGGCGAGCACGTGCATCAGTTCGGCCTCACCGACGCCGATCTGCGTGGTCGGATGCTCGTAGAGCGAGTACCGGCGCACCGGGCAGGTGGATTCGCCCACCGTGAACAGGTGCACGTCGTGGCCGAGCTGGTCGAGACCGATCGCGAGGTTGCCGACCACCGCTTCGGTACCGCCGTAGGCCGGCGGCGGCACCGGGACCCAGGGCGGGACGATCTGCCCGATTCTCATGGGCGCCTGCGTTCTTCGACGCCACGCCCTTCCTCGGTGGAGCCCCAGTGTGCGCCGCAGCCGCCGCAGCGCGTCAGGACATCGGGTAGTTGGTCGAAGGTCTCGGCGCCGCAGCCCGGACAGGCCCGCGGCGATCCGAAGATCGCACTGAAATCTAGTGTCGCTGAATATGTCATCGCTCGAGTTCCCACGCACATATGAGCCTTATGGCTCCGCTGCCCACGGCCCCTCTGGTTGACTTCATTGCAAGCTTACCCGGAACCTCGTTATCTACCCGTGGTATTCGTGGGGGCTGCTTTCGTCCGGTAGGCGACGACAAGGAGGCCGACATGCTCCAGGTATTTCTGGTCGACGATCACGAAATCGTCCGGCGCGGTCTGATCGATCTGCTGGAGGGTGATCCCGAGCTGACCGTGATCGGCGAGGCGGGCGACGTGGCGCAGGCGATGGCCCGAATCCCGGTGCTACGTCCCGATGTCGCGGTGCTAGACGTGCGGCTGCCCGACGGCAACGGCATCGAACTGTGCCGTGACCTGCTCGCCGAGGTGGAGGGGCTGCGCTGCCTGATCCTCACCTCCTACACCGACGAGCAGGCGATGCTGGACGCGATCCTGGCCGGGGCCAGCGGCTACGTGGTGAAGAACATCAAGGGGATGGAGCTGGCCGCCGCGATCAAGACGGTCGGCTCGGGCCGTTCGCTGCTGGACAACCGGGCGGCGGCGGCGCTGCGGGCCCGGTTGCGCGACGGCGTGCCCGACGACGACGGCCCGCTGGCCGGGCTCACCGACCAGGAGCGCAAGCTGCTCGCGCTGCTCGGCGAGGGCCTGACCAACCGGCAGATCGCGGCCCGGATGTTCCTGGCGGAGAAGACGGTCAAGAACTACGTGTCGCGGCTGCTGGCCAAGCTCGGCATGGAACGACGCACCCAGGCGGCGGTGCTGGCCAGCAAGCTCGGCGAGCGCTGACTCCGCGCATGACGGACGCCGTGCCGCACAGCGTGTTCGACACGTTGCGCACGATCGTGGACACCGCGACCCGGATCGCCGACGACAACGCGCGGCTCTACGAGTGGGCGCGCACCCGGCAGGCGTGGATCGAGGCGAACCGGGACATCGCCACCGAGTTCCTGGCGGGCACCGAACCGCACCGGGTGCTCGCCCAGGTGGTCGAGCACGCGCGCACGCTGACCAGGTCGGAGCAGGCGATCCTCGCGGTGGTCGAGTCGGGCGTCCCACCCGAGGAGGCCACGGAACTCGTTGTGGCGCAATGGTCCAGAGCCGATGAGCCGGACGAGGGACAGGTCGTGCGGCTCACCGGCACCGCCGCGGGCAAGGCGTTCGCGGAGCGCGCGTCCGTCCGGCTGGCCGACGCGCGCGACGTCGATCTCGGCGCGCCGATCGATGCCACCGGGCCCGCGTTGATCCTGCCGTTGCAGACCGCGGGGGTCGTGCTCGGCGTGCTGATCGTGGTGCGCGCGGTCGAGGCCGAGCCGTATTCCGACGAGCTCGGCTCGCTGGCCGCCGCGTTCACCGATCAGGCCGCGCTGGCCATGCAGCTGGCCGAGGCGCAGCGCCGGGCGCGGGAACTCGACGTGCTCGCCGATCGCGACCGGATCGCGCGGGATCTGCACGACCACGTCATCCAGCGGGTGTTCGCGGTCGGGCTCGGCTTGCAGGGCATGGCCGCGCGAGTCGACGATCCGCAAGTGCGGCAACGGCTTTCGGACGAGATCGATCGGCTACAGGAGATCGTGCACGAGATCCGCACGACGATCTTCGATCTGCACGGCGGCGCGGGCGCGTCGTTGCGCCGCCGGCTGGAGGACGCGGTCCGGCAGCAGACCGCGGCGACCCCGATCCGGGCGCGGCTACGCGTCGACGGGCCGCTGTCGGTGGTCGGGCCCGCGCTGGCCGATCACGCGGAAGCCGTGGTGCGCGAATCGGTCAGCAATGCGGTGCGGCACTCCGGCGGGGACGCGGTGACGATCGAGATCACCGTGGCCGACGAGCTGACCATCCTGGTGCAGGACAACGGCTCCGGCGTGCCGGACGACGTAATCGCCAGCGGCCTGGCCAATCTCGCGCAGCGGGCGGCCGAATCCGAGGGCCGGTGCAGCATCGAGCAGGCGCCGGCCGGTGGCACCCGGGTGCACTGGTCGGTGCCGCTGAGCTGAGGTTCAGGCCGGTTCGACGAGCGAGAGGTCGCCGTCGTAGCGGCGGTACAGCAGCCGGCCGCGACCGCTTTGCGGCTCGGTGAAGAACAGGAACGGCAGTCCGTGATGACACAGCACGTGCGCGGCGCGATCCTCGTCGAGCACCTGCGCCGGCTCCGAATCCGCCGTCAGCGGAAGCAGATTCACCGTCGGCGGGATGCGCACCGCCACGTCCTGACGGTACAGCCGGACGCCGAGCGGATCACCCCAGGCCACCACAGCCTCCGTGCCGGACTCCGCGTCGGTGAACAGGTAGGCGTCGTAGTCCATCGCGTCCATCACCGCCGTCGCCTCCGCGGGCGAGCCGGTGAGCAGGTCGACCTGCTTGCGGCGCACGATCGGACGCGGTTCGGTGACCATGGCCAGCGGTGGCCGCGCGGGATCGGGCCAATCCCGGGACCGGGTCGTCGCGAGCCGGGCCAGCTGCCGGTCCAGCCGTTCGGCGGCGAAGGTCACCGCGAACCCGCCCGGACCCGTCACCTGCACGCGCGTGGCGACATTGCGACAGCGGATGTTGGCCTGCACCACGGTCGCCGCACCCGCCTCGGCCGGCGCGGTGACCCGCACCCTGGTGGCCGCGTCGAGGTGGTGCCTGCGCAAAACCCGGCCGATCGCCCGGACTGCCCTCGTCACGTCCACGTCCGGCACCGCGCCGAAGGTGGTCACCGCTAGATCGAGATCGCTTGCGGTGAGCCAGTGTTGTGATGACGAAGAATTCAACAGCCCCGACGACTTCATGCGACACGCCCTGCCTTCGATATTCAGATCCCGTAGCCCCATGTCACCATCGCAATGCCGTGGCGAACAGGGCCGAAAGTCCCCGAAGGGCGAACTAGACTGGCGCAAGGCGCAGTTCGCGCGCCCACCACAAGGGGAACCCGATATGACCGAGGACCACGGCAACGACCCCTACTCCGTGCGCGACACCCTCTCGCAACTGCGGTTGCGCGAATTGCTCAGCGAGGTCAAGGAGCGCGTCGAGCTCATCCTCGACTCCCGCGACCGGATGGACGGGCTGGTCGAGGCGATGCTGGCCGTCACCTCCGGCCTGGACCTGGACGAGACCCTGCGCACCATCGTGCGCACTGCGATCAGCCTGGTCGACGCCCGCTACGGCGCGCTCGCCGTGCGCGGGCACGACCAGCAGGTGGTGCAGTTCATCGACGAGGGGATCGACGACGAAACCCGCAGGGCCATCGGGCGATTGCCGGAGGGGCACGGGGTGCTCGGCGTGGTGTTCAACCAGTCCAAGCCGCTGCGGCTCGAGGAAATCTCGAAACACCCTGACTCCGTTGGTCTTCCACCCAACCACCCGCCGATGCACACCTTCCTCGGGGTGCCGGTGCGGATCCGCGGCGAGGTGTTCGGCAGCCTCTACCTGACCGAAAAGGCAAGCGGGCAACCGTTTACCGACGATGACGACGTATTGGTGCAGGCGCTCGCGGCCGCGGCAGGCATCGCGGTGGACAACGCGCGGCTCTACGAGTCGGCCCGCACCAGGCAGGCGTGGATCGCGGCGACCCGCGACATCGCCACCGAGTTCCTGGCCGGCACCGAGTCCGACCGGGTGCTCGCGCACGTGGTCGAGCACGCGCGCACGCTGACCGGCTCGCACCAGTCCTTCCTGACCGGACCGGATGACGCAGACGAGCCGTCAGCTCTTTCGGTCACCCAGTGGTGCGGGCCCGGCGAGGGCTACGCGGGCAAGGTGGTGAACACCGAGGGGACGGCGCTCGGCGAGGCGTTCACCCGCCGCACCCCGCTGCGCTTCGACGACGCGGGCGCGGTCAGCGTCGGCCTCGCGCTGCCCGATGCCGGGCCGCTGCTGATCCTGCCGCTGTGCACCCCGGACAGCACGCTCGGCGTGCTCACCACGGTGCGGCCGGCCGGCGCGGCTCCGTACTCCGACGAGCTGGTCGAGCTGACCGCCGCGTTCACCGACCAGGCGGCCCTGGCCATGCAGCTGGCCGACGCGCAGCAGCGGATGCGCGACATCGACATCCTGGCCGACCGCGACCGGATCGCCCGGGATTTGCACGACCACGTCATCCAACGGCTCTTCGCGGTCGGGATCACGCTACAGGGCGCGGTCGCGAAGGCTACTGTTCCCGAAGTGCGACAACGCCTTTCGACCGTGGTCAACGACCTGCAAGAGGTGGTGCAGGAGATCCGCACCTCGATCTTCGACCTGCACGGCGGCAACGGCAATCCGCTGCAACAGCGGATCGAGCACGCGATCCGGCAGCAGACCGCGGAAACCACACTGCGGTCGACCTTTTCGGTGGCCGGCCCGCTCTCGGTGCTGGAGGCCGAGCTGGCCGATCACGCGGAGGCCGTGGTGCGCGAGGCGGTCAGCAATGCGGTCCGGCACTCCGGGGCGGATACTGTCGCGGTGGAGATCAGCGTCGACGACGATCTGACCATCGTGGTGACCGACAACGGCTGGGGCATCCCGAATCACGTGGTGCGCAGCGGACTACGCAACCTGGAACAGCGCGCGCAGAAGGCGGACGGACAGTTCGTCATCGGCGCGGCCGGGAAGCCGGCCGCCGACGGCGAGGCCATGCCGGGCACCCGGCTGTGCTGGTCGGTACCGCTGCCGTGAGGGGCTCAGCCGGCCGGCCCGAGCAGCACCACCGAGTTGTTGCCGCCCATGCCCAGCGACAGTTTCGCCGTGACGCCGCCCTCGAACGGCTGCGGCCCGTCGAGCAGGCGCGGGTGCGGGGACGCGACGATGGGCGCGGCAGGCACGATGCCGCGGTCGTAACCCAGCGCCGCCGCGGCTACCTCGACACCGGCGGCCGCGCCTTGGCAGTGACCGGCCAGCGGCTTGAGCGCGTAGACGTGCGGCTGGTCGCCGAACATGTTGGTCAGCAGATCACGTTCCGCCACATCGCATTGCCGGGTGCCGGTGCCGTGCGCGTTGAAATAGCGCACGTCGTCGGCGACCACACCGGCGTTGTCGAGGGCGCGGCGCGTGCATTCGAAGATCTGCTCGTGTGTCGGTTCGACCGACACCACGTGATAGGCGTCGTTGCTCATACCGCCGCCGAGCACCGCCGCGTACGGCCGTTCCACCGAACGGCTGAGCACGAACGCCACCGACGCCTCGCCGAAGCCGAACCCGCGGCTGCCCTCCTGGAACGGACGGCAGGCGTCGAGCGGTTCGGTATCGGCCACCGCGGCGCCGAGCCGGACGAAGTGCTCGACCATGTCGGGCGTGGCGGACATGTCGGTGGCGATGCACACCACGTCGTCGGCGATGCCCGCGTCCAGCCACAGCTGCGCGGTGATCAGCGCGACGTTGGCCGAGCTGCACGCCGCGGACACGTTCATGGCCGGGCCGTGGAAGCCGAACTCCTGCATGAGCACCGAGATCGGGGTGGACGGGATCAGCCGCATGTAGTCGCGCGACCTGCGATGACCGTGATCGACCAGGTAGAAGTCGCGCCAGTTGACCACGTCGCCGAGCACGATCGCGTGCAGCAGGCCGACCGTCCGGCCCGGCTGCCAGCCGCGCGCGAGCGCGTCCGTGATCGCCTCTCTGGCCGACTCGTGCATGGCCCGCCCGTAGCGGCTGGTGCTGACCGTGTGGTCGCCGCCGTCCGGGACCAGCGACACCCAGGCATCCTCGTTGCGGCCCGGTCCGTAGCCGGACTGCACGGAGGCCGCCGACTTTCCGCTCAGCAGTCCCTGCCACAGCGCGTCCCGGCCCCAGCCGTACCCGGTGACGGCACCGATGCCGGCGAACGTCATATGATCTTGATGCTGTTGTCGGTTGTTCGGGTTGGCGCCCGGCATAGCATCGCTCCTTCACCGATTCCTCGGCCGAACCGCAATCGGCCAGATATTTCCTAGAAAACCGGTTCTGTAATGATCACCAGACAGTGCCCGATTAAGTGCCCGAACTGTGATCGAAGCAATAGCCTCGACGCTGTGATCTTCTGCACGTCGATACCAGAATAATCCCATGTTCCAATGGCCATAATCGGGTCGACGATCGGGGGTTCGAGTGGGTGAGGACAAGGTAGCCGCCGCGGTCGACGCCGCCGAGCAGCTAGCTGAGCGCTACCGTTCTCTGGTCGAGCACACGCCCGACGGCATCTGCGTGCACGAACGCGGCATCGTGGTCTACGTGAATCCGGCGACGGTGCGGTTGCTGGCAGCCGGCAGCGCCGAGGACATCATCGGCAAACCGCTCACCCAGTTCGTCGATCCCAACTCGGTCCCGGGCATGCTGGAGCGGATCAGCCACCTCACCACCAAGGGCGCCGCCTCGATTCCCACCGAGATGACGCTGGTCCGGGTGGACGGCGTGCCGGTGCCCGTGGAGACCGTCTCGGTGCTCACCGCCTGGCACGACCATCTGGCCTACCAGGTGGTCATCCACGACCTCACCGCCCAGCGCCACGCCGAGGCCGCGCAGCATTTGGCCGAGCAACATTTCACTACGGTCGTCTCGCAGTTGGAGGAGGGCGTGGTGGTGATCGATCCGGAGGGCCGCATCGAATCGGCCAACCCGGCCGCCATGCGCATCTTCGGCAACGACGACTCCGACGCCGAACTCATCGGCAAGACCATCCAGTCGCTGCCGCTGACCCTGCTCGACGCGAACGCCCAGCCGCTGCCGCCGACCCGCCACCCGATCGCCCGCACCCTGGCCACCGGCGAGACCATCACCGGCTACGTGTTCGGCGTCGACCGCGCCGACGGGCAACGCCGCTGGCTCTCCGGCAGCAGCCGCCTGCTCAACCCCGGCGACCGGCGCTCGTCCGCGGTCTCCTCGTTCGCCGACATCACCGAATTCCGGGCCAGCCGACGGCAATTGGAATACCAGGCCACGCACGACTCGCTCACCGGGCTGGCGAATCGCTCGCTGATCCTGTCCCAGCTGGCCGGCGCGCTGGCCACCAGCGAGGACCTGCCGGTGTCCACGGTGCTGTTCATCGACCTGGACGGGTTCAAGGCGATCAACGACACGCTCGGGCACGCGATCGGCGACACGGTGTTGCAGATCGTCGCGCAACGGTTGCAGCGCGCGTTGCGCGGCGACGACATCGTCGGCCGGCTCGGCGGCGACGAATTCCTGGTGCTGCTCTCCGGGGGCACCCGGCGGGTGGACATCGACGCGCTGGTCGCCCGGCTGCGTTCGACCATGGCCGAGCCGATCATCGCGCGCGGGCACCGGATCGAGGTGAACGCCTCGATCGGCGTCACCCCGCTCACCGTCGGCGACCGCCGCACCCCCGAGGCCGTGCTGCACGACGCGGACCTGGCGATGTACCGGGCCAAGCCGTCCGGGCACCGCGAGGGCTCGGCGAGCTTGGGACGCCGGCCGAACAGCACGCACGCGTCCTGACGGTCGGATCCATGATTGTTCGAGGATTTTCCGGACCGGCGGAATACCCGCGGTGCGCGCGACTGTTGCACCACTTCTATGACCAGTTCCCGGTGGTCGACGCCCGGCGGGCGGCACGACACCGGTTACACCTGCGGATACGGCGACCGCGCCGCAATCGCAGTAGACTCGACAACCTTGTTTTCCGAACGTTCGCGCGGCTATTGCCCTGCGTGTGTAGCGTTCGCTCGGCTCATCGCGGTGAAGGAGTTCAGTTTGCCCGACCTCACTCAGGACCGTGCGGCCAAGGCCGGCGCGCCCGAGCTGACCCGCGAGACCGAACAGGAACAGAAGTACCTGTCGGTGCTGTACGACCGGCTCGACGAAATGCGCGACTACGCGCGCAACCGATTGCGCACCGTGCTGCTGGAATCCGGCGGCACCCCGCAGGCGCGCAGCGAACGCGAGTCGTTCAGCCAGCTCTATAACGAGGATCTCGCCAAATACGATGCGGCAGAACACGGTCTGTGTTTCGGCCGGATCGATCTGGCCGACGAATATCGCTATATCGGCAGGCTCGGCATCCTCGACGAGAAGGACGACTACGAGACCCTGCTGCTGGACTGGCGCGCTCCCCTGGCCCGCCCGTTCTACCTGGCCACCACCGCCGCACCGGACGGCGTGACCCGGCGCAGGCACATCCGCTCGCGCAACCGCAATGTCACCGCGGTCAACGACGAATACCTCGATCTGGATACCGCCCGGCAGGCGGGCGCGGCCGACGGCGACGCCGGTGTCGGCGCGGAGAGCGCGCTGCTCGCCGCGCTGAACGCGGCCCGCACCGGGCACATGAACGACATCGTCGAGACCATCCAGCACGAGCAGGACGCGATCATCCGCTCGGAGCACAAGAGCGTGCTGGTGGTGCAGGGCGGGCCGGGCACCGGCAAGACCGCCGTCGCGCTGCACCGCGCCGCCTACCTGCTCTACACCTACCGGCAGCAGCTGGCCAAGAGCGGCGTGCTGATCATCGGGCCGAACGCCACCTTCCTCGACTACATCGGCCAGGTGCTGCCCTCGCTCGGTGAGACCGGCGTGCTGCTGTCCACCATCGGGAACCTGTATCCGGGGGTGAAGGCCAAGCGCGAGGATTCGTTGCGGTCGGGCGAGATCAAGGGCTCGCTGGACATGCTGGAGGTGCTCAAGCAGGCCGTGCGCGACCGGCAGGAAGTGCCGACGGAACCGGTCCGGCTCAGCTTCGACGGCTATCAGGTGACCCTCGATCGCAAGATCGCCACCCGGGCGCGCGGGCGGGCCCGTTCCTCCCGGCGTCCGCACAACCTGGCCAAGCCGATCTTCACCAGCGCGGTCATCGACGCGCTCACCGAACAGCTGGCCGAGACCATGGGTTCGGATCTGTCGGGCGGTCCAAGCCTGCTCAGCCGCACCGACATTGCCGAGATCCGCGACGAGATGCGGGCCGACCAGGAGATCCAGCAGGCCATCGGCAAGCTGTGGCCGCTGCTGTCCCCGCAGGACGTGCTCGCCGATCTGCTGGCCGACCCCAAGCGGCTCGACCGGGCCGCGGGCACCCTCTCGGCCGAGGATCGCGCCGAGCTGGTCCGCCCGGACAACGGCGAGTTCAGCGCCGCCGACGCGCCGCTGCTCGACGAGCTGGCCGAACTGCTCGGCGTGGACGACACCGAGGAACGCGAACGCTCCCGGCGGCGCTGGCGGGCCCAGCTGGCCGAGGCGCAGGACGCGCTGGACATCCTGACCGGTTCCGCGCCACAGGATCTCGAAGACGAGCTCGACCCGGAAATCCTGATGGCCTACGACCTGATCGACGCGAGCCAGCTCGCCGAACGCCAGGACGTGCGCGCCCGGCAGACCACCGCCGAGCGCGCCGCGGGCGACCGCACCTGGACCTACGGGCACGTCATCGTGGACGAGGCGCAGGAGCTGTCGGAGATGGCCTGGCGAATGGTGATGCGGCGCATCCCGAATCGCTGGATCACCGTGGTCGGCGACGTCGCGCAGACCGGCGACCCGGCGGGCGCCTCGTCCTGGCAGCGGGTGCTGGAACCGTATGTGGCCAAGCGGTGGAAGCTCACCGAGCTGACCGTGAACTACCGGACGCCGGCCGAGATCATGGATGTGGCCGCGGACGTGCTGGCCGCGATCGATCCGGCGGCCTCGGCGCCGCGGTCGGTGCGGGACAGCGGGAATCCGCCGCGCGGGTATCGGGTCGGCGCGGGGGAAGTGCGCGATCAGGTGGCGAAGCTGGTGGCCGGGGAGACCGGGCCGGGCACGACCGCGGTGATCGCGCCGCACACGTTGCTCGACGAATTGGCCGAGCTGGCCGATGAATCGGTGCGGGTGCTGACCGTGCACGACGTGAAAGGTCTGGAGTTCGATGCGGTGTATCTGGTCGAGCCGCAGGCGATTCTGGACGAATCGCCGCGCGGGCTCAACGACCTGTATGTCGCGCTGACCCGGGCGACGCAGCGGCTCGGTGTGGTGCACAGCGAAGAGCTGCCCGAGGTGCTGAGTTCGCTGCGCTGAACCGCAAAAGCGGCCGCGAGCAAGGCATTACCTCGCTCGCGGCCGCAATCGTTTGCTTAGCGCCCCGCCTGAATGACGGGTGGTTGATCAGCGAACCGTGTGCACGATCAGGACGTCCGAGCGGGACTTGCGGGCGACGTCCGACGGGACGGAGCCGAGCAGGCGACCGGTCAGCGTGTTCAGGCCGCGGTTACCGACCACGAGCAGGTCGGCGTCGACATCCTTGAGCAGGGTGAGCAGCGACTCGACCGGCTCGCCGACCACGGCGCGCTCGACGATGTCCTTCGCGCCCGCGGCCACGGCCTTGTCCCGCGCGGTGCGCAGGATCTCGTTGGTGGGGGCGGACCCGCGCACCTGGTAGGCCTCGTCCTTGAGCACATCCGCGGCGGCGGCCACGTCGCGATCGTCGGTCGGGTAGTAAGCACACGCGATGACCAGGGTCGCGGCGGACACTCCAGCCAGCGCGGCGGCCTTCTCGACGGCGACGTACGACGAGTCCGAGCCATCAGTACCGACAACAATGGTCCGGTAGGCGGTCATTCTCTCCTCCAACTGTGTCAGGGTGCCTACGCCCGGGTGCACCACCAAGACGTGCCCCGGCGCAGCGACTTGGGTCGACCCTAGCGGCAAACAGACCGGAATTAACAGAAATCGCAGCACATCACATTGCCGGTGTCCTGGCATTGGCGCCACACGTTCGCCAGGAAATGCGGGAAGGGCATCGGCAAGCTGGGCAGACACAATTGTCCGGCCGGGAAACTGTGATCAAGCACAACCGCGCCGAACGTTCTTGTCCCCCTGGGATATTCGTCACACACCAGGGCGGATCGGACAGACATCAGCCCGCCTCGGCGCGTAAATCACGCACCGCGACGGGCCGCTGGAGCCTGGGACTACCGTGCCATTACGGCCACTGTTGGTAGTTCGCCCAGAATAAGCCCAGAATCGCTCCGATGATGTCCATGCCTTCCTCTCCCTGCAGTAAAAAGGACGCGCAATATTAGCGCGGCAAGCGGGGTCAGAGGTCGAAAAGCGGTCCGGTGATGGTCAATCCGAGGTCGTCGACATGGGCGAAGAAGGCGAACAGCATCAACGCGGCGCCGGCCAGCGCCAGATTCTTGTTGAAGTTGACCATTTCGCCCTGTTTGGCCTGCGGATCCGTTTCCTTCCAGAACTGGTGCATCAGCACCGCGGTCACCACCAGCAGCACGGCGAGCACCAGCGCACCGAGGTCGGCCCACACGCCGAGCAGCACGCTCAATCCGCCGAGACCGAACAGCGCGCCCGAGCCGAGCACGGACAGCTTCGCCATCGGCACGCCCTTGCTCGCCGCGTAGCCCGCCATCTGCTCGGTCTGCATGAAGTGCCCGACGCCGGAGCTCAGGAACAACACCGAGAACAACACCCGTCCGATCAACACCACGACATCCATGTCCAGCTCCTTTTTTGGCTGACAGTAGGTAGTGCAACATTCAACTAGGCAACCCGGGGGTTATCCCCCGGGCCGTGGTCGAATGGTCGAATACGGTCGGCTCCGCAACTACATCCTGGTCGGGATGACCTTCGCCGTGACCTCGTTGCGCGAGCGTAGCGAATTCTTGGCGTATTCCAGTGGAGCCATTCCGACTTCCGCGGTGAACTCGCGCGAGAAGTGCGCCTGATCGAAGTATCCCAGTTCCGCGGCCAGCGTGGCGAGATCTTCGGTACGACCGCGAGCGAGCAGTTCGGCGCCGTCTTGCAGGCGATAGCGGCGCAGCACCCATTTCGGGCCCGCGCCGACGTAGCGCCGGAACATCCGTTGCAGCGTGCGGGTCGGGATGCCGAATCGGTCGGTGATCTGGTCGACCCTGGTCAGCTCCTCATCCTGCGCCATCGCGTCGATGATGCGCAGCACCAGGCGGTAGGTCGGATCGTCGGCGGCGGGGCGGGCGATGAGGAAGTCCTCGAGGACGGCACGGCGCTGCTCGTCGGTGGCGACGGCGAGGACGCGCTCGGCCAGGCCGTCCGCGTCGGGCATGACGTCGGTCAGGGCGACCGAGGCGTCCCGGAACGAGCCGACGTCGAGTCCGGTGCACGCGCCGAAGCCGCCTGCGCGGAATCGAACGCCGAACACCTCGCCCTCGCCGCTGAGTTCCCGGATGAACCTGGTGGTGCACACGCCGTTGACGAAACCGCCTGTGCGCGTGGCGGATCGCTCGAAGGTGACGTTCACGCTCGGGTAGGACAGCACCTCGGCCTGATACGGCGGGCGGCCGCGCAGGTCCCAGCGCACCGACCAGTACCACTCGACGAACCGGTCGACGGGCGGGCCTGCGGGCAGCCGGGCCAGCGTGCGGTACTTGGCCTGCTCGTCCGGGTGCAGGATGCCGGTGGTGTCCGCGGGCGTCGCCGGGTTCCGGGGCAGTTCGGAATCAAGGCCGCCGGGCATCGTTTCGCTCCCGCCGGGCACCGTGTCGCTTTCTTACAAGACCGGCAACACCCGCCCGACCAGGATTGATGACATGACGAACACCGTGAACCCCATTGCCGAGGGCTACCACTCCATCACCTGTTTCCTCGCGGTCGGCGACGGCAACAAGGCCATCGACTTCTACTCCGCCGTCTTCGGCGCCGAGGTGATCACCCGCAACGATCTGCCGGACGGGCAGCCCGCGCACGCCGAGCTGAAGATCGGCGACTCTACCTTGCAGCTGGGCATGCCCATCCCGGACAACAACGTGCTCGCCCCGAACGGCGAGTGGGTGCACACCTCGATCGTGCACTACTGCCCCGACGTCGACGCGGTGATCAAGCGGGCCGTCGACAACGGCGCCCGCAGTGCCGAAGAGCCGCAGACCTTCGTCACCGGAGACCGGTTCGGCGTGGTGATCGACCCGTTCGGGCATCGCTGGGCGGTCATCACCAAGGTCGAGGACGTCTCCGTGGAAGAGGCGAAGCGCCGCGTCGACGAGTGGCTGGCCACCCAGAGCTGACCCGCGAAGGACGCTGCCGGTCAACTCAATCCGGCGGCGTCCATGCCGCGCAGTTCCTTCTTGAGATCGGCGATCTCATCGCGCAAGCGGCCGGCGAGCTCGAACTGGAGCTCGCGGGCCGCGTTCATCATCTGCGCGGTGAGCTCCTTGACCAGGTCCGCGAGTTCGGCCCGCGGCATCGACTTGATGTCGCGGCCCTCGTAGACGCCGGCGCTGACCGCGCGCCCGGGTTCGCCCTGGGCGCGGCGGCCGCGGCTGGCGTTGCGGCCGGAACCGCCGACCGCGACCTCGGTGTCGTCGGCCTCCAGATACACCTGGTCGAGGATGTCGGCGATCTTCTTGCGCAACGGTTGCGGGTCGATACCCCGCTCCGTGTTGTAGGCGACCTGCTTGGCCCGGCGGCGATCGGTCTCGTCGATCGCGTGCCGCATCGAGTCGGTGATCTTGTCCGCGTACATGTGCACCTCGCCGGACACGTTGCGCGCCGCGCGGCCGATGGTCTGGATCAGGCTGGTGCTGCTGCGCAGGAAGCCTTCCTTGTCCGCGTCGAGGATCGCGACCAGCGACACCTCGGGCAGGTCGAGACCCTCACGCAGCAGGTTGATGCCGACCAGCACGTCGTACTCGCCGAGGCGCAGTTGCCGCAGCAGTTCGACGCGGCGCAGCGTGTCGATCTCCGAGTGCAGGTAACGCACCCGCACACCGAGTCCGAGCAGATAGTCGGTGAGATCCTCGGCCATCTTCTTGGTCAGCGTGGTGACCAGCACCCGCTCGTCCTTCTCGGTGCGCTGCCGGATCTCGTGCACCAGATCGTCGATCTGGCCCTTGGTCGGCTTCACCACGACCTGCGGGTCGACCAGGCCGGTCGGGCGGATGACCTGCTCGACCACCTCGCCGCCGACCTGGCCCAGTTCGTACGGACCGGGGGTGGCCGACAGATAGACCGCCTGGCCGATCCGCTCGGCGAACTCTTCCCAGGTGAGCGGCCGGTTGTCCACCGCGGACGGCAGCCGGAAGCCGAACTCGACCAGGTTGCGCTTGCGCGACATGTCGCCCTCGTACATGCCGCCGATCTGCGGCACGGTCACGTGCGACTCGTCGATGACGAGCAGGAAGTCGTCGGGGAAGTAGTCGAGCAGCGTCGCGGGCGCCGACCCGGCCGGGCGGCCGTCGATGTGCCGCGAGTAGTTCTCGATGCCGGAGCAGAACCCGACCTGCCGGATCATCTCCAGGTCGTACTGGGTGCGCATGCGCAGCCGCTGGGCCTCGAGCAGCTTGCCCTGGCGTTCCAGCTCGGCCAGCCGCTGCTCCAGCTCGGACTCGATGTCGCGCACCGCGCGTTCCATCCGTTCCGGACCGGCCACGTAGTGGGTGGCCGGGAAGATGCGCAGCATGTCGACCTGACGGACCACATCGCCGGTCAACGGGTGCAGGTAATACAGCGCCTCGATCTCGTCACCGAAGAACTCGATGCGGACCGCGAGCTCCTCGTAGGAGGGGATGATCTCCACGGTGTCGCCGCGCACCCGGAACGAGCCGCGGGTGAACGCCATGTCGTTGCGGGTGTACTGCACGTCGACCAGCAGCCGCAGCAGCGCGTCACGGTCGACCTCGGTGCCGACCTCGAGCTGCACCGACCGGTCGAGGTAGGACTGCGGGGTGCCGAGACCGTAGATGCACGACACCGACGCGACCACCACCACGTCGCGCCGGGACAGCAGGCTGGACGTGGCCGAGTGCCGCAGCCGCTCGACGTCGTCGTTGACCGAGCTGTCCTTCTCGATATAGGTATCGGTCTGCGCGATGTACGCCTCGGGTTGGTAGTAGTCGTAGTACGAGACGAAGTACTCGACGGCGTTGTTCGGCAGCATCTCGCGCAGCTCGTTGGCCAGCTGCGCGGCCAGGGTCTTGTTCGGGGCCATCACCAGCGTCGGGCGTTGCAGCCGTTCGATCAGCCAGGCGGTGGTCGCCGACTTGCCGGTGCCGGTGGCGCCGAGCAGCACGACGTCGCGCTCCCCCGCCTTGATCCGGCGTTCCAGCTCCTCGATCGCGGCCGGCTGGTCACCGGCGGGCACGTGCTCGCTGACCACCTCGAAGCGCGCTTCACTGCGCTCGATCTCGCCGACGGGCCGGTGCTCGGAGTGGGCGAGCGGGGTCTCGGTCGAGATCCTCTCCGCGTAGCCTTCCGTCGGAATCTCGGTTGCGAATGCCATGTTCACCAGCCTAAGCCCAGCCACCGACAAGTTTCTCCGGTCGCGTGGCGGTGGTCACCACACTCCCCGGTCGAGGGGATAATCCGCCGATGTCGTCCATCGGGATCCCGATGTTTGAACCGCGCGCGACCGCGCGACATTCCCGGAACATAATCCGCGCTTTACCGGATCAATACCGTTTCACTCCCAGACGTCGTTACGTGTCCGAAATGTCCCTTGCGGCAACACATTTCGTATCCAAAAACATATCGCGTCATTCCGCCCAACGGCCAATACCCGGGTGTACTCTGACTTGGTTGTTCGGACAACAAGTTCGGATGTGGCGAAGGACTAAAGAGCCATGAGAGGTCTGATTCCATTGCTCAATACCGTGCCGACCACCGGCTTCGCAGGAACCATCGCCCGACACCTCCGCGCCGCGGTGCCGGGCCTGAATCACAACGCCGCCGCCCCGCCGAACACCGCCTTACCGCCCGGTCACCCGCCGCATCGGCCGCACGTCGAGTACTTCAATCTCGCGGAGCTCACCAGCACCGACTGCAAGGGCTTCGTCCGCCAGGTCGAGCGCTACCACCACGAACCGTGGGGCGTGTACATGGCGCGCATCGTCCCGGTGCCGCACCATCACTACCTGGAGTCCTGGCTGCTGCCCGAGCTCTCGCTGCGGGTCACCTGTGCCCGGCGCAACCCCGCGCACCACGTCGACCACGACTTCCACCTCGACATCGGCGAGTTCACCCAGGTCGCGCCGAAACGCTGGAAGGCCGTGGACCACTACCTCGACATCGAGGTGCACCGCGGTCACCGCGTCGAACTGCTCGGCGTCGACGACCTGCTGGCCGCCCACGCGGCCGGACTGGTGGACACCGCGCAGGCGCACCGGGCCTTCGAGTGCGCGACCGCCGCCCTGGACGGACTCGCCGCCAACGACCACTGCGTCGAGGACTGGCTGGCCACCCAGGGCATCACGCTCACCTGGATGTAACCGTCAGGCCACTCGACTGCGGCGGCGCGGCGGTAGATTCTGAATGCATGACCCAGGCATCCTCCGTTGACGTGCATCGACCCAAGGTCGAGTACTTCGATCTCGCGGACCTGACGAATACGGATCCGAAGGGATTCGTGCGGCCGGTCGAGCAGTACCACGTCGAACCGTGGGGCCTGTACATGGCGCGTACCTCCGACCATGAACAGTTCCACTACATCGAATCGTGGCTACTGCCCGACCTGGCGCTGCGGGCCACCGTCTTCCACTACCACCCCGAACACCAGCGGGATCAGGACTTCTACCTCGACCTCGGCGAGTTCGGTCAGGTGACGCCCGAACGGTGGAAGTCGGTGGACCACTACCTCGACATCATCGTGCGCTCCGGGCGCGGCACCGAACTGCTCGACGTCGACGAGCTGCTCGCCGCGCTCACCGCCGGGCTGCTCACCGCCGCCCAGGCGCAGGCGGCCATCGAGACCGCCACCGGCGCGATCGACGGCATCGCCGCGCACGACTACAGCCTCGGGCACTGGCTCGAGTCGCTCGGCGTCACGCTCACCTGGCGGTAAGTGCCGCAAAGCCGTTGCGCCGCTAGCGATCCCGCCAGGCGAGCAGGCGCGGGTAGGCGGCGGCGAACCACGGTTCCTTGACGTCGATGTAGGCGGTCATCGCCGCCGGACCGACCAGCCCGGCCGCCTTCGCCTCCGCCGCGCGCTTCACCTCGAGATATTCGGCGCGCGCCCCGGCATCGGCGCGCAGCCAGTCCCGGAACAGCAGCGCGTACTCCTGCCCCGGCGAACCGGCCACGCGCACATGGATATTCGCGAGTCGGCCGGGGTCGGCGTTCTGGTGGTAGCGCTTGGTCCACAACGACACGTCGGTGCCCGCCGGATCCTGCGGCGTCGGCCGCGGGCAGTCCTCGGTGACCTCGGGGCGAACCGGAAAACCCGCCGCGCCCAACGCATCTCGCAATCCGTCCGCGACCGCGAGGTCGGCGACGGTGATCTGGAGATCGATCACGTCCTTGGCCGGCAGATCCGGCACCGACGTCGACCCGATGTGATCGATCCGCGACGCGGACGCACCGCACGCCACCCACAGCCGGGCGATGAGCCGCTGCGCCTGCGCCGGCCATTCCGGGTTCGCGGGCACGACGCGTATTTCCTTGCGACGCGCGGGAGTTCCGGTGCGCAGGTTCTGTTCGAACGGCACCAGCCGCTCCTGCCACAATTGCCGCACCGCGCCGTCGACCGCGTCCGGCGCCCCGCGATTGTCGAGCAATACGTCGGCGACGGCCCGGCGCTGTTCGTCGGTCGCCTGCGCGGCAATCCGCGCCCGCGCATCCGCCTCGGCGACGCCACGGAATTCGACCAGGCGGTGCAACCGAGTTTCCGCGTCGACATCGACCACGACGACCAGATTCATCAATGGCGCCAGACCATTTTCGACCAGCAGCGGAATATCTTGCACCACAATGGCGTCGCCGGGCGCCGCGGAAATGAGTTCGGTGGTGCGCTTTCCGACCAGCGGATGGGTAATCGAATTCAGGGTCGCGCGCGATTCGTCGTCGGCGAACGCTTTGGCCGCCAGAGCCGGCCGGTCCAAGCTCCCGTCGGCCGCCAGGATCTCCGGGCCGAACGCCCCGACGAGCGCAGCGAGGCCTTCGGTACCTGGCGCGACGACCTCCCTGGCGATCACGTCGGAATCGATGATGACCGCGCCGAGGTCGGCGAGAATCCGCGCCACCGTCGACTTGCCCGCTCCCATGCCTCCGGTGAGGCCGATCCGCAACATTCGACCAGTCTCGCATCCCGCTGCCGATGGCGAACTCGCCACCCATACGCCCGCGCCGCTGCGCGGCAGTGCCGCCGACACCGACGTTCGACTACGGCGACACAATCAACCCGATTACCCATCCGGGCCGCGCTTTCCACCTCCCACCGCCGCAATTGCCCGATCCGTGACGAGGCCGAGACCGATTCGCAACAATTCCGGCCGGACCGGGTACAGCGGCGACAACTTTCCGACACGCCGAGGCAATTACTTGCGCAAAATACTCTGCGCGGCACTTTCGTTCGGCTAATCTTCGCCCTGGCGATCGAGGCGCCAGCACCAGCAAGCAAAGGAACACCATTGGGCACCAGAACTAACCAGACGGCTCGCCACCGCCTGGGCATGGCGGGCGGCGTGCACTGCATCCACATCCCCGCCGTCGCGGCAGCATTGGCCGAACACCGCCGTACCTGGTTCACCGCGTTGATCAGCCCGGCCCGACACAGCTTCGCGGCGATGCGAAAACGCTCCGTCGTCCCGTCGGTCCGGTGGGTGCCCGCCACCGCAAGCTGACCTCATCCGTTCGAGAAGTGGCCCAGCCCCCGCCAGGGCTGGGCCACTCTCATGCCCGAACCAACCCGCTCGGCTTGCGCCGGCTTCCGGGTTGCTGTGTCGGCATCGAATTCGGCGGCACCGGATAGGGAATCCCGGTCGTCGCCGTACCCAACGCGATATTCGGGCCGCATTGGGCGACCGCGGCATCCATTTTCGGTTTCGGATCCGGCAGCACCGGTTTCGCGATATTCGGGGCCGTGCCGAAATCGAACGTGGAGGTCATATCGCCGGTGACCCCGCGTCGCCACGCGGTCACGTTCGGCACCTCCACGCCGAACCTGGTTTCCAGCAGTCGCAGCTGTGAGGTGTGGTCGAAGGTCTCCGAGGCGACCAGCCCGCCTCGGGTGTAGGGCGAAATCACCAGCGCGGGAACGCGATAGCCCAAACCTATCGGACCGGCGATGCCCTTCGCGGCGGACACGCGGTCCAGCGGCACGGTGAGGAACTCGCCCGGGGTGCCCGGCGGCGGTGTGGGCGGGGTGACGTGGTCGAAGAAGCCGCCGTTCTCGTCGTAGCTGATGATCAGCGCGGTCTTCTCCCACACCTTCGGGTTCGAGGTGAGGATGTCGAGCAGCTGCACGATCCCGTACGCGCCGAAAGCCGCTGGCAGCGCGGGATGTTCGCAGTTCAGCAGCGACGGGATCACCCAGGAGACGGCGGGCAGCGTGTCGTTGGCGACATCGGCCTGAAAGTCGTTGGGGTACACCGGGGCCAGGCCGCGGCGCGCCAATTCCGAGTTGGGGTCGGCGGATTGGGTGAAGCAGCCGAGCATGCCGTCGAGGATCACCGAGGACAGCGGGCCGACGTCGCGGTTGTTGTAGACCTTCCAGCTCACCCCGGCCTCGGACAGGTTCTCCGGGTAGGTGCGCCAGCTGTAGACGTGCTGCGGGATCATCGCCGGGGTCTCCACCAGCGGACCGCCGGCCAGCCCGTCCGGGTCGATGGTGCCGCTGATCCAGTACAGCCGGTTCGGGTCGGTGGGGCCGAGCACCGAGCAGTGATAGTTGTCGCAGAGGGTGAAGGCGTCGGCGAGCGCGGTGTGGATCGGAATGTCTTCGGGCAGGTAGTAACCCATCGCCGCGGCCGCGTTCGCCGGGCCGACGCCGGCGACCGACATCGGCATCCACTGGTCGTTGCGACCGCCGTTCCAGGCATGGTGCATGCCGGCCCAGGAATGGTCCGGGTCGTTGATGCATTCGCCGTCCAGGCTGGCGCCGCGGGTGGTGTCGAGCCGGAACGGGTTCACGAAGCCGTCCGGGCCGGGACCGGCGCCCGGCGTCCAGCCGTACTGCTGCCAGGCCGGTGACGCCTCGTCGAAGCCGCGCACGCCGGACAGGGTGCCGAAGTAGTGGTCGAACGAGCGGTTCTCCTGCATCAGCAGGACGAAGTGCTCGATATCGCCCAGTCCGCCCATGCCCGCGGGGTCGGCGGCATAGGCCCGCTCGATGATCGGGTTGGCCCACGAGGCCAACGCTCCCACCGCACCGGCCGCTGCCGCCTTCGCTAGGAATTGTCTGCGATTGAGTCCGCTGAACGGCCCCGCTGCGCACATGTCTTCGGCCGACCTTTCCGCCTGGGCTGTTAAGCAGAGTTTCGCGATCCGCGCCGACCATACCCGACGTGCTGCGACGCCGCAGAGAAAGATCGTTTAGCCGAGTCGGGAAGTGAGCAGAACCACGATGTGGGCGGCGATTCCTGAATAGTTGCTAGTCGAAATGTCGCGCCGTTCTGAGTGTTTCACCCCTTTTGCCCGCTTTCACCGAATCGATGACACGGATTCCCGCGTGGGCGTGACGATGTCGGCGACGCCGCGCTGAAACCTGCGCCACACCAGGAACGCCGTGGCGCCGAAGCCCAGGCACAGGCCGAGCCAGATACCCGGTGCGCGCCAACCGAGTCCGAACCCGAACCCGGCCATCGCGGGCACGCCGATCGCGAAATAGCCGATCAGCGTGCTCTGCATCCCCGCCTTGGTATTCCCGATGCCGCGCAGCAGCCCGATGGACAGGTTCTGCGAGCCCTTGCAGTACTGCTGAATGATCGCGAACCACAACAACGTCGAGGCCGCGGCGATGACGGCGGTGTCGTCGTGATGCGAGCCGAGGAACGGCGCGAGCACCGCACCGGGGAACAGCACATAGCCGAGGCCGACCACGGTCATGAAGGCGAACCCGAGGGTGAAGGTGCGGCGGGCGATGCCCGCCACTGCCTTTCGATCGTCCTGGCCGATGGTGCGGCTGACCAGGATCGAAGAGCCTTGGGAGAGACCGATATTGACCTGGTAGACGATGTAGGCCAGCTGGTTGACGATGTTGCTCGCGGCCAGCGCGACCGGGCCGAAGCTGCCCATCAGGACCGCGGCGATGGAGGTGATCGCCGCTTCGGCGCCGTAGGTCAGCGAGATCGGGGTGCCCATCCGGATGATTCGGGTGACCGTCGCCCGGTCGGCCCGCCAGGCCCGCAGCGACAGCAGGTCGCCGAGCAGCGGGTCGCGTTTGACGGTGCGCAGGTAGAGGCCGAAGGTCCAGAGCTGAACGAGCGTGGTGGACAAGCCGATTCCGGCCAGGCCGAGCTTCGGCACGCCGAGCCAGCCGAAGATGAACAGCGCGTTGAGCAGTGCGTTGACCCCGATCGAGAGCAGCGTCACGCGCAGCAGGGAGCCGGCCCGGCGCAGGCCGACGGCGAACTGCCGCAACACGTTCAGCCACAGCATGGGGATCAGGCCGGGTGCGAGGGTCCACATGATCGGGCGGGCCAACCGGAGTACCTCGGGGTCCTGGCCGAGCCAGCGCAACGCGTAACCGAGCGTGATCAAGATGAGCGCGCCTGCCATCGCGGTCACCGTGGCCACGAGCGCGGCGGCGCGGACCAGCCCGCGGATCTCGGCGCGCGCCTGGTCGTCGATATCGGCACGGCCGGTGCGCTTTTCGCTGCTCCCCACCGCCTGGGCGATCATGTTCCCGACGCCGGTGATCATGCCGACGCACATGGTGCGCAGCTGGTTGTAGAGCAGCAGCGCGAGGCCGCCCGCCGCGACCGCGGCGATGCCGAGCAGGCCCATCATGGCCAGGTCGACGGTGGTCAATGCCACCTGTGCGAGCTGGATGCCGGCGATCGGGGCGGCCAGCGCGATGATGGCCCGGTACTGTCGCACGTCCATCTACGCTCCCGCCCGCTCGACGGTGTACGCGGCCAGCCGCACCGATTCGTCGTAGGCCCGGCACAGTCGCATGATTCGCTGTTGCGCGGCTTCGTCATAGAGGCCGCGTTCGCGCAGCCAGTCGTCGTCGTACACGGTGTCGAGGTACTTCTCCCCCGCGTCGCACACCAGCACGACGACCGTGCTGCCCGCGGGCACGTGCACGAGGCGGCGCAGCGCCACCTGGATTGCGGCGCCGCCGGTTCCGCCGACCAGGATGCCGGTGCGGCGGGCGACCACCCGGGCGGTGGCGAACGCGTCGATGTCGCGGACTCGGCAGTCCTCGTCGATGGCGTCGTATTTCACGTTGCCGCCCACCGGGAATCCGGCCGGGCTGCCCGCGCCGGTCTGCCAGTAGCTGCCGCCGGCGCCGCCGAAGATGATGGAGCCGGTGGGTTCGACGCCGAGCGCGTAGACGCGGGAGCCGAGTCGGCGGAGTTCTTCGACTGTGCCGCAGAGGGATCCGCCGGTGCCGACCGCGCCGACCAGGTAGTCGACGTCGGTGTTGAGATCGGAGAGCAACTCTGCGGCCAGATCGTGGTAGCCCGCGTTGTTGTGCGGGTTGTTGTGCTGGTCCGGGCGGTAAGCGCCGGTGCGGGCCGCGATTTCGGCAGCGATGCGTCGGCGTTCCACGGTGCTCGGCCCGCCGGTCGTTCCGCTGTGGACCGAAACCAGCTGAGCGCCCATTGCTTTCATGGCGCGCAGCTTGTCCTTGGCGGCGTGGTCGTCGACGACGGCGGTGAAGGTGTAGCCGCGTTCGAGGGCCATCAGGGCCAATCCGGTGCCGGTATTGCCGGAGGTCGGTTCGACGATGTGCCCGCCGGGGCGCAGTTCGCCGCTGCGTTCGGCTTGCAGCACCATCTCCCTGGCCATCCGGACCTTCGCGGAGCCGGTGGGGTTGAACTGCTCCAGCTTGAGCAGCAGGCGGGTGCCGGTGCCGGTGCGGATGAGTTCGAGCAGCGGGGTGGAACCGATCAGCTCCGAGGCCGAGCGAACGACGTTTTCGCGGAGCCGCGGAAGTTGGGTGGGCAACGTCTGCGCGGTCATGTGTCCAAGCGCCACCGGAACCGGCCTTCCTCGTGGGTGATGACTACCTTCGGCGGTAGTGGGAGTTGGTGGAATTCGCTCTCGTTCTTGTCCATCTGGTACCCGGCGGTGTTCGGATACAGCAGCAGGTCGCCGTGCACCGGGCGTTGCGGCAGTGGGATTTTGCGCCAGGTGAGGACGTCGTACTCCATGCAGCTGGCGCCGCCGACGCAGGTGGCGATCGGCGCTGCCGCAGGATTCGGGTTGCGGGGCACCAGGATCGGGTCCGGCAGGAACTCGCTGCCCTTCCACTGCTCGGAGACACTCATGCTGAGCCCGTGCACGGTGGTGATGCCGTAGTCGGTGTTCTGCTTATAGCCGAGGACCGGGAATACGGTGAAGCCCGCGTCGATGAGCAGTGCGCGGCCGGGTTCGATGAACAGCTGGATATTGTTGTCACGCAGATGATTCGCGAGTGTCTTTTGATCGACGATGGTCGTGAGGATGGCGTCGAGCATGTCCGCGCCGGTCGGGCCTTGCGCGTACGGATAGAACTTCTCGAACTGCTTTCCTGCGTGGAACCACTCGCCGTTCTGGTGCGCGAGGAAGTCGTTCCAGTCATCGTCTCGGAGATAGCGGCAGGCGAAGCCGCCGCCTATCGAGATCGTGGTGAGCGGCAATCCTTGCGCTTTCGTCTTGGCGCACAACTGGATCAGGTCGTAGGCGAGTTCCGCTCGAGGTGCGACCGCATAGCCGTCCAGGTGGAACGAGAACCCGATCAGTTCGACCTGCGGCCGCATTCGTGCGCACACCTCGATCGCGGTGTCGAGATCCGTTGCCGAGAACCCGAATCGACTGTGCGGGGCATTCGGCGACAACCGCCGCAGCAGAATCCGCACCGGGCCCGCGCTGCGGGAGATCTCGGCGACCCGCGCCAATTCGTCGAGGGCGTCGATGGCGATC
This sequence comes from Nocardia sp. NPDC051756, assembly GCF_040681495.1. Classification (NCBI taxonomy): domain Bacteria; kingdom Bacillati; phylum Actinomycetota; class Actinomycetes; order Mycobacteriales; family Nocardiaceae; genus Nocardia; species Nocardia sp. NPDC051756. Next base: position 48,177 of record NZ_JBFAYV010000012.1, on the reverse strand, counting down.
ACGCAGTCGTGCCTGGCGGCAAGTCGGAGCAGCGCATCGGTTTTGGCCGCGCCGGTCACCCCGATATCGCGACCACGGATGCCGTTCGCCAAGGCGTGCACGAGTTCGGGCTCGCTCGCGACGTCCACGGCACCGTCGAGGTCGGCGATCACCGGCAGCCAGCAACCCGCCTTGTTCGCTTTCTTGCCGTAGTAGACCTGACCTGCGACCCCATGCCCGGCAATTGTTTTCTGGAAGGAACGGAGGTTCTCGGCGAACTGTTCCGGATAGACGACGTGGAATGGTCCGCCGACGGCATGGTGGATGTCGAAGAGCAGCTGCCGGTCCGCGCGCACCCGCCGCTGCCATTCCTGTTCCAGCGCGGGTAGTTCGATCAGTGCGGTGTTCAGGTCCACAGTTCCACCCGCTGTCCGCGTCCCGCCGCGACCGCGCGGGTCGCCAGCGCATGGGCGACCGGAATATCGGTGATGATCATGCCGCTGGCGAACGCGAACACCCGATCGGTGGCGTTGGATCGCCCGGCGGCCTGGCCTGCCACGATGTCCGGCAGTTCGGCATCGATCACCGGCTGACCATCCGGTCCGGCCAGCCGAGTACCGGTGACGCCGAGTTGTCCTGCGCTGGTGGCGATCGCGTAATCGGCCGCGCGCAGGGCTCCGCTCTCGACGCCCTTGCTGGCTACCGAGATCAGCAGACCACCCGGCTGAAGCCATTCGGTCTGCACCTTCGGATGCGCGGCCCGGCCGGAGGCCACGACGACGATGTCGGACTCGGCGACCGCGGCCGGCACATCGTCGACCATTTCGATATCCCGGTCCGGAAACCAGCGGTGCAGCGCGGCAATGCTTTCCGCGATGCCCTCCGGGTGGGTGCCGAACAGCCTCAGCCGCTCGAGCTGCGGTAGCGCGGTGAGCAAGTACGGCAACGTGTTTCGACCTTGGATACCGGTGCCGAGCATGAGCGCGCTCCGAGCGCCTTCGCGGGCACAGTGTTTCGCGATGATGGCGGTGGTGGCCGGCGTGCGCGCGGCGCCGACGCGCTGACAATCCATGAACGCGAACGGCAATCCGGTGGTGTCGTCGTAGAGGCTGATCGTCGTGTAGTACTTGTCCGCGCTCGCGCTGCCCTGGCGGTAGGAGGTCTTGAAACCGAGGTGCTCGAGCGAACTGTCGTAGCCGAGCATCGAATACGACACCGCGTCGCGCTCGGGCTTCGGGATCGGCAGCATCAGCTTCACCGGGCAGCGGGATTCGCCGCGCGCGAACGCCAGGTAGCCGTCCTCGACCAGATCGATCACCTCGGCGGGCGGCAGGTCGATATCGGCCAGATCGGTGCGGGTGAGGATATGCAGTGCGTTACTCATAGAACTCCGATGTCGTTGGGCGAATCGCGAGCAGGGTTATCGCCCAGGTGCACGATCCGATCGGTGCACACGGCGAGCAGGGACAGGTCGTGACTGATGAACAGCACGCCGACGCCGGTGGCGGCGAGGCCGGTCACGGTGCGGGCGACGGTGGCCGTGGTGGCCGGGTCGAGCATCGAGGTCATCTCGTCACAGAGCAGGTAGTCGGGCTTGGAGGCGAGGACGCGGGCGACCGCCGCTCGTTGCAATTGGCCCTCGGAGACCTGCGCGGGATAGCGATCGAGCAGATCCGTTGTCATGCCGACGGATCCGACGACGGTGTCCCAATCCACCGGTCCGCGAGCTAGTTCGGCGATGGATTGGCGCAGCTTCAGCCGCGGATCACAGGAGCGGCGTGGTGACTGGAACAGCATCGCGATCCGGCCGGTGCGGCGCCGGGGCAGTGGGGCGCCGTCGACGGTGACGCGGCCGCGGTCCGGCCTGCGCAGCCCCGAGAGGACATGGGCGAGGGTGGTTTTGCCGGTGCCCGACGGCCCCGCCAGCCCGACCACCTCGCCGTGACCGATCTCGATGGATACGTCGGTGAGGACTCGACGTCCACCGAGCAGGACCGAAATATTTTGTGCGGCAAGTGATCGTTGGGTCATGGTGGGCCATATCGGTAGTCGGCGGGCAGATTCACCAGTTCCGGAGTGCTGAACGGCAGTGGGGACAACCCGTTCTCCGGCAGCGCGGCGAGCAGGTCTTTCGTGTACCGCTCCGCCGGGTCGTCGAGAACCGTTCCGGCGCTGCCGGACTCGACGATGCGGGATGCGTGCATCACCGAGATGTCGGTGCATATCCCGGACTTGCGCAACGCGGTGAGATCATGTGTGACCAGCAGGACGCTGCCGCCGTCCGCGGCGAAGTCGCCGAGCAACCGCAGGATCGCCGCCGCCCGCTCGGCGTCGAGCGCCGAGGTCGGTTCGTCGGCGATGAGGAACGCCGGATCCCCCGCCAAGGCGAAGGCCATCGCCGCGCGCTGCGCCATGCCGCCGGAGAGTTCGTGTGGATACTGCTGCAACGCAGTAGCTTCCAACCCGACCCGGGTGACGAGTTCGACCGGATCGTGCGCGGTGCCGAGATAGCGGATCGTCTCGGCCAGCTGCGGCCCGATCCGCCGGACCGGCGTGAAGTAGGTCATCGCCGACGGCGGCACCCAGGCCACGGTGCGCCCGCGCGACGCCCAGATCTCCCGGGTGGTCAGCGTCCGATCGTTCAGCTCCAGCGATACCTCGCCGGTCATCCGCGCCCGCTTCGGCAGCAATCCGGTGACCGTCGCGGCCAACATCGACTTGCCGGAACCGGATTCACCGATCAACCCGTGCACCGTCCCCCGCCGCACCACCAGATCCGCTTCCGTCACGGCATGCACCGAACGACCGGGGGCCAGCGGAATACGCACGGTGACCTGCCGGAGGGTGAGTTCTGCCGCGCTCATGCGGCCACCTCCTGAAGCACTTGCACCTTCTGCTGCCAATGCCTGCCGAGTAGCGACACCGCGAGCGTGACGAGCACCAGCACACCGGCCGGGAAGACCAGCAACCACCAGTCGCCCAACAGGATCGAGGCCTGTGCGTCGGACAGCAGCGTGCCCAGCGACGCGCGATGCGGCGGCAACCCGACCCCGAGGAACGACAACGTCGACTCGTGCCAGATGGCATGCGGGATCAGCAACACCACCCCGATCAGCGCCTGCCCCATCGCCACCGGAACGAAGTGCCGCCGAATGATCCGCCACCGCGGCAGCCCACGCAGCTGAGCCGCCTGCACGAACTCGGCATGCCGCAGCGCGAGCACCTCGCTGCGCACCACGCGAGCGATCGAGGTCCAGTGCGTGAGGACCAGCGAAATCACAATGGCGAGCACCGATCCCCGATACATGGCCACGATCAGCAACGTGAGCAGCAGGCTCGGCAGCGAGTTCACCGCATCGACCAGCCGCATCGCGATCCGGTCCCACCAGCCGCCGAACGCCCCCGCGCTCACCCCGATCAGCACCCCGAGGACCGCCGAGCAGAGCGCCGTGGTCGCCGCGATGAGCAGAGAGATCCGCATGCCCTGCGCCACCCGGACGAACACGTCGCGCCCGGCATTGTCGGTGCCGAACGGGAATTCGAGGCTCGGCGGCCGCCTGCTGATCGAGAAGTCCACCAGCACGTCGTCCACCGGCCGCAGCAACGGCGTCAACGTGGCGTAGAGCACCGCGAGCACCAACACCCCGACCGCCAACACGAGCATCGGCCGCGCCCTACCCATCGGCGTCGATCCGCGGATCGATGAGCACCGCGGCCGCGTCGGCGGTCAGGTTGCCCAGCAGCACCAGGGCGGTGATCAGCACCGTCAGGATGGCCAGCAGCGGAAAGTCAACGCTGCGCGCCGCTTCCACGGTCGCCGACCCCAAACCCGGCCAGCTGAAGATGGTTTCGACCACGGTCGCGCCGACCACCAGTTCCGGCAGCCGCGCACCGCACAGCGCCAGAAACGGCACGACCGCGACCGGCAGCACATGCCGGAAAGCGATGACCCGCCAGGGCAATCCGCGCGCCTTCGCGCCTTTGACCGCGTCGCTGTCCAGGGTGCGGGCCACCGTCTCGCGCAGGCCGAGCACCAGCCACGGCAACTGCGTCACCCCGAGCAGCACCGCGGGCAACACCAGGTGCCGGGCCGTCGAACTGGCAGTGACGCCGCCGCCCGGATCGGTCAACCCCGCGGCCGGGAACCAGCGCAGGGTCAACGCGAACAGCAGTACCGCGCCGAGCGCCAGCACGAACGGCGGAACCGCTTGCAGCACAACCGCGGCCGCGCTGATCGTCCGATCGACGAACCCGCCGCGCCGCAGTCCCGCCCAGGCGCCGAACAACGCCGCGAGCACCAGGGCCACCACTCCACCGAGCACGCCGAGCAGCAAGCTCCACGGCAGCCGCTCGGCCAGCACCTGGGTGACCGGCTGCCGATACGACCGTGATTCGCCCAGCCGACCGTGCGCGAGCTCGCCGATCCACGACCACCACGCCTCGAACCAGTTGCGCTGCAACCCCAGTCGCTCCCGCAGCGCCGCCCGCTGCACCTCGGTGAACCCGTCACCGTGCGCGCCGAGGTAGCCGTCGAGCGGGTCGAACGGGCTGGCCGCGGCGAGCGCGAACACCGCGAGCGAGACCAGTCCGGCGAGCGGAACCGCGACGGCGAGCCGGCGAACGATCAACCTGCCTGCTCTGCCGCCCATCACCGGGTCCAGCGGGCGAGCCCGTACCACGGCCCCCACGCGACACCGTGCGAGTGCGGTTCGAGCGCCGTCGGGGTGACCCGCCAGCCGTTGTCCCGCATGACGTAGACGTGATTCGTGGTGACCAGCGCCAGCATCGCCGGATCACGGTGGTACTCGGCCTGCACCTGCCGGTACAGCTCGGTCCGCCGCTGCGGATTCACCTCTCCGCGTGCGGCATCCAGCAGCTGGTCGATCTTCGGGTTGACGTAGTCGGAGGCGTTGTCCCACTTGGATCCGACGCCCGGCGCGGCGTAGCGGGAGTGCAGTTTGGTGTAGAGCTGGCTGTCCACCGTGTACGGCTGACCGCCGCCACCCAGCATGAACGCGGTCTGCGCCAGGTACTCCGGGGTCATCCGCTTCTTGTCCACCGCGACCGGGGTGATCTCGATGCCCACCTTCTTCGCATCGGAGACCACCGCCATCGTCAGGTCCCGGCGGAGCACTTCGGTTGGGTAGTAGGCGATCTCGAAGCTCGCCCGGCGGCCGTCGCGGGCCCGGATGCCGTCCGCGCCGACGCGCCAGCCCGCCGCGTCCAGCACGCGCGCGGCCTCGTCCCGGTCGTAGCCGAAATCCTGGGCCGGATCGTAGATCTCGCCGTAGACCTGGTTGATCAGCGTCGACATGGCCGCGCCGTGACCGCCCAGGATGTGCTGGACCATTCCCGGACGGTCCACCGCGAAGTTCAACGCTTTGCGCACCGCCGGATCGCCGGCCACCGGGTTCCCGGACGGCAAAGTGATTGCGCGCCAATCGTTCGCCACCGCGGGGACGACCCGATAGCCGTCCTTGGCCGCGGCGTCGGCCAACTCCGGCGGCAGCACCGTCCCGTCGGCGCCGTCGCGCAACTGGCCGGCTCGCGCATTGTCGTCATCACTGCGCCGGATGACGAACTTCCGCACCCGCGCCCGCTCGCCCCAGTAGTCGTCGCGCGCGGTGAGTACCACCTGGTCCGGCCGGGATTCGGTGAGCGCGTACGGCCCCGTCCCGATCGGATGCCGATTGAGGTCGGCCCGGTCGGCCGGCCCCGGCTGGGCGAACGCCTCCGCCGGCGCGATCGCCAGGAACAGCCGGTGATCGAAATCGGCGTACGCGCCGGTCAATTCGAACTCGACGGTGTCCGGCCCGGTCTGCCTGGCGCTGCGCAGGAAGTCGTAGTCCGCGGCGATCGGCGCGGCGAACACCGGATCGATCAGCGAGTTATAGGTCGCCACAACGTCTTCCGGACCGAACGCGCTGCCGTCGGAAAAGGTCACGCCGGTCCGGGTGCGCACCCGCCACCGCGACAGATCCCCATTGACCGGCTCGGGCGGCCCCACCGCGAGCACCGGCACGGCCGCCGGTATCCGATCGGTTACCCCCTCCTTCACCCGATACAGGCTCTCGAAGATCTTCGATTCCCCATTCTTCCCCTGCCCGAGCAGCGGGCTGAAGTCGCCCAGCTCCTCGGTATCGATCACCACGAACTGCTCGGGATCCGCCGACGTCTGCCCCGGCGCCGAACACGCCGTCAACCCGACTACGAATGCCGTTGCGGCAGCGCACATCCCGATCCGAAATAAAGCCATGCTCAGCATCGTAGACTACTGGTAATGATTTTCATTAGCATTATCAGTGAAATCGGACACATGCACCGAGCCGGGCGCGACATACCCGCAGACAAGGCGGATACCACTACGATGGCTAACCTCGAGCTAATCTCCTGGCTGTGCCGAACCGGGATGCGGTCTCACGCTTGGTGCCGAGAGGGAAGCTGCTGCTGTGGCTGACCGCCATCGCCGTGTCCCTGCTGCTCGCGGCCGGCACCGTGTACTCCTGGACGCACGCGGGCAGCAGGCACGCGCCGGTCGCGGAGGTCGGCACGACCGTGTCCAGCTATGCCGAGGCGGAAACGGTGGTGACGCCGCATCTTCCGAAAGATCAGCTGGTCCCCCGGCTGTCCACCGGCGTGCTGCTGAACTCGCTGCAATTCGTCAACGCGCACAACGTCAAAGCCACCGGGCATATCTGGCAGCACATACCGCCGAACTTCCCGGACAACATCGAGATCGGCGTTCAGCTGCTCGAGGCCGAGGACCCGCACTGCCCCAAGAAGGTGTTCGAGTATCCGCTCGGCGCGAATCGGGTGGTGGTCTGGTCGTTCTCGACGATCATCCGCCAGCAGTTCAACTACGAGGACTATCCGCTCGATCATCAGGACATCTGGCTGCGGATGCGCCCGGTGGACATGATTCATCAGGTCCAGCTGGTGCCGTCGTTCGAATCGTTCCCGCCGTGGGACGCGCGGGCGCTCAACGGCCTGGATCCCGGTCTGGTGTTCGGCGACTGGGAACCCGATTACACGGTGTGGAGCCTGAATCGGCAGGAATACAGCATGCTGGCCCATCCCGGCCTGGCCAATACCGACGAGCTGTACTTCAATGTCGGCGTCAGCCGCGGCCTGCTCGGACCGCTGCTGGGGCGGATCGTGCCGGTGCTGTTGCTCGCCGTGCTGATGTTCCTGTCGCTGTTCGTGATCACCACCGACCCGGACCGGCGGCCGATCTCCGGCTTCACCGCGTTCGCGATCATCACCTTCTCCGTGTCCACCGTGCTCGTGGTCGCGGTCAACGACAACGCGGCCCGCACGGAGATCGGCGCGGCCGGCATCTCCTACATCGAGTACTGGTATTTCACGCTGTATGTAATGACGCTGCTGGTCGCGCTCAACGCGACGATGCTGCTGCACGGCGCCTTCGGCAAGGCGATCGCGTGGCGGGACAACCTGCTGCCGAAGATTCTGTTCTGGCCGTTGTTCACCGGGATCATGTTCGCGGCGACCGTGGGTTATCTCGGCCTCTGAGCCCGGCTAGCGCGCGACCAGCAACCACACAGGCAACAGCACCAGCGCCAGCAGCGAGGTCTTGGCGACGACCGAGGCGGCGAGATCGACGTCGGTGTCGTAGCGCTGAGCGAAGATGAACAGGTTCTGCGGCGCGGGCATGGCGGCGATCAGTACCAGATACGTCAGCCAGGTGCCGCGGATATCGAACAGGTACTTGCAGATCAGCAGGGCGAGCAGCGGGAACGCCAGGCATTTGAACGCGATCAGCGCGTATTCGTCGCGCAGCTGGCCGCACATCCGCAGTCCGGTTCCGCCGAGGTGCAAGCCGAGGGCGAACAGGGCCACGGGCGCGGCGGCGTTGCCGGCGAACGACAGCGCGTCCAGCAGCCAGCGCGGCACGGGTACCTGCGCGACGTTCGCCCCGATGCCGAGGTAGCAGGCCACGACGATCGGCGTCGCCAGTGCGGCGAGCACCCCGCGCAGCACCGCGCCGCCCGCCGGCTTGTCCGGATCGGCTTGTCCCGCACCGAATTCCATCACCGCGATGACCACGACGGTGAGCACGCAGACCTGCAACAGAATGATCGGGAAGATCGGCGAGACATCGCCGAAGAGCAACACGAACACCGGAATCGCGAAGTAGGTCGTGTTGACCTGCACGCCGGCCATGATGCGCAGCGCGACGCCGCGCGCGTCGGCCCCGGTCACCCGCCGCGACCACAACCCTACGGCCACCATGCCGAGCAGCGCGGTGACCAGATACGCGGCGATGGCGCGCGGGTCGAACAGCCGGCCCAGATCGCTCGAGTAGAGCGAGCCGACCAGGTAGCACGGGATCGCGAACAGAAAGGCGAACTCGGAGAACGCCTTCGACACCTCCGCGCCGATGATCTTGCGCCGCGCGAAGACCACGCCGGCGCCGAATACCAGCGCCACCGGCGCCAGTTTCCCGGCGGTGGCCACCAGATCGCTCACCGGCTACAACCCGAGCGAGCGGACGAGGTCCAGCATCTCGGCGTGGAAAAGCTTTGCCGGGTCCCGTGATTGGGGTACGAGATGGCCGTAGACCTCGAGTGCGACCAGGCCGTGCATGCGGCCCCACATGCGCAATGCGAGGGCGAGCGCGGCGGGCGGCAGGTCGGGAAAGTCGCCGCGCACGTGCGCGACGAGACCTTCGTCGAACTCGGACCACGTTGTGTCGCCGATGGTTTGGCGTTCTTCCGCGTGCGGCCAGGCGGCGGCGGTCAGGCCGACCAGGCCGGTGCAGGCGCGCGCTTCCGCGACGGCGGCGGGACCGCCCGGCGGCGGCTGGTAACCGGGGACCGGATCGCCGTAGACGAGCCGGAACTCGGCGGGATGCGCGATCGCCCAGTCGCGCACGGCCTCGCCCCAGGCCACGATGCGCCCGGCCGGATCGTCCGCCGGGATCGCGTCGCGGGCCGCCTCGACCTGGTCGACCAGTGCGTTGTAGACGTCGGAGATCAGCGTGGTGATCAGGTCGTCGCGGGTGGCGTAGTAGCCGTAGATCGCGCCCGCGGTCATGCCCATGTCGCGGGCGATGGCGCGCAGCGAGACCGCGTCCGGGCCGCCCTCGGCAAGCAACCGCAGCGCAATGTCCTTGATTTCCCCGGATGCCTGCTCGCGCATGCGTTCCCGGCGACTCCGTACGACCTCCACCACGGTTGACACTCTACAGCGTTTGACTACTATCTCCCGTGTCGTTACTGAACGGCGTGTAGTAACTGAACAACGTTTAGGGAGTGGATTGTGGAGATCGGGATTTTCGGTGCGACGGGTGTCATCGGTGGTCGTGCCGTCGCGGAGGCAACGCGGCGCGGGCATCGGGTGACCGCGTTCAGCAGGGACGCCTCGCGGTTTCCCGCCGAGCACGGGAGTGTGTCCTGGAAGGTCGCGGATTGGCTCGACGCCGACAGCATCGCGGGGACGATCGACGGTCTCGATGTGGTGATCAGTGCGGTCAACGCCGGGCACGGCCTCGCCGACACCATCGCCAACGCACACCAGTTCGTCGTCGGGGCCGAGGCGATGGTCAGCGCGCTCGAGCGTCATCCGCGGGTCCGGGTGATCTCCGTCGGCGGCGCGGGCAGCCTGGAGATCTCCCCCGGCCTGCAACTGGTCGACACCGGCGAGGCGTTCATCCGCACCCTCACCGAGGAGCTCGAGGTGCCCGCCGAATACGTCGAGGTGGTGCGCGCGCTGCGCTCGGCCCTGAACGTCTACCGGCTGTCCAATCGCAACTGGACCTACCTCAGCCCGTCCTCGGGCCGGATCAATCCCGGTGCGCGCACCGGTCGCTTCCGCATCGGCGGCGATCAACTGCTCATCGGCGGCGACGGGGATCTGTCCGCCGAGGATCTCGCCGTCGCGCTCCTCGACGAGGTCGAGCAGCCGCGGTTCGTCCAGCGCCGGTTCACCGTCGGCTACTGAAACCTGTCGTACCCCTCTGCCACAATAGATACAGGTCGGACGTCGATCGAGTTGTTGCCCAACGTAATTGGCAACTTGACCGAGGAGGCGCAATGCCTGACGTTCCAGCTTCGATGCCCGACCCGCGTGACCCGATGCACATCGATGTCGACCGGCTGGTTGAGCTGGTGGCTGAGATCGAACGGCATCGGCACCTGCTGCGCTCCGCCGCCGGCGACTACCGGCGGCGGGTCGCAGAACGGGTGGAATACCTGGATCCGCCGGACCGCGACATGCGCCTCGCACACGCCGAACGGCTGATCGACGCCCTGATGATCGACCCGATCCGCCACATCGACCTGGATCTCGACGCCTATCGAGCGGTACGCGACGGTGCCCCGATCGAGTTCGACGCCGAGCACCGGACCTACGTCCTGCGCCGGCCAGGCCGGGCCCCCCTCCCGATTCGCCCCGGCCTCCCAGAACATCGCCTCGGCGTAATCGCCCGCCTCGCCGGCCTCGGCCTGCGCCTGGAGCAGATCCAGGTCGTCGCCCTCACCACCGCACAGGTCAAGGCACCGAACGAGCAAGCGGAACCACCCGCCACCCCACCGGTGGTGCGCCGCGGAACGACCAAGCCGTCGCGCAGCGGAATCCACCGCCCACACCGGCGGAGGGCGCAGCGGGGAAGGTAACCCGCCCAGCACGTTCGCCCTACCTCCCCACAGCCGCACACCTTCTGACATACGCACGCGTGTCAGCCCGGCAAGTCCTTGCGCGAAATCAGAAGCTGTGCGGCTGGCACCACGCCGCGTTGCGCCCAGCGCGGCGCGCATCTGCGCTGGCCGCAGACCCTTCGCGCAGCCGCACACCTTCTGACAAACGCACGCGTGTCAGGACGGCGAGTCAGTATGCGGGGAATCAGAAGGTGTGCGTCCACCCCGCTCCCACTCGACAGTCGGTGCCGGGACCGTCCGCGGCGGCTACCGCGAACGGCCCGGGCCAGCACCTGCCGCGCACGTTTGACACACAACGCGTGTCCACCCCGGCAAGTCCGTGGACCGGAAATCAGAGGGTGCGCGGTCAACTCTGTTGGCGGTGATTCAGCCTGGAGCGAGGGCCCGGTCACCACAGCCGCACGCCTTCTGACATACGCACGCGTGTCAGCCCGGCAAGTCCTAGTGCGCGAAATCAGAAGGCGTGCGGCTGACACCACGCCACGCTCCGCCCAGCGCGGCGCGCATCCGTGCTGGCCGCAGCCCCTTCGCGCAGCCGCACACCTTCTGACAAACGCGCGCGTGTCAGGGCGGCAAGTCGTGGTGCGGGAAATCAGAAGGTGTGCGGCTGACACCACGCCGCGTTGCGCCCGGCGCGGCGCGCATCTGTGCTGGCCGCGGACCCTTCGCGCGGCCGCACACCTTCTGACAAACGCGCGCGTGTCAGGGCGGCGAGTTGGTGTGCGGGGGGTCAGGAGGTGTGCGGGTGGGGTGGGCAATTGACAGTCCCTTGCTAATTTTCCCTCGATGTTCGTATGCTGAGCCTTAGCACCTGATAGTGACTATCAGATAGCAGACTTGGAGGGGCGATGGCGGGATCTACCATGCTCGAGCGGGCGGGGACGCCGGGGGCGGCGCGGCGGTGGGGGGCGGCTGGGCGGTGGGGGGCGGCTGGGCGGTGGGGGGTTGCGATGGCCAGGCATCGCAAGGTTGTGTTGGGGGTTTGGCTGTTGTTTGTGGTGGTGTGTGGGGCGGCTTATCCGGCGCTGCACTCGCGGCTCGGTACACCGGATTACTCCGTGCCGGGGTCGGATTCGGTGGCGGTCGATCGGCTTGTCGCGGAGCACTTTTCGCGGTTCGGGATCGAGCAGGATCTGATCGTCTTCCATTCGGATGCGGGAACCGTCGATACGCCGGAGTTCCGCGCGACGATCGATCGGGTGGTCGGGGTGGCCAGGCAGACGTCGGGGATCGCCGGGGCGATCGGGCCGTTCGACGGGAATGCCGCGCAGATATCCGCCGATCGGCGAACGGCTTTCGGCATTGTCGGCGTCGACGGGGACATCGCCGAGCGGGTGCGGATCGTGCAGGGATTGCGGTCCGAGGTCGAGACCGGGTCGGGGGCCGCGGTCCAGGTCATGCTGACCGGGTATGCGCCGATTCAGGACGAGTTGATGCAGATCGAGACGAGCGATCTCCAGCGCGCCGAAACCCTCGGCATTCCGGTCGCGACCGTGCTGTTGGTGCTGGCGCTGGGTGCGCTGACCGCCGCGCTGCTGCCGATCACGGTGACGGCGGCGGGTATCGCGATCGCGGTCGGCGTGCTCTTCGGGCTGACGACCTTCCTCGCCTTCGACTCCCTGGTGCTCTCGGTGGCGACGATGATCGCCACCGGCACCGCGATCGACTACGCGATGTTCATCGTCAGCCGGTTCAACGAGGAACTGACCCGCCGCGGCGTGCGAAACCGCAAGGAGCGCAACGCCATCGAGGAGGCGGTCGGCGCGGCGATGGACACCACCGGGCGGACGGTGCTCGCGTCGGGGCTGATCGTGATGATCTCGCTGTGCTCGCTGGCCGTGGTCGGGTTGCCGATGTTGAACGGGATCGCCGTCGGCGTGGTTACCGCGGTGATCGCGACGATGACCGGCGCGTTCACCTTGCTGCCCGCGTTGCTCGCGACGCTTGGCCCGGCGGTGAATCGCGGTGCGCTGCCCGAACGACTCAGGCCAGCGGAGGTTCGATCGACGACGGCGTCCAGCGCTTGGGCGCGGTGGGCACACATCGTGATGGCGCGGCCCGTGCTGTTCGGCGCGGTCGGCGTCGCGCTCCTGCTGGCCGCGGCGGCTCCGCTCACCGGCCTTCGCTACGGCGTCGACGTCGGGACCGACGCGCTCGCCGACCGCCCCTCGGGCCAGGCGATCGCCCTGGTCGAACAGAACTTCATCCCGGGCCTGCTCGCACCGATCGAGGTGGTCGCGACCGGCGCCGACGCGTCGCCGTTGACCAACGACGCACGCGCCGAAGCCGATCGGTTCATCGGCGAACTCTCCCACGATGACCGGATCGCGACGGTGCTCCCGCAGTACGCTGACGGCCGGATGTTCGCCGCGGTAGTCCCCCGCGCCGAATTCGGCTCGACGGCCGCGACCGACCTGGTCACCGATCTACGTTCCCGCGCAGCAACTCTCGGCGACGCGGAGGTCAAGGTCGGCGGCACGACCGCGCTGTTCGTCGATGTGTCCCAACGGATTACCGGCCGATTCCCCTGGGTGATCGCGTTGGTCCTCGCGGTCTCGCTCGCCTTCCTGGTCGTCGCGTTCCGCAGTATCGTGCTGGCGCTCAAGGCAATTCTGCTGAACCTGCTGGCCACCGGTGCGGCCCTCGGAATTACGGTCGCGGTCTTCCAGCACGGCATCGGCGAGTCCGCGCTCGGCTTCCACAGCAGCGGGTTCCTCCAGATCTACCTGCCCATGCTGGTTTTCGCGGTGCTGTTCGGCCTGTCGATGGACTACGAGGTGTTCCTCATCCGCCGGATGAAGGAGCACTGGGATGTCCACCACGACAACGCGGCGGCGGTCGCCGACGGTCTGCAACGCACGGCCCGGCCGATCACCGCGGCGGCCGCGATCATGGTCGCCGTCTTCGCCAGCTTCGTCACCGCGAATGTGCTGGAGCTGAAGCAGATCGGCTTCGCGCTTGCCGTCGCCATCGCGATCGACGCGGTGTTGGTGCGCTTGGTGCTGGTGCCCGCGTTCATGCGACTGTTCGGCCGCTGGAACTGGTGGCTACCAAAGCTCCGGGCGACTACCGGAACATCATCTCGATCTGATCGATGATCGATCCGATGGCCTCGGTGTAGACGTCCTTCAACCGCCCGGCGAAACCCTTTCCGGCCCAATGGTCCAGCGCCGCCACACAACCCCAGACGGCGGTGGCCGCGGCCATCCGCACGCGTAACTCGTTGGGGTCGAAGCCGGTTCGCTCGGCGAACAGCGTGCGGAACTGATCCTCGAGCTCACGCATCTGCTTGGTCTGGCCGACCTTGATCTCCGGGATGGCCGCGGTGTATTGCAGCCGCTGCCGGATCCGCCGCTCGGCCTCCTCGGTCAGCAGTGATTCGGTCAGCAGCGGCAGCAGCATCCGGGCGACGGCGATCAGGTCCGCGGGTTCGACGGCGGTGGTCCCGCCCGCGGTGCGGACCGCGTCCAGGATCTTCGGGTCCGCCTCGTCGTAGAGGACGAGCATTTCCTTGGTGCCGAAGTAGCGATAGACGGAACTCGGCGATACCTCGGCGGCGGCCGCGACCCGCTCGATGGTCACGTTCCGGTACCCGTGCGCGTCGAAGAGATCCAGCGCGACCCGCTGGATCCGGCTCATCGCCTCGATCTTCCTGCGCTCCCAGGAAGTGGACGGAAGCTCAACAGCGGCATCGGACATCATCGTTCAGAATACCGGGAGCCCACTCCGGAAAACGCCAACTCGACCCCGAAACGGGCGAAGGCCCCGGTCCACTGGACCGGGGCCTTCGTCACACGTGCTATCAGGCGTTGCCGGAGAGCTTCTCCCGCAGAGCCGCCAGCTGCGCGTCGCTGGCCAGCGAACCGCCGGCCGACTCGGACGAGCTGGAGGAAGAGGAAGACGAAGCCTGCGAACCACTCTCGGAGGAGTAGTTCGACGAGCCGCCACCGTTCGCGGCCTCGGCCGCGGCGTCGGCCGCCATCTTCTCCATCTGAGCGGTGTGCATCTTGTGGCGACGCTCGGCCTCGGCGTACCGGCCTTCCCACTCTTCGCGCTGCTTGTCGAAGCCTTCGAGCCACTCGTTGGTGTCGGGATCGAAGCCCTCGGGGAAGATGTAGTTCCCCTGGTCGTCGTAGCTGTCGGCCATGCCGTACTTCGACGGGTCGAACTCGGCGTGGTAGTCCTCGTTCGCCTGCTTCAGCGACAGCGAGATCCGGCGACGCTCGAGGTCGATGTCGATGACCTTGACCATCGCGTCGTCGCCGACGGCGACAACCTGGTCCGGGACCTCCACGTGGCGCTCGGCCAGCTCGGAGATGTGGACGAGGCCCTCGATGCCCTCTTCGACGCGCACGAACGCACCGAACGGAACCAGCTTGGTGACCTTTCCGGGCACGATCTGGCCGATCGCGTGGGTCCGGGCGAACTGACGCCACGGGTCTTCCTGAGTCGCCTTGAGCGACAGCGAAACCCGCTCGCGATCCAGGTCGACGTCGAGGACCTCGACGGTGACCTCGGTGCCGACCTCGACAACCTCGGACGGGTGGTCGATGTGCTTCCAGGACAGCTCGGAGACGTGCACCAGGCCGTCGACGCCACCCAGGTCCACGAAGGCACCGAAGTTGACGATCGAGGAGACCACACCCTTGCGGACCTGGCCCTTCTGCAGCTGGTGCAGGAACTCGCTGCGGACCTCGGACTGGGTCTGCTCGAGCCATGCGCGGCGGGAAAGAACCACGTTGTTGCGGTTCTTGTCCAGCTCGATGATCTTGGCCTCGATCTCCTTGCCGACGTACGGCTGGAGGTCGCGGACACGACGCATCTCGACGAGCGAGGCAGGCAGGAAGCCGCGGAGACCGATGTCGAGGATCAGGCCGCCCTTGACGACCTCGATGACGGTGCCCTTGACGGCCTCGTCCTTCTCCTTGAGTTCCTCGATCGTGCCCCACGCGCGCTCGTACTGAGCCCGCTTCTTCGACAGGATCAGGCGGCCTTCCTTGTCCTCCTTGGTGAGAACAAGAGCCTCGACCTCATCACCCACGGAAACGACCTCATTCGGGTCGACATCGTGCTTGATGGAGAGTTCGCGGGAAGGGATGACGCCTTCGGTCTTGTAACCGATGTCGAGCAGGACCTCGTCGCGGTCGACCTTGACGATGGTTCCTTCGACGATGTCGCCGTCATTGAAGTACTTGATCGTGGCGTCGATGGCGGCGAGGAAATCCTCGGCGGAGCCGATGTCATTGACGGCTACCTGCGGCGAGGTGACGGTGGTGGGCATATGTCGGTTTGCTCCGGACGGATTGTGGTCGGTTGCGGACATTGGAACTTTCGGTACGCTGGCGAATTCACCGCGCTGGGTGTGAAGACGGACACTAGGAACGTACCGCACGTAACGCACATGAAACTCAGCGGGTGATTGACTCCGGTACGGCTGTACCTAAGGCACTCGCGCGTTCAGCGTACGCGACCTTGGTCCGGCCGGGCAAACCGGTCCGGTCGCCACACCGGGATACGCTGACGGCGTGTCGGAAGATCGCCATGCATATGCAAACACAGTGCTCGGGACCGCGGGGACCGCGCGCGCCCGAATCGGCTCCGCCGCTAGTCAGCAGGCCAGTCGCCGCTGGTGGGATGCCGACGCCGGCCAGTACCACGAGACGCACGCGGATTTCCTCGGCGTGGATTCCCCAGACGGCGAATTCGTCTGGTGCCCGGAGGGACTGCACGAGGGCGATATGCGATTCCTCGGCGAGCTGGCGGGCAAGCGGATCCTGGAGATCGGCTGCGGCTCGGCGCCGTGCGCGCGCTGGCTGGCCGGGCAAGGGGCGCATCCGGTCGGGCTCGATCTCTCGATGGGGATGCTGGAGCGCGGCCGGGCCGCGATGGAACGCGGCGGCCCACAGGTGCCGCTGATCCAGGCGGGCGCGGAGACGCTCCCATTCGCCGACGAATCCTTCGACCTCGCCTGCTCGGCCTTCGGCGCGATCCCGTTCGTCGCCGATTCGGCACAGGTGATGCGCGAGGTGGCCCGGGTGCTGCGCCCCGGCGGCCGGTGGGTGTTCTCGGTGAACCACCCGATGCGCTGGATCTTCCCCGACGATCCCGGCCCGGCCGGACTGACCGCCGCGATCCCCTACTTCGATCGCACCCCTTATGTAGAGGTCGACAGCGAGGGCGAGCCGACCTACGTCGAACACCACCGCACCGTGGGTGATCGAGTTCGCGAGATCGTCGGAGCCGGACTGCTCGTGGTCGACATCGTGGAACCGGACTGGCCGGAATGGCTCGACCGCGAATGGGGCCAGTGGAGCCCCCTCCGCGGCGAAATCTTCCCCGGCACCGCCATCTTCGTCACCGAGAAGCCCGCCTCACCAACAGACAGGTCAGGTGCGGAGCGGGCCGGCGAAGGGGGGTAGGGCGGCGAAGCCGGGGGCCAGGCGGGCGGTGGGGACCGTGCGGGTTACCCAGCGGCGGGCTCGGGTCAGCGGGTGGTCGGGGAATTGGTCGTCCCAGCGGATCTCGTCGGCGGCGTTGTAGGGCAGGCGACCGCTGAGGCCCGGCGCGTACGGGTGCGGCGGGAACATGTTCTCGTAGCCGATCTGGGCCATCAGGACGGCCTCGCGAACGCCGGTGGTGCCGGTCTCCGGGCAGAGGATCTGGAAGACCGCGCTGCACCGGTCCTTGGGCACGATGATCGACGCGACGAAGGCCAGGCCGTGCTGCTGGTTCGGCAGCGGGAACTTCTCCATCCGCAGCAATGCCGGCTCTTGATCGACCCAGATGACGAAAGCCTCGACCAGGCAACCGGATTCGGCGGACCGCTCGGCCAACCCGCGGCGCAGCACGTCGAGGTCCGCCAGCGGCGCGGGCAGGTCCGGCACCAGGTCGAAGTAGGTCATCGTGACGATGTCCCCGGTACTCGGATCGCCCCACGAATTGCTGTCGATCGGCCGCAGCCCGGTGGTGTCGAACGAGATTGGCACGCACTCACGGTAACCGCCCCGGACCTGGCGAACTGGTGGCGGGCAATGCCGCCACCAGTTCGCCGGCTATTTCGGTTTGCGGCCGGCCTGCTCGAGCGCCAGCCGCAGGGCGTATTCGATCTGGGCGTTGATGCTGCGTAGGTCGTCGGCCGCCCACTTGGCGATGGCCTCGTGGATGGCCGGGTCGAGCCGTAGCAGCAGCTTCTTGCGCTCAGCCATGGCGTCGGCGCTCAGTTGTAGAGGGAGCCGGTGTTCACGACGGGCTGGATGGCTCGATCACCGCAGAGGACGACCAGCAGGTTCGACACCATGGTGGCGCGGCGCTCCTCGTCCAGTTCCACTACGCCCTGTTCGGTGAGCTTGTCCAGCGCGAGGCCGACCATGCCGACCGCGCCCTCGACGATCTGGGTGCGGGCGGCGACCACCTGGGCGGCCTGCTGCCGAACCAGCATGGCCTGGGCGATCTCCGGCGCGTAGGCGAGGTGGGTGATGCGGGCCTCGAGCACCTCGATGCCGGCCAGCAGGGTGCGCTCGCGCAGTTCGACGGTGAGTTCCTCGGCCACCTCGGCGCCGTCGCGCAGGCTGGTGCGGGTGTTGTCGTGCGAGTCGTAGGGGTGCGTGGTGGCGAGGTGGCGGACCGCGGCCTCGGACTGGGTCTGCACGTACTCCTCGTAGTCGTCGACGGCGAACGCGGCCTTGAAGCTGTCGACCACGCGGTAGACCACCACGGCGGCGATCTCGACCGGGTTGCCGTCGGCGTCGTTGACCTTCAGCTTCTGCGTCTCGAAGTTACGCACGCGCAACGAGATTCGCTTGCGGTCGGTCAGCGGCAGCACGGAGAAGAAGCCCGGCTCGCTGATCGAGCCGACGTAGCGGCCGAAGAACTGGACGACCTGTGCCTCGTTCGGGTTCACCACGACCAGACCGGTCGCCGCCAGCAGCAGCACGAGCACCACGAAGCTGGCGACGATCGCGCCGACCAGCGCGGGCACGTTGTGGTTCTGCGCCATCGCGACGTAGCCGAGCGCGGCCGCGCCACCGAACACGAGGGTGAGCACCAGCCACGCCACCAGCACCAAGAAGCCGTTGACGTGGAATGCGGGCCGAAGCTTCATGACATCCTCCAAGTATCAAAGTGATATCACGAAGATAGCAGAGGTTCGTCGGCGGCGGCACTACCGAAAACCCGGGAATCTCGCCGGCGGAGAGATTCCCGGGGGCGACGGGTCAGTGGGTGGCCGGGCGGATGTTGCGGTTGAAGCGGAACATGTTGCGCGGGTCGTACTTTGCCTTCAGTTCCGCGAGGCGGGGGTAGGTGTCGGCGGCGTAGCCGGCCCGGGTCTGGGCCTCGTCGGCGTCGGCGCCCGCGCCGTAGAGGAAGTTGAGGCTGTGGCCGATGGTCCACGGGGCGAGCGCGGTGCGAATCTTGTCCTTGGCGGCGGTGTCGTCGTCGGGGTCGGTGATGATGCGGACGACGTAGGCGGCGTCGCGGTGGTCGACGACGGTGCCGGTCCGGCTCGGGGTGCTGAGCGCGCCGCCGAGGTGGCGGATGTCGACGACCGCGCCGGCGCCGGAGTCCGGGCCCGCGGCAGCGAGCAAGGCGGACAACGTTTCTCCGTCGAGTCCGCTGAGCAGCGCGTTGGTGGCGGCGTAGGCGTGCGGGTGGTCGGGGTCGCTGTGGATGGTGTGCGATTCGGTGTAGGGCATGGTGCGCAGGTCGTCCTTCAGGCGATCGCCGACCGCGCGTAGCGGGGCGACCAGGCGCTCGCCCTCCTCCGCGGAACCGTTGAACGCGATGCGGAACGAGGCGACGTAGCGGCCGCGCAGGGGGGCGGGGACCTGCGGGATGTCGGGGAAGGCCAGCATGGCGACGGTGGAGGTCAGTTCGTCGGGAA
Organism: Nocardia sp. NPDC051756; assembly: GCF_040681495.1. Taxonomy (NCBI): domain Bacteria; kingdom Bacillati; phylum Actinomycetota; class Actinomycetes; order Mycobacteriales; family Nocardiaceae; genus Nocardia; species Nocardia sp. NPDC051756. The sequence continues at coordinate 28,641 of NZ_JBFAYV010000012.1, read as the reverse complement.
CCGTTGTGGTCCACTGCTTCCAGACCTCGAGGGCCTGCTCGACCAGTGGGGTGTCGAACATGAGCTGGCCGCCGTACACCTCGGCGATCGGCAGCAGGCCCAGCTCGAGCGCGGTGACCACGCCGAAGTTGCCGCCGCTGCCGAGGACGGCGCCGAAGAGTTCGTCGCCGGGGACCAGCCTGCGCACCCGGCCGTCGGCGGTGACCAGTTCGATGGCCCGGACATGTTCGGCGGCGTAGCCGAATTCCCGTGCCAGTAGGCCGATTCCGCCGCCGAGCAGGTAGCCGATCACACCGACCGAGGGCGAGGAGCCGTTGAGTGGCGCGAGTCCGTGTGCCGCGGCCGCCTCGACCAAGGCTCCGGCGCGCACGCCGGCACCGATGCGGGCGGTGCGGGCCGCGGGGTCGATCTCGAGGGTGGTCATGCGGCGGGTGCTGATCAGCACGCCGCCGTCGGCCGCGACCGACAGCCCGTGCCCGGTCGCCTGCACCGCGACGGGAAGGCCTTGGCGCGCAGCGTATTCCACCGCCGCGCGAACATCCTCGGCGTGCACCGCACCGACGACCAGCGCGGGCCGGTGCGCGTAGGCGGTCTGGAAGCCGGCGATCTCCTCGTCGTATCCGGCGTCACCCGGACGGAAGACCGGGCCGGTGAAGGTGTCGGTGAGGTTTTCTGCGTTGTTTGCCATGCATTCGACGATTCTCCGCTTTGATCTAGAAGTACAACAGATAGATCTTCTGATAGCTAGAATCTTCAGTTATGGAACTGCGCCAGCTCCGCTACCTCGTCACCGTCGTGGAGGAAGCCAATTTCACCCGTGCCGCCGCCCGCCTGCACCTGGCGCAACCCGGGTTGAGCGCGCAGATCCGTCAGCTGGAACGTGAGCTGGGTCAGCAGCTGCTCGATCGTGGCGGGCGGACGGTGACGCCGACCGAGATCGGGGCGGCGGTGCTGAAGCACGCGCGGGCCGCCCTCGCCGCGACCGAACGCATCACCGAGACGGTGGACGAATTCGCCGGACTGCTGCGTGGGCATGTGCGGGTCGGGTTGATATCCGGCGCCGCCACCGAGGAACTCGATGTCGCGGCTGTCCTCGCCGATTTCCATGACGACCATCCGGAGGTCGGCATCAGCCTCACCGAGGACACCTCGGAACAAATGCTCGCCGCGCTGAGCCGGGGAGAATTGGACGTCGCCCTGATCGGAATGACCGGTGCACCAATGGATTCCAGCATCGGAGTGGATGTGGTGCTGGAAACCGCCGTGGTGGCCGCTGTCGCCGCCGACGATCGGACGCACAGCGAGGACATCCCGCTGATCGAACTCCGCGACCACTCGCTGATCTGCCTGCCGCCCGGCACCGGTCTCCGTGGCGTCTTCGAACGCTCCTGCGCAGCAGCTGGATTCGTACCCAACGTCGCCTTCGAGGCCGCCGCTCCCCCGCTGCTGCTTCAACTCGCTTCCCGCGGACTCGGCATCGCCGTCGTGCCGGGGCTGACGCCGGACGAGGCAAAGGCTTTCGGCGTGCGCACCATCCGGATCATCCAACCCGAACTACGCGGCAGGCTCGCCCTCGTCTGGCGTACCGACCGTCCGGCAGGTCCCGCCGCGAAAGTTCTACTGGGCCAACTACGTATCGCCTTGGGCGACAAAGCGACGACACAGCGCCACACATCCTGAAAGCGTCGCAGAGGTCCGCCCGCGGCGGTCTCCATAGTTCCAGGCATCTGGGGATCGGCCCCATTTGCGGCTGCCCAGAAGGGCATACGGAACCGGAGGAGAGTGCGGATCCCGACCAGCGCGCACCCCCTGAGACGCTCAGAGCGCCCATACGGTTCGCAAGGAAGGGGATATCCCCCGCGGACCGCATGGACGCTCTGTGAGACCTCTCAGGCCCCCGGAACAGCCGCCCTAGAGCAGCCGGGACAGGAACGCTTGAGTGCGTTCGTGTTTCGGGTTGGCCAGCAGCTCGCGCGGTGCACCCGCTTCCACGATCACGCCGCCGTCCATGAAGACCAGCTTGTCGGCGACCTCACGGGCGAAACCCATTTCGTGCGTGACCACGACCATGGTCATGCCGGACTGGGCCAGCTCGCGCATGACCTGGAGCACCTCGCCGACCAGTTCGGGGTCGAGCGCCGAGGTGGGCTCGTCGAACAGCATCAGCTTGGGGTCCATGGCCAGCGCGCGGGCGATGGCGACCCGCTGCTGCTGCCCGCCGGACAGCTGCGCCGGATAGGCATTCGCCTTCTCCGCCAAGCCGACTCGGTCGAGCAGCTCCTGCGCCTTGGCCACCGCTTCGGCCTTGGGCACCTTCTTGACCTGGGTCGGCGCCTCGATCACGTTCTCCAGCGCCGTGCGATGCGGGAACAGATTGAAATGCTGGAACACCATGCCGATTTCGCGGCGCTGCCGGGCAGCCACCCGCGGATGCAGCTCGTAGAGCTTGCCTTTCTTCTCCTCGTAGCCGACGAGTTCGCCGTCCACGTAGAGCCGGCCCGCATTCACCTCTTCGAGGTGGTTGATGCAGCGCAGGAAGGTGGATTTGCCCGAGCCGGAAGGCCCGATCACACAGAGGACTTCGCCGCGACCGATCTCCAGCGAGACGCCCTTGAGCACCTGCAACGCGCCGAAGTTCTTGCACACCCGGTCGGCGAGGATCATGGGTTGAGCGCCTTTGACGCTGTCCGTGCTCATTTCGCCTTCACAATCGTCTGGGCATCGGCGAGGTCCTGCAACTGCTTGCCGGTCAGCTGCCGGGACAGGCCACGCGAGTAATAGCGCTCCAGGTAGAACTGCCCGACCATCAGCACGCTGGTGATCGCGAGGTACCAGGTCGCGATGACCAGCAGCAGCGGGATCGGCTGGAAGTTCACGCCATAGATTTCGCGGGCGCGGCCGAAGAGATCGGTGCTCAGCGGGAGCGCGGTGACCAGCGAGGTGGTCTTCAACATGCCGATGAGCTCGTTGCCGGTCGGCGGGATGATCACCCGCATGGCCTGCGGCAGCACGGTCCTGCGCATGGTCAGGCTCCAGGACATGCCCAGCGCGGTCGACGCCTCGCGCTGCCCTTCACCGACGGAATTGATTCCGGCACGGACGATTTCGGCCATGTAGGCCGCTTCGTTGAGCCCGAGGCCGATCACCGCGAAGGTGAACGCCGCCTGCATGCTCTGCACGTCGAGGTCGATCAGGTGCGGACCCCACGGGACGCCGAACACGATGTGCTTGTACAGCGACGGGAACAAGCCCCAGAACACCAACTGCACGAAAACCGGTGTGCCACGGAAGATCCAGAGATACACCCAGGCCGCGGCGCGCAGCACCGGATTCGGGGACAGTCGCATGACCGCGAGCAACGCACCCAGCGAGACGGCGATCGCCATGGCGAGCACGGTCAGTTCGAGCGTGACCACCGCACCGTTGACGATCCGGCTGTCGAACAGGTACTTGCGGTAGGTCGACCACTGGTAGGCGTCGTTCGTCGCGGCGCCGTAGAGGAAGAGTCCGACGAGCACCAGGATGACCGCGGCGGCGATCCACCGACCGGGCCTGCGCAACGGAACCGCTTTGATCGGTTCCGGCTCCTGGGATAGGTCTGCCGCGCCGGGCCCGGGGTCACCGGGCGCCGGCATGGTTTCGTTCGAGGTCATCGATCAGCTCGTTGCGCCGTTGACGACCGACTTGGTGAGTGCGCCTTCCTCGACGCCCCAGTTCTTCGCGATCTCCAGGTACTTGCCGTTGTCGATCAGGCTCTGCACGGCCTTCTGCAGCACGCCGGCCAGCGGCGAACCCTTCGGCGTGGCCCAGCCGTAGAGGGCAGCACCGTATGCGGCGCCGGACTTCTCGATCTTGCCGTCGCTCTTCTGGATCGCGTACACGGTCACCGGCAGGTCGGCGGCCATGCCGTCGACCTGGCCGAGCACCAGCGCGTTGGTCGCGGCGCTCTGCTCCTCGAACGACTTGATGTCGATGGCGGGCTTGCCCTCGGCGACGCACTTCTTGCTCTTGTCGGGCAGCTCGTCGGTGTCCTGGATGGTGGTGGCCTGCACCGCCACCCGCTTACCGCAGGCATTGTCCGGGTCGATCGGCTTGCCCTTTTGCTGCGCCCACTGGGTACGCACGTTGAAGTAGGTCGCGAAATCGACCTGCTCTTCGCGCTCCTTGGTGTCGGTGATCGAGGACATGCCCACGTCGTAGGTGCCCGCCTGGATCGTCGGGATGATCTTCTCGAAGGCGGACTCGAGGTACTCGGCCTTCACCCCCAGAGTGGCGGCGACGGCATCCATCAAGTCGACGTCATAGCCGACGATCTTGCCGCTCGGGTCCTTGTACTCGTTGGGCTGGTACGGAACGTTGACGCCGACAACGAGCTTGCCGGACTGCTTGATCTTGTCGGGGAGCTGCGCGGCGATGGAATCGACCTTCTCGATTCCCCCCACCTTCTGCACCGCTGGTCCGGAGTCTTCGGAATTACTACAGCCCGCCAGGGCGAGTGCGCCTACGGCGAGTACGCACACCGCCTGCAGGGCGCGCCTGCCAAGAACCGATCGAACAGACACAGCAGCCCTCCACATTTCGGATTCAAGAAACCCGGGTGTCACCACCCGTTGGCAATCTAAGCGACCGAGACGCTTCGTGCTGGACAGTAACGGAACTTTCATCCGTTCCTTGCTGAACACTCCGGGCTAGCACACTCTGACTACCGGCGGTGGACCCTAGCACAAACTTGTTCGGTGAACTCGCTGGTCGACGCCAGTCCGCCCAGGTCCGCGGTGGCGATGCCCGCTTCGAACGTGGCCGCAACGGCTCGTTCGACCCGCTCGGCGGCGTGCAGCAGTGTGCTTTTGCTATCGCGAGTCCCCAACCAACGCAACAGCATTGCCGCGGACAGTTGCAGCGCCGCGGGGTTCGCGCGGTTATGCCCCGCGATCGTGGGCGCCGCGCCGTGCACGGCCTGTGCCATGGCGTGGGTGGCCGAGCAGTTGAGCGAGGCGGCCAGGCCGAGCGAGCCGCTCAGCTCGCCGGCGAGGTCGGAGAGGATGTCGCCGAAGAGGTTCTCGGTCACCAGGACGTCGTAGTCGGCGGCGTCGCGGACCAGATGGGCGGCGGTCGCGTCGACGTGTTCGTCGGTGACTTCGACGCCCGGATAGGCGTGGGCAATTTCATAGCAGACGTCGCGGAACAGGCCCATGGTCATCGGCAGCACGTTGGCCTTGTGCACGATGGTCAGCCGTTTGCGGCGGGCCGCGGCGAGCCGGAACGCTTCATGGGCGATTCGCTCGCAGGCCTGCCTGGTCACGACGCCGACCATCATCGCAACGTCCTCGGTCGGGCGGAACTCCCCCGATCCGGCGAACATATTGCGGTCGGCATAGAAGCCTTCGCTGTTCTCCCGGACGATGACCAGATCGATTTTCGGCGAGGTCGCCCGGATCCCGGCGAACGCGCGAGCCGGGCGGATGTTGGCGTAGAGCCCGAATCGCTTGCGAATGGCACCGCCCGGCGCGACCGATGTGCGGTGTTCGGCCGGGTAGGAGGCGTTGTCGTGCGGGCCGAGGATCCAGGCGTCCACCCCGTCGAGCGCGGTCAGGGTCTGTTCCGGCAGCGGGTCGCCGTGTTCCTCGATGGCGCGATGCCCCATGAGCAGCGGCACCCATTCGATCGGCGCGGCGCCGGCCGCCGCTACCGCCTCGTCGACGACCTGCCGGGTGGCGCGGACCACTTCCGGTCCGATGCCGTCGCCGTCGATGAGGCCGAGCCGCAATGCCGGTTCGGTCACGACTTCGGCCCTGTCGTCATGGGTCGCACGCCACACTCGTTCACTGCCTCATCTTCGCGCCGCGAGCATCGGGTCGGCGAACCGACCCACCGTGCGTTCGCGGACCGCTATTTCCTGGAGATCCGATCGCGGGGTGTCAGGCGGCGCTTGCCGGGGAAGAACCCTAGTAAGGACGGTCGGCGATCGCGGGTGAGTAATGTCCGTGCGCCGTCGGCCGTGGAAGATATAGACAACTGCCGGCGTTGTAGCTGGCACACCGTATACGAGAGGACGTCATGGCCACCCAGACGCTGACCCAGCAGAATTTTGACGAGGTAGTCACCGGAAACGACGTGGTACTCGTCGATTTCTGGGCTGAGTGGTGCGGCCCGTGCAAGAGCTTCGCGCCGACCTTCGAGGCCTCGTCGGAGAAGCACTCCGATGTGGTGCACGGCAAGGTCGATACCGAGTCCGAGCAGGGACTGGCGGCCGCCGCCAACATCCGCTCCATCCCGACCATCATGGCCTTCCGCGAGGGCGTGCTGGTGTTCGCGCAGCCCGGCGCCCTGCCGCCCGCCGCGCTGGAGGACCTGGTCACCCAGGTGAAGGAGCTGGACATGGACGAGGTGCGCAAGCAGCTCGCCGAGCAGCAGGCCGGCGCCGAGCAGTAACCACGCCGAACCGAAAGGGCCGTTACGCTCAACCGAGCGGAACGGCCCTTTTGCTGTCGGTCAGCTACCGAGCTTGTTGACTCCGGCAATCATCGCGCGAACCGTCGATTCGGAGCTGTCGTCGGCCAGTGCCGCGCCCCAGCCGCGCCTGCCGTTGCATTCGCACTGCACGAAGGTCGCGGTGCCTTCGTCGGTGCGACGCTGGTGGAACTGCAGGATTTCGACGTGGTAGCCCTCTTCGTAGAGGGCCGAGGTCATCGCCGCGACCAGGCTGCCGGACGCGACGACCGTGCGCAGGTGGTCGGCGAATTCCAGTGTCACCGCGAAATCGGCGCTGCGGCTACCCGCCGGCGACCAGTCGCCGAGCCGAATCGGCCCGGTGTGCTCGCAGTAGCGGTCGTGGAATTGCGCCGGGGTGAGTTCGGCGCTTTCGTGTCGCAGGCCCTTGGGGGCGGCGGCATGGAAGGCATGGGTATCGAGAGTGAGGATTGTCATTTGAAAGTAGGTCTTCCCGAGGAATGTCGTGGCTCAGTTGACAGAGGGGACCAGCACTAACAAGTCGTTCAGCCCGCAGCGAGGGGGCCGGTCCGAATCAGACCCCGCTACGGCGGGTTACTACGAGGAGAAGTCGCCGCTGCGCCACCATCGCGGTAAGCGGAATTAGCGCGGCGCTGTCGCGGTCTGCGACATTGAGCGCTGCGCTGAGGCGGGCGGCGGGAATCGACACGCGCTTGAGGATAGGGACATCCGGGCGCAATAGCAACCATATTCGGTGCCCGATTTGTCTACCGGCCGGTAGCGTTCGCGCAGCTCAGGGGGCTCTGGGCGGCGGTTCGGCCGATCACGGCGGGTGCCGCGCGGCACATGTTCAGCCGCGTGTCATGTAGTCGACATGTCGGAAGCGCGAGTCCGTGCGGCGTGTCGGGTGGTGAAACGACGAGATCCGGGCCCGCGGACCCGGATCTCGTGACGTGCGTGCGAATCAGTCGGCGAGCACCTCGTTCAGCTTGCCGGTGGCCACGTCGAAGATGAAGCCGCGGATGGAGTCCTTGTGCGGCACGAACGGGCTGGCGACGATGCGGGCAATCGATTGCCGCACATCGGTTTCCAGGTCGGAAAACGCCTCGGCCGCCCACTCCGGCTTGATCCCGACGTCCTGCTGGATCGAGGACTTGAAGTCGTCGTCGGTGAAAGTCAGCATGCCGCAGTCGGTGTGGTGGATCAGGATGATCTCGCGGGTGCCGAGCAGGCGCTGGCTGATCGCCAGCGACCGGATCTCGTCCGCGGTGATCACGCCGCCCGCGTTGCGGATGACGTGCGACTCCCCCTCGTTGATGCCAAGCGCGCCATAGACATTCAGTCTGGCGTCCATGCACGCGACCACCGCGACCTGCTTGGCCGGCGGCAAGGGCAGCGGCCCGGTGAAGGTGCTCGCGTAGGTAGCGTTGTTCTGCAGGTACTCGTCGGTCACAGTCATTGGGTGGTCCCCTGCGCTAGTCATGCGTGGCTGCTTATATGTGGCGTGGCCCACGATAGAAGCGCGCTCGGCATTGCGGACCGGTCCCGCTCACCGTGATTCGTTTACTGGCGTGGTGAGAGCGACACAAGCTCACCTCACATTGCCGACCGCCAGGCATCCCCTCAACTCCGGACATGGCGCCGCTGCGCGTCGAGCCGGCCATGGACAGACTCGACGCATGCTCAGCGGTCGATCCGGCTCAGCAAGCGACCGCCTGCCAGTTGTTGTCGATGTAGTTCGAGAACAAGGCGACCGTATCGCCCGGCACAATCCACCGGCAGGTGGTGTCTTTGTCGTAGACGTACAGGTGAACCTTGACATTGATAGCTTCGGAGCACACGTTCTTGACGTAGTACGCCCACAGGGATCCACCGTTGGACGGCCCCTCCACCGACACTCCGCAGCGACCCGGATCTGCTTGCGCGACTGTCGGCATTGCGACAACAAACATTCCGGCGATTGCGGTGACCGCTGCGGCGGAAGCGGCTATACGTTCGACGATTTTCATATCAGTTCCTTTGGGATGTAGTCGGTTCAGCAGCTGAGCGGTTGCCAGGTACGGTCACCCACCGGATCCCAGAAGGACGCGGTGTCGTGAGCGTTGACCCACTTACATGTCGCCCCATTGCCCGCCTGCGCGTCGCGCCCGATCGTGTACTGGTAGACCCGGAAATTGGCGCCCACCGAACAGTCGTTTCGCATGAGGTAGACAAAGCTGAAAACGCCGGTGCCGGTGTCACCACCGCTCGAGACCGAAACGCCGCAATGGCCGGGATCGGCGCTCACGGTCGCGCTCGGAAAGCCCAGCGCTATCGCCGATCCGGCAATTACGGTTGCCGCCATAGCCAAGCGTCTGACTTTTATATTCATATTCAACCCTCCCGATAGGCCGCGACCGCATCGAAATCCCCAGCTTGCTCCGCGGCAAATGCACTGCAACACAACGGATTTTATCCGCCGCTCGTTGCGGCAAAAGAGTAGATCGGGAACATGGCAGCCATCGTCCATTCGTTGGCAGCCTGGAGAACGCTCGCTGCCGAATCTGCGCTATTTCTAGCGAGGTTCGGGGTCGACGGCCAGGCCGGAGATGAGTTGTTCGATTACCGCGCGGAGGGCGAGGGTGTCGGCGGAGATGTCTGCGGAGTGGGCGAGGTATTGGGCGGCCTCATCGAGGGCGCCGACAATGAGCAGGGCCAAGGGGCGGACCGGCTGGCTGCGGATGCGGCCGGCGGCGATGCAACCGGACAGGGCGTTTTCGACCAGGCCGATGGTGTGGCGTAGTTCGATCTCGCGCCACAGGCGCCAGCCGAGGACCGCGGGGCCGTCGAGGAGGGCGATCCGTTGCACCTCCGGGGCGGTCGAGGCTTGCAGCCAGGCCAGGCAGCCGACGATCAGGCCGGCGACCGGGTCGGCGGCGCGGGCCTCGGCGACGGCGGTGCCGATCACTTCGACCAGGCCGCGTTCGAGGTCTTCGAAGACCGCTTCGAACAGGTCGCGCTTCTCGCCGAACTGGTGGTAGAGCGCGCCGCGGCTGACGCCGGCGGCCTCGGCGACGGCGACCGTGCTCACCGCGCCATATCCGTGCCGGCCGAACAGGTCTCGCGCCGCGCGGATGACCGCGCCGCGGGTGGAGGCCGAGCGTTCGGCTTGGGTTCGGCGGTCTGCGTTCATGGCGACGTCGAAGTCTAGGGCAGCACCGGATTTCGTCGTCGATCCGCTCACGTCGAGGGGCGACCGGTGTTACCTTACATACAGTCAACCTGTTTGTATCTTGCGAGGGACTTCTGCTCATGTCCGCAGCCATCAGAGATCTGTTCGAGCGCTATCACGCCTGCTGGGCCGATCGCGATCCCGACCGGATCGTCGAATTGCACACTCCCGACTCGATTTTCCATCTGCACTCCGGTAGCGAACCGGCGCGCGGGCGCGACGAGATCCGCGCCTCGGCGGCCCAAACCTTCACTCTGGTACCCGATCTCACGTTCCAGCAGGTCAATCTTCGGGTCGGCGAGGACTTCTGGGTGGTGCAGTGGAAGTTGACCGGGACTTCGGTCACGGGCGCAGCCGTCGACGTGGATCTCGCCGATCTGGTGCTGGTCGAGAACGGGGCGGTGCGCGAAAAGCATTCCTACGTAGACGGTGTGGCGATGCAGGCCGCCTTGTCCGCGCCCGCCGAAATCGCCTGAGCGAGCCGGGAAAACTGTTCAGCGGTAACCGATTTCGATCAGTCGACGCGGATCACGACGACCGAGGCGTTGTCGTTTCCGCCCGCCCGGTCGCAGGCCCGCAGCAGATCGGCGACGATCGCGTGCGGTGGCGTGTCACGACCGAGGAAGATCCGGAGGTCGTCGTAGCCGACCTGCTCGGACACGCCATCGCTGCACAGTAGGTACCGGTCGCCGGGGCGCAGCGTCACGCTCAGCACATCTGGTTCCGGTGCGCCGCCCCGTCCGACGTACCGGGTCAGGTGGTACCGCGCCGACGCGGCCTGCGGGGAATCGAACGGATACCAACCGTGTACGGCGCCGAGCCACGCCATGGTGTGATCCGTCGTCAGGAGTTCGAGCAGCCCGTCGCGCAACCGGTAGACGCGGGAGTCGCCGATCTGCACGATGCTGTAGCCCTGTTGCGTGGCCACCATGGCGGTCAGCGTGCAACCCGCCAAACTCCGCAACTCCTGGCCGATTCGGTTCACCCGGGCATCCGCGGCGGCCACCGCGGCACGAAACGTATCCGGCCCCGGCGTTGCCGCGCGCGTGACGTGATCGACGAACATATCGACGGCCGTCCGCCCCGCAGCCGTGCTACCCGGCCCATCCCCCATGCCATCCGCCACCACCGCCACCACCGCCAGCAGCGGTTGCGCGCGCAGGTAGGTGACATCGAAGTTCGCCGAATAGCGCTTGCCGATGTCGCTACCTAAGGCGACTTCGATCACGGGACTGCCCACCCACGAATTCTGACACGCCGAGGCGGCACCGTAGGTCGGCAATTCCCGCCGGCACGGATGGCCCGCATCCTATGCGGGTCTGGATAACGCAGCCTCGGGCGAGTTCGACGGCCGGCACCTCCGCGGGGTTGTCGACTTCGACGGCGTGCCGGTAGCTGTAGTCGTCCCGGTCGAATCGGACGGCTTTGCGATAGGTCATCAGCAAGGACCACGGGCGGATATAGGGAGACTTTCCTTGGGATTTGACGAAGTAGCTGTTGGGGCCCGCGCACCGATTTTCCAGGTAGTAGGACAGGTTTCGGCCGCTGCGGAGCATTTCCTGATGGAATCGCTCTTCGAAATCGCCTGCATCCGAGCAGCATCCGAGTACCGCGGCGCGGACCTACGCGCCCTGTTCGTGGAATACGGACTGCTGGAACAGGATTCACCGGCGACTGCCGAAGAGTGCCTGCGCCTGCTGCACGAAGTCTCCGGCTGGCTGCTCACCGACGCCGAAATCCGGATCGCCGAAGACTCCGCCGCCACCTCCATCCTCGCCCTCATCGACCCCCGCCGCGGCCACTTCGAGAACTGGCGCCGCGAATACGCCCCCGCCGAACACGCCTTCGCCCGCCGCGTCGAATACGGCACCCTCGCGCTCCTCGGCAAACTCCGCGCCGGCGCCAACTGGCACCGCATCGCCCGAGAATGGGCCTACGGCGACCGGCCCCGTACCGAACTCGGTGTGCTGGAACAGCATTGGCTCGCATCCTCGGCCGCGCCGCAGTCCCGCGAGAGCGCGGAATAGCATCGCGCACATCGGCCGAGCGATGTTGCCGACCGGCCGAACCTGCGGCTCAGGTGGTGGATGGCAGGTGGAGTGTGGTGATGCCGGCCAGGACGAGGTCGATGCCGGCCAGGAACTGATCGCGGTCGTCGTGGTCGCGGGCCTGTTCGGCGACCGCTCGGGTGAACGGATAGGTGTCGGGGTCTAAGTCTGCCCAGGCGTCCGATACGGCGGTGAGGAATTCGGTGCGGTCTACCTCGGCGCCGAGCACGCGGGCGTTCGCGGTGTACTGGCCTGCGGCGCCGAAGATGTAGTGCACCAACGCGGTTGTGGTGGTGAACCAACTGTCCTCGGGGACGCCGAGAGCGCGGACCTGGCGGCCGATGCTTTCGAGGATCTGCGGTGTCACCGGGCCCGCGGGGCTGCGGGACAGCTGCATGCCGAGTTGTGTTGCCAGCCAAGGGTGTTCGTCGATGGCGTCGAACAGGCCGAGGGCGACGGCGCGGATCGCGTCCTGCGGCGAGTCCGGCGACTCGGCGGGTTCGGTGGCCAGAGCGGCGGCGACGACGGCTTCGGTGGCGGCGGCGAGCAGCTCGCCCTTGTTCGCGACGTGCCAGTAGATCGCCCCGGGTCCGGTGGCGAGGCGTTCGGTCAGCGCGCGGAAGGTCAATCCACCCTCGCCGGCCGTGTCGAGCAGCTCGATGCCCACCTCGACGATCCGCTCCTTCGAGAGCGCGTCGGTGCGTCGTTCGGTGCGCTGTCTCTTGGTCGCCACGGGGTCCATCTTGACACGTCTGGAATGTTGTTCCAACATGGATCGCATGGAACGGCGTTCCATAGCGATCTTCGGAAAGGATCCACCATGACGACACCGGTCACGATCATCGGGGCGGGGCTCGGCGGACTCACGCTCGCCCGCGTCCTGCACGTCCACGGCATTGCGGCCACGGTCTACGAGGCCGAACCCTCCCCGGCCACGCGCGGGCAGGGCGGCATGCTCGACATCCACGACTACAACGGCCAGATCGCGGTCGAGGCGGCCGAGCTGACGAACGAGTTCCGCGGCATCATCCTGGAAGGTCGACAGGCGATCCGGATCCTCGACCAGAACGGGACGGTCCTGCTCGACAAGCCCGACGACGGCTCGGGCGGCCGTCCCGAGGTGCAGCGCGGCGAGCTACGCCAGATGCTGCTCGACTCGCTCCCCGCGGGCACCGTCCAGTGGGACCGCAAGGTCAGCGGTGCTCGCGCGCTCGAGGAGGGCAGCTACGAGGTGACCTTCGCCGACGGCAGCACCGTCGGCACGGGTCTGCTGGTCGGCGCGGACGGTGCGTGGTCCCGAGTCCGGCCGCTGCTCTCCCCCGCCGCACCCGAATACACCGGCACGTCCTTCGTCGAGACCTACCTGTTCGAGGCCGACACCCGCCACCCGGCCGCCGCGAAAGCCGTCGGCGGCGGCGGGATGTTCGCGCCCACGCCGGGCACGGAGATCCACGCGCACCGCGAAAAGGGCGACACCGTACACACTTACGCAGTGCTCGCCCGGTCGCTGGACTGGTTCGCCGCCGTCGATTTCGCCGATCCGGCCGCGGCCACCGCCCGGGTCGCGCGCGAATTCGACGGCTGGGCACCGGAACTCACCGCCCTGATCACCGATACCGACACCGCGCCGGTGCACCGCCCGCACTACGCGCTGCCGCTCGACCACCGCTGGGATCGACGGCCGGGTGTGACCCTGGTCGGCGACGCCGCCCACCTCGCCGCCCCCAACGGCGAAGGCGCCAACCTGGCCATGCTCGACGGCGCCGAACTCGGCAAAGCCCTTGCCGCACATCCCGATAGCGTCGAGACCGCGCTCGCCGAATACGAGCAGGCCATGTTCGCCCGCAGCACCGAGATCGCCACCGAGGCCGTCGAGTTCTTCGAGGGCCTGTTCGACAGCGACAACCCGGCCCAGCACATGAGCGACATCTTCAGCGGCGAGGCCGGGACGGCGAATTCGCATGCATGACGTGGTGATCGTGGGTGCCGGGCCGGTCGGTCTGCTGCTCGCCGGTGAGCTGGCCGTCGCGGGTTGTTCGGTCTTGGTGCTCGAGCGGGAGGCTGAGCCTCGGTCCCCGTTCAAGGCGAATCCGGTTGGCCTGCGCGGGTTGTCCGCTGCTTCGGTCGAGATGTTCTATCGCCGCGGGATGCTGCCCGCGTTGTCGAAGGCGTCGGGTGTCGATCCCGGCACCGACGAATCTTCGGCCCCGCGTGCCGTCGGTCATTTCGCCGGCATGATGCTCGATCCGGCCGACGTCGATGTCACCGCGCTGCCGTTCCGGCTGCCGAGCCCGGCGCTGCACGGCGTGCTGACGAGTCTCGAGGCGGTCGAGTCGGTGCTGTCCGAGCGGGCGGTGCGGCTCGGCGTCGAGATCGTCCGCGGCGCAGCGGTTTCCGCTATCGCGCAGGACGAGCAGAGCGTGGTCGTGCGGGCGGGCGCGGAGGAATACCCGGCACGCTGGGTCATCGGTTGCGACGGTGGGCGCAGCACCGTGCGCGGGCTCGCGGGTTTCGACTTCGTCGGCACCGAACCGCAGCTCACCGGCTACGTCGCACTCGCGACCATCGCCGATCCGGAGAAGCTGAACCCCGGCTTCAATCCGACGCCGACCGGCATGTATCTCCGGACTCCGGCCAAGGACTACATCGGCATGATGGACTTCGACGGCGGCGCGTTCGATCGCGCGCGGCAGCCGACGCTCGACCATCTCCAGACCGTGCTGCGCCGGATATCCGGCACCGATGTCACGCTGACCGACGTCCACCTCACTTCGACGTTCACCGATCGGGCGATGCAGGCGACGACCTATCGGCAGGGGCGGGTGCTGCTCGCGGGCGATGCCGCGCACATCCACTCTCCGCTGGGCGCACAGGGACTCAACCTCGGCCTCGGCGACGCCATGAACCTGGGGTGGAAGTTGGCGGCGACCGTGCACGGGTCCGCGCCGGACGGGTTGCTCGACACCTACACCCGTGAGCGTCATCCGATCGGCGCCTGGGCGCTCGACTGGTCGCGTGCACAGGCGGCGGTCATGCGGCCGGATCCATATCGGCGCGCGGTGCAGCAGGTGGTTCGCGACCTGCTCGGGACCCGGGATGGAACAACGTATGTGTTCGAGAAGTTGTCGGGCTCGTCGATCCGTTACGACCTCGGTAGCGAGCATCCGCTGGTCGGCCGCAGTGCCCCGGAGTTTCGGCTCGAGGATGGCACCCGTCTCGGCGAACTGATGCACGACGGGCGCGGCGTCGTGCTCGATTTCACCGGCGACCGGTCGCTGCACGATTCAGTGATGCTCCGGGACAGGCGGATTCGATATGTGGCCGGACCGGCGCGAGACGATCTCGGCTCAGGTGCCGTGCTCGTCCGACCTGACGGCGTCGTCGCCTGGGTCGGTGATCGCGACCCTGACCGGGTGGAGTTCGAGCGTGCCACCGGCCAGTGGTTCGGCAGTCCGGCAAGCCGAAAGCCGCTGTACCCTTCTGGTTCCGTTGCCGCTGGACATTTTCTCTCCTCCGCCGGATTCCGCTAGGCACCCGCAGCACGGTAGCGACCAGGCGTAGTGCCGATGATGTTGGTGAACGCCGCGATGAAACCGCTCGGGTTCGCCCACCCGCACGCATGGGCGACCCGAGTCGTGTCATGGCCGTCGGCAAGCAGGATGAGTGCGTGATAGATGCGCAACTGGGTGCGCCACTCGTAGAAGGTCATACCGAGTTCGTTGCGCAGGAGCCGGCTGAGTGTGCGGCCACTGGCCCCGATCGCGTGCCCGAGTTCGGCCAATGATGTGTTGTCCGAGGGATTTTCGTACAGCAGCTGCGCGACGGCGCGCAACCGGTCGTCGTGCGGTTCCGGTAGTTGCAGCGGCTGCTCGTCCGCCTCGCGCAGTTCGTCGACCAGCACGCGTCGCAGTCGAGCGCGGGCGGCACGGTCGTCGTCGCGGTCGTCATTGCGCGGGCCGGTGAGATTCAGCAGCAGTGCGCGGGCCAGATCGGACGCCAGGAACACCGCAGAACGATCCGGTACAGACCTGGCCAGCGAACCAGGAAGGAATTCGATCCGCATATCGGTGTCACCGTGCGCACGGTGATAGTGCGTGACCCCGGCCGGAGTCCACGCGACTCGATTCGCCGGCACGATCGACGTGCTGCGTTCGGTATGCACCGATATGACGCCACGGGCGGCGTAGACGAGATGTCCACGCGCATGGGAGTGCACCGAGCTGGTTCCGCCCGACGGCCACAGATGAGCACCGCCTGAAGGCCACAGCCGGGACAGCACTGGAGCTTGGCGGCCAACGGGCATAACTTGGCATCCTATCGGTGGCCCACCGCACCATCTGGTCGCGAGAGTGACTGCATGCGCGATAAGACGATGAAAGCCGCGGTATGTGTCGGCGCCGGCGGCCCGGAGGTACTGGAACTCCGCGAATTGCCGGTGCCGGAGGTTCGCGAGGGCTGGAGCTTGGTGCAGGTGAAAGGCACGGGCCTGAACCGTTCGGAGTTGCGGACCCGGCAGGGACATTCCCCGACCGTGCGGTTCCCGCGCGTGCTCGGGATCGAATGCGTGGGCATCGTGGCTGCCTCGACCGATTCTCGGCTGTCGGAAGGGACGACAGTCGCGGCGGTGATGGGCGAGATGGGCCGGGCATTCGACGGCGGTTACGCCGAGTATGCGTTGTTGCCGAATTCCTTACTGATGCCGATCAATTCGACCTTGCCCTGGGACGTACTGGCCGCCCTGCCCGAGACATATCTGACGGCGCATGGCGCGCTGGACGCGTTGGGCATCGCAAGAAATGGACGGCTGCTGATTCGCGGCGGGACCTCGTCGGTAGGACAGGCGGCCGCGTCGATCGCGTCCGCGCAGGGTGTCGAAACAGCCGCGACGACTCGTCGACCGGACCGGATAGCCGTACTGACCGGCGTCGACCACGCACTCGTCGACGACGGCACAACTCTGGCGGCGGGGCTCGGCGCGATTTGGCCCGAGGGCCCGGACTACGTCCTCGACCTGGTCGGAGCACAAACCGCGGTGAACTCCCTGCACCTGGTCCGTCCCGGCGGAACGGTCTGTATCGCCGGCTCGCTGAGCGGATGGTCGATCCAGGACTTCGAACCGATAGCGATGATCCCGTCCGCCACCAAGCTCACCGCATTCCACAGCAACAGCCTGACGGGCAACGCGACGGTATTGCAGCGAATCATCGACGAGGTCGAGGCGGGCAACTATCGGCCAACTATCGACCGCATCTTCGAATTGGACGATATCGTCGCGGCCCATCGATACATGGAGAACAATCAGGCCACCGGCAAGCTCGTCGTGACGCCTTCGGTACCTCGCACCAGTTGATGGCGTCCGATCAGCTCTGCTAGCTTGAAGCTTTGCTGGATAATAGCTGTATCTACACCGAATGCACCGAGGACGGGAGTCATGATGCGAGGCATTCTGAAGGTAGCGGCGATATCAATTCTGCCGATGGTCACCGTCGCGCTATCCGCCGGGCCCGCGTCCGCGGACCCGATGCATTTCGACGAGGCACACGCCGATGTCGGCCCGGGATGCGCGGGAACGGTCAATGCCGAGGTGTCGGCCAGCCAGGGACAGCAGGCCCGCGAGTTCGCGAGTTTCATCGACAGCTCGGCCAGGGTGACGGTGAATTTCAAGCCCGACGCCGCCAACAATCCGCTCGGCTCCTTGTCCGCCGCACCGGGCGGCGGAAACGACTGCCAGGTCTCCACGACGGTGACGATGCGCAATCTGGATTCCGGCGCCAGCATCACCGAGACCCGTACCACCGAGCACGACGGTCATTACGGCTGGAATGCCGCCTTCTTCACCCTGCCCGGTTCGGGCCGGGTCGCGGTCCAGGTGAGCACGAACCCCAGCCCGTCCGAACTCGTCATCGACGTGCCCGCGCCCTTCTAAACGTCCCGAACGGTGTCAGTCGCCGTGTCAGGTCAGCGTCAGGCCGGTATCAGCCGGGCCCGCGACAGTACTTCCATGACCAACACAGCGAACGCCTCGACCACCTCGACCTGGACCGGAATGGTGCCGGTCGACGACACCGCACTGTCGGTGACCGACACCCGCGGCCCCGGCCAGGCCGTCATCTACCTCAACGGCTCCTACGCCGACCAGCGCCCGTGGCGGCCGGTGATCGCCGAACTCGGCAGCGAATACCGCCACATCAGCTTCGACGAACGGGCTCGCGGCAAGTCGAAGCAGTCGGCGGACTACTCCTTCGAAGCCTGTCTGCGCGATATCGACGCGGTGCTCGCGGCGACCGGCGTGGACCGGCCGATCATCGTGGGCTGGTCCTACGGCGCGCTGCTCGCGGCGCACTGGGCCGAGCGCAACCCGGATCGCGTGCTGGGCGTGGTGTCGGTGGACGGCGCGCTGCCCTACGGCCTGACCGGCGAGGAAGGCCGCGAGCGAATCCGGAAGCTGTTCCACAAGATGCGTTTCCTGCTCCCGCTGGCTCGCCCGCTCGGCCTGGCCGCGCGCATGTCCGCCGAGCAGCACGCCGACATCAACATCGAGGCCAACGAGCTGCACGCCGCGCTCGCCCCGGTCCTCGACCACGTGACCTGCCCGATGCGCTACGTCCTGGCCACCGGATCCAACCTCGGCGGCGGCGAGGAGGAGATGGAAGCGGCGCGCGCCGCGCTCGACCCTGTGCTCGATCGCAACCCGAACATCCAGGTCAGCGCGAAGGTGCCGAGCAATCACTCGCACATTCTGCGCAAGGATTTCCGGGCCGTCGCCGATGCCATCCGGGCGACCGCGCTGGACCCGTCGAACCGATGACCGAGGCGTGGCGGCGGCGCGGTCATCCCGGCCCGTAGGGTCGAGCCAGTGGAATTGCGTCAACTCCGGTACTTCGTCACCGTCGCCGAGGAGCTGCACTTCGGGCGGGCCGCCGAGCGGCTGCACATTGTGCAATCGGCGGTCAGCCAGCAGGTTCGTCAGCTGGAACGGGAGCTGGGCGTCGAACTGTTCGACCGGTCGCCGCGCCGGGTCGTGCTGACCGACGCCGGCGCGCACTTCCTGCCCGGCGCGCGCGACGCGCTGGCCGCGGCCGCCCGCGCGAAGGCGTCGATCACCGGGTTCGTCGCGGGCGCGACGCTGCGCCTGGGCACCAGCACCGGGCTGGGCGATCATCTCGATCGCATCATGGAACGCCTGGCGCCGCAGGTACGGGTCGAGACGGTGTCCGCGTCCACCCGGATGCGCGTCGAACAGGTGCTGGACGGACGGCTCGACGCCGCGTTCCTCCGCGGCCGGATCGATCACCCCGCGCTGCGGCGCATCCCGGTGTGGGACGACCCGCTGCTGGTCGCGATCTCGGCCCGGCATCCGCTGGCCGGCGCCACGGAACTCGCGTTGGCCGATCTCGCGCCATATCCGTTGCGGCTCACCGAACGTCGCGCCAACGCACCGCTGGTCGACCTCGTCGTCGACGCCTGTCACGAGGCCGGATTCGAGCCGGTGCCGGGACCGGTCAGTTCGGCGCTGTCGGACACCCTGGCGATGATCGGCTCGGACACCAGCTGGACCGTCGTCTACGCCGCCCATGCCCGGCAACTCCGCAGCACCAGGGTGGTGTTCAGTTCGCTTGCCGCGCCGGAACTTTCGCTGGAAACCGCCCTCGTCGTGCGGGCCGCCGCCCGCCCTGGACATCCTGCTCGCCGCCTGCGAATTCGACGATCACGATCGGTGATCGCTGCGTGCGCGAACCGGCTCTTGGACAAGGCCTGGCTGTGCAGCAGATTTGTCGGTAGGCCCGCTCGACACGATGAGCGGGCACCGAGAAAGGGAATCGCAATGCCGAATGTCATTGTCCAGCAACTGCCCAAGACCGATGCGGCCAAGCGCGAGCTGGTTCGCCGGATCACCGACGCCTTCGTCGATGCGTACAAGTCGCCTGCCGAGTCGGTGCACGTCTGGATCGAGGAGTACCCGGCCGACGGGTACGCGGTCGGCGGAAAGTTCATTGCCGACAAGTAGTTTCGCGTCCGTCGGTGCGACCGGACCCCGCCGCCTGCTCGGCGGGGTCGGTCACCGGCCTCAGTGGGCGGTGAGTCCGCCGTCCACGACCAGTTCCGCGCCTGTCACGAAAGAGGATTCGGCGCTGGCGAGGAACAGCATGGCGGACGCGATCTCACTGGCGAGGCCGGCACGGCGCATGGGGGTGCGCACGATGTCGGGTTGCTCGTCGCCTTGTTCGTCGAGGATTTCTTGGATCATGGGCGTCGCGATGACGCCCGGGTGCACGGAATTGACCCGCACGCCGCGGGTCGCGTATTCGACCGCGGCGGTCTTGGTCAGCAGCCGGACCGCGCCCTTGGACGCGTGATAGGCAGCGGCGCCGCCACTTCCGATCAGGCCGAGTACCGAGGACGTGTTGACGATCGAGGCGGCGCCGGATGCGCGCAGCAGCGGCATGGCGGTTTTCATGCCGAGCCAGGTTCCGGTCTGGTTGACCGCGATCACGCGATCCCAGGAGTCCTGCTCGGCGTCCTCGATCCCCGTCCAGTCCACGATGCCTGCGACATTGATCAGAATGTCGAGACCGCCGAAGCGCCGGCGGGTCGACTCGATGACCCGCGTCCATTGTTCGGCCGAGGAAACGTCCAGCTCAGCGCTCATCACATCGGCATCGTCGGTCCGAAGTCGCGCGGCTAGCGCCTCGACCGCGGCGCTGTCGAGGTCGGTGACGACCAGTTGCGCGTCCTCACGGGCGAACAGTTCCGCGGTGGCGAGACCGATGCCGCCGGTCGCGCCGGTGATCAGCGCGACCTTGCCCGCGAGCCGTCCGGTCACTGAGCGGTCCATCCGCCGTCGACCGCCAACAGCGCACCGGTGATGAAGCTCGCCGCGTCGGAGCAGAGGAACGCGACGGTCTCGGCGATCTCCTCGGGCCTGCCGATCCGGCCGATCGGATGCGCCGACCCGAACGAGGCGAGCATCTCGCGTCCGTTGTCGACCACACCCTCCATGATGTCGGTGTCGATCACCCCGGGCAGCACGGCGTTGGAGCGAATCCCCTTGGGCCCGCCCTCAATTGCGAGCACCCGGGTGATCTGGGCCAGCGCGCCCTTCGAGGCGGCGTACGCGGTTTGGGTCGCGAAGGCGACGACCGAGGAGACCGACGCGATCGACACGATGGCTCCGCCACTGCCCTGCTCCATCACGCGAAATGCCTCGCGTGCCTGCACGAAATTGCCGCGCGCGTTGACTCGGAGGATCGAATCGAACTCCTCGACACTGGTTTCGGTGATCGGCTTGTTCAAGGTGCGGCCCGCGTTGTTGACCAGGATGTCGAGCCGCCCGAACCGCTCGACCGCCAATTCCATTGTGGCGCGGGCTAATTCCTCGTCGGAGACGTCGCCGACGAGGGCGGCCACGTGCTCCGGGTCGGGCTGGGCGAGCTGCTCGACCGCGTCGAGGCGGTCGGTGACGACCAGCCGCGCGCCCCGCGCACGCAACAGGGTGGCGGTGGCCTGGCCGATGCCGCGGGCCGCGCCGGTGACGACGGCGACCCGGCCGGTCAGATCCCAGCCGGCCGGGATGGGCATGGTTTCGCTTTGCTTGTTCTCCACGTCGCCCAGCGTGTCCGGACCGTGGTCGCGGTGGCAGGCAGCCGTTCTCGTGGGAGTAACGCACCCAGGGACGGCGTCGCGATCCGGCCTACGATGCGGACATGGCACCAACCGAGCTAGGCGACTACCTGCGCGCCCGCCGCGCACAGGTCCGGCCCGACGAGGTGAACCTCGCGACCACCGGACTCCGGCGGGTACCGGGCCTGCGCCGCGAAGAGGTCGCGCTGCTGGCCGGACTCAGCGTCGACTATTACGTCCGGCTCGAGCAAGGACGTGAACGCGGTCCATCAGCGCAGGTCGTCGACGCGTTGGCCGCCGCGCTTCGCCTGGACGAGGACGGCCGCGGGCACCTGTTCCGGCTGGCCGGACTCAGTCCGCGCGCCCTCGCGGCCGCCGTCCCGGTCCGCGTCGATCCGAGCCTGCTCCAGCTCATGGACGCGTGGCCCGACAACCCCGCCATCGTCTACAACCGCGCCTACGACGTCCTCGCCTCCAACGAGATCGCCGACGCGCTGTTCCACGACTGGACCCACTCCCGCAATCTGATGCATGTCGTCTTCACCGACCCCGCCGCGAAAACCTTCTACGTCGATTGGCAGATCGTCGCCCGCAATTCCGTCGCCGGCTTCCGCCTCGGCTACGGCGAGGCGCCCAACGATCCGCGAATCCAACAGGTGCTCACCGAATTGCTCGACCGGAGCCCCGAATTCGCCGAACTGTGGACCACCCACGATGCGCGCGGAAAAGCGTTGGAGAGCAAGCGTTTCGCCCACCACGCCGTCGGCCCGATCACCCTCACAATGCAGACTTTCGACGTTCGCTCCAGTCCGGGGCAAGCGTTGGTCGTCTATCACGCCGACCCCGGCTCCCCCAGCCTCGAAGCCTTGACGTTGCTCGGCTCGCTCGCCGCCACGGCACGCGAACGTTCCTGACCGGTTCGGTCGTTGGCGCGAGTAGAGACCAGACTTGGTTCGACGCGTAGTAATGGCGAAGGAGGGAGCCCGAACGATGGAGAAACCATACGACCGTGATCACGCTCCCGACGTACACCTGCTTGCCGCTTGGTTTGTGCTCGGCAGCCTCCCCGATGAACTGCCCTGGTGGGCGGCGCAATGGCTCGTCGAGGGCCACGATGGCCCGGCGCTGCGCGAGTTGGCCGGCCTGAACGAGCGCGACCCGCGCGCGGTCGGCGATCTCCTACCGGAGGCAATGGCCGAGATGGGTATCGCCTTGCCTGCCAACGACATCGACGCCACGAACGTACTCTTCTGCGACCTGGCCTGGCGATGTCTGTCCGGGCAACTCGATGAGCGGCAAGTCGGACAGAAAGTCACCGAAGTTCTCGCGGTAACCAACTATGACAGCGCTGCTACGCACCTCCCACTCGGCCAGTTGTATTGGATCGAAGACGAGTGGCAAGCCGGATGGGGCAGGCCGGCCGCCGAGCTGGAGGCCGAAGTGCGCAAACAGTGCACAGCCCAACTAGCGGCCACCAGCACGACCACCTAGCGCCCGTCGTATTCGGCGCGGGCGGCATCGATGCGCTCCAGATGCGCGATGCTCCACTCGAGCAAGGGGGCGGTGGCTTCGCGCAGCGTCACACCCATCGGGGTGAGTTCGTAGCTGACGTTCGGCGGCATGACGTTGTGGACGGTGCGGGTCAGGATTCCGTCGCGTTCCAGGCTGCGCAGGGTGACGGTGAGCATGCGCTGGCTGATTCCGTCGATGTCACGTTTGAGTTCGGTGAACCGGCGCGGGCCGTTGCGGAGATTGCGCACGACCAGCAGCGACCATTTGTCTCCGACGATGCCGAGCACCACCCGGGCGCGGCATGCGTTGTCCGGCTCGGTCATTGGTTACCTCCAAGGAACCCGAGCACCAAAAAGTGCCTTATTGCCCGGGACAAGTCCAGCGATCACCATTGGTCATGGTTCTCAAAGAGTACCGAGTTATGGATAGTGACCGTCAGCCTGCTGGCGTGCTCGGCAAAGGAGATCGTTCCAACCATGTCAACATTTCTGCTGGTACACGGCGCTTGGCACAGCGGACGCTGCTGGGAGCGGGTGGTTCCGCTGCTGGAGTCGGCCGGGCATCGAGTGCTCGCGCCGTCACTGACCGGCTACGGCGACAAGGCGCATCTGCTCGGCCCCGACGTCGGTCTGGACACGCACGTGGACGACATCGTCACGCTGATCGACGAGCAGGACCTCAGCGAGGTGATTCTGGTGGGTCACAGCTATGCGGGGTTGGTCATTTCATCTGTGGCGAACCAGATTCCGGACCGCATCGGACACCTGGTCTACCTCGACGCGATGGTCCTGGAAGACGGCGAAACCGCCGTCGACGTCCAACCCATCAGCCAAACCCTGATCGACCTCGCCACGAGTTCCGGCACCGGCTGGCGCATTCCCCCACTCCCCGAACACCCTTCCCCCTTCGGCCTGTTCGGCGTCACCGACCCCGCGGACACAGCCTGGCTGCGCACCATCCTCTCCGACCAACCCGTACGCTGCCTCCAGCAACCAGCCCACCTGAACAACCCTGCCGCACAACCCATCCCCCGCACCCACATCCACTGCGTCGGCGCCACCCCAGCAGGCATCACCCGCCGCCCCGTCCCCGCCACCCAACCCAACGGCTCCCCGGCCCAGATCCGAGAACTCCCCACCGGCCACGACTGCATGATCACCATGCCCGTCGAACTCAGCAAACTACTGCTCGAACTCAGTGAGTAGCGGCATGGTGCGCCCGCCGTCGGTCGGCACGGGTTGCGCTATTTCGCCGAATACCTCACCAACTACTCGAGCAGCCCATGACACGCCCATTTGTCTGCACCGACCGGCTGACATAGGCGGCCCGCCGATAATCAAGCGGTGTCCTACTTCGGAATCCAGCAATACCAACCACAATGGGCCACTGGGCTGGCCGGCGCGCGATCAAGATGCAAGGCGATTCCGCCACAGTCAAGGTCGCGATCAGCTTCGTTTTCGCCGAGGAGCGAGAGCAACCTCCCCCTTCGAACGAATGAGGTAGCCGACGAATGGACGACACATCAGGACTGCGGATCGCCGTCGTAGCATCTACTCTCCACGACTTCGGCCGTGCAGAAGGCCGGTTGGAAAGCTCCGGATATCGAGTCGTGCATGTCCGCGGCACACGGATGGCCAAGACGGCAGACCTGTTCGCCGAGTTCTCCGCGGCGTTCCAGTTCCCCTGGTACTTCGGGCAGAATTGGCATGCCTTCGATGAATGCATGACCGATCTCGATGAGTGGCTTCCCCCGGGCCCACGAGGGTATGCCGTAGCGGTGTGGCATGCCGACTCGGTCCTGATCAAAGACAAGTCAGCCCTGGAAACACTCATCAGGAGCCTGAACTCCATTCACCAGGAACTAGCTGAACCGTCAGGGTTGGTTTCAACGGGAACGGGGGTCACTCCGCCCGCATCGAGAGGCTTCCAGGTGCTGCTGCATTGCGAACCCGATGCGCGCGACAAATTGACCAAGAGATGGACCCGCGCCGGAAGCCGGCTCGACCCGCTGACCTAGTCGTTCGAAACGGTTACGCCGGCCCGCGAACGCGAGACTGTCTCGTTCAGGTTCAGGGGCCGCCCATGCTGCTGCCGATGTAATGGTGCGCCTGCGCAGGACGCAGGGTTATGCGTCGGTTGTATTCACGCAGATACGCCGCCTTCCAGCGCGGCCAGTCGAGATAGGCGTCGCCGGCGCTGCGGCGATATCGCCGATATTGCTGCTTCTTCGTCAACATCAGCGACTGCTGGGCTTCCCGTGCCGCCCGTCGCGCGCTCTCCAGACCGCGTCGCCGTTGCTCGGTCACGAGCGGGACGGGCGGATCGGTGAAGATGCTCCGCTCTCTTCGCCACCGCATGTAACCTCCTCGCGATCGAATTGCTGACCAGGTTGTCCAGCTACGCCTTTGACAGATCAAGAAGACCGCGTCACCGATATTTCAGCAACTGACGAGAGGCAGGCGAAGTCGTCCGTTACCCGTAATACACATCATCGAGACCCGCCCACCCCGGTCACGGGCGGTAGTCGAAATCTCGACGGCGAATTTGTCGATCAGCTCACACATTCACCGTTATCTGCCACTCGGGGGCCACGGAAAGCTTCCTCCCCTCGGGACGTCGTCACTGGTGGGCGGCCGAGCGAGGATCGGCCTCCGGGGTGAGCAAGACGATCGGGATCGTGCGGTCGGTCTTCTGTGTGTACTCGTCGTAGAGGGGGAAGATCTGTGCCATCTGAGGCCAGAGGGTCGCACGCTCGGCGGGGGACGCGACACGGGCGCGAGCGGTGAATCGGTGGGTGCCGGCCTGCACGCCGACGCTCGGATCGTCCAGGAGATTCTTGAACCATGCCGGGTTTTCGTCGGCGCCGGCATTGGAGGCGACGACGACGAGATCGTCGCCCGAGCGGCCGTAGATCAGGACGTTGCGGCGCGGCTGCCCGGTCTTGCGTCCGGTCGTGGCGAGGACGAGCATGTACACGCCGTCGTTCTCGTGCCCTTCGGTGCCGCCCGAGGCCATGTAGGTTCGGGTCTGCTCGGCGACCCAATCCCATTGCGAGTCGATTGCGCGGTCGAGGTCTTCGGCGACGGCCATGTCGGCGGTCCTTTCTAGTCGGTTGACGTGCGGAGTGTGACCGGCGGGTCCCTGGTGGTGTCAAGACCCGCGGCGTTCTCCTTCTTCGTCCCGCGGCCACGACGGCCGCTCTACCTCTAAGACGGAGCTGACAGGCCGTTCTCGACATCCTCGGCCACATATTCATCGAGAGCTTCGTGACCAGGCACTTCTCGCCGGAGGAGCGCCACTTCCGCAGGGCAGCGATCTGCTGATCGGGTCAGCGCCAACTCGCACTACCGGTCGGTCGGTTTGCGGATACTCATCCGCTAAGATTCGAACATGGGTTCGAGCGATGAGCCACAGTGTACCGAGGGCACCCAGCCGGAGTTGGCGTATCCGAACGCGATGGGCCACTACTACCGGACGGCGGTCGAGCAGCCGAAGCCGGTATGGGTTCGGTTGGACGCCATCGTGATTCGCGATCCAGGCACGCCGAAGCACATCAACGGATCAGGGGTGATCATGCGCGGCGAGCGCCCGGGTTTGCTCACACATTGGGTGCCGACCGTGGACGGCGATTGGCTGGGCAAGGTGACATTCACCGTGCAGTACGCCGATGGCCGGCCGGATCTCCGGGTCCCGGACCAACTGGTTCCCGCCTATGCCCTTCGCCCGCGAACCGAGCAGAGATAATTCGGTCCGCAGGCTCGGGGGCCAGCCACGTGGGCATCTCAGGTTTGCCCGCCGCGGTCAACGGTGTTCCGCCCCTACACCTTCGCCCTAATGTCGCGGCCGGAAAACACTGCCGTGCCCGTCACCGCCCGATGCCGTGGGCGGCCTGCGGGGGTGGCCGAGCAGGGACATCGGGCGATGCAGATCGATCATGCGGGTCGCAACGAGGGTGCGTTCGCGTTGGAGGATTTGGCCTACGTCCTGTACTCCGACCGACACCGTGGCGGCGCACTCACCCCCGCCCAATGCGACGAGCGCGCCGCTGCGCACCGTGGCTGTCAGTGGATGCAGCAGGAGCGCAATGACTACGTCCAGCACGATTTCCGTGACCGGGACCGCGTCGACGATGATCTCGAGCCGCGGCCGGTAGCGGTGGGTGATCTCGTGTGTGACGAGCTCGACCAGCTCTTCCCCGTATGGGTCGGTGCGGATCGCGGCCTCACGCAGGCGGCTGTATCGATCCCACCCAGCGAGCGCGACATCACCGAGGTCGATGTCGAGCAGCCCGGCGATCGCCGCGGCGATCTTCTCCAGCACGTTCGCGCGCAACTGCTCGGTCACGGCCGCCACACCGCGCAACGCGAGGACGCCGACCTCTCTCGCGCGGAGCACCTCTACCAGCTCACCCACGCCGACCGAAGGTGCGGCACCCTGGAACAACACCACTCGTGCAGAGATCGATTCCGGATACGTCATGCGGGAAACTCCTTGATACTCAGCCGTGGTTCATCGACCGTGATCCGGACACGGACCTCCGGAACTCGGGGCATGTCATGGATGCGGATCGACGGGGCCGGATCCGCGACGACGTGGACGCGGACCTGTTGTGGACGCGGGTCAAGGTCCGGGGCCGGATCGGGCGGGTGGATGCGCCCGCGCCTACCGGCAAGTACCCCCACACCGGCTGCGGCCAGGAGTCCGATGACAACGAGTCCGAGACTCACAGCCGGCCCGGAATTGTCTCTGACGGGCTGCGCAATCGGAGGCTCTGTTTCCGTAGCCGGCGTCTCCACGTCATCGATCACCGAGACGTCGGGCCTTGTTCCGGTGATGGGGTCGGGTTTGATGACCACCTTCGCCGGCACCACCGTGACCGAGACCGAGAGCTTACTCAGTTGCCTGTACGGGGATGCGCACGAGGCCGATATCGAACGCGGACCGAGTTCGGCCTGGGCGGGCACGCCGACAGTGGCCTCGAAGGAACCATCACGATTGACGATCGCGCGCAGCGGCGGCGACCAGCCCGGATCGATATTCACCGGCGAGCACGACCAGTTTTGCCCCTCGACGACGATTCGGCTGCCACGTTCGGCTGTGCTCGGTGCGGTGAGCTCGGCGTCCTCGGTGCCAGACGAAGTGCCTAAAGGCACGGGGAGCGGTGTCGTCTTCGAGACCCCGGCGGAGGACGAAGGGACCGGACTCGCAGTGGTCGTTGTCGTCCCCGAACTGGGTTGAGCCCTCGCGAAGCCAATGGGCACCACTCCGAGTAACCCAACCAGGAGAATCGCGCCGAGCAGCCCGCGAGCCTTACCCGGCCGGCCCGGGACACCGCGGCCGATTCCGGGACAAGGTGTCGTGGAAAGCCGCACGCATGCGGACCGACCTGGTCCGGCGCTCACCGCGTGCCGGCCGGCGATGGACGGGTGGCCGGCAAGCCGAGCGGAAACCCGGGGCAGTACGCCACCGGCCGCTCAGGGTTCTGTGTGGTGGCAGAGGGAAGGTTCAGCGGCATGCTGTCTCCTTGAAGGACATCGGGAGACTCCCCGATGTCTATGAGTCTTCGCCGTTACGACCGCGTGCACGCGAGTAGTGCTGTACCCCATTGACCATCGCCCCCGGCAGCACCGAAGTACTTACCTGATCAGCATCGCCGCAGATCCTCGCGGTGTCTGTCCGTCGAACACCCGACAACAGA
The DNA here is from genome assembly GCF_040681495.1 of Nocardia sp. NPDC051756. Classification (NCBI taxonomy): domain Bacteria; kingdom Bacillati; phylum Actinomycetota; class Actinomycetes; order Mycobacteriales; family Nocardiaceae; genus Nocardia; species Nocardia sp. NPDC051756. The sequence goes on along the minus strand of NZ_JBFAYV010000012.1, from coordinate 101 downwards.
CTCCGTTAAACGCAAGAAGACCCCCAACAATGTTGGGGGTCTTCTGCAATGATGTTCCGGCGGTGTCCTACTCTCCCACACCCTGTCGAGTGCAGTACCAT
>NZ_JBFAYV010000011.1:0-250603 GCF_040681495.1 Nocardia sp. NPDC051756 | reverse complement strand
CAGGGCCGGACGGTCGATTTCAAGAACACGGTGTTGATCTTCACCTCGAACCTGGGTACCTCCGATATCTCCAAGGCGGTCGGGCTGGGCTTCACGCAGTCGAATATTCAGGGGTCGAACTACGAGCGGATGAAGCTCAAGGTCAACGATGAGCTGAAGAAGCATTTCCGGCCGGAGTTCCTCAACCGTATCGATGATGTGATCGTGTTCCATCAGCTCACGACCGATCAGATCGTGCAGATGGTCGATTTGATGATAGGCCGGGTCGGTGTCCAGTTGAAGAACAAGGACATGTCGATGGAGCTCTCCGAGCAGGGCAAGGCGTTGCTGGCCAAGCGTGGGTTCGATCCGGTGCTGGGTGCGCGTCCGTTGCGGCGCACGATCCAGCGTGAGATCGAGGACCAGCTCTCGGAGAAGATCCTCTTCGGTGAGATCGGGCCCGGGCAGACCGTGTTCGTCGATGTCGAAGGCTGGGACGGCGAAGGCACCGGCGAAGACGCCAAGTTCACCTTCACCGGCAAAACGAAACTCACCAAAACGGGCGAGGACAAGGAAAATAACGAAGTCGCACTGACCTGATTTTCGCCGGAAACCTACCGCGCAGCATGAAACGTGTTGCGCGGTATAGGCGTGCGATATGTCGATATGAATTCAGTGGTGCCCGGAAATTAAATCTTGATTCTTCGCCTTTTGGTAGTGCTCGTATCATTGACCTAGATTGGTTCAAAAACATATAGTTAACGATATCGTTCCCACTAGTACCGCAGACGCTGGAGGTGTCTGGATTGAGCGCCATCAAAGAGACGTATGAATCACTGAACCTAGAACCGAAGCCGATCCGCCCGCACATCCTTGCTGCCGCGACCGTGGCCTTCGGCGAGGATTACTACGCGGCACGAAAGGAGACCATCAACCTCTCCGGCTTCGTCCAACTGAACAAGTGGCCCATGCCCGGGTTCGAGCACCACGTGGACGAAAAGGGCTACGCCGAGTTCCAGACCGAGTTGATCTCGGCACCCGAGGTCGGCATCAAGGGATTCAGCTACGAGTTGGACGACCGCATCCAGGTGCTGTCCAACCCGTTCCTGCCGAACACCGGTCACGTACGCCAGATCACGCCAGGAAAGAACTTCCCCGCGGAGTTCAATATTCGCCGGTTCGGCATCCTGGAGTCCAGCTCGCTGCGCCTGGCGCATCGCAACGTGATCGACATCTACGGTGTCGTCGACCATATCCCGCCGTTCAAGAAGCCCCTGACCGGCCCGTACCTCGGCAAGCCGCGTGGTGACGGTCCGTTCGATGTCATCGTGGGGCCCAACGTAGTTCGCGGAACCACCCTGCCCGAGGCCTGGTACCCCGCCAACGACGACAACGAGCCGGTGGGCATCACGCCGAGCATGTTCTTCATGCCCAGCGCCGGGCCGTGCATCTCCATGCTGGTCGATCCTTCGATGATCATGCAGGTCTCGTTGGAGGGCCAGGCCAAGCTGGAGGTGGGCGGCAAGGAGGTCACGGTCGACCTGGCCGGCGACTACAAGAACGCGGCAGGCACGGAGATCCTGCTGTTCGGCCCGGAGAAGCACGACGAGGGTTCCGGTGTGCTGGCCCAGATTTCGCGGATCGCGATCTCCGGCCACTGCGCCGCCCTCGGCGGCCGCGTGATGCTACGAGTGAGCTTCCCGCGTCCGTCCGGTGGCACGCTCGGCGAAGGCAACGAAGACAGCCTGAGCCGCATCCGCTACCCGAGCGAACTGCACATCGACACCGAGTTCGAGCTGGTCACGCCCGACGTGACGCTGTACGCGACGAACCCGGTGCACGTGTTCGGCAAGCTGGGGAGCATGGAGGCCACCGGGACCGAGCTCCAGATGAACGGCACGGATACCGCGCTGGTCACCACGGCGGACGAGGTCAAGGCCAGGCTGACGGGCATCAACCTGGTCATGCGTGATTCGTTTGTCGGCGAGCACGCGGCCGTCAACGTGTAGGTGGGGCTCTCCCGAGCGGTCGTCGCTTGACGCCGGCCGCTCGGGTGAGTTTCCTAGAGTTATCAATAGCGATAGTTCGGCCCAGCTGGTCCCTCACCGCGTTTTACGGGAGGGACCAGCACCCACGACCGGCGGGAGGCATTGTGGATCCGTTGATCCTGCTCATGCACCAGGTGATGCTTTCCGACCGGCCGCGGATGAACGCCTACGACCAGGCGCTCGCGCAGGCCGTCGAGCCCGGCTCGATCGTGATCGACGTCGGCGCCGGAACTTTGGCGCTGTCGCTGCTGGCGCTGAAACACGGCGCCGAGCACGTGTACGCGATCGAGGCGGACCCGGACATGGCGGCGGTCGCCGAGCGCATCATCGCGACCAACGACCTGAAGGACCAGCTCACCCTGATCCAGGGGGACGCCCGCGCGGTCCGGTTGCCGCGCAAGGCCGACGTCATCGTCTCGGAGATGATGGGCAATCTCGGCCCGGAAGAGAACATGATGCGGGTGCTGGACAGCGTCGCTCGAAAGAACCTGCGGCCCAACGGCCGGATCATCCCGCGCGAGCTGACCACGACGCTCGCCGCGATCGAATTCGACGACGAAGGCTGGGGGATGTGGGGGCAGGATTTCCACGGCTTCCGGCTCGACGCCGTGCAGGAGTTCGCCGAGCCACGCGCACAGTTGCACTTCTTCCAGCGCGCGCCGCGGCTGCTCAGCGCGGCCGTGCCGATCGCGGACCGAGTGCGCCTGTCGATCACCGAGCCCGGAAACCTGCACGCCGTCATGGGGTTCTTCACCGCCGACCTCATCGATGGCGTCTCGCTGTCGAATTTTCCCTCCTACCAAGGGTGTAACTGGGCGGTGTGGATCTGGCCGCTGCGGCACACCCCGGTGACCGCCGGCGACGCGGTCCAGGCGACGGTGCACCGGCCGTCCGGCTCCGCCCGGTCCCGGGTGGTCACCGACTGGCGGCTGGACTGCACGATCGCTCGAGGAGGGGAGGGGTAATGCCGATTTCCGTCGGAACCGTCCGTGACATCCCGGTGCGCGCGCTGAAGCTGTGCGGGCTGACCTGGTCGGGTGATTTGCTCTGGTTCTCCGAAGGCGTACTCAACCAGATCATCGCGATCGACCCGGCGACCGGCGCCGTCGAACACCGAATCCCCTGTGCCGCGGTCCGATCGGATCTGACCACGATGGGTGGCCAGTTGATCCAGGTCGTCGGTGACGACCGCGTATTGCGCGTGATCGATCCGGCCTCCGGCGAGACGGTCACCGAGCTGCCGAATCCCCGTCCGGGCGAAGGGTTGTCCGGACTCGAGGCGACCCAGCACGGGGTGTGGCTCGGCTACGCGGATCGGAAGGTGATCGATCTGCGCACGACCGACGGACTTCGCCTGATCGAAACCATTTCGGTGCACTCTCCACCAGCCGGCGTCACCGTATCCGACAACTACCTCGCTTACGCCGACTACAAGGGCGCGATGATCAATCTGGTCAGCCTGGAGACCCGCCGCGAGGTCGCTTCCTACAATGTCGCCGGCAACCCGACCGGACTTACCTGGGACGGTAGCCGGATCTGGTATTGCGACCACACCACTTTGCAGCTGCGGGCGATCGCGGTGCCCGGGATCAGTGCGGGCTAGCCGGCGCCACCCCCGTCGCGTCCAGATCGCGCTGAAGGTCACTGGGCAGCAACGGTTTCCGCAGTAGACTCCGATACCGTTCGGCGACCGGCTGATTCGCCGGCCCGGCGTCCATCCACGCGCCGACCAGCCGGGCTCCCTCGATGTAGGTCACCGTGTACGCCCGCCACAGCGGGTCGGTCAGGAAGCTCACCATGTGCTCGGCCCGGTCGCGCGGAAGCAGCAGCCACCGTTCGAGATAGTCGGTGACGTCATCGACGTCGGCGCCCCGATCGTGCAACATGATCGCCGCGTCCTGGCGGGCAGGAAGCAGCCGCTGAACCAATGTCCGCACCCGCTCGACCAGCTCGCCGTCGCCGGATATCCTTTCTGCGGCAAGAATATTCGCCGTCCATTCGCCCCATCCCCGGCCCAGGACGGCCACGTGCGCCAGTTCGGCCGTGCCCTCGGAGATCAGGCATTGCGGCGTGTTCACCAGCGAGATGAGCTGCTCGGTGTGTCCGTGCTCGCGCACGAGCCCGGCCTCCTTGAGGCAATGATCGGTGTGATGGCCGGGATAGGACTCGTGGGTCACGAGTATCGGCAGGGCCGCGATTGCGCGCCCCGCCTCGTCGTTGAGCGCGACCTTCGAGCGGAAGCCGCCCAGATACCGGTTGAACGCATTCCACGGCTTGCCGTGCACCACTTCGTATTCGACGCGCTCGCCGGCCGGCAGGCCGAACAGCTGCCGGGTGAGCACGCGCAGTTCGTCCGAAACGGCTTGCACGGCTTGTTGTAAGCGGGCCGGTGGAATGCGATTGCGCTCGTAGTACGCGTCGAGCCGCTCGTTCAGCCCGCCGCTACCCGGTAACAACTCCGCGATCGCCTCGTGCGCGTCCGCATAGTGCCCCGGATCGCCGAGGGCGATGTCCACGTCGAAGTACTGCCGGATCTCGTCCAGGAAGGGAATGTCCTTGCCGGACAGTCGGTTTCCCGCACATTCCAGCGCGGTGAGTTGCGCCGACAGATACCGCTGTCGCGAGTCGGGCAGACCCGAGTCGGGGAGTTCGGCGCGCAGCCGGGCCGCCTGCCGGACCAGCTCGTCCGGATCGGCCGGCGGCTCCGCATCCACTTGCGCCGAGAGCCGCGGATCGCCGAACCAGCAGTCCACGAAACCGTCGATCAGCTTGCCCAGGCGCAACCCCAGCAGCAGGTACTCCCGGACCACCGGCTCGTCCACCGGAAAGTCGTTGCCGGGCATGCTCATTCGGCGGTGTCGAGCCAGAGGTTGGACAGGTCGAACCAGCGATCGATGGTGGGCATCGCGATCGCGTTGCGCACCCGGGCGCCCTTGATATGCGGGATGGTCGGTGCGTGCACCAGGATCGGCACGATGGCCGCGTCCTGCATCACCTGGAGATCCACCGCGTGCCACGCCGCGTGCGCGTGCGCCGGATCGGTCGCGGAGAGCGCCTCGTCGATCATGCGGTCGACGTCGGGGTTGCTGTAGCACCCGTAGTTGCCGGTGCCGCGAACCTCGTTGGTCTGCAACATCGGTTGCAGGAAGGCGCGTCCGTTGTTGCCGAACCAGTCCGGCGTCCAGGCCGGGCTGGAGATGTCCCAGGCGCCGGCCCGCGCGTTCGCCGGATCGCGGAGGAACGGGTAGAAATCGGTGTGTCCCAGCGCGACTGAACGCAGCGTGATGCCGATTTTGGCCAGGTCGGTGGTCAGTGCGTCGGCGACCTCGGGGTTCGCGTCCACATCGCGATGCACGATGGTCAGCGTCAGCCCGTCCGGATAGCCCGCGGCGGCGAGCAGCGCCCGCGCCTTCTCCGGAGCGCCTCGATCGCCCGGGGTCGCATAGAGGTCGAAGTCCTCGTAGCCGTAATTCCCCGGCGGAATGGCCGAGCGGGCGGGCCACATCACCGTGCCGACGCTCAGCTTGTCGAAGATGTCGACCATCGCCGCCTTGTTGACCGCGTAGGAGATCGCCTGGCGCACTTCGGGTTTGCCCATGGCGCCGTCGGCGTTCGGACTGACCGTGTTGAACACGAGATAGGGATTCAACGCGTAGCCGAGGTTGTTCCCCGGATCGGTGGGATTCTCTTCGTAGGCCTCGGTGACCGGGGACGCCCAGGACAGGTCCGCCTGTCCGCCCCTGATCCGCTGCCCGACCTGTTCCGGCGTCGCCTTCTCCATGATGACCTCGACACCGTCCAGATACTGGTGCCGCACCGGGTCGGTGCCCTGCTGCCACACCGGGTTTCGGGCCATCCGCAGTTCCGCGCCGTGGTTGTAGTGGGTCAGGCGGTACGGTCCCAGCGACCGGACGTTCCGCCGGAATTCGGGGCTGTCGGGGACGAAATCGTCGTACTCCGCCGGAGCCGGAGACGCGAACATCATCGAGATGATGTGGATGAAATCCAGGGCCGGCCGGATCAACTCGAACACCAGCGTCCGCTCGTCGATCGCGGTGATCCCCGGGATATCGCGGGTGTTCTGGAACCGCGCCAGCTCCGCGGGCTCCGGGTTCCGGTCGGGCACGGCGGCGGCGTAGTCGTCACAGTATTCGGCGACGCCCTTGATCGTGCTGGTGTAGTAGTGGATCGCGCCGGCCCGGAGCACGGGGTTGCACATGCGTTTGAACCCGCGCACGAAGTCTGCCGCGTTCACCTCCCGTGGCGGCTCGGTGTCCCAGTAGACCCCGCGGCGCAGGCGCACGGTATAGGTCAGGTGGTCGGGACTGAGACCGCCGTTGTCGACCGTGGGGATTTCCATGGCGACATCGGGCACCGGCGTCACCTGGCTCCAGTCGCGCAGATGCGCGACCGGACGATAGGTGAACAACTGGCGGGTGAACAGCCTGATGATCTGCCCGGACAGCATGTAGTAGGAGCTCGCCGGGTCCACATGGTCCATGCTTCCTGGTCCGTACAGACGCAAGGTGCCGCCGTAGCGAGGCTGATCACCGCTCATTGCTCTGACCTCCTGATTCGGACCGTCCCGAAAGATCCACTAGATCACTATATGTAATAGAAGTATACTTTGGGGCGGATACGGAAAGGCGGTGTCGCGGTGTGGGAGTCGACGATTCGCGCTAGCTCTGCCGAGGATCGAGCGCCCCGGCGCGGCGGCACGCTCACCCTGGTCGGAGCCGGCGACGTCGACTATCTCGATCCCGCGCTGGCGTACCACACGGCGACCCGCGGCATCATTCGTGGCTACACCCGGCAGCTGGTCGGCTCCGTCGCGAGCCACAGCCGCGCGGAGGCCGGAAAGATCGTCCCCGACTTGGCGATCGACGTGCCGACGGTGGCGAACGGCGGGATCAGCGCGGACGGCACGCAGTACCGGTTCACCCTCGCCGAGGACCTGCGCTGGAACACGTCGTCGGGCATCCGCCCGCTGGTCGCCGCCGATGTCGTCCGCGGGATCAAGCGCCTGGCCCATCCGCTCGCCGGCAGTCCCGGCCTGGCCTATTATCTGAGCACGATCGACGGCATGCTCGAGTTCCGCAACGCGATGGCGGGCACGCCCGCCGACGCCCTGGCGGATCGCCTCGAGCACACCGAGATTCGAGGTGTCCGCGCGCTGGGGGACCGCGAGATCTGGTTCACCACACGGCATCCCGCCTCCGACTTCCTGAACATGCTCGCCCTGCCGTTTGCCACGCCGGCGCCGATCGAATACCTCGAGGTGGTCCCCGGCAGTCCCGAGTTCAACCGCGTGCTGGCCTCGAACGGTCCGTACCAGGTGACGAATTACGTTCCGGGAGAACGGATCGTGCTGGAGCGCAACCCCGCATGGGAACCGAAGTCCGATCGCCTGCGGGCCGCCCATGTGGACACCATTGTCGTGCGCGAGGGGATGTCCGAGCGCGCGGCCCACGATCTGGTCGCCACCGGCGCGGCCGACATGCTGTGGGACATTCAACCGCTCACCGAGGAACTCCCGCCGCTGCTCGGCACCCATGATCCGCGGCTGGAGGTATATCCGGCCGGATTGTTCAGTCCCTATATCCTGGTCAACTTCGAGCAGCCAGTTCTGGCCAGCCGACAGGTCCGAATCGCGTTGCAGTACGCGGTGGACAAGGCCGCGGTGTCGCAGGTCTGGGGTGGCCCGCGGCTGAACGACATCGCCGACCAGATCCTGCCCCCGCTGTGCACCGCGCACCGCGAATTTCGCCCGTACGCGACCGAGGGCGGCCACGGCGATCCGGAACTGGCCAGGCAGTTGCTCGCCGACGCCGGTTATCCGGACGGGCTCACCCTGCGATTGGTGTTCCGCGACCGCGACATTCACCCCGAGACGGCCGAGGCGGTCAAGGTCGCGATGGCCCGCGCCGGTATCCGCGTCGAGCTGGTCGGGGTCTCGATCAACGAGCTGTTCTCGGACTACTTCTCCGCCTCGGGCACGCGCAAGAGCTGGGACATCGCGCTCACCGGCTGGGAACCGGACTGGTACGGCAACAACGCCAGAACCTATCTGCAACCCCTGTTCGACAGCCGGGGCGTGGTCGAGGACGGTGACTGGGGCTCGAACTTCGGCCGCTATCGCAACGAGAAGGTCAACGAGTTGCTCAGCGCCGCACTCACTTCGGCCGACGAGACCCGGGCGGGCGAACTCTTCCGCCGGATGGAGGCCGAGGTGCTGCTGGACGCCGCGGTGGTGCCGGTGCTCTTCGCGCACCAGTACTGGTTCCATGCCACGACCGTGCGGAACTGGCTGCCATATCCGGTGCTCAACGGCGATCTGACCAACCTGTGGCTCGATGGAAAGGGTCGTTGACATGCTCGAATGACCCACAACGACACCCATCCGCAGTTATTGTGACTCCGAACTACTATCGAAAGATTTACCGAATCTCATCAGTGAACAGGAGACACTATGGTTGCGCCGCAGCCGATCCAGCCACCGTCCGTGGACGTCCGCATGCTGATCCGTCGTCCACCGCACGACGTCTTCGAGGCCTTGGTCGACCCCGCGATAACGACCAGATTCTGGTACACGAAGAGCAGCGGCCGGATGGAGGAGGGCGCCGAACTCACCTGGGAATGGGAAATGTACGGCGCGTCCCGCACGGCTCGGGTGGAAAAGGTCGACGTCGACAGCAGGATCCAATTCACCTGGGATAATTACAATCCCGACCACCCGACCACGGTCGAATTCTCGTTGACTCCGTACGAAAACGACACCACATATCTGCATATCACCGAGAATGGATACAGCGGCGACCTCCAAGCCCAGGTCGACGCCGTCCGGGATTCCACGGCCGGATTCGCGTACTTCATCAGCGGTTTGAAAGCAGCCCTCGAACACGACGTCACACTCGGGCTCACGCAAGACGAGCACCCGCCGAACGTGTAACCGCTCGGATCGCAAAAACTCGTAGGTGAGTTGAACGGTAGCGGGTGACGTCGCGATGCGGTTGCCGCCGACAACCGATTCGTTGTACAGCAGTATCGAAGTGAAAAAGGATGAACATCATGAAATTCACCTACACGACACACATCGCGACGACACCCGAACAGCTGTGGGCGGCACTCACCGAGCCGGACTTCACTCGCCGATATTGGTTCGGCGTGGCCATGCAATCCGATTGGCGAGTGGGGTCACCGGTGAAATGGCAGAACATGCCGGAGGAGGAATTCCAGGATCTGGGTCAGGTCGTGCTGGCCGCGGATCCGCCCCGGCTGCTGTCCTACAGCTGGCACCTGCTGCAACCCGCGCACGCCATGCTCTTCGGCTGGACCGCCGAGGAACTCGCGAAGTACGTCCAGGAACCGCGCACCCACGTCACCTTCGATCTCGAACCGGAGAGCGACGGCAAGGTGCATCTGGTCGTGACCCACGACGGTTTCGAGCCGGGCAGCGTCATGTATCAGGCGATCAGCGGCCAGCTCGAGGGCAGCGGCGGCTGGCCCGGACTGATGAACAACCTCAAGGCGCTGCTCGAAACCGGCGAGGTGCTCGCCACCGTGCCGTCCGCCGCCCACACCGCGCACGGCGATGCCTAGCCCGCGCGGCCCGATCCAGAAGGCGGCGAACCGATGACCACTATTTCCCGACAGCCGGCGCTCACGCCCGGCGGCAAGCCGCTCCTCGGCCACGGGCTCGAGATGAAGCGAAGTCCGGGTGACCTGCTGCTCTCCTTGCAGTCCGGCGATCCGGTGACCGTGATCCGCCTCGGCCGCCGGCCGATGTACGTGGTCAACGACGCCGACCTGATGCGGCAGATCATGCGCGCACCGGAGATATTCGCCCGCGGTGGCCCGATCACCGAACGATTCCGCGTCATGTTCGGCAACGGCCTCGGGATCTCCGACGGCGCTTTCCATCGGCGCCAGCGTCGGCTGCTCCAGCCCGCGTTCCACCGCAACCGGATCGTCCATTACTGCTCGCTGATCAGCGGACTGACCGCGAAGACGGCCGACGCCTGGTCCGACGGCGAGACCCTCCGGGTCGAGCGGGTGATGGACGAACTCGCCCTGGCCAATGTGACCCAGGTGATCTTCGCGCCCGGTACCTCGCTGGACCAGCGCAAGTTCATGGACGCCACCGGAACCGTGCTCGGCGGGCTGTTCCGGCGGATGACCGACGCCACCGGCCTGCTGACCAAGCTGCCGACCCAGGCGAATCGCCGGTACCGGGAGGCGGAGGCTTATCTGCGGCGGACCATTCACGAGACGATCCGGCAGTATCGGGCCGACGGCGTCGACCGCGGCGATCTCCTGTCGATGATGCTGTTCGCCCGCGACGACGACGGCGAACCGAGCATGAGCGATCAGCAGATCCACGACGAGGTGCTGACCTTCTTCATCGCCGGCAGCAACACGATCAGCAATACGCTGGCGTGGGTCTTCCACGAGATCGCCACCCATCCGGATGTCGAGCGGCAGTTGCACGAGGAAGTCGACCGCGTGCTGGATGGCCGGGCAGCCGATTTCGACGACGTCGCCCGGTTGGAATACACCCGCCGGGTGCTCACCGAAACGCTGCGCGTGCGCACCCAGGGTTTCTTCCAAACCAGGCAGACGACCCAGGACACCGAACTCGGCGGCTACCACATACCGGGTGATGAGGCGGTTCTCTACAGCTTCTACGCGCTCATGCACAATCCCGAGATCTTCGCCGACCCGGAGCGATTCGATCCCGACCGCTGGCTACCCGATCGCCTGACCGCGACACAGCGCAATTCGTTCATGCCGTTCGGCGCCGGCGTCCACGGCTGTATCGGTGAGACGTTCTCCTGGGCCGAATTGATCATCGTGCTCGCGACGATCGCCGCGCGCTGGCGGCTGGTGTCCGTGCCGGGACATCAGCCCCGGCCGAAACCGGCGGTCACCATGCCGGTGGACGCGCTTCCGATGACCGTGCATCGCAGGCGCGCCCCGACGGCCTGATGGGTTAAAGTTCGCCGGCGATGTGATTTCCTCGCGCGGCCGGATCGTCGCTCAGCCAGAATTCTCTGGAGGCCAGCACGTATTCGTCCGCGGTGACGTATCCATCGCCGTCGGCATCCAACAGGGCGAAGGCCTTGTTCGTCTCCTGCTCGGACATTCCGCCTTTGATCTGTGCCGCCATCATTTCCGGCGCGGTAATTCGCCCGTCCTGGTCTTTGTCGGCGGCGTCGAACACCGCCATGCTGAACGGTATGGCGCCATTCTCGACGAATTCCGGAAATTCCGGATGATCGCCCCATATCACCCATTCGTCGACGGTCACCCTTTTTGCGCCGTCCGCGTCCACCGATCCGGGAATATCCCGGAACATTCGGTGGGCCTGTCGATGAATTCTGCTCCACGCTGCCGATCCCGGCGGGAGTTCGTATGTGTCGCACCACATCTGGGCCAGCGCCGTGACATCGACCTCGTCCATGACGCCGTCCTGGTCGGCATCTAATGCGCCGAAAAATCTGCGGAGTTTGTTTGTTCTAAGTGCACTGGGCATCGCGTTACCGCCGTATATTCGAACCGGATGGTGGAGTGCTGCTGATACTCGATCAGTGGCGAATGCTATCATCTTGTATACCTATCTTACTACAGGAGGCTGGAGTGACCATCCGAGAATCCGGATATCACTGCGATGTAGTGATCGTCGGCGGTGGCGCGGCGGGCTTGAGCGCCGCGTTGATGCTCGCCCGGGCGCGTTATTCGGTAGTCGTCGTGGACAGCGGCCAGCCGCGCAATGCCACCGCCGCGCACATGCACGGGTTCTTGAGCCGGGACGGCATGCCGCCGGGGGAGTTGCTCGCGGCGGGTCGCGCCGAGGTAGCGCCGTACGGCGTCGAGTTCGTCACCGGCGTGGCGACGGGGGTGACGGCCGCGGAGGACGGCGTCAGCGTGGAGGTGGCCGATTCCGGCACCATTCGCGGCCGCCGCCTGCTGGTCACGACCGGTCTCACCGATGACCTGCCCGAGCTTCCCGGGCTCGCCGAGCGCTGGGGCCGGGATGTGCTGCACTGCCCCTTCTGTCACGGCTGGGAGGTGCGCGATCAGGTCATCGGCGTGCTGTCCACCACCGCGATGTCCATGCACCAGGCCACGCTGTTCCGGCAGTGGTCCCCGCGGCTGCGTTTCCTGTCGCACACCGGGCCGGCGCTGAGCGACACCGAGGTCGAGGAGCTGACCGCGCGCGACATCGAGATCATCCCCGGCGAGGTGGTCGCCCTGCAGATCACCGACGATCGCTTGACCGGCGTTCAGCTGGGTTCCGGCGAGCTCGTCGAGCTGGAGGCGCTCGTCTGCGGTCCGCGGTTCTCCGCGCGCGGTGGCCTGCTCGCCCCGCTCGGCTTGACCCCGACCGCGCACCCGAGCGGAATCGGTGACTACATCGCCACCGACGCCACCGGCCGCACCGCCGTGCCGGGCGTCTGGGCCGCGGGAAACGTCGCGGATCCGGCCAAACAGCTGATCGGCGCCGCGGCGATGGGGGCCGAGGTCGCGGTCGCGATGATCGACGACCTGATCTCGGACGAGGTGCGCGGCGCCGTCGCCGCCCGGCGCGCAACGGCCGGCTCGAAGTAGACGACCCGGGCGTCGGTGGCCTCGGCCACCGGCGCCGGCGGCCGTCACTGAGCCGGGATGAACTCCGGCCTGCGTTCGATGGCGACGGAGACGAATGCGGTGGCCAGCGCGAGCGAGGCGATGATCGCGCCGACCCAGATCACGTCGGTGATCTCCGCGTGCGCGATCACGACGCCGCCGATCACCGGACCGATCGCGTTGCCGATGTTGAAGGCGGACATGACAATTGCGACGGCCAGGGTCGGCGCTCCCACCGCGAAACCGATCACCCGCGAGCTGAGCGCGGCGGTCATCGAGAACGCGCACACGCCGAGGATGGTGACCGCAGCGGCCGCGGCGATCCCGTGATGCACGACGGCGCGTAGCACCAGCATCATGACGATCATCGCGATCAGGCTGCCGATGACGTTTTTCATCGCGTTCCACTGCGCCAGCCGGCCGCCGATGGTGTTGCCGGCGAACAACCCGACGCCGAACAGGAACAGCACGATCGGGACCTGATGCACGCTGAAACCGCTCGCCTCGGTGAGCAGCGGCTGGACGTAGGCGTACACGCTGAACAGGGCGGTCTCGAACAGCACCGTGGTGGCCAGGGCGACGAAAACCCGGACCTGGACCAGTGACCGCAGCTCGCGGCCGACCAGCGTGCGCAGCCCGACCTCGGGGCCGCGGTCGCGCGGCAGCCTGGGCACGAAGAAGAAGACGAGCGTGGCCCCGATCGCGCTCATCACGCCGATCAACACGAAGATGACCTGCCAGCTGAACAGCGCGCCGACCAGGCTGCCGAGCGGTACGCCCGCCACGTTCGCCAGCGTCATGCCGCCGAGGATCACCGCGATCGCCTGCGGCATCCGGCCGGGACCGGCGAGCGCGACGGCCATCACCTGGGCGACGGTCAGGGCCGTCGCGCAGGCCATGGCCGCGATCACCCGCATGGTGAACATGAGGCCGAAGACCGGGATCACGGTCAGCAGGTCGGAGACGCAGAAGACGATCATGGCGCCGAGGAGCACGGTCTTGCGGTCTCGTCCGAGGGTCAGCACGGCCATCGTGGGCGCGCCGACCAGCATGCCGATCGCGAACGCCGTGATCAGCTGCCCGACCTGGGGCACCGAAACCCCGAGCGAGCCGGCGATCTGATCGACCAGCCCGGACACGATGAATTCCGAAGTGCCCAGGGCGAATACGCTGATCCCGAGGACGTACACCCCGATCGGTAGGCGTTTGGTGGCGCGGGGTTCCGCGGGGGTGTGATCTGCTTGCGTGGTCTTTTTGAGCAGCCGTCGTCGGATCTCGGACACGCTCGGTCACACTCCTTGTTTCATCTAGTTTGGAGCCGCGGGCTTATGGCACACAATCAGGTAGTAGCCGATCTTTTCGCGGCAGAGTTCGAACATGGTCGTCATGCCGGACTGGAAGGCATCGATCCGATCTTTTCCGTAGGCCGCGGACAACGCCACCCGCTGGTCCGCGAGCCGGGCCAGGAAATCGCCGTAGAACCGGCGGACCTGATCGCTGCAATCGAGTTCCTCCAGCACCTCGAATCCGGCCGCGACCGCGGGCGCCACGGCCGCGGCCATGCTGGTCGGCGGATCCGGAACGGTATTGGCGCGCAACACCTCCCGCTGGGTCGGCGTCAGGTCCGCGATCGCCGGGTACTCCGAGTACACCAGCCGGCTGCCCGGGCGCAGGACCCGGAACATCTCGTCGAACCATTGGCGCTTGTCCAGGGCGTTGGGCACCGAATCGAAGGCGATGGCGGCGTCGAACTCGTTGTCCGGGAAGGGGAGTGCGGCGGCGTCGGCCCGGGTGATCGACATCCGGTCGGACAGGCCGGCGAGCGCGATATTCTTGGTTGCCTCCTGGACTTCCCAGCCGCTCACCGTGATTCCGGAGACCGAGACGCCGAATCGCTCGGCCAGGTGAATCGCCGGTTCGGCCACGCCGCAACCCACATCGAGGAGATGCTGGCCGGGGCGCAGCGGTAGTCGTTCGGCGATCATCCGGGTGAGCCTGGTCATGGCCACGAGGAAGGGCGTGTCGTCCTGGTCGTCATCCCAGTAGCCGAGGTGCAGGTTGCCCCCGACGAGCTCTACCAGTTCGCCGACGCCGTCGTAGTACTCGGCGACCTCGTCGGTCAGCTCGATTGATTTCTCGGCCATGATGACCTCCGCGCTCTCGTGCCGGGCCGCCGTTGGTGAGCGAGTTCCAGGGGGTTGCCGGCACTGCCTACGGATAAAAATACTACTATAATAATCTATAGCTAGTTAGTGAGTCTCAGGGACTTCCCTCCTCGGCCGCCCGTTTGATCGCCGTCAGCCGGCGTTCCCAGCGGCCGGCCAATTCCGCCAGCCAGTCGGCGGATTCGTTGAGGGGCTCCGGACTGATCCGGTAGAGCACTTCACGTCCGGCGCGGCGACCCGTGACGAGTCCCGCGTCCTCGAGCACGATCAGATGTTTGGCCACGGCCTGCCGGGAAACGGGCAGGCGGGCCGCGAGCGTGGTGGCGCTGGCCAGCCCCTCCTCGACCAGGGTGTCGAGCAGCAGGCGACGGGTCGGATCGGCGAGCGCGATGAGAATCGTGCCGATCGGGGGCTGGTCCGCCTTGATCGGAGTTACTCCGCGTTGGCTTTTAGGACGTCCAGCTGCATTTTCCAGCCACCAACGTTGTCCTCGTACCGCTTGGCGCGATCGTCCTCGGGCAGGTCCAGCGTGGCGAAACCGCTCTCGGTCACCCGTAGGCGGGTGCCGCCGTCACGCTCGGTGAGCCGGAACTCGACCAGCGTGGAATTGCCGTCGCCGGGTGTGGCGCCGGGGAAGGAGGAAGCCCATCGGTAGGAGATGTAGTTCGGGGGCTCCATCGTCTCGACCCGGACCGGGAACTTGCCGTATTTCGGGTCCTCGATCACCTCGAAATCGCCGTCCCGCGAACGGCTCTGACCGGATCGGTCGCCGTCGCCGACCCACCAGCCGGGGTCGGTCACCAGCTCCCAGACCCGTGCGACGGATGCGTCGATGTCCACCTCATGCTCGATTTTGTCGGGCGCGCTCATCGGGAATCTCCTCTCCGGGCAGCATTACTACTGTTTGTGACAGGATGCTCGCTGTGGCGACGAAGTGCAACCCTAGGGTAGCGCGTCGGCGCGCCCAGCCGAGAGGGAATCGGGGTGCCGATGGAGGCGGTGTTCTGCATGGGGGGCCGGCGTCGGTACGGGACGACAACCCCCGCGCAGGGTTCGGGATCTCGTGGTCGGTGCGACCGGTTACACGCGGCCGGCCAGGTGGTTACCCGCGGCTTCGAGGCTGTCGCTGCCGAAGAATTCACGCAGCGCCGCGTCGTGCTCGTCGGTGCTGATGTATCCGTCGCCGTTGTGGTCGAGCGCTTGAAACATCTTCAATGCCTCGACCTGACCGACGCCCGAAGTCGATTGCAGGATCATCCACTCGCTCAACGACAGTGAGCCGTCGCCGTCGACGTCGCCGAGTTCAAAAGTGAGCTGAGCCAACGGAATAGCGACCTCGTCGACGAAGCGCGGATCCTCGTGTGCGGCGATCCATTCCTCCCTGCTGATTATCTTGTCGCCGTTCGCGTCGGCGTGCCCCTGCAGGTCTTGCCAAAGCCGGTTGGCCCGCTTGACCGTGATCCGCCATTTGTCGGAGCCGGGGGGAATATTGAATGCGTTGCACCATTTGTTGATCAACGCGTCGATGTCCGACTGGTCGATCTTGCCATCGTTGTCGGCATCGTACCGCTCGAAGTGCTTCGCGAATTTCTGCTGCCGGGCTTGCGTGACCATGGGGACTCCCTATCTCAACCGGTCATTCACTATGCGGACCTCTACTATCCCTACTTTACTGCCGGGAAGGCGGGTCTTCAAGAGGTAATTATATCTTAGTGAAGTTACTTGGTTCGGTACCGAAGTGAAGCGGAGGCATGTCTGAGTGCCGGCAGAAGGGGTCACGATCGTCGGCGGTGGTCAGCGGCGTGCGCGGTATCGACGCACGGTATGTGTGGGCATCAGGCGGCACCAGATCGCGGCAGTACCAAGCAATAGGGGACTTGCTAACTGAGTCAGTGCATCGACAAGCGACCGGTCGCCGCCGCGACTGGTGAAATTACGCTGGGTGTTTGCGCGAGTGCTGCCTACCACCGACCGAGCATGAAAAAGACCGACATAATCGCGGTGGCCACCCCGACCGTCATTTTCAGGAATACTTCGACGGCGAATGCCTCCGCCGCTTCACCGATTAGATGCCGCGAGGGCAAGCCCACGTCCGCGGCCCGCTCCATGGCCAATGATCGGATGGTCTCTATTCGCCAGCCCAGGGTCGACAAGGCCACCGCGGACACGAACGCGGTGAGCGTGCACAGCAGCAGCGATACCTGATTCTCCGGGGCGGGAACTGTGCCGTATGCATTGGTAAATGTCTCCGTCGACAGCGATAGCGCTACGGCGCTGGCCAGGTAATAGGCGCCGGGATGGACCTGACCGAGACTGGCGCTGATCTTACGAATCACCGAGTACCCTCGCTGACTCCGCCTCGAACAATTCCACCTCGTGTGCCAGCTCGTTCAACGCCACGACCTCGCACCTGGCCTTGGCTACTGCCTCCAGCTCGATCAGTTTATCGGCACGCAGGGTAAGTACAGTTCGGCTGTTCGCGGTCGGGTCGCGGCGCTTGGGGCCGCTCCGTAGTTGTTCCGAAAGCTGCTGCAACCCATTGATGCGACGGCGTAATTCGGTCTGCGCGGCGAGGGAAATCGACGCGATCTCGTCCCGTGCCTTTTCCCGGCGTCGACTATCCGAGCCGGCGAGCAGGTCGTTCACCGTATCGATCAGATCCGTAGTGCCGTAACCCGCTCGGTCGACATCGCCTTTGATCACGATGTCGCCGACGCCGTACCGGAGCAGAATATTCTTGCTGATCGCGCCTTTCAGGCGCGAGCCCGTCACCACCGCGCGCGGCAGATCGGGCCGGTTGTGCAGGATGTAGGACAGGACCTCGTAACCGGAGTAGTCGTCCTCATCGGTGAGGTTGAGATCGATCAGTGCGCAGTCCACATCGGGATGTTGGAGTTCATCGATCGCCGCATCCACTCTGGTCACGTGTCTTACCTCGTGCCCCCGGAGTACGCGCTGCACCGCTCGGGCAAATTGAATATTGTCCTCGAGCAACAATATTATCGCCATCTACG
The DNA here is from genome assembly GCF_040681495.1 of Nocardia sp. NPDC051756. Lineage (NCBI taxonomy): Bacteria > Bacillati > Actinomycetota > Actinomycetes > Mycobacteriales > Nocardiaceae > Nocardia > Nocardia sp. NPDC051756. Next base: position 232,771 of record NZ_JBFAYV010000011.1, on the reverse strand, counting down.
CTCTCCTGGAAATGGGCAGAACAATGAGAAAGGTGGCGCCGGTCGAGTAGTGCACGTCGACCGTGATCTGACCGCCGAGGTCGGTGACGATTTCGCGGGCGCGGGCTAGGCCGAGTCCATGGCCTTCGCCCTTGCTGGAGAACCCGAGCTGGAAAATGCCTTCGACATCCTCGGGCGGGATTCCTGGGCCTTCGTCCGACACGATGACCGAGACGGACCTGCCGGACACCGAGGCGATCACTCGCACCCGCCCATCGCCGTCCACCGCTTCGATCGCGTTGTAGAGCAGGTTCTCGAACAGTGCCGTGATATCGCCTTTGACGCCACGGACGAGCACCCCGGCGATGCCATCGATATCGAGTTCGATGACACTGTCCGGAAATTCGAGACCGAGCCGATTCCGCAGCGCGGTCAGTACGCCGCGAATGCTGATTCGGGCCACCTTCTGGGCGCGATGCAGCTCTTCCGGCGCACGGGCCAGTTCGGTGCAACCCAGGGTGATGTCGTCGATCCACTGGGCGAGTTCGCCGTCCAGTTTCACCCCGCGCAGATGCAGCTCCTCGCGTATCGAATGGACGTCACGCAGAATCGGGTCCACCGCCTTGCGAATCCGATGAGCGAAGTCACCGTTGAGTCGCAATCTGGTCGCCTCGGCCCTCGACTCCGCGGCCTCCTCCCGCCGCCGGCGAACCTCGGCGGCGAGTCGCGCGCTCGCCAGCACGGCCGACGACAGGACAGGCAGCGCATCACGCTCCAGCTGACTGAACGAATGCGGTGCGGCCACCCGGATCACATGGAGTCCGAGCAGCTCGCCTTCGGCGTGCAGCGGAATCAGGCCCACCGTGTCCAACGGTCCCTGATGGGTGTCGAAGAGCTGCTTGAGCAGTCGGTGCGGACGGGAATTGGAATCGTGCAGTATCGGTTTGGTGCTCGATCTGAACCAGTCGAGCGTGCGGTCGATGTCGAAGCCGGGTGGATTCCTCCAGGCACTGCTCCGGAACACCTCGCTGAACTGCCCGCCGGCGCCCGCCAGCCAGACACTCGATTCGGCTTGCACATTCAGCGCTTGACGCAGAAGTTCCACGCCCAAGGCCAGCGCGGCACGTTCGTCCTCGCCGGTTCCCGACAACGTCAGCGCGCCGACCAGCCGGCGCAACTGCTCCGATAGATCGTATCTGGCTGCGCTCTCGCTGATATGAATCGCCTCTTCACGTGTACTGGTGATCAGCGTTGCTTCTTCTAGGGTGATGCCGGTTATCTCGATTCCCGTCTCGGCGAGCAGGTGTGCCTTCATCGCCTTGTCGTAGAGCGGAAATCGAATCGTGAGGAGCAATCGCTGTGAGCCGGAGTAGATGACATCGTCTACCAGGTTCCGAATCTCGATGCCGTTTCGAATTATCTTGTCGTGATCCGCTTTTGCTTGTTCGTGTTCGAGCTTGTTGGTCAACAGCGTGAGATAGCTCGCGCCGAGGGCTTCGCTCATCGAGTACCCGTACAGCCGCTCGGCGCCCCGGGTCCACAGTTTGATGGTGTAGTCGTCTTCCGGACCCGCGGCGGCCCACAGCGAGACCGAGGTGGTGCCCGCGATCTCGGTGAGGAGATTCGCGTCGTGCTCATCCACTTCTGCTGCCCTCCCCGTTCGCCGAGGGCGGGTCGAGCCGGAGCGTGGCCAGGTCGACCGCGAGACCGTGCGTGGGCAGCACGGCGGCGGCGCGGACGCGGCGGCCACACAGCTCCCTGGTCGTGGGGACCTGGAACAGCAGCGGCACGATCGCGGCGTCGGCCAGGGCGACGCGTTCGGCCTTGCGCCACGCGGCGTCGGCCGATTCGCCGTCCGCCGCGGCGAGTGCCCGGTCGATCAGCGCGTCCACCTCGGGGTTGCGGTAACCGCCGAAGTTGGCGGGGGAGCCCGATTGCAGCAGCGGCTGGAGGAAGACGCGACCGTTGTGCTGCGGCCAGGTCGGCGACCACGACGCGAGCGCGATATCCCAGTCGCCCGCCTCCGCCCTGGCCGGGTCGGCGAGCAGATCCAGATAGTGCGGGACGGCCAATTCGATTGACTCGACCGTGATTCCGGCCGTGGCCAGGTCGGCGGCATAGCGGTGGGCGACCCGGCGGGCGCGCTCGGTGGCCGGGTGGATCGCGGTGATCCGCAGCTCGCCCGGATGCCCCGCGGCGGCGAGCATCGCCGCGCAGTTGGCCGGGGTGCCGCGCTGGTCCGGCGTCGAGTAGGGGCCGAGGTCCTGGTGGCCGTCGTTGTTCGGCGCGACGATCGAGCCCGCGACCCGGATGATGGTCTCGCCGCCCAGCGTGGCGACGTCCGCCGCGATGGCGGCTTTATCGATCGCCTGCGCGATCGCCTGGCGCACCGCCACCTTCCGCAACGCGCCCCCGGCGTTGGGGCTGCGGGTGTTGAACACCAGATAGGGGTCCAGCGCGAAACCGAGGTCGTGCTCGACGGTCGTTGCGGCATCGGCGATTCGGATGCCCCAGGCCAGATCCGCACGGTCCGTGCGGATTCGGTACGCCACCGCGCCCGCGCCGACCGGTTCGGAGCTGACCTCGACCGCTTCGAAATGCTGCCGCCGAACGGGGTCGGTCTCCGCGCGCCACACCGGGTTCCGGCTCAGGCGCAGGGCCCGGCCGGGGGTGAAATCGGTGGGCCGGTACGGCCCGATGGACCTGATGTTGTCGCACAGCTCGATGCTGCCCGGCACGTAGCGGTCGTAGTCGAGCGGTGCCGGCGAGGCGCAGGGCAGGGTCAGCATGTCGATGAAATCCGCGGCGGGCCTGCGTAATTCGAAGACGATCGTCTGGTCGTCGAGCACCAGCAAACCCGGAATGTCATGGGAATTCTGGTATTCGGCCAATTCGGGTCCGGTCGGCACGGTGCCGGCGAACGCGGCGGCGTACTCGGCGCAGAACTTCGCCATGCCCCGGACGGTGTCGGTGAAGTAGGGCAGCAACGTGCTGCGGCGCAACGGATTACCCATCCGCTTGAAACCGCGCACCACGTCGTGGGTGGTGACCGGGCGCGCGGGGTGGCCGTCCCAATGCACGCCGGGCCGCAGATGGACCACATAGCTGGTGTAGCTCGCGCCCATTCCGGCGTTGTAGATGGACGGGACCTCGGTCGCCAGATCGGGCACCGGTGCGCCGGCCTGCCAATCGCGCGGATCGCCCTGCGTTCGATAGGTGAACAGCTGCCGGGTGAACAGCCGGACTACCCGGTCGATCGGAAATCTCGGGCAGCACACCGGATCCAGCTGATCGAGCGGGCCGGGACCGTACAGGCGCAGGATCGTCGGTTCGGTCATGACATCTCCGCGGCCAGCCCGGCCATGATGTCGACGGCCTTGTCGATCTCGTCGAAGTCGTTGAAGATGTGCGTCGTGATGCGTGACGCGTAGTGCTGATGCGGCGATCCGGGCACGTCGAACTCGGTCCACCTGGTGAAGAGCCGGTGTTCGCGTTGCAGCCGCATGGTGAACTCGTGGATCTTCTTCACATTCCACGCGTCTTCGGGCCGGCGGAACGGATGGAAGGCGATCAACGGCGACTTCAGCACGCGATCCGCGCCGGGCGAGTACATCGCGTCCCGGCCGAACCGCTCGGCGACGCGGTAGCGCGCGTACTCCGCGAGCAGCATGATCCGGCGCTCGATCCGATCCCGGCCGATCTCGTCCCACAGCGCGCAGGCGGTGGCGAGTCCGGCCCCGCGGGCGATGCTGGCACTGCCCGCGCTCTGCAGGTAGTCGCCCATGTTGTCGCTCTCCAGCGAGGTTCTGGTCCGGGGCGGCGGGCTGCCCTTCATGGGATACCAGGTGGAGATGATCGGCCAGAACCGGGGCAGCGGCAGCGGGTTGTATTCCGGATGAATCTTGTTGCGCACGTACAGCAATCCGGTGCCCAACGGGCCGCACTGGAACTTGGATCCGGAGCAGGAGATGAAATCCGCGCCGATGGCCCGCATGTCGAGATCGAGCATGCCGGGCAGCAGCGCGCCGTCGATCACCGTGGTCAGGCCGTGCCGCTGCGCGAGTTCACACAGTGCCCGCATCGGCAGCTTGGTGCCGGTGAACAGCGTGATCCCCGCGAAGGCAAGCACTTTCGTGCGCGGGGTGATCGCCGCCTCGAACAGTTCGATGATCTGCTCGGCGCGCACGTCGTACCCGGTGGGGAGGGTGATCGTGGTGAGCTTGATGCCGAATCGGTTGCGCAGCAGGTTGAAATTGGACAGCACGGAATAGCACTCGTGCGTGGTGGTGACGACCTCGTCGCCGGCGTGCAGATCCAGGCCGTGGATGACCCGCGCGACGCCCTCGGTCGCATTGTGGGTGATCACCATCTCGTCCTGATCGACCCCGTAGGCCTTGGCGATGGCGGCGCGATGGTCCGGGTACATCCCCGGCGGATAGACATCGCCGAGACCGCCGGCCCACTGCCTGGTCACCCGGTCCACGGCGTCGAGCACGGCGTGCGGCATCGCGCCGACGGTGCCGGAGTTGAGATGGATGGCGCCGGGATCCAGGGCGAACAACCCGTGGATCTCGGACCAGTCCGCGGTGCGCAGGCTCGGTGGGGGCCCGGCGGTTATGGTCGCCGCCGGATGCGGCGGGACGGGATCGACAACGCCGGTCATGGGAACCCCTTCCACGATGAGGCTCGGCCGGTGTGGGCCGCGCACCTCGGTCGCCGGTCGGCCCGGGCGTCCTGCCATCGGCCGGATATCGCCTCCGCGCTTCCTCGACGTTCGACTAGCTATATATTACATAAGTTTTCGACGCTTTTGAGGCTCTGTACGTTTTCGGGGTGCGGCTGAGCGTTCCTCTCGCCCGAGTGGCTTCAAAAAGCTATGGTGGATATCGTGGCGGGCGTGCGGGCGGCCCGAGTCGGCCGCACGGCGCACCGCCGGATCTCGTATGCCACTGGTATCCAAGGGGTTTCGGCCGGCCGAGTCCGTGCACGCGGGAGCCGAGCGTCAGCGAGGTGGAGTCATGAGCGGCAACGGGCGGGCGGTGGCGGCCTTCCTCGCGGCGCTGCCGAAGGTGGAATTGCATGTGCACCTGCTGGGTTCGGCGTCGGTGGACACGGTGGCCGCATTGGCCGGAGCTCGTCCGGACGCCGGGGTGCCCGCCGACCCGGCCGAATTGCGCCGGTATTACCGATTCACCGATTTCGCGCATTTCATCGAGGTGTACACCGCGGTCAACCGGTTGGTGACCAGCGGCCCGGCGCTGGTGCGGCTGGTGACCGGCCTCGGCGACCAGCTGGCGGCGGACAACGTGCGCTATGCCGAGGTGACCGTCACGCCGCTGTCGCATCTGCGCCGGGGTATCGCCGCCGCCGAGCTCGCCGAGGCGTTGTCGGCCGGTCGGCGTCTCGTTGCCGAATGCCATGGCATCCAGCTGAATTGGATATTCGACGCGTCGGCCGACGACGGCGTCGCCGGCGCCTTCGCCACGCTGGACTGGATCCTGCGCCACCGGCCCGATGGAACGGTCGGGTTCGGGCTGGGCGGCCCGGAACGCGGTGCGCCGCGCCGGCTGTTCCGCGGCGCGTTCGAGAAGGCAAGGGCCAGTGGACTGCACGCCGTTCCGCATGCGGGGGAGACCTCCGACGCCGGCGAAATCTGGTCGGCCGCACGTGATCTGGGCGCGGAGCGGATCGGGCACGGGATTCGCGCGGTGACCGACCGCGGGCTGCTCGCCTACCTGGCCGAACGCAACATCACCCTCGAGGTCTGTCCGTCGTCGAATGTCCGCACCGGTGCGGTGCGCGCGTTCGACCAGCATCCGCTGCCCGCATTGCTCGCCGCCGGTGTCCCGGTCACCCTCGGCAGCGACGATCCCGGCATGTTCGGCACCACGCTGAATCGCGAATTCCAGCTGTGCCACGACCGGCTCGGCCTCTCGGTCGCCGCGCTCGTGGACACCGTGGCGGCGGGGATCGATGCGGCCTTCTGCCCGGCGTCCGTGGCCAGGGAAATCCGCCGCGACCTCGCGGACGCGGTTCTTCGGTTCGATCGACAGCAGAGAATAGGGAGATGAGGCCATGCGAACACGATTCGCGCTCCTGCTGCGGGCGGTGCGCGTCGCGGGCATCGTTGTCGCGGTGGGCGTTCCGGCGGTGCCGGGTGGTGTGATCCGCCGGTTGCGCTACGGTCCCTCGGCCGGTCGCCAGCATCTCTATCAGCGGCTGGTCGTGCTGTTGATGCTGCTCGGACCGACCTTCGTCAAGGCGGGACAGGTCCTCGGTACCCGCCGCGATCTGCTGCCGCCGGCGCTGTGTGACGAACTGTCGCTCTTGCAGGATTCCGTCACGCCGCTGGACGCGGCACACACCGCGATCGCGTTGGCCGAGGCATACGGCGCCGAGGTGGACGACGTCTTCGCCGTGCTCGACGCGGAACCGGTCGCGTCCGGCAGTGTCGCGTCGGTGTACCGGGCGCGGTTGCGCACCGGCCAGGAGGTCGCGATCAAGCTGCGCAGGCCGGGGATCGAGCAGGTCATGTCCGAGGATCTCGCGCTGATTCGAGGCGGCGCGGCCTTCGTCGCGCGGCTGCCGATTTTTCGCGGCGTTCCGGTCGAGGAGGTCGTCGCGAACATGGCGGGCGCGATCCTCGGGCAGCTCGACTTCGAACGGGAGGCCGACAATCTGCTGCGGTTGCGCAAGAACCTCTCCGAGGTGCCGCGGGTCTGGGTGCCGAAGGTCTACCCCGAGGCCTGCCGTCCGCGGTGCATCGTCATGGAGTTCATCCCGGACCTGGCGGTGGACACGGCCGATCACTGTTCGCCGGCCGCCCGCCGGCGCTTCGCGACGTCCGGCATGGCCGCGATGTATCAGATGCTCTTCGTCGACGGATTCGTGCACTGCGACATGCATCCCGGCAATCTCTACTTCACCCGCAGCGCGCAGGTCGTGGTGCTCGACGCGGGCTTCAGCGTGCAGCTCACCGACCGGCTCCGGCGCCTGTTCGCCGAGTTCTTCATGAACATGGCGATCGGGCGCGGGCTGCATGCCGCCGAGATCGTGATCCAGAGTGCGGCCGAGATCGCCGAGGATGCCGACCTCGCGGGGTTCACCGCGCGGATGGCCGATCTGGTCGAGCGCAGCCACGGCCAGCCCGCCAGGGAATTCAGCCTGATCGCCTTCGCCATGGAGATGTTCGACCTGCAACGCCGCTTCGGCATCAATGCCGCGCCCGAGCTGATCTTCCCGCTGCTGTCCCTGCTGGTGATCGAGGGGACCATCCGGGAACTCGATCCGGACATGGATTTTCAAGAGGCGGCCAAGCCGCAGCTGATGCGCGGCCTGTTCGGCACCGACGGCGGCCGTTCTACCCTCGGTTGACCACCACGGTGTCGAGTTCGATGGCGCGCAGCGCGCGGGCGGGGAAGTCGCAATACCAGAGATGCGTTCCGTCCCAAGTCATTCCGGTCGGGCGGCCGGGGACGCGGACCGAGCCGACCTCCGCGCCGGTGCGCACGCTCAACGCCCGCACCATCGAATCGCCGTAGTCGCCGTGCAGCACCATGCCCTCGGCATAGGTGAGGCCGGACGGGGATTCGCCGCCCACCGGGTATTCGCGTTCGATGTCCATGGTCGCGTAGTTCCGCAGCTGGATGACGGTCGGCGCGCGCAGGCACATCCACAGCCCCTCCGGGCCGAACTCGATCCCGGTCAGCCGGCCACTGCGCGGTAGGACTTCCTTCTCCCCAACGGATTCCCCGGTTTCCGGGTCGATGAGCAGGAGTCGTTTGGGGTGCCCGCCGACCTGGAGCAGCCGGGTGCCGTCGTAGGCGAGGTCGGCGCGGACGCGGGCACAGGACCAGGAGCGAGTGACGGTTCCGTCGGACGGGTCGATGGCGAAGATCGTCCGCGCGTCCTGGTCGGAATGCCACAGCATCGAACCGTCCCAGGTGAGGCCGCACAGATAGGCGGTGGGAGCGGGCAGCGTCCTGGCGATGGACGCGGGTTCACAGTAGGTCATCTCGATCTCCCCTAGCCTGGCGACAATCTCGCTTCACGAATATATTGTGAACTAGAGGTGATGTTGATGGAAGCCGAGCTGGCCGATCTTGCGCAGGCATACGTCGATCGCCACTGGCCGTCGAACCGGTCCCGGATCGCCTCGCCGGCCAGTTTCACCCTCGACTGGGACGAGGACTACTGCCGCCGGGTGGCCGCGTACTTCGAGCAGGCTCCGCGTCTGGCCTACGACGTATCCCTGGCTCGGCGCTACGACCGGTTCAAGCGGGAGAACCTTCAGCAATACCGGGTGGTGGTCGACGCGGGGATCGCGGTGCGGCCGTGGCTGTCCGCGGGACAGCCCTACCGCAGTTCGGCCGAGCTGCGCGCGTCCGTCCGGACGACCGGTGAGCTGTACGTATACCTGACCAGCGCCGGGCACGGCTCGGAGCCCGCCGATGACCTCCACCCGATGCTGGAACCGTCCGGCATCGTGGTCGACGGCATCCAGCTCAGCCACAACGACGTGTTCCGGGCCGTGCACGACGTCTTCGGGCATGTGATGTCCGGGCGCGGATTCTCGGCCCGCGGCGAGTTCGGGGCGGCCTTCTGTCATATGGGGATGTACTCCGCGGACGTGCATCCGGTGTTGTTCACCGAGCAGATCGCGCAGATCTGCTGGTTCTTCTTCGGCCCGCACGCGGGCGAGCGCCGGTACCCGCCGCAGAAGGTGTTCGAGTTCCCCGGCCGCTATCTGACCGAGTTCCGGACCCTGTTCAACCCTAGGCAAACTAACTTCATTTAGATATGGTTATCTGATGACTGATCTGGTGAGTAATGGGAAGATCAGCCCGTCGATTCTGGGGGAGTCGGTTCGCCGCGACTTTCCCATCCTGGAGCGGCGCTTCGGCCCGAATCCATTGGTGTATCTGGACAATGCGGCGACCGCGCAGAAGCCGCGCGCCGTGCTCGACGCGCTGGTGAACTACTACTCCGGCGTGAACAGCAATATCGGCCGGGGCTACTACCAGCTCAGCATGGCCGCGACCGACGCCTATGAGGCGGCCCGCGAGGCCATTCGGCGCGCGATCAACGCGGAAAACGCCGACGAGGTGGTTTTCACCCCCGGCACGACCGCGGCAATCAATTTGCTCGCCGATACCTTCGGCCGGTCCGTGGTGACCGCCGATGACCAGGTCGTCGTCACCGGCATGGAGCACAACTCCAACATGCTGCCGTGGCGAAGGCTGTGCGAGAGCACCGGCGCCGAGCTCGTCGTCGTTCCGGTCGGCGCCGGGGGACGAGTCGCGCTGGACAAGTTCGCCGAAGCGCTCGGACCTCGGGTCAAGCTCGCCGCCGTCGCGCACGTGTCCAATGTGCTCGGCACGGTCAACCCGGTCCGGGAAATGATCGGCGCGGCGCATCGGCACGGAATTCCGGTATTGGTCGACGGCGCGCAGGCGGTGCCGCACCAGCCGGTGGACGTTCGCGATCTCGACGCCGACTTCTACTGCTTCTCCGGGCACAAGATCTACGGCCCGATGGGCATCGGCGTGCTGTACGGCAAGCGAGAACTGCTGTCCCGGCTGGAGCCGTATCAAGTGGGCGGCGGGACGGTGAAAGGCGTGACCCTCGACGAGCCGGTCGCCTATGTCCCGGTGCCGGCCCGGCTCGAAGCGGGCACCCCGCACATCGCGGGCGCGATCGGCCTGGCCGCGGCCTTCGCCTATGTCCACGACCTCGGCTGGGACGACATCCAGCGCCACGACGACGTCCTGGTGAACGCCGCTGTCGAAGCCCTGCAAGGCATTCCGCGCGTTCGTATCATCGGTGACCCGGCGGCCCAACCGAGTGGCATCGTCTCGTTCGTCGTCGACGGCATCCACCCCTACGACGTCGGCGGCCACCTGGATCGCCACGGTGTGGCGGTGCGCAGCGGGGTGCACTGCGCCAACGTCTTCATCGACACCTTCGGCGTAGTCGGCACGGTGCGCCTGTCGTTCGCGGTGTACAACACCGAGGCCGAAATCGAGGTGGTCCGGCACGCGCTCACGACCGTGCGGCCCGGTTTCTGGACCGAAGAGCATCCCACCGAACGTTTTCTGGCGACCGATCCGTCCGCCGAGAACCAGCACTGACGGGACCGCTGTCATGACGACTGCCGAATTCGATCCGGTGAGCTTCAAACAGACGCAACGAGCCAACTGGAACGCCATCAGCGAAGGCTGGCTGTCCTGTTCGGCCGACTTCGAATCCGGCGGCGCGCCCGTGACCGCCAGGTTGCTCGAACTCGCCGGCGTGCGGCGGGGACATCGGGTTCTCGACGTCGGCACCGGAACCGGCGAACCCGCGCTCTCCGCCGCGGCCGTCGTCGGCGCGACCGGAGCCGTCACCGGCATCGACCTCGCCCCAGACATGATCGACCGGGCCCGAGACCGCGGACGCGGCATGGGCAACATCGAATTCGCGGTCGGCGATGTCGAATCGCTGGACTTCCCCGCCGCGTCGTTCGACGTCGTGCTCAGCCGCTGGGGCTTGATGTTCGCCGTCGACCGCGTCGAGACGTTCCGGACGCTGGCGCGCGTGCTGGTGCCCGGCGGCCTGCTCGCCGCCGCCGTGTGGGCGGTTCCCGGGTCGGCCGCGCCCATGATGTCCCTCGGCTTCCAGACGATCGCCGAGCGGCTCGAACTACCGCCCGCCCCACCCGGCGCGCCGGGGCCGTTCAGCATGGGCGACCCGGAGGCGGTCGCCGCCGAATTGGCGAAGGCGGGTTTCGGCGAGGTCGAGGTGACCGCGTTCCAGGTGCCGTTCGTGCTCGAATCCCCGCAGCGCTTCATCGAATTCAACAAGGTGGTCATTCCGCCCGGACTGAAGACCATGCTGCGGGAGCGGTTCGGCAGCGCCGACGATCCGGAGACCTGGGCGGCAGTGGGTGCGGCCGTCGAGCCCTACCGCACGTCCGAGGGCGCGGTCGCCCTGCCGAGCAAGGCCCTGCTCCTGCGGGCCGTCGCACCGATCGGCTGATCCGCATGCGCTTCGACACCCGCCTCGTGCACAGTGGGCAGCAGTCCTCGCCCGGCACCGGTGACATCGTGCCGCCGATCCACGTCGCCACCACCTACGATCGCTTCGCCCAGGATCCGTTGCGCCGCTTCTACTCTCGTGGCGAGAACCCGACCAGGGAAGCACTGGAGGAATGCCTGGCCGCGCTGGAGGACGCGCGATTCTGCGCGGTCTTCTCCTCGGGGCAGGCCGCCGCGACCACGATGTTGTCCATCCTGACGACCGGGCAGCGCGTGGTGTCCTCCGATGACGTGTACGGCGGCACCTACGCGTTGTTCGCGACGCTGGGCCGCTTCGGGATTCAGGTCGACTACGCAGATCTGGCCGATCCGGCCGAAGCGCGGCGCGCACTGGCGACCGACGCCGCGATGGTGTGGGTGGAGACGCCGAGCAACCCGCTGCTGAAGATCGCGGATATCGCCGAGATCAGCCGGTTGGCCCACGCGCGCGGTGCGGTGGTGGTGGTCGACAACACCTTCGCCAGTCCGGCCCTGCAACGCCCGCTGGATCTGGGCGCGGACGTAAGTCTCTACAGCACAACCAAATTCATCGCGGGCCACGCCGACGTACTCGGCGGCGCGCTGGTGTGCGACAACGAGGAGTTGCACGCCGGTTTCGTCGAACATCGGACGGTGACCGGCGGCGTATCCGGCGGCCTGGACTGCTATCTCGTGCATCGCGGCGTAAAGACGTTGTCCCTGCGCGTGACTCGCCAGACCGCCACCGCACGCTCGATCGCCGAGCAGCTGTGCGATCAGCCGGCCGTGCTCGAGGTGTGTTATCCCGGTCTGCCGTCGCATCCCCAGCATGACCTGGCCGCCCGGCAGATGTCGGGGCCGGGCTCGATCATCAGTTTCCGCTACCGCGGCGATCCGGAGAAGCTGATGGCGAGAACGCAGCTGTTCGCCTGCGCGGTGAGCCTCGGCGGCGTGCGATCGCTGATCGAGTGCCCGGCATTGATGACGCACCGACCGATACCGCGTGCGGTCCGGCACGCGGCCGGAATCACCGACGACCTGATTCGACTCTCCGTCGGGATCGAGGATCCGGCCGATCTGGTCGCGGATCTGACCACTGCGCTGGAAGGTGACTGATGACGAATTCCCTTGCTACCCAAGGTGTCCAGCTGCTCGACGGCGGGATCGCGACCGAGCTACAACGCGCCGGTCTGCCGGTGCGCCCGCCGTGGTGGACGTCGGGGGTCGTGCTCACCGACGCGAAACGCGGGGTGCTGCAATCGGTGCACGAGGCATACCTCGCCGCCGGCGCACAGGTGATCACGGCGAACACCTTCCGGGCAAACCTGCGCGCCTTGCGGCAGACCAAGCTCGACGAGGCGGGCTGGGCCTGGATGGTGCACGCGGCCGTGGGTGTGGCCGAGGCCGCGCGGAAACAAGCCGGCCTTCCCGGGGTGCGGATCGCCGGCTCGATCGGACCGGTCGAGGACTGCTATCGACCGGATCTGGTGCCCACCAACGAGGAACTGCGCGCCGAGCACGGCTGGCTGGTGCGCGAACTCTCGCGGGCCGGGGTGGACCTGTTCCTGATCGAGACGATGAACACCATTCGAGAAGCCCGGATCGCGCTGGCGCAGGTGCTCGCCGCGGGCGGCCGAGCTTGGGTGTCGTTCGTCTGCACGGATGACGCGACGCTGTTGTCCGGCGAGCCGCTGACCGGCGCGGTCCACGCGGTGCAACGCGACGGCGCCGAGGCCGTGCTGATCAACTGCACGTCGCCGCACGGCACGGAGGTGGCGCTACGGGTGCTGTGCCGTGGCCGGGCCGGGCTGATCGGCGCCTATCCGAATATCGAGGACCGGACCGGCTTGGCGCTCTACGAACATGTCGATCACGCCGTACCGCCGGGGTTGGCCCCGGACGAATTCGCCGAACTGGTCGCGCGGTGGCGCACCGACTACGGGCTCGACATCATCGGCGGATGCTGCGGCACCACGCCCGCGCACCTCGAGGCGGCGAAAAAACAGCTGAGCGTGACCGTCGGGACGTGAGGTCCGGCTCGACCGGTCCGCAGTCGTTCGTCGCGAATATTACTATATATTAAGATATTATTACGGCGAAGATGTGCTGCGGACTGTCGGGCGACGGTCGGCGGGCGTTTCTACGGCCGGCGCTGGGGTCCGTACGGACTCCGATCGCGTCGGCCGTTCGCCCTCAGCCCCAGCGCCGAAGTGTTATTTCCGGATGGCATCAGTTGCACGGAGCCGCCCGCGACCGGTCGCAGGTCATCATTGAAACACCGGTAGCTCAGAAGCTACTGACCGGCGGGTAGGTGTCCGCAGCTACCGAAGGGGAACATTTAACGTAGTATCTGTATCACTAGGAAGTTGTAGTGATCCGACACTCGAGGTACTCACATGGGAACGAAGCGCTACGCGCAGATGTGCGCGGTCGCGGCCGCGCTCGACCTCGTCGGCGAGCGCTGGACCCTGCTGATCATCCGCGATCTCAGCACCGGTCCGAAGCGGTACAACCAGCTGCTCGAAGAGACGCTGGTCGGAATCGGGCCGAACCTACTCGCGGCGCGGTTGCAGATGCTCACCGAACACGGGGTGATTCAGCGTGAGCCCGTGCCCGGCGACGGCCGTGGCGTCCAGTACCGGTTGACCGCCAGCGGTGAGGCGCTCCGACCGGTGATCATCGGGTTGGCGTCGTGGGGTCTGTCGCATATCTCCTCGTACGAGCAGGACGGACTCGTCCGTTCCGAGTGGGGCCGATTGGCGTTGGAGGCGATGATCAGCGTCGGGCCCAAGCCCGAGGTCGAGGAGTCCTACGAATTCCGGATCGGCGACGAGGTGTTCCATGTTTGCTGCGAAGACGGCCTCGCGCGCGTCGTCGACGGATCCCCGCCGGACGAGCCGGCGCTCGTGGTCACCGCCGACCCGGAGACGTTCATCCGGATCGGCACCGAGCAGATCGGCATCCTCGACGCGATGCTCTCCGGCAGCCTGACGGTCAGCGGCGATACGACCTCGTTGACCCGCTGCCTGCGCCTGCTCGGCCTCGAGCTCACCTCGACGGCGCAGGCCGCTCGCGAGGCCCACGCCGACGTCTCCTGACCTGCCCGGCTGCTCGACCATGAGTCAGTCGGCCCGGCGGCCGGCCAGCGTGCGCAGGTCATTTCCCGACTGGTGCGGCTCGGCGTACGGCTCGAGCGCGCGCCGCAGACTTTCGGGTACCCGCGTCGGCTCGACCCGAGTTCCGGTGCCGCGCATACAGGCAACCCGCTGACGGCCGCGGGCCACCAGGTGTTCGGCCCCGGTCTGGTCGTCGATGTCGAGGTAGGCGAAGGCGAATTCGAGCTGCGTCTGGGTGAGGTCCACCAGGGTCATCCGGATGGTGAGGCGCTGGAACGCGGTCAGTTCGGCGAAGTACTCGCACTCGCACTTGATCGTGAAAAGCTTGAGGTCCCGGTGGATCTCGGCGAGCACATCCGGCGCGTGCTCCATCAGGAACATCTCCCGGCACCGGCCCTGCCAGCTGAAGTAGTGCACGAAGTAGACGTTGCCGACCAGGTTGGTTTCCTGGAAGCCGACGATGTGGGTGATCTCGTAAGAGCGCACGTATCAACCTTTCTCGGTCACCGAGAACACCACCGGCTGCTGCGGTGCCGGTAACGCCAGGGTGGTGCTGAAGGACCAGACGACGTCGGTGCCGTGCCGCAGCGCCAGCCATCCGTCGGCCGCGGCCCGGTGGTCCAGGGTCAGTCGCGGTCGGGTGACGGTGACGCCGAGCTTCGTCACGGCTTCGCGCGCGCTCCAGACCCGGGTCGCGGCGGTGTCGAACGACTCGCCCGCCGCCCGCGCGCACAGCTGCGCGAGCGCGACACCCGAATCGCCCAGCAGGCCGGTCCATTGCGCCGGCGTGCGCTCCCGGACCGGTTCGAGGTCACAGCCGACCGGGCAGGCGGCGACCACGGCGACGGTGAGGCCTGCGCCGTGCGAGAAGCTCGCGTGTCCGTCCGGTATCTCCGGTCGCCCGTCGGGCCGGTACCGGATGACCACCGCGCGGCCGAGCGCGGCGGCCAGCGCGCGCCGGGTCGCCTCGCGGCGGTCGGAAACGCTTGGGCCGGTGTCGTTTTCAGTGACGCCGGGCTGTGGCCGGTCGCGCACGATGGCCAACTGAACCGGCGACGTCAGCAGGGAATCGAGACGCCGTTGCACGTGCGGACCGAGCAACTCGGGTATCCACCCGGACTGCGCCGCGATCGGTGCGACCGCGGTGAGTTCGAGCGCCTCCCAGATCGCGACGACCGCGCCGCGCTCGTCGCGCACGATGACGTCGTAGATGTAGGTCGATTGTTCGTGCGACCGTTCGCGCGCGGCCAGCACGACGGTCTGGACGTCGGGCGCTATCGGCAGCGACAGCACGCGTGCCACTTTCGCCGGCAGCAGCGTCGCGTCCGGAACACAGACCTGTATCGCGTGCATGAACGCGTCCCGCGCCGCCGGGTCGTCCAGAACCAGCGCCTTCGGCAACATGGGGGAGAACCAGCGCTGATCGCGGACCCGAATCCGGGCCACGCATTGCCGGGCGGACAGATGCCGATAATCCTCGACCGACCGAAACATCGGTCCGTGGAACATGATCCGGTCGTAGAAGTCGGTGTCGATCGCCATGCCGAGGCCGGAGGTCGCGGTGGCGGCGGTGTGCGCGAATTCGGCAAGTCGCTGCAACGGTTCGGTCGCCAACGTCGGTACCGCGCTGACGGCGGTCACATCGTTGTGTGGCCGCGCGTGCCGGCAGACGCCGCGGAAATGGTCGACCTGAAATCCCGTGGTGTCCGACCGGATCGCCACCCGGACGGTATCGCCCGAGCGCAGGGCAGCGACCCGGATCGTGGTGACCCGATCCGGCGCCGCGATGATCGGCCGGAGGAATTCGAGATCGTGCAACTGCACCGGGTGCTGTTCGCCGAACAGCGCGGTGGCGGCCTGCGCCATCGCCTCCATGCCCATCACCGCGGGGAACAGCGCGTCACGGGCGAACCGATGATCGGCGAGATAGGGATCGGTCGCCATCGAGACGTCGGCGTCGGCGAGCAACTCGATCCAGGGGACATGCAGGCGCGGACGTTCCAGGAACCGCAGCAGCGGCAGCTCGACCTCGTCGAATCGGATCGTCGGCAGGCCGCCGGTCCGGCCGATCACGACCACGCTGGTCGGGCAGGCCGGGGTACGCAGCAGATCCAGCAGGAGGTCGACGCCCAGGTCGGTCGGGATCGGCTCGATCCCTTCGCGGACAAGGGAATCCAGCACGCCGAGCCGTTCGCCCATCCCGGTGCCTGCCCAGACCGACCATTCGACGGTGAGGCACCGGCAGTCCGGCAGTTCGCCGGCCAGGTCATCGATGGTGGCGCGCAGCCAGTCGTTGGCGATCGCGTAATGCCCCTCGCCGCGCAGCCCGGCCCGGCCGATGATGCTGCCGAAGCCGACGACCAGCCGGAGTTCGGCCGGCTGGAGCGATTCGAGCAGGTTGTGCAGGCCGTCGACCTTGGGCGCGATCGTTCGCGCCACGTGCTCGCCGGTCAACGATCCGATTGCCGCGGGGGTGTTGATGCCTGCCCCGTGCAGGATGCCGGTGACCGCGCCGAGCTCGCGGCGAATCGTGGCGATCGTGTCGGCGATCTGGTTCCGGTCGGTCACGTCGGCGGCGTAATAGTGTGCGGTGACACCGGATTCGCGTAGCCGCGTCATGTTCGTGGCGATCTCGGGATCGTCGGCGGGGCTGCGCGCGATCACCGCGAGCACGCATCCGGTCTGCTTGGCAAGTGCCACAGCGCATTCGGCGGTGATGCCACGAACCCCGCCGGTGACCGCGACCACGTCGCGCGCGCCGAGCGGCAATCCGGCGCCGCCGAGCGCCAGCTCGCGCAGTACCGGTTCGGTCCGTTTGCCCTCCCGGTCGTAGTGGACCTCCCGGAAGGTGGTGGTCGCGGCGATGTCGGCGCAGGCCAGCCGCGCGACGTGCTCGGGCGGCAGGCCGGCGGCGAAGTGGACGACTGTCGTCCGGACGGCCGGCGACTCCAGGTGCACCGTCTTGGCCAGCGCGGCCGGGTCTCGGCCGCCGTCGAAAACGACCAGGCGAGAACCGGTTTCGATCGCCGAGCGGGCTGCGGAGAGCATCCGGTCGATGGCGATGTCGGCCGGTTCGCCGGTCGCCGCACCGAGCCGCAGGAGCACGCCGTCGCCGAGGCGGGCGGTGTCGAGCCGGTGCCGGATGGCGGCGATGAACGGATCGTCTTCCGGGGCGAACACCTGCCATCGTCCCGGCGCGTCGTCGCCACGGTCGGTGACCGGCGGTACCGCGGCGGTGACCAGGTCGACCGTGAACGGGCGCACCCAGATATCTACACCGGTCAGATCGTCCGCCGGTTTCGCCGAGGCACCGCGAGCGGTATGTGCGATCTCATCGATCGCCTCGGCGAGCTGCGCGATCGTCGCGGTGGCGACGTTGGTGGTCGGTTCCGGGGTCTCCGTACCCAGCAGCTGGATCGCGTCCGCGACCAACTGGGTGATGGTGATGCTGCTCAAATGCAGATCGTCGAGCGGGCGAGTCTCAGGGGTGATCTCCTCGAGGGGGAGTTCGACGCGCTCGGCGATCAGTCGCTGCAATGTCGACAAGGACGAGGTGTCATCCGCCCATCCCGAGTCGGGTTGATCGGCGACGGCCGGCTGCGCCGTGGACTGGGTCCGGGGGAGGAACGAGTCGTTCGGTGCTTGCTCGCAAGGACTTTCGAGAAAAACGAACTGCTTGTCGAGCGGGATCGTCCGGGTGAACCGCTCGGCGGCGAAGCCGTCCAGGTCCGGCCGGGCGCCGAGGACGTAGCAGGCGGCGAGGGTGCGCAGGATCCCGGCGACGGAGCTGCCGTCGGTGTCCATCGCGACCGCGGGAACGCCCGGACAGACGTCGGCGGCGAGGGCCGACAGCGTCGCACCGGGACCGACCTCGACGAGCAGATCGCAGGTCTCGGCCAGCTGCGACAACGCATCGGCGAATCGGACCGGCGCGTGCACCTGACGCTCGAGCAGATCGGCGACGGCGCAGCCCGGTTCCAACGGGCCCGCGGTGACGGTCGAGAACACCCCGGCCTGTTTGACCCGGCCGAGATCGATCTCCTCGAGATAGCGACGGAAGGCATGGGCGGCCGGCGCGACCAACGGTGAGTGGAACGCATGCGAGACCAGCAGTGTCCGGCACTGCATTCCGGCTGCGCGGGCGCTCACCAGCACCACGTCGACGGCGTTCGTCGGACCCGCGACCACCGTGTGTTTCGGACCGTTGTATCCGGCGATCACCACCGGGCTGCCGTTCAGCAGCGTCGCGACCTGATCGGCGGGCGCGAAGATCGTTGCCATGGTGCCTGGTTCGGCCACGGCGGCGGAGTGCATGGCCTCGCCGCGGAACGCCGCGGTGCGCACGAGTTCGGTTTCGTCGAACACGCCCGCCCAGTAGAGCGCGGTCAATTCGCCCAGGCTGTGCCCGACGCAGCCGACGACGTCCACGCCGGCGGATTCGAGCACGCGCAATCCGGCGAGCGAGGCCGTGACGATGCGCGGCTGAGCCTCCTCGGTGGCCTGGCCTTCGGCGCGCACGCCCACCTGCCGGTACAGGTCGGCGACCACGGCGAAGCGGCGAGCGGGCGCCCCGCCATCGCCCTGTCCGGGGGCACCCTGACCGGGGAACATCAGTCCGATGCGCGGCGCGGAACCGATTCCCGCGCCGAGGAATTGGCCGGTGCCCGGCGCGAACCAGTGCCGTTCACCGGCGGCGAGGACGTCGGCCAGTTCGGTCAACCGGTCGGCGGCCTGGCGCTGGTCGGCGGCGACCACCGCCGCCTTGATCGTCAGCCGGGAGTCGACCCGGATCAGCTCGGTGGCGAGATCGCCGAGTTCGGCGAACGAACATCGCGCGGCGAGCGCGGCGACCGTGCGCAGCTTCGCCTCCAGCTCGACCGGAGTCGCCGCGGACAAGACGAACAGTTCCGCATCCTGCGCGCTGCGCGCCAGGCGAGTACCGGCCGTGCGCGACAACGCTCGCGGTGGCTGCCTGCTCTCCAGCACGACATGGGCATTGATGCCGCCGAAACCCAGCGACGAGACGCCGGCCCGCCGCGGATGCGCGGTGTTCACGGACCGATGTGCCTCGCCGGGACCCGGCCATTCCAGCGCTCGGTCGGGGAGCCGGAGTCGATTCGCGACATCGGCGAGGGCCGGATGCGCCCGGTCGGTTCCGGTGATCGGCGGAATGGTGCCGTGGTGTACGGCGAGTGTGGTCTTGATCAGCGCCGCGATACCGGCCGCCGCCTTCGTATGACCGATATTGCCCTTGATCGATCCGATCGCCACCGGTGGCCGGTCCGCATCCCGCGCGGCGACGGCCGTATTGAACACCTCGAGTTCGGTCCGGTCGCCGACCACGGTGCCTGCGCCGTGGCCTTCGAGATAGTCGACGGTGTCCACGCCGAATCCCGCCATCCGGTACGCGCGTTCGATGGCCCGCAGGTGGCCGTTGGGTTCGGGCCGGGTGATGCCGCCACGGCCGTCCGAGGAGATACCCCAGCCGGCGATCGTCGCGTAAATCCGTGCGCCCCGGGCGATCGCGTCCTCCTCGCGCTGCAACACGAGGATCCCGCAGCCCTCACCCGGCCAGAAGCCGTTCGATCGCTCGTCGTACACGCGCATCTCCGACGTGGACAGCGCGCCGGTTTTCGCGAAGCCGACCAGTTCGAACGGGTCGATGGACAGGTCGACGCCGCCGACCACCGCGGCGTCGATGTGACCGGCCAGCATGGCGTCACCGGCCTGGGTGATCGACAACAGCGACGATGAGCAGGCGCCGTCGACGATGAAACCGCCACCGCCGAAATCGAAGTGGTTGCAGATGCGCCCGGCGATCGTGTTCGCCAGGCCGCCGGCCAGGCTGTCCTCGGTGATCGCCGGGAACGGCGCCTTGTAGTCCGCCTCGTACGCGTCGAGGAAGGCGGCGATCTCCGCCGCGGGCCTGCCTTCGCGGTGCAGCGCGCCGGCCAGGGTGCGCCGCACATAGGGCCAGCGCAGCCGCATCCCCGAGGCGCGGGTCATATCGCCGGTGAGCGTGTTGCCGAGGATGACGCCGGTGCGCTTGCGGTCCAAGCCTTCGCCCGCGGGGAAGCCCGCGTCGTCGAGTGCCGCCGCGGCGGTGTCCAACGCGAGCCAGTGCACGATGTCGGTGGACCGAAAGGTGCCGGCGGCGATGCGATGCCGGGACCGATCGAAGGTCCAGCCTTCGATCACCGCTGAATGCGTCGCGTAGTGGCGGTCCGCCGCGGCCGGATCACTCGCGTAGTAGTCGGCCGGGTTCAACCTGGCCGGCGGGATCGGCCGGAAGGCGCGCCGGCGGGCAAGGACGTTGTCCCACAACTGAGCCGGAGTCGCGGCGTCCGGAAAACGGCACGCCATTCCTACGATCGCTAGCCGAACCATCGGTCAAGCCCGCTGGGGAGTGGGGCCGGGAGACAACTCCGGCGCCCGGTCGGTGTCCCGGCGTTCGGCTGCCCGGGTTCTGGCGGCCTTCGTCCACGAGGAGATCCAGGCATAGCTGCCCCGGATCGCGCAGACGAGCGTGAGCGCGAAGAACAGGGTGTAGACGATGTCGACGGCCATCATCAGCCCGTACACGGTCGCGACCGACGCGCCGAACATGAATTGGACGCGCGCCGGGAACGGTGTCGTCCCTGGGTCGGTGATCATGTAGTTGGTGAACAGGATGAAGGCGGTACCGGTCATCGTGCCGAGCGCGGCGACCAAGGCGACGTCGAACACCGCGTGCCGGACCAGGGCCTGGATGACGAATCCGCCCAGCCAGCCGACGATCAGCGGTATCCGGCCGACGAGCGTGGCGTTGATCACCGAGCCCGCGACGAGCAGCACGAGCGGGACCGCGATCCGGAACATCGTGTTGATGTTCTCGCCGAATTCGTAGGGCGGCGCGATGCTGACCCAGGTGCTGAAGAACAGCAGCGCCATCGTGATCCCGAAGTTGGACGGGTTCATGAAATGGCGCATGCGCCCGGCGAACGGGGCCTGGAACACATACTTGCTGGTGATCGCGGCCGCCACCGCGAAAAGGACCGGCCAGAATTGATTGTTGGCATAGAGCAGCATGTTCACGGCCAGGGCGGTGATATGGGCCGGTAGCAGGAACTCGTACACACCGCGGGCTCCGTGACCGAGGAATCGCGGTGCGGTGCTACGCGACCACGCGGTGATCCATTCGAAAACCAGGTCGATCGCATAGGACACCAGGAGCGCCAGAATGGGCCACAGCGGTGGTTGTTCGAAGCCGAGCAAGGTATAGCCGATGATGTTGAGCACGCTGAGCGAGATGGCGAAATTCCGGAGGGCCAGATAGCGCACATCCTTCTTCACCGGTGGGGTGTCGGGCTTGCGGTCGCTCGGTGTCGTGCCGTTGGTAGTAGGCGGTACGACTGCGGGCGCGGTCGCGGATTTCTGATCGCGAAGGCTTTGTTTCCGGTTGAGCAGAGTCATGGTTTCGTGATCCCCTCGGCGATCTCGGTGGCCGTGTCGGTGAGCATCAGCGTGTGTGTGCCGGGTGCCAGCTGGAGTGTCTGGTGGTGCGGGACGCCGGCGGTGTCGAGCCATTCGAGGTCGGCGGAGACCGGGGTGGTGGCGGTGCCGAGTCCGAAGTGAACGTCGAAGCTGCGTTTGCCGCTGTGCCCGCTGCCGCCGTCGAGTTGGCTGCGCATGACCTGGCCGTCCGCGGTGCGTACCGTGACGACCGCGTTGTAGGCCGGCTGCGCGGCGCCGCTCGCGGCCGTCCCGGTGGCCGGCTGCGCCGGTCGGCACAGCCGCAAGGCCAGTGAGTTACCCAGGTGCGGCGAACGATTCGCGAAGAACGCGGGTGGGCCCCACTGGCGGGCGACGGCGAAGTCGAGTTTGCCGGTGCCGGTGGTGTCGCCGATGGCGACCCCGCGCGTCGGTATCGGCGCGTTGGTGCCGACCTGCTCGGTGATGTCGACGTACTTGCCGTCGTTCCCCTTGGCGTACAACGCCATCGGGTGCCTGCCCGCGATGTCGTCGCCCGGGGTCACCCGTGGCCACATGCCCGGGTCGTGCAACACGACGTCGTTGGTCGTCGCGAGTTCTTGCAGCCAGGGCCAGCGATTGCTGCTGCCGCTGCCCTGGACGAACCCGGTGGTCTGGAGCACGTCGAGGGTGCCGGAGTTGCGCAGATCGGCGGCTTTCATGTCCCAGCCCCAACCCGTCCAGGCGAGTCCGAGTTGCTGGGCCTGCTGCGAGAACGGCGCGTGCCCGGCGGTGAGTTCTCGACGCATTTCTTCCGGCGTGGTCGTGTCGTTGCGCCAGACGAAATTGCTTTCCTGGATACCCCACGCGGTGGTGATATTGCTGACCACCATGTCGAATTTCCCGCGCTTGTACATATCGGCGAAATCGACGCCCATACCTTTGAACGAGTCATTGCCGAGGACGAACGATTTGGGGTCGGTCCAGGTTCGGTTGCCGGTCGCGGTGGTGAATCGGATAGTGCCCGGCTTCGACTGGTTGAGCAGCAGATGATCATGGCCGAAGTCGTTGCCGACATAAAGCTCGGGAATCAGATCACCGGTCAGGTCGCCCGCGCCGAGGGCAAGGGTCCAGCCGGTGCTGACATCGATCGGGATCGCGTCCTTCTGCTCGATGTATTTCGGCCTGCCGGTGGGGTCGTTGCCGGTCCAGCGGAATACGCGCTCGCCCGCGGCGTTCTTCGCACTCGACATCGAATCGTTCATGACGACGTCGGGACGCCCGTTCGGGTCGAGGACCCCGGAGTTCGGGAAATAGTTCCCGAAGACGATGTCCGGACGGCCGTCACCGTCGAAGTCGGAGATCGACACGGCGTTGGTGTTCCAGCGTTCGCCTTGGTACTGACCTTCCGTGGTCCCCGACGGGATCACCTCGGTCGGAACGTATTTCGGCGCCGGATCGGTGCCACCCGGCTGGTGGAGGAACATGATCGGCGTTCGGCCCCAGTAGTAGACGAGCAGATCCATTCCGCCGTCACCGTTGAAATCGCCAGGGGCACAACCCATCGGCGCCATCGTCGAATCCATCGCGATCGGGTCCGGCCGGAGCACGAACGGCGTGAACCGGTCGGCCGCGGCCGCGGTCGGCGTATAGGTCACGACCACCGAGTCGGTGCGGGTGTCGACGATGCACATGCCATCGGATCGCCCGTGCCCGACCAGATCGTTGATGGCGATCGACGCGCCCACCGAGGAGATCCAGGAGCGAATGTTCTGATACGCCGGATTCACCTCGCGCACCGATTTCGCCGACAGCTGGTCGTATCCGGGCGGCATGGCGATCGGCATGGACTCGAACTTGTAGTCCTCGGCCACGGTGGCCGGATCTTCGGTGGCGACCTGCGCTTGCGCGATCAGAAAGGTGGACGCCAACAGCGCCACCGCGCCGATCGCCGGCGCCAAGGCTCGCATTCGGATCTTCATGATTCGGCCTTCGCGGTTGGTTCCGGGGCTACGGAAGCGGACGGGTCGGGTGGCTCTGCGGTCAGGCAGCGTTGTCGGATCCGCTCGCGCCAGACCTCGAATCCAGGCCGGCCGTTGATCGTCAGGTCGCCCGGCCGGGTCTCGATCGCGATCGCGGCCGCGTCGTCGACGTGCCTGCCGGTGAGGATCGCCACGGCGGCTTCGGTATTCGGCTGCACGATGCGGGCACGGGAGCGGGCTTCGGCGGCGAACGTCGCGCCTTGGCCGATGTCCTGGTGATAGGCCGACGCCCGGTCGCGCAACGTGGCGAGCTCGCCGGCGGTGGCGCCGCCGGCGTAGGTCGCCGCCAGGCCGAGTCCGGCGAACAGGTCCGGCCGCCGTTCGGCCGCGAACCCGTCGATCAGCGTGCACGCGGCCGCCGGGTCGGCGCCCGAGACGAACCACAGCGCGCGCCCGATCCCCTGATCGATCGCGCGCGGCACATAGCGGGGGTGCCGGGTCGACACGACGGGCGGAGTCGGGTCAACATACTGTCGTTTTACGTAGCGATCGGTGTCGAAATAAGCCTGGTGGAATCCATAGCCGTCCAAGGCGAGCCACATCAGGACCGGATCGGTCGACCCGGTCAGCGCCGCTCGGTGCAGTCGCCGGGGGAGCCTGGCCAGCGCCCAGCCGACGCCCACGTAGATCATGTAAAGGTGTTCGCCTGCTGCGGTGATGAAGTCGGTTACGTGGTGGTTGTGACCGATCGGCAGCCCGTCCCGGATCGCCAGCGCCATCGCGGCTCCCTCGAACGCGAAACCCCTTCGCTCACTATCGATTTCCGACAACAATGCCGCTGTCTCCGCTGCCGTGCCGCGCTCGGCGCCGACCCCGAATCCTTCGAGGAATGTTGCGCCTGCCATCTCCAAACATGCTGCGGCATGGGGATTTCGGGCGGGAAAGCCGCGAACCTTCAACGTTGCCTGCCGGACGTCCGGCGTCAAGATCTTCCGGCGAAGCCCACCCAATGCGGAGACCATCTGGAGTCCTCCTTCGCAGAAACGTGTACTCCAGATTGACATCCGGCCGCGTCTGGGGCTTCTCCCTCGTTGCTCAATCTACGAAATGGAAGTATTCTACCGTCCAGTTGAATCAATCAATCACGGTGGCGAACTGAGCCGCCGTCGGGCACTCCGCTCGCCTGCCACGCCGCATCGGGGCTACGGGGCTTGCGTCGGGGATACCGGGCAAGGGGGTGCTGAGCAGGAGTGCAACCCCCTGCGGAAATCGACGGCTTCACTTACCAAGCATTCATCCCGCAGCCGAAGGGCCATCGGCGGCCGGTCAGTTCCACATCCTCGGCAGCGGCCATGTTTCGTTGCCGAAAGCACAGGCGCGGAAGGTCTTACTTTCTGCGGCCGGCTCAGGCATTCTGGATTGTTTTGAGTTTGGAGAGTTCGTGTCGGATCATATCGATGACAGCATCAAGTACATGTGGGAAAACTGTGGGCAGCAGGTTACCTTGGACGATCTCGCCGATGTCGCAAAATGCAGCAAGTTTCACTTCGTCAGACGGTTTCGTGCGGAAACCGGCTGGTCCCCGGCTCGGTTTCTCGCGGCAATCCGCCTGGCCCGCAGCAAGAAATTATTGGCATCGACCTCGATGCGGGTCTCCGAGATCTCCTATGCTGTCGGGTACCTCAGTTACGGGACATTTACGTCGCGGTTCACCGAAGCGGTCGGACTGAGCCCGTCCCAGTATCGCCGCTACGTCCGCGGCGAGCGGGTCCCGCTGAGATGGTCCGAACAACACGCCAACTGTGGCAGGGAATCCAGTACTCCGTTATTACGCGGCAAATTATCCGACCCAGGGGGAGCCGTAGTCGGCCGCCGGTACATGAGTATATTCTCCGCGGCCAACCCGATGACGTCGGCTGCCGCGTTGCTCATTGTCACCGATCAAGGGGCATTCAGTATCAGCTGTTTACCGCCCGGGAAATGGATTGCGCGGGCGATCGCGGTCTCGACCGTGCGCGACGACGGAAATCACCGGGTTACCCGAGATGTCCGCGTCGGCATCTGTGAGTTCCGGCTCCGGGAAAACGATCGACTCGAAATCGGTATCACCCTGCGGGAACGGACGATTCGTACCGCACCCTTCTTGCTGGCGCTGCCGCAGCCCTGAGCCGCGCCACATCCGGCCCCGCGACGCGCGACCTCGTGCGGCTCCGGGACAGGTGTTCGCGGAATCGCCACGGCGTCATCCGAGAGATGGGATTCTGAAACAGCAAGGGAGAGAACAGGGCTCAGCGTCGAGTCGGGTGGCTGCGGCGCGACGCCGCAGCCGTCGCTGGTCGTGCAACTGCCGCGCTGGTCCGCGGGTGCCGCTGTCATCTCGTCCGCTGTCCGTGCGGTAAAGAACGGAGATATCTGTGTCCAGCCAAAAACATGTGGACTCATCGATCGAGCAACCCGACGGTGGACCTCGCCCGGCGCCTATTCGCCGGCGCACCCGCGCCTTCTGGTTCGGGCTCGCCGCAACCACTCTCGGTACCGCGCTGCACTTCCCGATGTACTGGGAGTCCAGGCACATGGGGTATCACATGGCCGACATGCCCATGGACGCATCGATGATCGCAGGCATGGCGCTGATCGTCGTCGGTCTCGTTGTCACCGCCTACGGCCTCGTTCCGGTTGGGGCACAACGGGATCAGGTGGCGAACCTGCGGGTGCGCGCGCTCGACGACGCTCCGATCAATCGCGTGCACGTGATCCTGTTGCTGGTGATGGCCGCGGCGATCACCATCGACGTGATGAAGCCGACCACGCTGGCCTTCGTCGTGCCCGGCGTCGCCAAGGAATACGGTCTGAAGACCGCGACCAATCCCGGCGGCGGGCTGCCCGCGGCTCTGTTGCCGCTGGTCGGCATCTCCGGGACGGTGATCGGCTCGTTCCTGTGGGGTTGGCTCGGTGATCGGATCGGCCGTAAGGCGGCGATTCTGCTGGCCGGGGTGTTTTTCGTGGCGACCTCGGTGTGTGGTGCGATGCCGAGTTTCGAGCTGAATCTGCTGATGTGCCTGATCATGGGCATGAGTGCGGGCGGCATGCTGCCGATCGCGTTCACCCTGCTCGCCGAGACGATTCCGGCTCGGCATCGCGGTTGGTTGATGGTGTTGATCGGCGGTGACATCGCGGGCGCCTACATCATCACCAGCTGGCTGTCGGCCACCATCGGCGACAGCTACGGCTGGCGGGTGATGTGGCTGATCGGGTTCCCGACCGGGCTGCTGACCATTCTGCTCACCCGGTGGATCCCGGAGTCGCCGCGCTTCCTGCTCGCGCTCGGGCGCCGCCGGGAGGCCGAGGAGGTCCTGCGCGTCTACAACGCGTCCATCATCGAGGTCGAAAACTCCGAACTCGCAGTCGAATCCGGGGTCAAGGGCGGATTCCGCCGCCTGGTGCAGCCGCCGTTCGGCGGGATCACCACCGTGCTCGTGTTGGTCGGTCTCGGTGTCGGGCTGGTCGTGTACGGCTTCCAGCTCTGGCTGCCGACCAACCTGCGCCAGCTCGGGTACAGCGGCGTCTCGGCCGATCAGATCCTGCGTGACTCCGCGCTGATCGGCTTCCCGCTCAATTTCCTGGTCGCCTACTGCTATCACCGCTCGTCGAAGTGGACGATGGTGATACTCAGTGCGCTGCTTGCGGTTTCGCTGTTCGGTTTCGTCGTGCTCGGTGACCGGGTCGCGGACAGCAAGGTCCTGCTGTACGCGCTGCTCATCCCGCCGATCTGGGGCGCGAGCTCGGTGGTGGCGGTGCTCGTCGCCTACGGCGCCGAGGCGTATCCGACCCGAATACGTTCCCGCGGCACCGGTTTGGCGGCAGGCATGAGCAAGGCGGGCGGCATCATCGTGATCGCCCTCGTGGTGTTCGCCGTTGCGGCGCCGTCGATTTCGATGACCGCCCTGATCAGCGCCATCCCGATGACCATCGCCGCCGCAGCGGGCATCGCCTTCCTGGTCGAGACCCGCCGCCGCCCGCTGGAGGAGATCACCGCCGAAGAACTGCGTGCCATCGCCTGACCCGCAACCGAATTCGGATCCATCGGCTGCGGCACCTATGGATAGACGTGCATCCAGCCGATCTTCAACAGCCATAGCGCGACCCCGCAGAGGGCGACATAGATAACCAGCCAAGGCAGGGAGGAGAGGCTCTTTCTCATCAGGTCTCCCGTCCCGCCGGTAGGTCGGCTCCGCTTCGGCGAATATGCACCGCTGTCGCCCACATCCGTTGCAGCACAGAGAGATTGGACCTCTGCCGAGCACAGAACGTCGCGATGCCGATAAGGATATCAAGGCAAAACCAGCCGCACGCCGAATTCAACCCACCTGGGCCCGAACCTCGAATTATCGAATCCCAGATCGTACCGAGGTCACAATAAACACACTGTCCGACAACGAATCAACGCCGAATTCGACCCGCTACGCTAGGAATTGAAACCGTTGCATGACCGTCGGTAGAACTGGCCAAACCGACACCGCCCGTGGCAATTTCATAGTATCCCTATATGCGCTAGAGCGTTCCACTCGGCGCACTGGCAGCCGAATTCGGAGCTAATCGCGGGTACCGTCGCGCAGGGAATGGATCATGTTCTGCAAGATCCGGTGCGCGCCTGACTGTTCGGTCTCGGTCAAGCCGGCCAGCATTCTGATCTCGACGGCGCGGACCGCTGCGCTCGCCTGCTCGAGTTTGCGCCGGCCCAGGGGGGTGAGCCGGGTGGGTAGAACCTTCCCGACGGGTGCCGCCGCGGGTCTGGTTACGTGGCCCTGGCGTTCCAGGGCCTGGAGCAACACGTTCATCGTCTGCCGGGTCACGAACGCGCCGCGCGCGAGTTCGGAGTTCGACAAGCCCGGTCGTTGCGCCAGCAGTTCGAGGCAGGAGTAGTGCGTCACGCTCATGTCGAGCGGCCGCAGCACCTCCTCCATGGCCACGCGCAGCGCGCTCGACGCCTCTTTCAGCAGGTATCCCAGTGACGTCTCCAGTTCGACGCCGACACCGTCTTGACTCATGTCAGTATTCTGACATAGATTGATCCGTGTCAGAAGACTGACACGCAAAGAAGGAGCACATCATGCCCGTTACCGGCCCCGACTTCATCTCGCTGCAAGCACGCGACCTCGAAACTTCACAGGCGTTCTACGAGCGATACCTCGGTCTCGTCCGCTCACCCGCCGGCCCCCCGCACGCCGTCGTCTTCGAGACGAAGCCGATCGCATTCGCCCTCCGCGACCTCGTCACCGGCACCGACCTCAGCTCCGCCGCGCACCCCGGCATCGGCGCCGCGATCTGGCTGCACGCCACCGATGTCCAAGCCATCCACGACGCCCTCGAAGCCGACGGCCACCCCATCGTCGCCGCCCCCATCGACGGCCCCTTCGGCCGCACCTTCACCTTCGCCGACCCCGACGGCTACCAGATCACCCTCCACGACCGCACCTGACCCGCGACCCGTTGAGGCAGACTGGGTGGTGTTGTCGGATCGGTCGAGGATGGTGGAATGGCTGCGGTGGATGGTGCGCTCGACGCACTGATCGATACGTATTGCGCGGGCTGGAGCGATCCAGATCCGTTGCGGCGGCGGAAGTTTCTCGGCGAGGTGTTGGCGGAGGACGCGACGTACACCGATCCGACCGTCCACACCGTCGGGATCGATGAGTTGGCTGCGCATATCGATAGTGTGTTCGTGCAGCAACCCGGGATGCGGATACTACGGGTCAGCAATGTCGACGCGCATCACGAGATGGCCAGGTTCGGATGGCGGCTGGTGCAGGCGGATGGCACGGCATTGCCGGATGGCGTGGATTTCGTGGAGATCTCAGCGGAGGGGCGAATCCGCCGGATCGTCGGATTCTTCGGCGGGTTGCGCAGCATCTGAGAACTACCGCATCAATCGGTACAGCAGCCACAGTGCCAGCGCGACCGGCGTGAGGACCGCGGTGATCAGGATTCCGGCGAACATTCCGTAGCCGTGCGGATCGAAGGCCAATCCGGTGATGCTGAGCAGGGCCTCGCCGACGAGCAGCACGATCAACGCGACGGTCACCGCGAACGCGCCGAGCACGACCTGCCGGAGCACCGTCCGCAAGGTGCCCGGGCGGCGACCAGCGCTGTTCGGCTCCGCGGGCGGCATCACTTCGGGTCGGCGGTGCAGACGGTCAGAAACGACTTCTGGTTCTCCCGTTGGACTTCCGCCGCATCCATCCAGCCGCGCGGTGCGAACAGGTAACTCCCGGCCGGGTGCTGGGCCGACTCGCGCAGGATCTGGCCGACGTCGGCCCTCGCTCCGTAGGCCTCCGGGCCGTCGACGGAGAAGTTGAGCGACTCGGCCTTGGTCCAGTCGTAGCCGGCGGGCAACGGTGTCTGGAGCTGGAAAGGCCCATCGGGCGCGGATCCGCCCGCGGTCCGCAGCAGGTCCATCCGCTCCACCGGCACCCCCGGCAGCGGCGCGGTCCACCGCTGCTGCGTGCTCTCCTTGGTGCCGGAATCGAAGATCAACGTCACGCCGGTGACCCCGGCACACGGCGTGCCCGTCCACAGTTTCAGCACGCCGTCATCGACGCGGAACCCGGCCGCCGGCGGCAGCGACGGCGCGAACTGCGCCTTGGTGTCACACGCCGCGGTCACCGCCGCCACAAGCAAGGCAGCGCAAGCGACTTGCGGCCACTTAATACCCGCCATCGGAAAGCCCCGCGTCTTCCTCGGTCTCGTTGCCGCCGGTGACCTGCTCCCACACGTAGGAGGCGAGGAACTTCGTGTAGCCTTCCTCGGCCCATTGCTGGGAATGGCGCTCCTCGTGGTGCAGATATCGGTCCAGGTCGAGTTTGCCCTGGTACGGGCCTTTGTCATTTTCGTACCACGCGTGGCCCGACCTCGCCACCTCGCGAATCTGCTGCGCCGGATCTTTTGTGTCATCGACGTTCAGCATGAACGTGTCGCCCCAGGTCGTTCCGCCGTTTTTGCTGAACTGGTCCTGGATGAGGTTGCCGCCCAAGCCCATCATCATGCCGTTCGGGGTGGTCACCAGCCGCCCACCGTTGCCGTGCACGAATCCGACATCCTCGTTGTAGCTCCAGTCGTTCTTCTGTTGCCGTTCGGTGATGCGCCGCAGTTCCGCGGAGCTGTACGGGGTCGGTGCGAAGTCGGTCGATTCGCCTTTGCCGTAGTCGGTGCCCGCGTTCAAGATGTAGGTCATCCGCACCGCCTTGGCGGCGTCGTCCCCGCTGATGTTGGTCGGCATCAGGAAGAACGACTTGAAGATCCCGTCGCCGTCGGCGTCCTCGCGAATCTCCTCCATTCCCTCGAGGATCTTGAAATCTTCCGGCGTGATGTGGTGTTCGGCGATGATCTGCTTCATCGTGTCGAGCGAAACACCCCGGCGCACCGCGTTTTCGAGCCACTGCCGGTAGTAGCCGGACACCGGCGGCCCGGTCAGCAACCCGGCGTCGCGCAGCGCCTGCTCCAGCTCGGCTACTTGGGCGTCGATCTCACCGCCTTTCCTGGCACCGTCCAGGGTGGTCGCGCCGTGGTCGCTGATCTTGCGATCCTGCGCGAGTTTCATCACCGCGGCGAGGCCGGCGTCGATGTTGTGCGCGGTGGTGAGTATCGCCTTGGTTTCGGTGATCAGCTGTTGCCGGATGGTTTCGCGGTGGCGCCGGGTCTCGGCGCGGTCTTCGGCCTCGGTCCGCGACTTCGGCGGGGGATCGGCAGGCTTGTTGTCCACGATCGAGCCGTCGGCGGCGATGCCGAACTGATAGGTGTCGGCGAGGGCGTCGTTGTTGGCGACCCGGGTCTTCAGGGCCGACACGTCGTCCGAAACATCTTGCAGCGCCCGCTCGACGGCGGACAGCTCCGCGATCAGGATCTCGGCGTTGTTCCGCGTAGTGCCCAGCGAACCGCGTGCTTTGTCGCTCGCAGGACCGTGCCATTCGGGCAGCCGCCGGGCGTCGTCGAGCTCGTCCTGCAACCCGATGAGCTTGTCCCGCCGCCCACGCAGGTTGGTGGCCGACGTATCGAGGGCCCCGTCGTCCCACTTGCGGACGTCTTCATAGCTGATGGTCATGGCCCGAACGCACTTTCGGCTTCTTTTTCATTGTCGGCGTACAACTGGGCGGCCGACGCGACCGTGCCGCTCCACTTGCCGATCTCCTCCGCCCACCCCTTCGCCCGCTCGTTGAACGTCGACGCCAGCGTGGGCGCGTTCTTCGCCGCGTCCCCACCCGGCAATGCGGTCGCGATCGCGTCCAAGCCGGTACCCGGGTCCACCACCTTGGCCTGGCTCTCGGCGGATCCCGCCGCCTTGGCCGCATCCCGCAGCTGACTGATCTCGACCTCGAACCCGCTCATCGCCCGCGACCGCTATCCCTGAGCCCGGTGGCGATGATCATCGACGAGCTGGCCTGCATCTTTTCTTCTGACACCGAAATCTCCCCGGGCGCACCATCAATGAGTGGTGTAGTGCGTAGACGCAGATGGTATCGCCCATCGAGATCGACATCTGCCCCCGATTCCGGGGGCTCCACGGCCGGGTTCCGGTCAAAGATGTTCTGCCGGAAGACTGTTGACGAGCCGAGATCGGTTCTCGGCGGCAAGATTTCGTCGATACGGTCGGGGGCGGCCAGCGCGACCGCACCCCCATATCCGAGATCAGGCCGGGGTGTACTCGACCGCGACGTCGACGATCCAGGTGACGCCGAAACGGTCGGCCAGCATGCCGAAGGCAGGCGCCCACTGGGCGGGCCCGAACGGCTCGATCACGGTCGCGTCCTCGGCCAGGCCCGCCCACACCGGGGTGACCTCGTCGACGCTGTCGCCGCGAACGGAGAGGAAGAACCGCTCTTCGGTAATCGTGGTCCAGTTCTCGCGGCGCGTGCTCGGAGCGGCCGGCCCGATGGGTGTGTCTTGCCCGGGCACGTCATAGGCCATCACCCGAAAGCCGTTGTCCGCTACGACCTGACCGAACACGACGTTCGTCGCGCCAGGCAACTCGGCAGGCATCCCGAAATCGGCATACGTGGCAATAGTGAGCTGCCCACCGAACACCGACTGATAGAACTCGAGGGCTTCGCGAGCCTGTCCGTGGAAGTTCAGATGAGCAACAGCGTTGAGCGACATGGTGTTCCAGTCCTTCGCGAGTGGTTTTGTCGCCGGCGACTTCCGGCGACGAAATCCACGATGTCACCAGTAGCGGTCAGAGAGTGTCCGCTATTTGCACAGGTGGGAACGTTGCCCGTACGCGAGTGCGATCCGCGCTGCGGTGTCGAAGGTGTCGAGATCCTCCAGGCCCCGCGTCGATGCCGACGGGCAGGTCGACGCGGGATCCGGAACTATATTGTCGGACAGCGGGATTCGGCTGGATCAGGGCAATACGGTCGAGCTGATCCAATCGCGCACGGCGGCTTGATATTCCGCGGTATTCGGAGCCAGATTGACCGAATGCCCGCTGTTCGGAAGGACGAATGCGCGTAAGCGGGCGGCGGAGTTGAAGTACGGCGCTTCCTCGGCGGCCAGGGTCGCCGTGTTCGCACAGGCGTTGAGGCACAACCGATCCGAGCTTCCGTTCACGACCAGCACCGGGACGTTGATGGTGTTGGTGATCGGCGGCACCGTGGAGGTCAGTCCGTCGGGATACTCGGTGATCGCGAAGACGTCCTTGGTCGCCTCGTCGGTGGCGATCACCTGGGGATCGTCGCCTGCGCCGTGGAAATCGGCGGCGCGGGTTCCCGGCTGCGTCGTCAGATAGCCCGGGTCGTAGCCCTGCCCCGCGAACTTCGGATCCGACGTGGCCGGCTGATAGGTGGCGACGACCGCGGTCACGCCGACCACATCCAGGCTGTGCGAAAAGCCGGTGAGCAGAATGCCATCCACATCGTGATGGGCGCTCGCCTCATTGACGGCGATCCCGGAACTGAGCGAGTGCCCGCCGGTGATGACCTTGCCGAAAGTCTGCCCGCCCAACTGCCCTTGACGCAAGGCGCCGACGAGGCCGTGCAGGGCGACCACCGAGGTGGTCGCGGTCAGTAGCGCGCTCGGTGGCCTGCTGCTGGCGCCCGTGCCGAACCGATCCACGACCAGCGTCGCATATCCCGCATTGTTCATCGCCCGCCGAAAACTATAGGTTTCCGGATGGTACGGGAAATCCCAATAGGTGTGGTTGTAGTTCGAGCCGGGCAGCAACACCATGACCGTGTTCGTCGCAGTGCTCGGCATGCAGAGCGTCGCGGCCAGGTTTCCCAATAGCGGCTGCGGGAAGGAAATTGCCGAGCAGCCGCCCGGTGGAACGGATGGCTCGGCGTGCGCCACAGCGGGTGTGAAAAGCAGAACCGTTGACGCGACAATTGCTCGGATGGCGACTCGCATGACGGGGATCTCCCCTCGGAGAAACACGGGAAGGCCTGTGCCGCATTCCCGTTAGATCATTCTGGTGCGGGGAGATTAGCTTGCTAACCGGACCGACCGCTACGTCGACGGCCGAATCGAATTGCATTGTTGCGCAACGGAAACCGAAACCAGAAGATTCCACCCTCCGGCAAAAATCATATGGGCAGCAGAATTTCACGGATCGACCTCGGAAGCGTCGAGATCCGCGACAGCCCTATTTCTATGCCGGGGTGCGGTATCGAGTTGCCGCCGATACCGCACGTCAGCTGATCGCGATTGCTACTTCGCCTGCCCCAGGCCGAGTTCAGGAAGCAGCGTGAAGGTCCCGGGCGCGCTCGGTGCGGCGGGCTGGGGTTCCTGCGTCGCCTTCCCGGATCCGATGACGGTCGTGGTGAAGATCGGTGCCGGGGACGGATAGCACGACACCGGGACGTTGACCGCGAATGGGCCGGCCTGCGCGTTGACGACCATGGTCAAGCCCGGATTGGCGTAGCTGGTGCCGGCCAGCGTCGTGGTGATCGAGCCGGAATTGCCGGCCTTCACATTCACGGCGAGCGCGGGCAACGTGAACGTCGAACCCCCGGGCAGCCGGTCGGTCACCTTGATTGCGGCGTTGCCGCCGCTGGTGTCGATCGTCGCGCGAACGGTGCCGCCGGACAGCGACGAGGACACGTAGGTGGAGTTGGTGGGGAAGGGCGCGACCAGTTTCAGATCACGAACATAATTGATCTTGTATCCGCCCTGATTGGCCGGAATCTGCCCCTGGCCCGCGACCAGGTTGATGGCCACCGCGGAACCGGGCGACGCGGTAGCCGGAGCCGTGCCGTTGACCTGCATGGCCATCGTTGATTCTTGCGGAGATCCGATCGGCGGCTTCGCCTGACACTGGAAATTGACGGTCACCGGATCTGCCGAGGCGGGCCCCGCCAAGACGGTGGGCGCCAGTGCCAGTGCGGCAAGTCCCGCAATTGCGGATATGCGAACAGATTTTGCCGAATGTGTTTTCATTGCCATTCCTCGTGAATATTTCGGGCGCACGGACGACCGCAATGTGCCGGACGTGGCGGCGAGCAGTGAAATAACTAACCAGCCATCCGAAATTTGGATGCTTCTGATTGGTGCAATGATTATGTGCAGAGTGCACGGTGCAGATGAAGCAGGCTGACTGGGGATTTAACTGGGGAATGCCGCGGGAGTCTATACGGTATAGAAAACCGACCGGTGCTCGTGCCGCCCCAGGATCCATGGGCTTGACGTAGATCCATCCGGCAGCAACTACGGGCGCCCGCGCGGTTTGCGTGAAACCCACAGGGCGGCAAAGCCTTCCGGCAGAATCAAGCGGATTTTAACCCTCGCGCCGCCGCGTCCGGGCAGGGTATCCATATCTTCAGATCCGAAAATCGGACGATCGATGTTGTCTGCCGGGCTTCGACTGACCTGCGGCGCAACTCTATTGGGTAGGGGGGACTGAATTGGCTGTGCGGCAGGAATCCGGGAGCGTTGTATCCCCGCCGGTAGGAAGCCGATCCATCGTGTTGACCGCGTGTAGCGCGGTCGCGGCGGCGCAAATGGCGACCACCATCTATCTCCCCGGCATGCCGGCGCTGGGCGCTGACATCGGGGCCAGCGACGCCACGCTCCAGTTGTCGGTGGCGGTCTTCGTGGTGTTCGCCGCGCTGCCGGTGGTCGCCTGGGGACGGGCGGCGGAACGGTTCGGCCGGGTGCCCGCGTTCGTGGCGGCCGGCCTGTGCTTCGTCCTCGCCAGCGCCGGCCTCGCGCTGATCACGAACGCGCCGGAGCTGCTCGGCCTGCGCGTCGTGCAGGCGATCGGTGCCGGCGGCATCGCCGTCGTCGCGCGCATGATGATCAAGGACCTGTTCTCGGGCGCCGAACTCGCGCGCCAACTTTCGCTGTTGTCGATGGCCTTCGTCGTCGCGCTCGGCGGCGGGCAGGTGGTCGGCGGCGTCCTCACCTCGACGGTCGGCTGGCGGTACGGATTCGTCGTGCTGGCCGTGCTCGCCGCGGTACCGGTCGCGCTCGCCCTGCGGATCTCGCTGCCGAAGCCGGAGCCGAAGGCCCCGGCCAAGGGCACGGTGCGCAGGCTGCTCGGCGATCGGGTCTTCGCCGCGAGCGCGGTCGCCGGCGGCATCGGATTCGCCATCATCGTGATGATCCAGCAGAAGTCGGCGTTCATCTTCACCGACCGATTCTCGTTGCAGCCGTGGGTATTCGGCCTCTTCGGCGTCCTGTACGGTGCGGCCTACCTGGCCGGCGCGACCTACGTGCGGCGCACCGTCCGACGCCTCGGCGCGCGCGCCATGATGCGGCAGGGCGCGTGGATCATGCTCGCCGGATGCGCGCTCATCGCCGTCGTCTGGCTCTTCGATTCTCCGCGGGCGATCGCACTGCCGGTCTTTCTCGCCGGTTACATCGCGACCACGTTCGGCCAGGCGACCTTGTTCCCCAACAGTGCCGCGCACGCGGTCAGCCACCTCGTCTCCGGCGCCGCGATCGCGGTCACCTGGTGCGCGCTGATCCAGCAGGGCCTGGCGGGTGTCGCCTCGCTGGTCGGTCCATCCCTGACCGGGCTGATCGCCTGGTCCCTCGTCATCACGCTGCTCGCCGCGGTGAACGTTCTCGTCGTGGCGGCGCCGGAAAGGTCCGGCACTACTTCCTGATCCACCGATAGACGCGCACGCCAACAAAGGAACAAGGGGAATGGTTACCCATCAATTCGCCAATGTCCGTCGGCAGTTGCAATTGAGCAACTCCTTCTGGGACGACAGCGCAGCTCACGGCCTGGTCGATATTGTCGCAACGGACATGCGGGACGGGCACGTGCACGACCGTGACGGCCGCACGATCATCAACTTCTCGTCCTACTCCTATCTCGGCCTGGACAGCGACCCGCGCATCGTCGCGGGTGCGCACCGGGGACTCGACGAGACCGCGACGATCAATTCCTCCATCTCGCGCATGCGAATTCGGCTCGCACTGCTGGAAGAGGCCGAACAACGCCTGTCGCAGACCTTCGGCGCACAGGCCGTCACGGTCTCCTCCTGCGCCGCCGCGGCGTGGGCGACGCTGCCGCTGCTGGCCTCCGGCGAGCTGACCGACGGCCACCCGCCGCTGGTCGTCTTCGACAAGAACGCGCACTTCTGTCTGAACGCGATGAAACCGCTCGTCGCGGACGAAACCGAATTGATCACCATCGCGCACAACGACATCGCCGCGTTGGAAGAACTCTGCCGCAACCATTCGCACGTCGCCTATATCGCCGACGGCGTCTACAGCACGGGCGGGGGAGCGCCCCTGGAGGAGCTGTTCCGCCTTCAGGACGAGTACGGACTGTTCCTCTATTTCGATGAGGCGCACGGCATCTCGACCCTCGGCACCCGGGGCCGCGGATACGTCCTCGGCGCGTACGAAGGCTGGCGCGAGCGGACGCTCGTAATCGCCTCGCTCAACAAGGGTTTCGGCGCCAGCGGCGGCGTCATCTTCTTCGGCGCGCTCGGCGACGACGCCCTGAAGAACACCCTGTTGCGCACCAGCGGCCCGCTGATGTGGTCGCAGCGAATCAACACGGCCGGACTCGGCGCCATCGTCGCGGCCTGCGATCTGCACGACGACGGCACGGTCGACGAACGCCAACAGGCGTTGCAGGAACGGATTCGGCTCTTCGACTCGCTGGTCGACACCGAACTGGCCGGCGACGGCCTGCCCATCCGATTCGTCAGCATCGGCCAGGAGGACACCACCATCGCCGTGGCCAGGGACATGCTCGGCGCGGGCTTCTACACCTCGCCCGTCTTCTTCCCGATCATTCGCCGCGGCAGCGCGGGCTTGCGCCTGATGCTGCGCGCCGACCTGGAGCCCGACACGATTCGCCGATTCGCCGACACCCTGAACGCGAGTCTTGCCGCACATCAGGATCGAGCGGAGCTACCCGCATGACCGTCACCGTCGAACGTAACGTCGGATTCGAAGCGCAACGCAAGCTCTTGCGCGACCACAACGCCGGCATCGTCGCGCCGCGCCGCCGGCCGGGCGACGCCAAACTCCCTGTCCGCGAACGGGTCAACCGCATTCTCGACCCGGGAACCCCGTTCCTGGAGATCGGCAGGCTGGCCGCGCACGAGGTCTACGACACCGACCTGCCCGCCGCCGCGCTCATCGTCGGGATCGGCAGCATCCACGGCCGCCCCTGCATGGTGTTCGCCAACGACCCGCACGTCAAAGGCGGAACCTACTATCCGCTCACCATCAAGAAGCAGTTGCGCGGGCAGAAATTGGCCCGCGAGTACCGCCTGCCGTGCGTGTACCTCGCCGACTCGGGCGGCATCTATCTCCCCTTGCAGGAAGAGATCTTCCCCGATGAAGAACATCTGGGAAAGATGTTCCGCAACATCGCGGAGATGTCCGCGCTCGGCCTGCCGCAGATTTCCGCCGTGCTCGGAATCTGTACTGCGGGAGGCGCTTACATCCCCGCGATGAGCGACGAGACCGTCATGGTGAAGGACCTCAGCACGGTCTTCCTCGGCGGCCCGCAATTGGTGGAGGCCGCCACCGGCATCAAGGTCGACGCGCAAACGCTCGGCGGCACCGACCTGCACGTGCGCGAGACCGCCGTCGCGGACCACCTGGCCATGAACGAGGTCGAAGCGCTGGCCATGGTGCGCGATATCGTCGCGCGCACGCCGGGCGATCAGGTCCGGCCACCGGCCTTCGCGGCGCTAGAGCCGGCCGACGATCCGGCGCGGCTGCCGGAACTGATTCCGGCCACCACGAAGAAGGAGATGAACGTCCGCGCGATCCTGCGCTGCGTCGTCGACGCCACCTCGTGGACGGAATACCGCAAGGACTACGGCATCACCATGGTGTGCGCGACCGCGCGGATCGCCGGATACGAGGTGGGGATCGTCGCGAATCAGGGCGTGATCTTCCCTGACAGCGCGCTCAAGGCGACCAACTTCATCCAGATCTGCAATCAACGCCGCATCCCATTGCTGTTCGTGCACAACGTGAGTGGCTTCATGGTCGGCGAGCAGTATGAGCGCGCGGGCATCACCAAGCACGGCGCGAAGATGGTCAACGCCGTCTCCTGCGCGACGGTGCCCAAGATCTCGCTGGTGATCGGCGGCAGCTTCGGTGCGGCCAACTTCGCGATGTCCGGTCGCTCGATGGGCGGGCAGTTCATGGCCATGTGGCCGAACGCTCGCTCCACCGGCGTCGGCGGCGAGCAGGCGGCCGCGGTGATGGCAATTCTCAAGCGCGACAAGCTCCGTCGCGAGGGCAAGGAGCTGAGCGCGGAGGCGGAAGCGGCGATCAAACAGCCGATCATCGACAGTTTCGAACGCCAGTCGCACCCGGCGTACATCGCCGCACGGATGTGGGTCGACGCGGTCGTCGAGCCCGAGGACACGCGCGACTGGCTCGCCCAGTGCCTGTCCCTCGCGCATGAACGCTGGGATCGGCCGCAGCCGGCCGCCGGCACCTTCGGGGTGTTCCGGCTGTGATCACCACGCTGCTCATCGCGAACCGGGGTGAGGTCGCGGCCCGCATCGCGCGTACCTGCCGCCGCCTCGGCATCGACTACGTCACCGTGAGTGTCGACGAGGATCGCGACCTGACCTATCACGACGGCGCGGTCACCACCGTGCGACTACCCGCCACCGGCAGCCACCTCGACGCCGCCGCTTTGGTCCGCGTCGCCATCGAAACAGGCTGTGACGCAGTACATCCCGGTTACGGGTTCCTCTCCGAGAACGCCGACTTCGCCCGCGCCGTCAGATCCGCCGGACTGGTGTTCGTCGGACCGAGTTCCCGGGTGATCGAGACCATGGCGGACAAGGCCTCCGCGCTCACCGTGATGGCCGATGCGGGCGTCCCGGTGCTGCCCGGCACCCGGCAGGCGAGCGGCGACCTCGACGCCCTGGCCCGCGCGGCCGAGGACATCGGCTACCCGCTCATCGTCAAACCGGCCGGTGGTGGCGGTGGCAAGGGCATGTCGGTGGTGCGTTCCCGGGCCGAGCTGCGCGAGTCGCTCGCCTCGGCCACCCGCACCGCGACGGCGGCCTTCGCCGACGGCCGCCTGCACCTGGAACGGTACGTCGAGCACGCGCGACACATCGAAGTACAGGTCTTCGGCGACGAATTCGGCAGTGTCGTACACCTTTTCGACCGGGACTGCTCATTGCAGCGACGGCACCAGAAGGTGATCGAAGAAGCGCCCGCGCCGCGGATCCCGGACGCCATCCGCGCCGAGATATTCGATGCCACGGTGCGCGGTGCCCAGGCGCTGAACTACGTCGGCGCAGGCACCTTCGAGTTCCTGCTGGTCGGCGAGGAGTTCTTCTTCATCGAGATGAACACGCGCCTACAGGTCGAGCACACGGTCACCGAGGAGATCACCGGCATCGACCTGGTGGACTGGCAGTTGCGCGTCGCCTCGGGCGAGCCGCTGCCCGCTACCCAGGAGGAGATCGCCTACTCGGGCGCCTCGGTTCAGGTCCGGATGTATGCCGAGGACCCGTTCCGGGCCTTCCTACCGTGCCCGGGCCCGCTCGAGGTGACGCACTGGCCGGACGTTCGGGTCGAGCGCGCCTTCGATCGGCACCTGACCGTCACCGGCGGATTCGACCCGATGATCGCCAAGCTCATCGCCACCGCCGCCACCCGCGACGAGGCGCTCGCCGCCGCCCGGCAGGCTTGCACGGATCTGCGCTGGATCGGCATCTCCACGAACCTGGGATTCGTCGCCCACGTGCTCGGTTCGCCGATCCTGGCTGCTGTCGACCACGACACCGCCTACCTGGACCGCATCGACCCGACCGCCGAGTTCGGGGATCCAGATCTGTTGGGCGCCTTCGCCGTTGCCGCCGCATTGACCGCACCCGATCGCGCGACACCGTGGTCGGTCGGCGCACCGACCGGCGACCGCGCGTTGCTGGATCCCGCCGATCATGATCTCGGCAGCATCGACCTGACGGTCGACGGGCGGCCGTTCACCGTCCGGGTCAACGGCTACGACGGCGATGCGGTGCGGGTGCGCGCGGACACCGCCGACCACGGTGTCGTGTGCGTGCGAACCAGCGGCGAAACGATTTCGGTCGGCTCGGCCCCGTGTGTGGTCCGGCGTGCCGGAGAGGCGTGGGCCATCCAGGTCGCAGGCGTGTCGCGCGAAGTCCGCTACGCCGAGTACCGCTCGTTCGGCGCCACCGCGGCCGACCCCGAGATCCGTTCGCCGATGCCGGGCACCGTCGTCCGGCTGCACGTCGAATCCGGCGTGCAGGTCGAGAAGGGCCAGCTGCTCGGCGTGGTCGAGGCCATGAAGATGGAGCACGAGCTGACCGCGACCCATCCCGGAATCGTCACCGTGACCGCGGCGGAAGGCGCGGTCGTCACCACCGATCAACCACTGTTTCTCATCGAAGATAGGAGCGCCGCACTGTGATGCGGACTCGACGACTGGCCACAGCTCTCCTGCTGGCCACGGCCCTGCTGGCGACCGCGTGCGGTGGCTCCGACACCACGGCGGGCACCTCGGCGCAACCGAAGAGCGGCGGCTCACTGACCTGGGGTGTGGAGACCGAGCCGACCACGCTCAACCCGCACCTCAACGGGCAGAGCAACACCCGGATGATGTTGCGCAACACCTACGAAACGCTGCTGGCCCGCACCCAGGACGGCGGCTACGTCCCCTGGCTGGCCACCGGCCACGAGGTGTCGCCCGACGGTCTGACCTACACCTTCACGCTGCGCGACGGGGTGAAGTTCACCGACGGCAACCCGCTGACCGCGGCCGCGGTCGC
This sequence comes from Nocardia sp. NPDC051756, assembly GCF_040681495.1. Lineage (NCBI taxonomy): Bacteria > Bacillati > Actinomycetota > Actinomycetes > Mycobacteriales > Nocardiaceae > Nocardia > Nocardia sp. NPDC051756. Next base: position 190,985 of record NZ_JBFAYV010000011.1, on the reverse strand, counting down.
CCGCAACTTCACCACCATGCAGGACGTGGCCTATTCCGGCGGGTTCTCCTCCGGGCCGCTGTCCAACCTCGGCGGGGTGAGCGCGCGTGACGACCGAACAGTGGTCTTCACCTTGAAGAACCCGTACGCGCCGTTCCTCGACTTCGCCTCCGGCTTCGACATCATCTCGCCGGCCGCGTTCGACAAGCCGCAGCTCAAAGCCGGCGGTCCCGAGATCGCGGGCACCGGTCCGTTCATCCTCGACCGCTACGTCAAGGGTCAGGAACTGCACTTCAAGAAGAACCCGGACTACAACTGGGCGCCGCAGAACGCCGCCCATCAGGGACCGGCCTACCTCGACGAGCTGACCTACCGGTTCCTGCCCGAGTCCTCGGTGCGCACCGGTGCACTCACCTCCGGTCAGGTCGACCTCATCGAGGGCGTGTCCGGTAACGACGCGTCGCTGTTCGAGGGCGATTCCGACTACACCTACCAGCGTTCGCTGAACAACGGCAGCCCGTACACGCTCTACTGGAACGCCACCTTCGGTCCCGCCGCGGACGAGAAAGTCCGTAAGGCACTGAACAATTCGGTCGACGTCGACGCGGTGCTGAAGTCGATCTATCGCGGGCAGCGCACGCGCGGCTGGGGCATCGCCTCCAGTGTCGACGCGCTGTTCTACGACAAGAGCATCGAGGGCGCCTACGGCCCGAACAAGGATGCCGCCAACCGGCTGCTCGACGAAGCGGGCTGGACGGCAAAGGATTCCGACGGATTCCGGACCAAGGGCGGCCAGCGCCTGACCATCGAACTGGTCCAGGCCCAGTCCACCGTCCGCGATCAGCGCGAGGTGCTGTTGCAGGCGGTCCAGGCGCAGGCCAAGCAGAACGCGGGCATCGATCTGAAGGTCTCCTACGTCGATCTCGGCACCTACGCCGAACTGCGCAAGAACAACACCTTCGGTTCGATCGCCAACTCCGACACCCTCACCGGCGGCATCGATATCGAAAACCATTGGTACCCATCGGCGTCGAAGGGCACGCTCAACTACAGCCGGGCCGGTGATCCCGAACTGTCCGGCTGGCTCCAGGCCGCCGCCGCGACGATCGACACCGGTGAGCGCGCCAAGCAGTACGCGCAGTTGCAGCGATTCGCGCTGGTGGACAAGGCCTATGGGCTGCCGCTCTACATTCCGGAGAATCAGATCGCGGCCGCCGCGCACGTGCACGGCGCGGGTTTCCGCCCCTACAAGCAACTTCCGGAGAACTCCTACGACATCTGGATCGATCGTGGGTGACGCGGTGCGCGGCGAACCGGTGTGCTGTCGATGACCCTCGAGATCACCGCCGCGCCGGCGGTGGAAGTCGCCGACGACAGCACGCCCGATGCGCGGGTTCGGATCGCGAAACGAGTACTGCTGCGGTTGGTTTCGGGTGTCGGCGTGCTGTGGGGCGCGGCCACCCTGTCCTTCATCGGCGTGCGGCTCGCGCCGGGCGACACGGTCGACGTGCTGCTCGGCGAACAACCGCGCACGCCGGAGATCGAGGCGGCCATCCGCGCCGAATGGGGGCTCGACAGTCCCGCGATCGTGCAATACGCCAGGTATCTGTGGAACGTGGCGCACGGCGACTTCGGGCGCTCCTACGTTCTGCAACGGCCGGTGTCGGAGGTGATCGGCTCGCAGGCCGGGCCGACGCTGGCGCTCACCGGGGCCGCGCTGCTGGTGGCGGTGGTGTTCGCGGTGGTCGTCGCGACCACCACCGCGCGGCGGCGCCGAGCCCGCGCCGTCGCGAATGCGGTTGAGCTGGCGTTGATCTCGACGCCCGCGTTCTGGCTCGGCATCGTGCTGCTGTCGGTGTTCAGCTTTCAGTTGAAGATATTTCCGGTGGCCGCGAACAAGGGCCTGTCGGCTCTGGTGCTGCCCGCGTTCGCGCTCGGCCTGTCGCTCGGCGCGGTCATCTCCCAGGTGCTGCGCGACGGGCTGGAGCGGGCGCTCGACGAGCCGTTCGCGGTGACCGTGCGCTCGTGGTCGGTGAGCGAGACCGAGCTGCGCCTGCGGCACGGACTGCGCCACGCCGCGCTGCCCGCGGTGACCCTGACCGGCTGGCTGGTCGGCGGGTTGCTGGGCGGGGCGGTGATCATCGAAGAGGTGTTCGGCAGGCCGGGTCTCGGCCGGGTGACCGTCGATGCCGTACTGGCACAGGATCTTCCGGTGGTGCTCGCGGTCGCGATCCTGTCCGCGTTGGTCTACGTGGTGATCAGCACCCTGGTCGATCTGCTGTATCTGTGGCTCGATCCGCGACTGCGCCGGGATTCCAGAGGGGGAGAGGGACGATGACGACTGTCGGTGTGCCGCGCGCGGCCGTCGATCGAATCACCACGCGGGCAAGGAATTTCGGAGTGCCGCCCGGTGTCGCCATAGCAGGGTTGACGGTGATCCTGGTTGCCATTGCGGTGATCGCACCCGCCGTGCTGGCCGGCGACGATCCGCTGGCCGCGGATCCCCTTGCCGCACAGCTCTCGCCGAGCGCGCAACACTGGTTCGGCACCGATCATCTCGGTCGCGATGTCTTCACCCGGGTGGTCCACGGGGCGCGTTACTCGCTGCTCATCGGGGTCACGGCCGTCGCGATCGCGGTGGTGGTCGGCACCGCGCTCGGCCTGCTGTCCGGATTGGCCCGCGGGCTGCTCGACGAGCTGATCACGCGCTTTCTCGACGTGGTCTCCGCCTTCCCCGATCTGCTGCTCGCGCTGGTGCTGATCTCGTTCACCGGGCCCGGAACCACGAACCTGATCTTCGCCCTCGGCATCGCCTCCATTCCCCGGTTCGCCCGGGTGGTGCGCGCGCAGACCCTCGTCGTACAGGAATCCGGGTACGTCGAACAGGCCCGCACCTTCGGCCTCACCCGGGCCACGCTGGTCCGTCGGCATGTCTTGCCGCACGCGGTCGCCCAAGTGCCGATCCTCGCGACCATCGGCCTCGGCACCGCCATCCTCGGCGCGGCCGGGCTGAGCTTCCTGGGGATGGGACCCCAACCGCCCGAACCAGAATGGGGCGCCATGCTCGCCGAAGGGCGCAACTATCTGCGCAACGCCTGGTGGATCGCGGTACTGCCCGGTGTAGCGGTCACCGCCACCGTCATCGCCGTGAGTTCGCTCGGACGGCATTGGCAACGGCACTATGACGGGAGGCCATCATGAGCCTGGTCTCGATCACCAACCTGCGCATCGGGTTTCCGGCGAAAGCGGGCAGCCACGAGGTGGTGCACGGCATCGATCTGCGGATCGAGCCGGGCGAAGTCGTCGCGCTCGTCGGCGAATCCGGTTCCGGAAAGTCGGTGACCGCGCGCGCTCTGCTCGGTCTGTCCGGACCCGGTGCCGTAGTCCGCGCGGACAGTCTCGAGCTGTTCGGGCAGAACGCGCGGGCGTATCGCGAGCGGCAGTGGCGGCGGATACGCGGCTCCGACATCGGGTTCGTCCTCCAAGACGCGCTCGTGTCGCTCGATCCGCTGTGCACGATCGGCGCGACTCTGGCGGAAGCCCAACGCGCATTGACCGACCTGCGGGGGGCGGCGCTCACCGCGCGCAGCGTGCGGCTGCTCACCGATGTCGGTGTCCCCGAACCCGAACGGCGGTTGCGCCAGTACCCCCATGAACTCTCCGGCGGACTGCGCCAGCGGGTGCTGATCGCGACGGCGATCGCGGGCGACCCGCGCTTGATCATCGCCGACGAACCGACCACCGCCCTCGATGTCACTGTGCAGCAACAGATTCTGGAGTTGCTGCGGCAGCGCAAAGCCGCGGGCAACGCGCTCCTGCTGATCAGCCACGATCTTGCGGTGGTCGCGGAACTGGCCGATCGAGTGCTGGTCATGAAGGACGGAACAGTCGTCGAGCAGGGGAGTACGCGCGACGTCCTGACCCGTCCGACGCACCTCTACACGAAACGCTTGCTCGCCGCCGTCCCCTCCGCCGACTCCCGCGGCACCACCCTGTCCATCCCCGACGATCCGTCCGCCGACCTCGACGTCCACGACCGCAAGCCACTGCCGCCGCGCACCGTGGACGAAACCCGAATCGTGTTGTCCGTGCAGGATCTTCGCAAAACCTACGGCACCGGACCGGCCGCCCGCACCGTGGTCGACAACGTCAACTTCGACCTGTTCGCCGGCGAAACCCTCGGCATCGTCGGCGAATCGGGTTCCGGCAAAACAACGACCGCACGCCTCGCATTACGCCTCATCGCGCCGACCGCCGGCCGCGTAGTCGTCGACGGCGAACCATGGAGCGAATACTCCGAAAAAGAACTACGCCGCCACCGCGGCACCGCCCAACTGATCGCTCAAGACCCACTCAGCTCCTTCGACCCCCGCTACACCGTCGAACGCATCATCGGCGAAAGCCTTGACACAGTTGGCATCCGAGGCCGCGCCCGAGCAACCCGCGTACGCGAAGTCCTCGACGCCGTCCAACTGAGCCGCACCTTCCTCGACCGCCACCCCCGAACCCTCTCCGGCGGCCAACGCCAGCGCGTAGCCATCGCCCGCGCCATCGCCCCCCGCCCCGCCCTGATCGTCGCCGACGAACCGGTATCCGCCCTGGACGTCTCGGTCCAAGCCCAAATCCTCGACCTACTAGCCGTCCTCCAAGCCCACTCCGGCACCGCCCTCCTACTCATCTCCCACGACCTCGGCGTAGTCCACCACGCCGCAGACCGAGTAGTAGTCATGCGCGGCGGCCACATAGTCGAATCCGGCGACGTAGACACAATATTCACCACCCCCCAACACGACTACACCCGCCGGCTCGTGGCGTCAGTTCCTCAACTACCCGGAGCGGAGCCTGCGTCTTCGCGCCATGGAAGTTGACAGACCGAACAGCACCAGAGAGGGTGGTCGCGTCCGCCTGAACGGCGACTGACTTGGGGGTTGATGTGATTCTGGGTATCTCGATGCTGCCTGCATCGCGAGTGACTGTCCGCCGCCGCTCGGCTTCGAAGAGTGTGGTCGCTATCTCCGCCGTGCTCGCCGTATCCGCCTGTGGGTCAGGCGAATTCGTAACACCAACGGCGGCGCCTAGCTCCCAAGCGGCTGTAACAACAACCACCACCGCCGGAGCGTGCACGAACGGCCCATCGTCTCCTGCACAGAACGCGGACGAGAAATACCTGACGGCGAAAATCGCGAAGTTGCAATTTCCGGCAGGAACCTGCTTCTTCATGGTGGACACCGTCGATATGCGCGACCAGCCGGGAATGATCTCGGTGACCATTGATCTCGATGCAGCGGCATCGACGAGTCCGAACGACTTACGCCCGGCCGCCACCGATGTCGCCCATCTACTCAAGAACACCGAGATCGGATCACGAACAGCGGTGCTGGACATCACCAACCAGGGCGCGGCGAAGCCGAAGTACCGGACGCTGCTGACCGACGAAAACTTCCAAGACCACCCCTGGGACGGCAAATCCTCCACCGAGTCGGCCATCTGGAAGATAGTGGACCCGAACTGACAGGTTCGCCTCTCCACGGCGACGGCGTCGATAGCACCGCCCACCGGCGGCGAACGGCAAACCACCCATGAATTAGGGTAGGCAAACCGTATAGTCTGCTATCGAAGGTGACCGACACAGATGGACCGCGCCCGCACCAGGACGCTCCCGCTCGCCATGGGGCTGGTGCTGCTACTCGCAGTGCTCGCATTCGCGATGATGCTGAGCATCGCCGTCGGCTCGCGCGCATTGGCCTTCCCGACCGTGGTCGACGCGCTGCTCCACTACAACCCCGCAGACGTCGACCACGCCGTCGTGCGCGATCTGCGATTGCCGCGCACGATAATCGGCGTGCTGGTCGGCGTCGCGCTGGGCTTGGCCGGCTCGATCATCCAGGGCGCGACGCGAAACCCGCTCGCCGATCCCGGCCTGCTCGGCGTCAACGCGGGCGCGGCCTTGTTCGTCGTGCTCGGGATCAGTGTGCTCGGCCTGAGCTCGGTGACCAGTTATGTGTGGTTCGGCTTCGCCGGTGCCGCGGTCGCGGGCGGCGTCGTGTACCTGGTCAGCTCGCTCGGCCGTGACGGCGCCACCCCGATGAAGCTCGCGCTGGCCGGAGCCGCGGTGACCGCTGCGTTGCAGTCCGTGACCAGCGGGTTGTTGCTCACCGACACCACTACTTTCGATCAGTACCGCTTCTGGCAGGTGGGTTCGCTCGCCGAGCGTGACCTGCCGACCGTTGGTCAGGCGCTGCCGTTCCTCGCGGTCGGCGTCCTGCTCGCGATGATGTCGGCGCGCATGTTGAACGCACTGGCCCTCGGCCCGGACGTGGCTCGCGCGCTGGGCCAGAACGTGCCGCTGGCCCGCGGGGTCGCCGCGCTCGCGGTGGTCATCCTGTGCGGCGCGGCCACGGCCATCGCCGGACCCATCGCCTTCGTCGGCCTGATGATCCCGCACGCGGCCCGGCTGATCACCGGCCCCGATCACCGTTGGCTGCTGCCGTACGCGGCGGTGCTCGCCTCGATCCTGCTGCTGGTCGCGGACGTGGTCGGCCGGGTGATCGCCCGGCCCGCCGAGGTGCAGGTCGGTGTCGTGACCGCCGTCATCGGCGGCCCGCTGCTCGTCGTGCTCGTGCGCCGCCGCAAGCTGGTGGAGGCATGACCGCCGTCGACGCGGCCGCGCTGGCCGCCGTCGCGCACGCCCGACGCAGCGGTAGCACTCGTGCCCGGCTGGTGACGCTCGCCTTGTTCCTGACGCTGCTGGTGGTGTTCGCGCTGACACTCACCGTCGGCTCGTATTCGGTTCCGCTGAACGAGATTCCGGGCATTCTCTTCGGCGGCGGCACCGGCCAGGACGCGTTCGTGATCAGGCAGCTGCGGTTGCCGCGCGCCGTCGCGGCCATGCTGGTCGGCATCGCATTCGGCCTCGGCGGCACGCTGTTTCAGCGATTGCTCCGAAATCCGCTGGCCAGTCCGGATGTGATCGGGGTGTCCCAGGGCGCGAGCGCGGCCGCGGTCGCCGCACTGGTCGTCTTCGGAATATCCGGCACGGCGTTGTCGCTGGCCGCGTTCGCCGGCGCGGTCGGCACGGGCGCGGTGATCTACGGCCTCGCGCACCGCGGCGGGGTGAACGGTTTTCGCCTCGTCCTGGTCGGCGTCGGTGTCGGCGCGGTACTGACCAGCGTCGTCTCGTACCTCATGACCTGGGCCGACGTCGCGCTCGCCCAGCAGGCGCTGGTCTGGATGATCGGCAACCTCAACGGCCGGAGCTGGCACCACGTGGTGCCGCTGGCGATCGCACTCGCGGTGCTGATCCCCGCGGCCGCCCTGCTCGCCCCCGCGCTCAACGGATTGCAGCTCGGCGACGACGTCGCGGCCGGCCTCGGCCTGCGGGTGGAGTACTCGCGGCTGCTGTTGCTGCTGATCGCCACCGCCAGTGTGGCTTTCGCGACGGCGGTGGCCGGTCCCATCGCGTTCGTCGCCTTCGTCGCGAACCCGATCGCCACCCGGCTGACCGGCGGCGGCCGCACCGCCTTGGTGCCGGCCGCGCTCACCGGCGCGCTGGTCACGCTCACCGCCGATTTCGTCGCCCAGCATCTGCTCGGCACCGCACTGCCGGTCGGCGTGGTGACCGGCGCGGTCGGCGCACCGTATCTGCTGTGGCTGCTCGCCGCGGCCAACCGCGCCGGACGAGTCTGACAGGGGCTGTGCGTGTCTGAAAGGAAAAGCGTGACAACAACTTTGCGCACCGAGAACCTGCGGCTCGGCTATGGACCGGTGACGATCGTGAACGACCTCACCGTGCGCATCCCCGAGGGCGAAGTGACGATGATCGTCGGCACCAACGCGTGCGGGAAATCGACCCTGCTGCGCGGATTGGCCCGGCTGCTCGCACCCACCCACGGCTCGGTCTATCTGGGCGACGAGCAGATCTCCGCGTTGCGCAGCAAGGACGTCGCGCGGGTGCTCGGCCTGCTGCCGCAGTCCCCGGTCGCGCCCGAGGGCATCACGGTCGCGGATCTGGTCGGTCGCGGCCGTTACCCGCATCAGGGCATGTTCCGCCGCTGGACACCCGAGGACGACGCCGCCGTGGCGCGCGCATTGCAAGTCACCGACACCGTCGAATTGGCGTCGCGCTCGGTCGACGAACTCTCCGGCGGCCAGCGCCAGCGGGTGTGGATCGCCATGGCGCTCGCCCAGCGGACCCCGATCATGCTGCTCGACGAGCCGACCACCTTCCTCGACATCGCCCACCAGGTAGAGGTGCTCGACCTGCTCGCGGACCTCAACAAGGTGGACGGCACCACGGTGGTGATCGTGATGCACGACCTCAATCTCGCTGCCCGCTACGGCGATCACCTCATCGCCATGAAGGGCGGCGACATCGCCCGCGAGGGCACACCGTCGGACATCCTCACCGCGGAATTGGTCGAGGACGTCTTCGGCCTGCCGTCCCAGATCATCCCGGACCCCGTGTCCGGCACTCCGATGGTCGTTCCGATCGGACGACATCGCACCGGCCGGGCCGCCGTGCCCGCCACCCGGTCCTAGGAAAGGAATCACACAATGGTCCGATGGACGAAAGCGGTGGTCGCCGTTGCCGCCGCCGCACTGCTCGCCGCATGCGGGTCCGATCCCGCCACCACCCCCACGAGCGCGGGCGACACCGGTCACGGCGACAAGAATGTCGCTACCGGTGGCGCGATGTTCGCCACCGCCGATACCGAGACCGCCAAACTCAAGGCCGACGTCGGGCCAGGGGTGTTCCCGCGCACGATCACCCAGGCCATGGGACAGACCCGGATCGAGAAAAAGCCCACGCGGGTAGTCGTTCTCGACTCCGGCGAGCTGGACGACGTTCTCGCACTGGGGTTTACGCCGGTCGGCATGGCCACCACCGCCGGCCAGCAGGGTGTGCCCTCCTATCTGGCCGATCGGGTGCAGAACATCGCGACGGTCGGTCCGACCAACACCCTCGACCTCGAGAAGATCGCCGCCCTGAATCCAGACCTGATCCTGGGCAGCAAGTTACGCGTCGACGACCTGTACCCGCAGCTGTCCGCCATCGCGCCGACCGTGTTCTCCATCCGCCCCGGCTTCCCGTGGAAAGAGAACTTCCTGCTGGTCGGCGCCGCGCTCGGCGCGGAAGAGCAAGCCACCAAGCTGCTCAACGACTATCAGACCAAGGCCAATCAGGTGAAGGCCAAACTGCCTGGCGCACCGACGATTTCGCTCGTCCGCTTCATGAGCGGCAACATCCGCCTGTACGGCAACAAGTCCTTCATCGGCGTCATCCTCACCGACGTCGGCCTGCCGCGCCCGGCGAATCAGAACGTCAACGAACTCGCGGTAGAGGTCTCGAAGGAGAACATCGACCAGGCCGCCGCCGACTGGATCTTCTACTCCAGCTACGGCGCCGAGGTCTCCCCGGACCAGAAAGCCGTGACCGCCGGCCCGATCTGGCGCAACTCCAGCGCGGTCAAGGCCGGCCACGCCATCGCGGTCGACGACGAGGTCTGGTTCCTCGGCCTCGGCCCGATCGGCGCGATGCGCGTCCTCGACGACCTCGGCAAGTTCCTCGCCTGAGGCGCTGACCGATCACACCAAACGCAGTGCCGGGGTGGCCGAACGCAGTGCGGGGATGACCGAACGCCCGAGTTCGGCAAGGGCCCGAAGGGGATTGGGGCCGAGCGGCGGACCGAAGGAAATGTGCCGGGCGCCGAGCCGGTGCAGCTGGAGGCAACCCTCGATCACCTCTTCGGCCGACCCGACGACGGCCAAACCCCGCATGCGGTCATCTACAAACTGCGCGGCTCGTCCGAGATCCCCTGCGCGAGCGTATCTTTCGGCTGCCTCGAAGTCGGAGGGTTGCAGACCCGCCGCGGCCGGGTGATCCGGGGAGACGGATACCCAGATGCACGCCGGCAGATCGAATTCCACGTCCGCGCGGCCTGCCTCGTGCAGACCCGCGCGGACGTCGTCACTGATCTGGCCGAACAGCTCCGGACGAGGCAGCAGGGGGAGCACGCCGTCGGCGACCTGACCGGCCAGCCGCCGCATCTGCGGTCCCGTCGCGCCGACGTACACCGGCACCGGGCTGGTCAGCGGGAAGCGCAGCCGGCTCGACTCGTCCCACCAGTCCGGTAGCTCGTCTTCGGCGATGTCGGAGTGCCCGAGCAGGGCGCGCAGGGCGGTCACCGATTGCCGCACCGTCGTCATCGGCCGGCGTCGTGGCAAACCGGCCCAGCCGAGGAAGTCGGTCGCCCCGGCGCCGACGCCGAGGGCGAACCGGCCGCCGGAGATCTCCTGGGCGGTGGCCGCCGCCATCGCGATCTCGGTGGTGTGCACCGTGTACGGGTTCATGATGCCGATACCGAGCTGGATGCGGTCGGTGCGCGCGGCGAGCGCTCCGATCAGCACCGGAGCGGAGCGCAGCAGCAGGTCGTGCGATATCCAGAGTTGGTCCACGCCTGCCGCTTCGGCGGCCGTGGCCAGCCGCAGGAGTTCCGCGTAGGACAGGTCGTTGTCGAGGCGAATCGATGTCTTCATTGCGCACCTGTGCTTTCCGGAGGTTGTGTGCGGGTTGCCGAGCCGGCGACGGGATCCGGTTTTCGCGCCTGCCGGACGAGGTATGCGGCCCCCGCGCAACCCAGCGCGGCAATGATCAGCGCGCGGAAGAATCCGCTCGCCGACGGGCCCGCCGCGGCCGCGCCCAGCACGGCCACGCCGAGCACGCTGCCGATCTGCCGGGCCATGGTCAGCAGCGCCGCTGCCGCCCCGGCGTGGCCGGCGGCGGCGACGCGGAGCAGGTCCGCGGTCGCCGACGCGATCGCGGCGTCGAGGCCTAGACCGACGAAGAACGAGGCCCCTGCGACCAGCCACAGCGCATGCGACCACACGCCGGCCGCCATGGTGAGCAATGCGCCCGCGATCATCAGCAGGCCGGTCAGCATGGCGGTGCTATTCGACGATCGCCGGGCGATCCAACCGCCGCACCGCGAACCGAACACCGCCCCGGCGGCCTCCACCGTGATCATCACGCTGGTTTGCCAGGGCGAGAACCCCTCGATCCGTTGGAGATATCCGGCCAGCAGAAAGAGCTGCCCGTAGAAACCGAAGTTGACCACGAACGCCACCACCGCGGTGGCGCGCGCCTCCGGATGACGCAGCAGGGACAGTTGCAGCGCGGGGTTGGGGTAGCGACGTTCGACCGCGATGAATGCCGCGGCGAGCAACACGCCGACCGCGATGAGCACCGGCCCCGCTGCCGAGTGCGGTACCGCGCCCGCTTGGATCACTCCCGCCACGAAGGCCGTCAGCGCCGCCAGGAACACGGTCTGGCTCAACAGATTCAGGCGGTTGTGCACGGTCAGGGTCTCGCGCAGGAATCGTCCGGCGAGGATCAGCGTGCCGAGGGCCGAGACCAGGTTTGCCCAGAACAGACTGCGCCAGCCGAAGGCAGCGACGAGCACCCCGCTGAACACCATCCCCGCCACGGCTGCGGTGCTCCCGGCCGTCGCCCAGATGACGATCGCGCGAGCCCGGCGGCGGCCGTCCTGGCAATTGGCTTTGAGCAACGACAGCGACCCGGGCACGATCGCCGCCGCGCCGACGCCCTGCAACACCCGGCCGGCGATGAGCAGTCCCCCCGAGTCTGCGACCGCGCACAGCACCGATCCCATGGCAACCAGCCCGGCCCCGATCTGATACACCCGCCGGGCGCCCCACCGGTCGGCGAGTGCGCCGCCGGTGAGCAGCAATGCCGTGCAAGCCAGGAGGTAGGAGTCGACGATCCACGACGCCAGACCGGGACCGATACCGAGCTGCAACTGCATCTGCGACAAACCCACCGTGACGATGGTGTTGCCGAAGGTGACCAGGGAGAAGCCGAGGCACAGCGCGACCAGTATCCACCTCGACGGTGCCCGCGGCGGGGGCGTGCCGCGCCCGCGCCAGCGAGCGGAGATCACGGTCGAGAGCTCCACCTGCTCGTGACCGGGCGCGACGGTCCGGCGGATCACCTCCACCAGTTCCTGCCGACTGAATGTTGTCATCACGCACTCCATCGCGAAAAGCCGGTGCCACCTGGGTGGACAGCACCCGACCTGGTCTCGGGAGGCACTTGATATGCCGTCATTTGACGGTACATACCGCCGTCTGACGTGCCATAATTTAAGAGTAAGTTAGGGGTAGTCCCGCGGGTCGGCCGCGAAGGTCTTCTGCATCTTTCGCGAGATCCATTCGCCCGCGGTGGTCGCGCCGAAGTGCTGTTGCGCGTCCCCGCCGGCGAAGGAGCCGATCGGGTCGATGGCCGCGTCGTGGTTGGGGAGGTAGAAGAACGGGATCGACAGGCGCGAAGAGCTGCTGCCGCGTTCGGGGTTGATCACTCGATGCATGGTCGAGACCCACCGACCTCCCGTCCACAGCGACATCAGGTCGCCGATATTGACGATGAATCCGCCGGGAATGCTTGGGACATCCCGCCATTCACCGGCACCGTGCCGAACCTGGAGCCCGCCGATATCGGTGTCCTGATAGAGGATGGTCAGGCTGCCCCAATCGGTGTGTTCGCCGCGGCGCAGCTGACCGGGCAGCGGCGCTTCGCGTTGCGGGAAGTAGTAGTTGACGGCCACCGATGAGACATGGCGGTCGAAGATCCCGTCGAAGAAGGTCTCGTCGAGCTCCAACGCCAGCGCGAACAGTCGCATGAGGCCGCCGGCCAACCGCGTCAGTGCCGCCATGTATTCATGCCAGGTGTCCGCGAAGTCCGCCGGCGTGGTCGGCCAAACATTGGCCAACTTCCATGAGGCCCAATGATTTCCGAGCCCCGCACGCTCCTGGTCGCTCAGCTCCCCGGTCACATGTGCCGAAAAGACCTCGCACAGATCAGGCGGCGTCTGCTTGTCCAGACTGTGCGCCGTGGACCCCGCCATCCGCCGAAACCCCGACACCCCGGGCCGATGCGCCACAGTATCTTTCGCCGCATCCGGCAGCGAAAAGAACTCCCGATTCGTCCCACGCATCCGATCGATGAGTCCCGTCGGAACCCCATGCCCGACGACAGTGAAGAACCCCGAACCGGCACAGGCAACCCCGATCGCCTCGGCAACAGCCCGCCGCCCCGCATCGCTGTCCGCACACGAAAGATCGATCACCGGAACAAACCCCTCAACCACCGTCACACCATCCTGCTTGCTCAATGTCGTTGTCCTATCTGGAAATACGGGCAGGTAGGCATCGAGTATCGGAAGCTCGACAACGAACGGCCGTCCAATGGGCAGTCCGCCGAAGATTTACTCCATAACGGGGTGACCACGCGCTGAGAACTTCCGCGGCGGAACCCGCCTGATACGCAGAACGTGCACCTGTGTCGATCGGGCGCTCCAGCGGGCGGGCTGGGTGCGTCTTTCGGCCTGGCAGGAGTCGCCCACTCGGGTCGTTGGTGGACCGATAGATCTTGCTGAGTGCCGGGTCGCAAGCTTTGTGGCGTAACGCCTTTCAATGCAGCGAGAAACGGGAACATCATGACTGTCTGTCTCACCACCTTCCGGAAAGTGGCCTTCGCCATGGTCGCGATCGCGGCGGCGTTCTTCGCCGTCTCGGCGGGTGCGGGCGTCGCGAACGCCAGCGGGGTCTACGCCGAGGTCAAGTTCGCGCCCGGCGCCGACCATGGCACCGTGACCGGCTACCTCAACCGTGGTTACACCGATATCTGGGTGATCGACGCACGCGCCGGCCAGCAGATGACCACCGACCTGATCTCGCACTACACCTCCGCGTCCGGCACCGCCCGCTTCGACATCGCGGCCCCCGACGGCCAGGTGATCTGCCGCGACAACACCTCGAGCCAGATCCGCCTCCCGCAGACGGGCAAGTACCACGTGACGCTCACCTCGCCGGAACACGACGCCTCCTACACGCTGAACGTCCGGATCGTCTGACGAGATCGCCTGGCCCCGAGTCGATTCGAGACACGCCAGCAAATTGCAAGGCGATATCCTTTGTGCCATAAGAAAACTGGGGAGACCGCGCGGCCTGGAGGCGGGCCGAGCGGCTCCCCAGTTGTCGTGTATCGGTTCATGGACATTCGAGTTCAGCGGTTCGAGGTGGAAATAGAAATGGCGGAATCACCGCCGACTCCTCGGCAACAATCGGATAACAGCAACGACGACACGCATGGACCAGGCGGGTCAATGTCACCGATATGTGCATACCGGCCGGGTCGGCGCCCTCCTCCCACCTTTGTGGATTCGACATAAACCTCGACCCATCCGCGACACTCGCGGCGACGAACTAGGAGGAACACTCGACCACTGCCGTCGCGCCGCACGCTGAAAGGAGAACAGTGACACGTCTCAGTTCGATCCGTCCGACTGTCCTATCGTGCCGCTGACGAGACGTTTTCCGAGATTTTCGACCGATCGGAATCGAGTGCGCGAGGAGCAGGTAATCCCCAGTGGTGTAATGGCTTTCGACGTCGGAGGCAGCGACATTCGACTGCCGGTCGGCTCGGCTCGGTGTTGCGGTCCGGCGGATATGGTCAACAGTCCAATTGCCGAATGGGCAACCGGGCATTGCCAGAAGCAATCGCTTGGTGATGCGGACGCGCACCGATCCGCCGAACTTCTGCGCGGAGAGGCCTTTCGACAGACCGGAGTTCGGCCGCAGCTCGGTCGCTCGGATCTGTGCAAGGATGTGCAGCGCGCGGAGCGGTCAGTACTCGCTACCGGGCGTCTTATGCAGGCCTGAAAGTCGTTCGTCCAGTGTAGCTATAGCTGAATTGGGAGGTCGAAGGTCGATGAGTTACGAACAATTATCGGGGCGCCCGTCGACTCTGGCGGACATCTTGGTGAGTCGCGCCGCCGAGCAACCCACGCGCGTCGGCTACACGTTTCTCGACGGCCGCGGCAACCGCGAGGTCGAGGATTATGCGGTCCTGCTGGGCCGCGTGGTCGGCTTGGCGAGCCGGTTGCAGGAAATCAGCGCGCCGGGCGATCGAATCCTGCTGCTCTGCCCACCGGGCCCCGACATGGTGCACGCATTCTTCGCCTGCCTGCTGAGCCGCCGCGTCGCCGTACCCCTGTATGTGCCGACCTCGCAACGACATTCCGAGACCGTGGCGGCGATCGCGCACGACAGCGGTGCAGTGGCCGTCATCGCGCCGCAGTCGGCCGCGGCGGTGGCGCGTGACCTGCTCGGTTGGCCCGACGAGAAGATCATCGACAGCGCGGCCACCGACTGCGGTAGTTCCCGGCGGCCGCTCGACACGCCGCTGCCCTCGGCCGACGACGTAGCCCACCTGCAATACACCTCGGGCTCCACCGGAAGCCCGAAAGGCGTTGTGGTGCGCCACCGCAACCTCATGCACAACCTCGAATGCCAACGTCGCGCCTTCGGACACACCGAGCACAGCTCGGCCGTGCATTGGCTGCCGCCGTCGCACGACATGGGCATGATCCTGGGAATTCTTTCGCCACTATTCGCCGGCTACCCGGTGACGCTCATGTCCCCACTGACCTTCCTGCGTGATCCGCTCATCTGGTTGCGCGCGATTTCGGAGCACACGAATACCACTGCGGGCGGCCCGAATCTGGCCTACGGAATCTGCGCCGAGCGAGTGTCGCGCGCGGATGCCGAGCAGCTGGATCTGTCGCAATGGGACGTCGCGTTCGTCGGCGCCGAACCGGTGAACCCGATCGTCTTGCGAAAATTCGCCGACAAGTTCGACGTGAGCGGATTCCGCCGGGAGAGTTTCTTTCCCGGCTACGGCCTCGCCGAGGCGACGCTGTATGTGAGTGGGGGACCGGTCGGCTCGGGCCTGCGCACGAGTTCGTTTGCGAGCGGCGACCTGGAAAAGGGTCTTGTCGTGGAACAGCCGAACGGCCGGGAATTGGTCGACCTGGGGCGGGTCGGCGCGGGAACCGCGGCGCTGATCGATCCCGAGACACTTCGACGCGCGGATCCGGGCCGGGTCGGCGAAATCTGGCTGTCCGGACCGAGCGTCACTTCGGGTTACTGGAACAAACCCGAGGAGAGCAGGGGGACATTCGCGGCAGAGATCGCCGATGAGGAAGGAACACCCTATCTGCGTACCGGCGATCTCGGATTCATGGTCGACGAGCATCTGTTCGTCTGCGGACGGCTCAAAGAAGTCATGATCATCAACGGGCGAAACCTGTTCCCGCAGGACATCGAGTGGAGTATCGAATCCACGCACCCGAGTCTTCGCCGCGGCGGCTGCGCCGCATTGTCGGCCGAGATAAACGGCGAAGAGCGGTTGATCGTCGTGCAAGAACTCGACGACGAAATCGCGGACGACAGCGTCGCCGCCCTGGAGGCGTCGATCAGATCCGCGGTCAGCCGGGATCACGCCGTAGCACTGCATCGAGTGATCTTCGTGGACAAGGGCAAGGTGCTGAAAACGACCAGCGGCAAGATCCGCCGATCGCACCTACGCCACTTGTACGCCAACGAGTCCGAATCGAGGGCCATATGACCGAGCCGCAGGGCGACGCCGACACCACGGCATTCTTCCTGGAATGGGCGCGACAGCGCCTAGGGCTCGAATCCGTCGACCCCCGAACACCACTCACCGCGCTCGGCCTCGACTCGGTCAAAGCCGCCGAACTGCTGACGATCCTCGAGGATCGATTCGGCCTCGAGGTGTCCGCCGAGGACATCTACGGCGGCATGTGCGTCGCCGATCTGGCCGACGAGGTCGCCAAACACCGCGCACCCGGTGCCCAGGTCGTCGGCTCGCCGGCGCAGTCCTGCCCGGTCGGCGCGGGCCTCGAGTTCAGCCTGTTCTTCTTCGCCAGCGACGCACAGCAAACCGGCGCCCAGCGTTATCGCCTGCTGTTCGACAGCGCCCGCTTCGCCGACACGCACGACTTCACCTCGATCTGGTTGCCGGAGCGGCATTTCCACAAGTTCGGCGGGCTGTACCCGAATCCCGCCGTCCTCGGCGCGGCGCTGGCGGCCATCACCCAGCGGGTGCGGATCCGGGCGGGCAGTGTCGTACTGCCGCTGCACAACCCGGTCCGGGTCGCCGAGGACTGGTCGGTGGTCGACAATCTGTCCGACGGCCGGGTCGATGTCGCCTTCGCCACGGGCTGGAACCCCGACGATTTCGTGCTGGCACAACAGAATTACCGCACTCGGGTCGAGGTCATGCGCGCCGGTATGAGCACGGTTCAGCAGCTGTGGCGGGGTGAGTCGGTCGCGCTGCCGAACGGTGTCGGTGAATCGCGATCGGTGCGCATTTTCCCCACCCCGATCCAGCCGGACCTGGCCGCCTGGGTGACGTGCAGCGGCGGCGTGGAGCGCTTCGAGATGGCCGGAGAGCTCGGCGTTAATGTGCTGACCGCCTTGCTCTTTCAGAGTGTCGACGAACTGGCGGACAAGATCACCGCCTATCGCAAGGCCCGCGCCCGGCACGGCCACGACGCCGACGGCGGAAAGGTCACGGTCATGCTGCACACCTTCGTCGGCGACGACGACGCCGCCGTGCGGCAGACAGTGCAGGGACCGTTCAAGCGCTACCTCGCCGATTCCGTCGATCTGTGGCGCCGTGGCGCGGAGGCCCTCGACGGGTTGGCCGACCGGTCGCGAAACAAGGTGCTGGACTTCGCTTTCGAACGGTACTACCGGACCAACGGGCTGTTCGGCACCCCGGATTCGGCGCTGCCGATGGTCGAAAGCCTGCATCGGGCGGGCGCCGACGAGATCGCCTGCCTCATCGACTTCGGCGTCGCCGAGTCGACCGTGCTCGACGGCCTCGAATCGCTGGCCACCCTCGCGAACAAAGCACGTTCTCTTTGAGCTTCGGATCTTCAGGAGGCGGGATGCCCGACCATCGTTCACCCCTGCATGCCCGTGAGGGTCATCCAGCAACCTATCCGCTGACCGCGGCGCAGCGTGCGATTCAGTTGTTACAGCAGTTGGCCGGTGCCATACCGGTATCGAACGCGCTGTATGTGGAACTCGCCGGCGACCTCGACACCGCGCGGCTGATCGGATCGTTCGAGCAGGCGCTCGACGAGTTCGAGGTCAGCCGCATGCGGGTGTTCGAGGTGGACGGACAACTGCGGCAGGTGGTGGACGAAACCGCCAATAGCTCCGTGCGGCAACTGGATTGCACGTCGGCGCCCGATCCGGTTGCCGCGGCCCAGGATTGGATGCGCGGGGACTACCGTGCACCCATCGACCTGCGGCACGGCCCGGTGGTGCAGGGCGCGATCATTCAGGTCGCCGAACGACGGTGGTTCTGGTACCTGCGCGCTCATCACATCGTGCTGGACGGAATCGCAGCGCTGAACATCCTCACCCGCAGCGCCCAGCTCTACACCGCCGCGCTGGCGGGTAAAGAGGCTGTTGCACAGTCGATTCGATCGCTGGGCGAGATAGTCGCCGCGGACGAGCAGTATCGCGCCTCGCAACGCTTCGACGACGATCGGGTGTTCTGGTCGAAGTACGTGGCCGAACTCCCCGAGCCGGTCATCCTGGCCGATCGGGTCGCGATCGCCGAAGAACACCCCCTCTCGGTGAGCGCGCTGCTGTCCGCAGAAACCGACAATGCGCTGCGCACGGCTGTCGCGACACGCTCGGTCGGCCCGTCGGTCTTCCTGCTCGCCGCGTTCGGCCTGTACCTGGCCCGCATGACCGGCTCCGACGACGTGGTGCTCAGCTTGCCGGTGTCCGCGCGGGTCACGGCATCCATGAGTCGCTCCGGCGGCATGACCGCCAACATCGTGCCGTTCCGGATTTCCGTGCCACCCGACCGCACCGTCGGGTCACTGCTGGAGGAGACGCAGCGCACCCTGATGGCGGTCCTGCGCGGCCAGCGTTACCGGCACGAGGACATGCTCGAAGACGCGGAATCGGTTGCTGCCCAGCATCTCCCGCGAGCCGCCGGGCCGATGGTCGACCTGATGATCCTCGATACGAAGATCGTCCTCGGCGACATCACCGGCCAGTTGCAGGTATTGACCCCGGGATTGGTCCCAGACCTCTCGGTGAACGTCTATCCAGCGGTCGGCGGCGAAAGCACCCGGGTCGATTTCTTCGCCAACCCAAGCGTTTACACCTCCGAACAGGTCGCGTACCACCACCGGCGGTTCGCGCAGTTCCTGGACAGCTTCCTGCGCAGCGTGCTCACCGACTCCGACATCCGGGCGCGCTCCGTGGAATTGCTCGAGCCCGGCGAGCGCCGGATGTTGCTGGAGGCTGCCGCCGGTGGTTCGGGGCCCGCGCAGGTCACGTTGCCCGACTTGTTGTCTCGGGCCGCGGCCGCACACCCCGATCGGCTCGCGGTACACGACGTCGCACACACCTGGACGTACCGGGAGTTGGATGATTGGTCGAACGGGTGCGCGCGCACGTTGATCGAACGCGGTGCCGGACCGGAAACCACCGTCGCGGTGGCGATTCCGCGCTCGGCGGCGTGGATCCGGGCGGTCTGGGCGGTCGCCAAGACCGGTGCCGCCTTCGTGACCATCGATCCAACCCATCCGGCCGACCGGAATCGGTTCATTCTCGCCGATTGCCGCGCCACCATTGTGCTGACCAGTAGTGAAACTGACACCGACACAAACGAGTTGGGCGACGTGCGAGTGGTCGAAATCGATCACCTCGAACAGCGCAACGCCACCCCGCTCACCGATCCGGATCGACGCGGTGCGGTAAGGACCGGCAATACCGCCTACATCGTGTACACCTCGGGTTCGACGGGCACACCGAAAGGTGTTGCCGTCACCCACGCCGGACTGTCCGGAGTCTCGGACACTCTCACCCGGCAGTATCGCCTCGACCGTAACTCTCGTGTGCTGGCCGTTGCCGCAAGAACCTTCGATGCTGCGGTATTCGAGCTGCTGGCAGCCGTACCGGTCGGTGCGGCCCTGATTCCTGCTCCCCGTGATGCTTTCGCCGGTGACTCGTTGACGGCGTTGATGCGTGCCCAGGGTGTGACGCATACGTGTTTGACTCCTGCTGTTGCGGCCACACTCGATGCTCAGCAGCTCGATGACCTGCGCGTGCTCATGGTGGCCGGCGAGGCGTGTCCGCCTGCGCTGGTAGATCAATGGTCGGGTAGCGACGCGGCTGGTGTTCGCCGGCTGTACAACCTGTACGGCCCGAGCGAGACCACGATCTGGGTCACCAGCGCGGCATTGCGACCAGGTGACGCGGTGTCGCTGGGCGCGCCGATACCGGGAGTCCGCCTGGCGGTTCTGGATTCGTGGCTGCGGCCGACGCCACTCGGCGTGGCGGGGGAGTTGTACGTATCCGGCCCCGGCGTGGCCCGCGGCTACCTCGGCCGAGTCGGGTTGAGCGCGGCATCCTTCGTCGCCGATCCGCACGGTCCGGCGGGCGCGCGGATGTACCGCACCGGCGACGTCGTGCGCTGGGAGCCTCGTGGAACCGACGGAGCGACACTGCTTTTCGTCGGGCGCACCGATTCCCAGATCAAGATCCGCGGCCAGCGCCTCGAACTCGGCGAGATCGAAGCCGCCCTGACCGGCCTGGCCGAGGTGCAGCAGGCGATCGTCACCACCATGGGTGGCCAGACCGGCGAGGCCTGGGTGGCCGCGTATCTCACCGCCACACCGGGACGCGCCATCGACGCGAGCACGGTCAAACAGGCTGTAGCGCATCGACTGCCGTCGTACATGGTCCCCGAAACCATCACGGTGCTCGACGAATTGCCGATGACCTCCAGCGGGAAGGTGGATCGCCGTGCGCTGCCGACACCGCAGCGACCGGTCGCACCGTACCGAGCCGCGTCGTCACCGTTCGAAGAGATTGTCGCCGTTGCTTTCGCCGAGGTGCTCGGGGTGGATCGCGTCGGCGTAGACGACGACTTCTTCACGCGTGGCGGACATTCGATCTCGGCGACGCGGGTGGCCACGCGACTGACCGAGGTGACCGGCCGTGCGGTCGGCGTGCGCGACATCTTCGACGCCCCCACCGCCGCCGGAGTCGCCCGGGTGCTGACCGCACGCGAGACCGGTCCGGCGCGGTCGAAGCTGGTCGTTCGCCAGCGACCCGAGCGAATCCCGTTGTCGTTCGCGCAATTACGCATGTGGTTCATCAACCGCTTCGAGCCTGATTCGCCGACCTACAACATCCCGCTGGTCTTCCGTCTGGCCGGATCGCTGGACGCCGAGGCGTTGACCGCGGCACTCGGCGCGGTCGTCGCGCGCCATGAAGCGCTGCGGACCCGCTATCCCGAGCTGGACGGCGTGCCGCATCAGGAGGTGGTGCACAGCGCTCCGGTGCTCGAGTTGACCGCCGTCGACCCGGCGCGACTGAACGATGCGGTGGCAGAGCGGGTCCGTCGCGGGTTCGACCTGCGGGTGGATATGCCGCTGCGGGCCACCGTGTTCCGGTCCGGCCCGTCCGAGCATGTCCTGGTGTTGGTCGTGCATCACATTGCCGCGGACGGCATGTCGATGGCACCGTTGCTGCGAGATCTGTCGACGGCCTATGCGGCCCGGCTGGCGGGACAGGAGCCGAATTGGGGTCCGCTGCCGGTGCAGTACCCGGATTTCGCACTCTGGCAGCGTGAACTGTTGGGTGCGGAATCCGATGCCGCGAATGCGCTCGCGGCGCAATGCCGGTACTGGGAACACGAATTGGCCGACGCGCCGCAACCGATAGCGCTGCCGACCGATCGTCCGCGTCCACCGCTGGTGAGCAACCGCGGCGACGTCGTCGAATTCGTCGTCGACGCACCGCTGCGCGAGGCGTTGTACCGGCTCGCTCGGGAGCGCCGGGTCAGCGCGTCGATGGTCTTGCAGGCGGCGCTCGCGGTACTGCTGTCGCGGCTGGGCGCTGGCCCTGATGTCTCGATCGGGGGTCCGGTCGCCGGTCGCACCGACGAGGCGCTGCGGGAGCTGGTCGGGTTCTTCGTCAATACCTGGGTCTTGCGGGTGGATCTGTCCGGCAACCCGCGTTTCGAGGAGGTCCTCGACCAGGTCCGCCGAAAGGCCTTGACCGCCTACGAGAATCAGGACGCACCCTTCGAGCGGCTGGTCGAGCTGATCAACCCGACCAGATCGACGGCCTACAACCCGTTGTTCCAGGTGTCGCTCGAGTTGCAGAACGACGGCCTGCCCGCACTCGAACTGCCCAGCCTGGCTGCCGAATTCGTCGCCTGCTCCACCGGCAGTGCCAAGACCGATCTGCACTTCGACGTGCTCGAAATACCGGGCAGCACAGAAACTCCCGCAACGCTGATCGGCCGGATCGAATACGCCACCGATCTGTTCGACCGAACCACGGTGACCGGCATCGCCGACCGCTACCTCCGTGTTCTGCGTGCCGTGAGCACTGACCCGGCGGAGGCGATTGCCGACATCGGTCTCCTGACCGACGCGGAGCGCGAACAGCTGCTGACGCAATGGAACTCGCGGTCCGACACCGCCGCGCAGGAGACCACGATCGTGGCCGTATTCCGCGCGCGCGTCGCTTCGGCACCGACCGCGGTCGCGGTGCAGTTCGATGACGAGCAGCTGACCTACGCGGAATTGGCTGTGCGGGTCGATGTCCTGGCGCGCGGGTTGGTGGGGCGCGGAGTCGTTCGCGGTTCTGTGGTGGCGGTGGCATTGCCACGTTCCGTGGAATTGGTGACCGCGGTGTTGGCGGTGGTGGTCGCCGGCGGTGCGTACTTGCCGATCGATCCGGACTACCCGAGCAGTCGCATCGAGTTCATCCTCGGCGATGCCGATCCACTGTTGGTATTGACGACGGCGTCGGTCGGCGCGGGACTGCCGTTGGGTGAGCGGGCATTGTTGTGTCTGGATGTTGCGGATCTCGAGAATGATTCGCTCGGTGACTTGCCGGTGTTGTCGCCGGCCGACCCGGCGTATGTGATCTATACATCGGGTTCGACCGGGCGTCCGAAGGGCGTTGTCGTCGAACACCGCGGCGTGGTGAATATGGCGGCCTATGGCTGGCCCGGTGGTCCGGGTGAACGGGTGTTGTTGCATTCGTCCATGGCGTTCGATGCGTCGGCCTATGAGTTGTGGCCCGCACTGTTGGCCGGGTCGATGATCGCCATCGCACCGCCGGGCCGAACGGACATCGCGGAACTGGGCCGGGCCATATCCCGGCATCGAGTGACGGCGTTGTACGTGACGACCCCGCTGTTCGAGATATTGGCGAGCGCAGGCCCGGAGCTGCAACTCGATTCGGTACATCGAGTCGTCACGGCCGGTGACGCATTGCGGACCGTCGCGGTCGACCGCTTCCACGCCCGGTGGCCGGGCATCGGCGTGGTCAACGCCTACGGGCCGACCGAGAACACCGTGTGCGTATCCACCTACGAGATCCCCGATTCCCCGGAGTGGACGGGTGGGGGCAGCGTGCCGATCGGCGCGCCGGTCGGGAATATGCGCGTATACGTGCTGGATTCGCGGCTGCGCCCGGTGCCGGTAGGTGTGGCGGGCGAATTGTATGTCGCCGGAGTGCAACTGGCGCGCGGCTATCGGAATCGACCGGGCCTGACCGCGGAACGGTTCTCGGCCAGTCCGTTCGGCGCCGGCGAGCGCATGTACCGGACCGGTGACGTGGTGCGGTGGACCCGTGCCGGCGTCCTGGAATTCGTCACGCGCGCCGATGAACAGGTCAAGGTCCGCGGGTACCGGATCGAGCCCGGCGAGGTCGAGACCGTGGTGACCGCGCACCCGCTGGTTTCGCAGTCGGTGGTGATCGCGCGTGAGATCGGTGCCGCGACAGCGGAGTCTGGTGCCGCGGTGGACAAGCGGCTGATCGGCTACGTCGTGCTCGATCGCGCCGATGCGGTGCGGGAGGAGATGGCTCTCGCCGACGAGATCCGACGTTTCGTCGCAGATCGGCTGCCGGAGTATATGGTTCCGTCGGCGATCGTCGTGCTCGCCCGCCTGCCGTTGACCCCCAACGGAAAGGTGGATCGACGCGCACTGCCCGCGCCGACCTTCGCCGTCGCGGACTCTCGCGCCGCGTCGACGCCGGCCGAGGAGATCGTCGTCACCGTGTTCGCCGAGGTGCTCGGGGTGGATCGGGTCGGCGTAGACGCCGATTTCTTTGCGCTGGGCGGACATTCGCTGTCGGCGATGCGGGTGGCCTCGCGGATGACCGCGGTGCTGGGCATCGAGGTGGGCGTACGGGATGTGTTCGAGGCCCCCACTCCCGCCCGGCTGGCGCAGGTGCTGGCCGAACGCAGAGGAGACCGCGGGCCGGCTCGGCCGGAACTGACGGTTCGAGCGCGCCCCGAGCGGATGCCGCTGTCGTTCGCCCAGTCTCGGCTGTGGTTCATCAACCGATTCGAACTGGACTCACCGGCCTACAACATCCCGATGGTGCTGCGCTTGCGCGGACCGCTGGATCAGCAGGCGTTGGCCGCGGCATCGACCGATGTGGTGGCGCGGCACGAGAGCCTGCGCACCGTGTTCCCGGACGCGGACGGGGTGCCCTTCCAGCAGATCCTGCCGGTCGACCTGGCGAGGACAACAATCGAGACGGCCGATCCCGATGAGCTGACCGGTCTCGTGCGCCGCGGATTCGATGTCTCGACCGAGACGCCACTGCGAGTAACGCTGGTGCACAACGGGTTCAACGATCACACCGTGGTGTTGGTACTGCACCACATCGCCGCGGACGGCTGGTCGATCGCGCCGTTCGTGCGGGACCTCTCGGCCGCCTATGCCGCACGACGACAGGGTCAGGCACCGCAGTGGGCCCCATTGCCGGTGCAGTACGCGGACTTCACGCTGTGGCAGCGTGCGACATTGGGTGCCGAGTCCGATCCGGACAGCATCCTGGCAACTCAATTCCGTTATTGGGAACACGAACTCGCGGACGCCCCGCAGCCGATAACGCTGCCGACGGATCGCCCCCGCCCAGCGACGGCCAGCAATCGCGGCGACGTGATCGAGTTCGCCTTCGAACCCGCGCTGTGCGAGGCGCTGTATCGAGTTGCGCACGACCGTCAGGTGACCGTGTCGATGCTGTTGCAGTCGACGCTCGCCGTGCTGTTGTCCCAGGTCGGAGCGGGCGAGGACATCTCGATCGGCGGTCCGGTCGCCGGACGTACGCAAGAGGCGACCCACGATTTGATCGGCTTCTTCGTCAACACCTGGGTGCTGCGGGTCGATCTGTCCGGCAATCCCCGTTTCGAGGAGGTCCTCGACCAGGTCCGCCGAAAGGCCCTGACCGCCTACGAGAATCAGGACGCGCCCTTCGAGCGACTGGTCGAATTGCTGCAACCGACCCGTTCACCGGCGTACCACTCCCTGTTCCAGGTGTCATTCGCGTTGCAGAACAACCTGTTACCCGATCTGCACCTGCCGGAGCTGGAGGTCGAGATCGTTCCGGCGATCACCGGCACCGCCAAATTCGACCTGCACGTCGACGTGGTCGAGCGGATGAATCCGGCCGACCACCCTGCCGCCCCCGCGCTGTCGGGCCGAATCGAGTACGCCACCGATCTGTTCGACCGCGCCACCGTGGTCGACCTCGCCGAACGGTATCTGCGGCTGCTGGAAACCGTCACCACGGACCCGGGAATGCCCATCGGCCGGATGGATGTACTCGGGCCCGAGGAACGCGACCGGGTGCTCCGGATCTGGAACGACACCGCAGCGCCACTGCCGGGCGAGACTTCGCTGGCGCGCCTGTTCGCTCGACAGGTAACGGCCACCCCGGATGCGGTGGCGGTCGCGCATGCAGACGGCGACATCACCTACGCGGAACTGGCTGTGCGCGTTGATGTTTTGGCGCAGGCTGTGGTGGGCCGTGGCGTTGGTAGGGGTTCGATCGTCGCCGTGGCGATGCCGCGGTCAGCGGATTTGGTGACTGCGGTATTGGCAGTGGTGGTCGCCGGCGCCGCGTACTTGCCGATCGACCCCGAGTACCCGAGCGGGCGTATCGAGTTCATTCTCGGTGACGCGGATCCGTTGCTCGTCTTGACGACCGTGTCTGTCGGAGCCGGGCTGCCGTTGGGTGACCGAGCGTCGATATGCGTGGATGTCGCGGACTTCGGCAACGGTGCGTCATTCGGTTTGCCGGAGTTGTCGCCGGCCGATGCGGCGTATGTGATCTATACATCGGGTTCGACCGGGCGTCCGAAGGGCGTTGTCGTCGAACACCGGGGTGTGGTGAATATGGCGGTGTACGGCTGGCCCGGTGGTCCGGGCAAACGGGTGTTGTTGCATTCTTCGATGGCGTTCGACGCGTCGGCGTACGAGTTGTGGCCGGCCTTGCTGGGCGGATCGACGATCGTCATCGCACCCCCGGAACGCCTCGACCTTTCCGCACTGATGCGCACGATATCCCGCCATCGCATCACCACAATTTTCGTCGCCACCGCGCTCTTCGAACTGCTCGCGACCGCAGAACCCGAACTCGACGCTGATCCCGTACGTCAGGTCGTCACGGGCGGCGACGCCTTGAGTTCGGCCGCGGTAGCCCGATTCCGGGATCGCTGGCCGGGTGTCGATATAGCGAATGCCTACGGGCCGACCGAGAACACGGTATGTGTTTCGACCCAGCAGATTCTCAGTTCGCACCCGTGGGCAACCGATCAGCGAGTACCGATCGGCGCTCCGGTGGCGAATGTGCGGGTATTCATTCTGGATTCGCGATTGCGGCCGGTGCCGGTGGGCGTTGCGGGCGAATTGTATGTGGCCGGAATGCAATTGGCGCGCGGCTACGCGGGGCGACTCGAGCTGACCGCGCAACGATTCGTGGCGTGCCCGTTCGGCGTCGCCGAACGGATGTACCGGACCGGAGACGTGGTGCGGTGGACCCGCGGCGGCGTGCTCGAATTCGCGGGCCGGGCCGACGACCAGGTCAAGGTGCGCGGCTATCGGATCGAGCCGGGCGAGGTCGAGGCGGCCTTGGTGGCGCATCCGGCCGTCTCGCGCGCGGTCGTCGTCGCCCGCGCGATCGCGGATGCCGTGGTCGACAAGCAGTTGGTCGCCTATGTTGTCCGCGATCGCGAAACGACCGTCGTCGACGACAGCGACCGCGCGGCCGACCTGGTCGACCATTGGCGACAGGTCTACGACAATCTGTACGCGGGCAAGGAGAGCTACCGCGGCGACGGCCGTGAATTCGCCGAGCCCCTGGCATTGGACGCCGATTTCGGCGGCTGGAACAGCAGCTATACCGGCGAGCCGATTCCCGTCGAACAGATGCGGGAGTGGCGGGACGCGGTCGTGGACCGGATTCTCGAGCTGCGGCCGGCCCGGGTGCTGGAAATCGGTGTCGGATCGGGCCTGCTGATGTCGCGACTGGCGCCGCAGTGCGTCGAATACTGGTGCACCGACTTCTCCGCGGCGACCATCGGGAATCTCCGATCCCGGCTGATCGAATCAGCGGTCGACTGGGCGGATCGGGTCCAGTTACGCGTGCAGTCCGCCGACGATGTCTCGGGCCTGCCGCTGGACCGATTCGATGTGGTGGTGGTGAACTCGGTCGCGCAGTACTTCCCGAACGCTGCCTACCTGATCGACGTGATCGACAAGGTCATGAGCTTGTTGCTGCCCGGCGGCGCGTTCTTCGTCGGTGATATCCGCAACCTGACGTTGCTGCGGGAGTTCGCCACCGGCACACAGTTGGCCGGCGGTGGGGACGAGGACACAGTGGCGGCGGTGCGCGAACGCGCGCGGCGTGCGCTGATCGCCGAACAGGAATTGCTGGTCGCCCCCGAGTTCTTCCTCGCATTGCGGGACAAAGTCGCCGATGTGGCCGCGGTGGATATCGAGTTGAAGTACGCCCCGGTCGACAATGAATTGACGCGATACCGCTACGACGTGGTCCTGCGTAAAGCCCCGGCACCGGTTCACTCGCTCGCCGGACTGCCGCAGCGAGCCTGGGCCGAATTCGGTGACCTGCGGGGACTGCGCGCTCAGCTGGTCGCCGAACAACCAGACAGCCTGCGCATCACCGGAATACCACAGGCCGGAACGGTTTTGGACGTAACAGCCACCCGAATCATCGACGCCGGTGCAGAGCACACGCGCGTGACCGATCTCGACCTGGCCGACCCGGCCGCGGCGGTGCTCCCGTACGAGATCCGTTCGCTCGGCGCGGAACTAGGCTTCGACGTCGCGGTCACCTGGTCACCGGTGGCCGGCCGGATGGACGCAGTCCTCGTCCGCGGTACCGACGAGAACACGGTGTTCGACGACATCTATCTGAGCGCTGGGCCGCTGGATTCGCTGGCCGCCTATGTGAACGACCCCGGCATCGCCGACCTGGTCGCCGAGATCCGCGAGTTCGCGGCAGATCGACTGCCGGAGTTCATGATTCCCGCTGCCATTGTCATCCTCGACGAGCTGCCGCTGATGCCCAACGGCAAGGTGGACCGCCGCGCCTTGCCCGCCCCGCAGTTGATCACCTCGACCTATCGGGCCCCGTCGACACCGTTGGAAGAGACCGTCGTCTCGGTATTCGCTGAGGTACTCGGCACCGACCGGGTCGGCGCCGACGACAACTTCTTCGAGCTGGGCGGCCATTCACTGTCGGCGACCCGGGTGGCATCCCGCGTAGCGACAGCCACCGGAATCACCGTCGAAGTGCGCGACGTGTTCGACGCACCGACGGCCGCCCGATTGGCGGGAGTGCTGGCCGTGCGGTCCACCAACACCGCCGAACGACCGAGCGCGGTGTTGGCGCCCTGGGACCGTCCTGCTCGAATCCCGTTGTCGTTCGCGCAATCTCGGATGTGGTTCATCAACCGATTCGAGCCGGACTCGCCCGCGTACAACATCGCCATGGTGCTGCGACTGCGCGGGCAACTGGATTCGGCGGCGTTGTCCGCCGCGGTCGGCGACGTCGCGGCCCGGCACGAGAGCTTGCGCACGATATTCCCGGACGAGAAGGGCGTACCGTGCCAACGGATTCTGCCCATCGAGGGTGCCGCGGCGGTCGCAACAGAGACTGTCGAGTCGGCTGAGCTCACGCACCGGGTGACGAGCATCGTGCGGCAGGGCTTCGATGTGTCCGCGCGGCCGCCGTGGCGAGTCGCGTTGCTGAGCAGTGGATCCGACGAACACCAGCTGGTCGTGGTGCTCCATCATATTGTCGCCGACGGGTGGTCGATCGCGCCGCTGGTCCGTGATCTGTCGCTGGCCTACACCGCCCGTCGGGCCGGGCGCGCGCCACAGTGGTCGCCGTTGCCGGTGCAATACGCCGACTACACGCTGTGGCAGCGCGAGGTGCTCGGCGCGGAGTTCGATCCGCAGAGCGTGGCCGCACGCCAACTCGCCTACTGGACAGCCCATTTGGCCGGGCTGCCGAATCGTTTGGAGTTGCCTGCCGATCGCCCGCGACCGGTGGTGGCATCGCAGCGTGGCGGCACCCATTCGTTCACCCTGGACGAAGCGACGGTGGCCGGGCTGGGTGCGGTGGCGCGCACCCATCGCGTGACCGTGTTCATGGTGGTGCACGCCGCGTTGGCGATGGTGCTGTCGCGCTTGTCCGGCAGCGCCGATGTCGCGGTGGGTACACCGATCGCGGGCCGCGGCGCGTCGGCGTTGGACGGCGTGATCGGCATGTTCGTCAACACGCTCGTCCTGCGGACCCGGGTCGACGAGGCCGGCTCGTTCGCCGACCTGCTCGACCACTGCCGCCAGGTGGACCTGGCCGCGTTCGCGCACGCCGACATTCCGTTCGAACGAGTCGTCGAAGCCATCGATCCACCCCGCAGCCAGGCGCATCACCCGCTGTTCCAGGTGCTGCTGGCCTTCCAGAACCTCGACCTGGACCCGGCGCTGGCACAGCTGCCCGGGCTCGAGGTCGAGCCGCTGAAGAGTCTCGATATCGGAGTCGAACGCTTCGATCTCACCATCACCGTCGCCGACATCCCGGACAGCGCAGTCGGTGCGGGTGGTGTGCCGATCACCATCAGCTTCGCGCTCGACCTGTTCGATCAGTCGACGATCGTCGCGTTCGCTCACCGTCTGCAGCGCACCGTGCAAGCCGTGGTGGCCGATCCGCAGATCGCCCTGCGCGGTCTGGATCTGCTCGCACCGGACGAGCGAATGGTGTTGCGTCAGTGGAGCGACGGTGGCCTCGGTCCGAAGCCGCATGGGCTGGCCGAGATATTCGCCGACGCCGCAGCGGAATTCGGGGCGCGGCCCGCGGTCGTGGATGCGGGACAAGTGTGGACATATCGCGACCTCGACGAGTGGTCGAATGGTTGTGCGCGGGCGCTGATCGGGCAAGGCGCCGGCCCGGAAACCGTTGTGGCGATCGCCATTCCCCGGTCGATTTCCTGGATGCGAGCGGTGTGGGCGATCGCGAAGACCGGCGCCGCGTTCGTCTCCATCGATCCCGCCCAGCCCCGGGAGCGCAATCGCGGCATCCTCGCCGACTGTGCGGCCGCCGTACTGCTCACCGTCGATGAAGACGAGGAGTGGGAGGTACCCGGAACAGTCGTGTTCGATCTGGACGCGTTCGACCCGTCCACCTGGAACGCTGCGCCGATCGAGGACGCCGATCGGCTCGCCTCGACACGGCCGGACAACACCGCCTACATCGTCTACACCTCAGGGTCGACCGGTACGCCGAAGGGCGTGGCGGTTGCCCATGCCGGGCTCTCCGCGGTCACCACGGCGCAACACCGAGACCTTCGGACGGATTCCGAGTCGCGCGTATTGGCCGTCGCCGCACGCACTTTCGATGCGGCACTCTTCGAACTACTGCTGGCGGTCCCGGTCGGCGCCGCACTGATCATCGCTCCCGACGATGTTTTCGCCGGGTCCCCGTTGACCGAGTTGATGCGCGCCGAGGGCGTGACGCACGCGGTTCTGACGCCTGCTGTTGCGGCCTCGCTCGATACCCGCCAACTCGATGGTCTGCGCGTACTGATGGCGGTCGGCGAAGCGTGTCCGCCTGCGCTGGTGCAGCAATGGTCGGGAAGCGACGCCGCTGGGATCCGGAATGTCCACAACCTCTACGGGCCGAGCGAGGCCACGATCTGGGTAGCCGGCGCGAAATTGGTTGCCGAAGAGACGGTGTCGATCGGTAGTCCGATCCCTGGTATCCGTTCGATGGTCTTGGATGCTTGGCTGAATGTGGTGCCACCGGGCGTGGTCGGCGAGCTGTACGTAGCCGGTCTCGGCCTGGCCCGCGGATACCTCAACCGAGTCGGCACGACCTCGGCGGCGTTCGTGGCCGATCCGTTCGGACCGGCCGGATCCCGCATGTACCGCACCGGAGACCTGGTGCGCTGGCAGTCGGAGGGTGTCGACGGCGGGGCATTGATCGTCGTCGGCCGCGCTGATTCCCAGATCAAGATTCGCGGCCAACGCCTGGAATTGGGCGAAATCGAAGCCGTTCTGACCGAACTCGACGAAGTACGCCGCGCCGTCGTCACCCAGGTGTCCGACGGCGACACCGTGCGGCTGGCCGCTTACCTCACCCCGGCACCGGACCATCGCCTTGATCCGGTTGCGATCCGCGCGGTCGCGGCGCTGCGACTGCCGTCGTACATGGTTCCCGACATCATCACCGTCCTGGACGAGTTGCCGCTGACCACGAGCGGGAAGGTGGACCGGCGAGCGCTGCCGGACCCTGAATGGACGACCACGACGTACCGTGCGCCCGGCACCGGCACCGAGGAAGCCGTGGCCGAGGTATTCGCGCAGGTCCTCGGGCTCGACCGGGTGGGGGCCGACGACGACTTCTTTGCCCTGGGCGGCGACAGCATCGTCTCGATCCAGTTGGTCGCCCGCGCGAAGGACCGCGGTGTGGTGTTCACGCCGCGGCAGGTATTCGAAGCCCGGACGGTCGCCGCGCTCGCGCGGGTTGCCGAATCCGTCGAGCCCGCACCGGTTCTGGCGGAGCTGCCCGGCGGCGGCGTAGGTGCGTTGCCGCTGACCCCGATCGCCCGGTGGATGGTCGAGCGGGGAGAGTTCGAGCGGTTCAATCAGACCCTGGTGCTCACTGCACCGGTCGGGTTGGATCGGGCCGGCCTGACCGCGATCATGACCGCGTTGATCGACCGGCACGACATGCTGCGGGCTCGGCTGTGGCACGACGGCCGAGACTGGCAGTTGGAGACGCGGCCGAGCGAGCTGGTAGACGTCGAGTCGCTGGTGCATCCGATCGTGCTCGACTCGGATGTCGAGCCGGAGCACCGTCATCGCCGCGTGACAGCGGAGGTCGATGCGGCGCTGAATCGACTCGATCCGGCCAACGGCATTGTCTTGCAGGTGCTCTGGTTCGTGCCCGCGGATGCTGCGCAAGCAGGCCAGCTGATCTTCATCGCGCATCACCTTGTTGTGGATGGTGTTTCGTGGCGCATCATGCTGCCTGACCTGATGTCGACATGGCAGCAGTACCGCGCGCGTGGCGTGGTGTCGATGCCGCCGGTGGGGACTTCGATGCGGCGGTGGGCGCACGGCATGGTCGAGGCGGCGCGCTCGCCGCAGCGAGTTGCGGAATTGCCGTTGTGGCAGGGGATCGTCGACGGGCCGGACCCGTTGCTCGGCGCGCGGGCGCCTGCTCGAGACGCTGCGGGTGCGATACGCGCACGGCGCGTGCAGGTTTCGCCGGAAGTCACCGAGGCCTTGCTGACTCGGGTGCCCGCGGCATTCCATGGTGACGTACAAGACGCGATGGTTGCCGCGCTGGCCTTGGCCGTCATGCGCTGGCGGGCCGGTAGGGGAGTGCCGGAGTCCTCCACGCTGTTGCGGTTGGAAGGGCACGGACGCGAAGAGCAGGTCCTCGCGGGTGCGGATCTGACCTCGACGGTTGGTTGGTTCACGACGGCGTATCCGGTTCGAATCCCGTTGGCCGGAATCGATCTCGATGACGCCTACGCCGGCGGTCCGGCAATCGAGACGGTGGTCAAGAGCACGAAGGAGCACCTGCGCGCGATCCCCGACCACGGCATCGGCTACGGGCTGCTGCGCTACCTCAACCCGGAAACGGCGCAGGCCTTGCCTGCCGGGCTCCCCGCCCAGATCGCCTTCAACTACCTCGGCCAACTGACGCCGAACCGATCAATTAGCGGGACAGCCACATCCGAGTTCAGCGTCACCGATGAACTCGGCGCTCCGATGGCCGATAAGGACCTGCATGCCATGGCGACCGCGGTCGTCGACCTCACGGCCGCCGTCACCGACGGGCGCTTGTCGGCCACCTTCGGCTACCGCGAAGACGTGCTCGACGAGGCGGAAGTCGATGAGTTGGCCCAGTTCTGGGTCGACGCACTGCACGCCGTCGTCGCCCGGCTTCGGCACCCGCACTCCGGTGGGCACACGCCCTCCGACTTCCCGTTGGTGCGAGCAAAGCAATCCGACATCACCACCTGGGAGGCGCGCTACCCGAGCCTGGTCGACGTTTGGCCGTTGTCGCCGTTGCAGTCCGGGCTCCTGTTCCACGCCCAGCTGGCCGAGTCCCTGGTCGACGTGTACGCGGTGCAACTCGCCATCACGTTGTCCGGCGCGGTGGATGCCGGACGCCTGCGTCACGCGGCCGCGTTCCTGCTCGAGCGGTATCCGAATCTGCGGGTGGCGTTCAGTACCAACGCCGGGGGCGAAGGTGTGCAGATCGTCGCCGATGACGTGACGCTGCCGTGGCGCGACGTCGACCTGCGTGCGGAGCCCGAATCCGCACTGACGGAGGTGCTGGAGCGGGACAAGGCTGAGCCGTTCGACATCGAAACGGCTCCGCTGATGCGTTTCACCCTGATCACGGTGTCCGAGGGTCGGTACATGCTGTTGCTCTCGTACCACCATGTGCTGTTCGACGGCTGGTCGATGCCGTCGCTGCTGCAAACGCTGCTGGCGGTATATGCGACGCCGAACGCGGCTATCGCGGAGCCGGTGGGGTCGTATCGGTCCTACCTCGACTGGCTGAGCCGCCAGGATCCGGAGGACTCGCTGCGGGTCTGGCGGCACGCGCTCGACGGTGCCGAGGCGACGCTGTTGGCGCCACACGCGGCGGCCAAGGGTTCGACTGAGCGAATGAGTTCCGTCGCAATAGATTTCGGCCAAGGACTCTCCGGCCGCCTGGTCGCCGCGGCATCGTCCAGCGGTGTCACGGTGAACACTCTGTTCCAGGTGGCGTGGGGAATCGTCGCGGGATACCTC
Source organism: Nocardia sp. NPDC051756 (assembly GCF_040681495.1). NCBI lineage: Bacteria > Bacillati > Actinomycetota > Actinomycetes > Mycobacteriales > Nocardiaceae > Nocardia > Nocardia sp. NPDC051756. Next base: position 156,936 of record NZ_JBFAYV010000011.1, on the reverse strand, counting down.
ACGGGGCGCGACGACGTCGTATTCGGCGCGACGGTGTCCGGGCGACCTGCGGAACTGCCCGGGATCGAATCCGCCGTCGGCCTGTTCATCAACACCATCCCGGTGCGGATCCGACACCACTCCGGTGAGCCGATCTCCGCCGTGCTGAACCGAGTGCAGGCAGAACAGTCGGACTTGCTGGGACATCACCACATCGGCCTGTCCGATATCCATGCCGCGCTGGATGTTTCGGCCATGTTCGACACGGTTCTGGTGTTCGAGTCCTATCCCGTCGACGAGGCGGCGCTCGCGGCCCAGGCCGCCGCTATCGATGGCATGAGCGTGGAGGATCTGCGGTCGAACGATTCCGCGCACTATCCGCTCGCATTGGTGGTCGTCAAGGGCGAGCCGTTCCGCGCTCAGTTGCAGTACCAGCCAGGCGTATTCGCGCACGACTGGGTTCAGGACTGTGCCGATCGGCTCGCGCGCGTGCTGGATGTGATGACCACCGACCCGTCGGTCCCCGCCGAGTCGATCGACCTGTTGTCGCCGGCCGAGCGGGCCCGACTGGTCCCGGTGCGGGGCCGCCCGGCCGAGCCGCCGCGACCGCTGGCGGACCTGCTCGTCGCCGGGGCCGCCATCGATCCAGCGGCACCCGCGGTGGTGTCGGGTGCGGTGACGCTGAGTTTCGGTGAGCTGGACAGCCATTCGAACCGTTTGGCGCGGTTGCTGATCGGCCGCGGTACCGGGCCGGGCGACGCGGTCGCGCTGGCGATGCCCCGAGGTATCGAGTTCCTGCTCGGATTGTGGGCGGTGACCAAGGCCGGTGCGGCGTTCGTGCCGATCGATCCGCGCCATCCGCTGGACCGGGTCGTCGCGATGACCGCCGATTCCGCTGTGCGCCTGGCCCTGTCGGTAGAAGCCACGGTGGGCACGGTGCCGGACACGATCGATCGATTGATGCTCGACGGACCGGATCTGCCTGCGCGCCTTGCGGAGTTCTCCGCGACCGCGGTGACCGACGTGGACCGCGCCCGCCCGCTCCGGCCGGACCATGCCGCTTACGTGATCTACACCTCCGGGTCGACCGGCACCCCGAAGGGGGTCGTGGTCTCCCATGCCGGCTTGGCGAACTTCACTGCCGAGCAGCGTGAGCGGTACCGGGTGGACACGGGCTCCCGGATATTGGCGGTCTCGGCGCCGGGCTTCGACGCGGTGATGATGGAACTGCTGATGGCACATCCGAACGGGGCCGCGCTGGTCGTCTCGCCTCCGGATATCTTCGGCGGCGGGTCGCTGTCGGAAATTATTCGGCAGCAGCAGGTTTCGCATGCTTTCGTGACGACAAGCGTGTTGGCGACCATGTCGCCCGCAGGGCTGGCGTCGCTGCGGGTGCTCGTCACCGGTGGCGAGCGGGTGCCCGCGGAGCTGGTGGCGGCTTGGGCGCCGAATCGCGAACTGTACGTCGCGTACGGACCGACCGAGACGGTCATCGTCACCACCATCAGCGAGGCGATGGATCCCGCCGCGCCGGTGACGCTCGGCGGGCCGATCCGCGGCATCGAGGCCGTCGTCCTGGACGCGTTGTTGCGGCCGGTGCCGGTCGGCGTGCGGGGTGAGTTGTATCTCGGTGGCATCCAGCAGGCGCGCGGCTACTCGAACCGGCCAGAGCTGACGGCCGGATCCTTCGTCGCGAATCCGTTCGGGCGCAGCGGTTCCCGCCTCTATCGGACCGGCGACCTGGTCTGCTGGAACGAGCGTGGCGATTTGGAGTTTTTGGGACGCAACGACTTCCAGGTGAAGGTTCGTGGGCAACGGGTCGAGCTGGGTGAGATCGAGGCGGTGCTCGGCGAACAGGCCGGGGTGACCCGCGCCGTCGTGGTGCATCACCCGACATCGGATCGGCTCATCGGCTATCTCGTCGGCGCCGATCTCGACCCGCAGCAGGTGCTTGCCGCCGCCCGGCATCGGTTGCCCGCGCATATGGTGCCCGATGCGTGTGCGGTCCTGCCCGAGCTGCCGCTCACCGTGAGCGGCAAATTGGATCGTGCGGCACTTCCGGAGCCGGAACAGCTCACCCGCGTTTACCGCGCGCCGTCGACGCCGACCGAGCAGGTGGTGGCGGACGTGTTCGCCGAGCTGCTCGGAGTCGACCAGGTCGGTGCGGAGGACGATTTCTTTGCGCTGGGCGGGCATTCGCTGTCGGCGATGCGCGTGACGTCGCGGGTGTCCGGGGTGGTGGGTGTTCGGATCGGGGTGCGCGATGTGTTCGAGGCGCCGACTCCCGCGCGGTTGGCGCGGGTGCTGGATGCCGGTAACGAGGGTTCGACGCAGCCGGCGTTGGTCGTGCGGGAGCGGCCCGAGCGGGTGCCGTTGTCCTTCGCGCAGCTGCGTATGTGGTTCATCAACCAATTCCATGGTGCGGCATCGGCATACACGATTCCACTGGTGTTGCGGTTGACCGGTGAGTTGGACACCGAGGCGTTGGTCGCCGCGATCGGCGATGTGGTGGATCGGCACGAGAGCCTGCGCACGGTATTCCCTGATGAGGAGGGGACGCCGTTCCAGCAGGTGCTGCCTGCCGATCGGGCCGCGGTAGCGGTCGAGGTGCGGTCGGTGGATCCGGCGCAGCTCGACACAGTCGTTGCCGAGTCGACGCGCCAGGATTTCGACCTGGCGACCGACCTTCCGCTGCGAGTCATCTTGCTGGACAGCGGTTCCGGTGAGTTCGTGCTGGCGCTCGTGATTCATCACATCGCCGCGGATGGATGGTCGATCGCTCCGCTCGCGCGGGACCTGTCGGTCGCGTACGCGGCGCGCAGGTCGGGACGGTCCCCGGAATGGGTTCCGTTGCCGGTGCAGTACGCGGACTACACGCTGTGGCAGCGTGCGGTGCTGGGCGGGGAGTCCGATCCGGAGTCGACGTTGATGCGTCAGCTCGACTATTGGACAACGCATTTGGCGGGCCTGCCGGATCGGCTGGAGTTGCCTGCCGATCGTCCGCGGCCGATGATCGCCTCGCAGGCCGGCGACAGCTATTCGTTCGTGCTGGACGCCGGATTGTTCGCCAAGCTCGGTGAGCTGGCGAATGCCGCTGGGGCGACGGTGTTCATGGTCGTCCACTCGGCAGTGGCACTGTTGCTGTCGCGGTTGTCCGGTGCCAGGGACATCGCGGTCGGCACGCCGATCGCCGGGCGCGGCGCGGCGGCCTTGGACGACTTGGTCGGCATGTTCGTCAACACGTTGGTATTGCGGACGCGGATCGATGAGGCCGGTTCGTTCGCCGATCTGCTCGGCCAGGTTCGGCAGGTGGATCTCGATGCTTTTGCCAACGCGGACATTCCGTTCGAGCGTGTGGTGGAGGCCATCGATCTGCCCCGGACCCAGGCGCATCATCCGCTGTTCCAGGTGATGCTGGCCTTCCAGAATCTCGACCTGGATCCGGACTCCGCGCAGCTGCCGGGGATTCGGGTCACGCCGATGAACCTCGGTGCCAGCGTCGAGCGCTTCGATCTGTCCATCACCGTTGCCGATATTCCGGATTTCAATGGCGATATACCGGTCACCATCGGTTACGCCACGGAACTTTTCGATCGGTCGACGGTCGCGGAGATGGCGCACCGGCTCGAGCGAATCCTGGTCGCGGCAGTGGCCGATCCCGCGGTGGGATTGCGTGAGCTGGATGTGCTCGATTCGGGCGAGCGGAAGTCGTTGCGGGAGTGGGGTGATGGGGGTGCTGCACCGGCACCGATCACACTGGATTCGATGCTCTCCCGGGTGGCTGCGGAGTTCCCGGACCGGCTGGCGGTCGTCGATGCGCGCCATCGCCTGACCTATCGGGAACTGGATCGTTGGTCGAATCGATGCGCGCGGATGCTGATCGAGCAGGGTGCGGGTCCGGAAACGGTTGTAGCGATTGCGCTTCCGCGTTCAGCGACGTGGGTGCGGGCGGTTTGGGCGGTCGCGAAGACCGGTGCCGCCTTCGTGTCCGTCGATCCGACGCATCTGTGGGAGCGGAACCGATTCGTTCTTACCGATGTCGCCGCAACGGTGGTGATTGCCGATGGTGGAACCGACACGGGCACAGCCGGGTTGGATCCGGCAGCGTTGAACGAGGCCGGAATTCCGCTGATCGATCTGGATCGACTCGATCTGCTCGAGTACAGCGACGCACCGGTGACCGCTGGTGATCGACACGGTGCCGTGCGGTCGAGCAATAACGCTTACGTCGTTTACACCTCGGGGACGACCGGTAAGCCGAAGGGTGTCGCCGTCACCAACGAAGGGCTCGCCGCGGTCACGACCGCGCAGTGTCAGCAGTTCGGTCTCGATGTCGAGTCCCGCGTATTGGCCGTTGCCGCACGAACTTTCGATGCGGCCGTGTTCGAGTTGCTGTCGGTCGTTTCGGTCGGTGCGGCGTTGGTTGTCGCTGACAATGACGCTTTCGCCGGTGCTCCATTGACGGAATTGATGCGGGCTGACGGCGTCACGCATGCGTGTCTGACTCCGGCCGTGGCGGCCACGTTGGATGCCGAGCGGCTGAACGATCTGCGCGTGTTGATGGTCGCCGGTGAAGCGTGTCCGTCCGCACTGGTGCGGCAATGGGCCGGTACCGACGCCGCCGGAGTTCGTCGGTTGCACAACCTGTATGGGCCGAGCGAGGCCACGATCTGGGTCACCGCGGCCGAACTGCTTGCGGACGAACCAGTTTCGCTGGGTCGACCGATTCCCGGAGTCCGGGTGGCGGTGTTGGACACATGGCTGCGTCCGGTACCCGCGGGCGTGGTGGGGGAGCTGTATACCGCCGGCCCTGGTGTAGCGCGCGGATATCTCGACCGGGCGGCGTTGACGGCCGGATCGTTTGTCGCCGATCCGTTCGGGCCGGCCGGGTCGAGGATGTATCGCACGGGCGATCTGGTGCGGTGGACCAAGGGTGAGCGTCCGGCATTGATGTTCGCCGGCCGCGCCGACCGTCAGGTCAAGATCCGGGCCCAGCGCCTCGAACTCGGCGAGATCGAATCCGCGTTGGCACAGCTGGATGAGGTGCGGGACGCAGTGGTCGTCACGCACTACGGCCAAGAGTTCAGCGGCACAGTGCGATTGGCTGCCTACGTGACTGCGGCTGTCGGACACCTGCCCGACCCTGTGACCGTTCGGCAAGCCATCGCGCAACGGCTGCCGTCGTTCATGGTCCCCGACACCGTCACCGTGCTGACGGAGCTGCCGCTGACCTCGAGTGGAAAGGTTGATCGGCGCGCACTGCCGGCCCCGGAGTGGCTGGTGGTGCCGTATCGGGCCGCCTCGACGCCGTTCGAGGAGATCGTGGTCTCGGTGTTCGCCGAGGTGCTCGGCGTGGACCGGGTCGGGGTCGACGATGACTTCTTCGCGCTGGGCGGGCATTCGTTGTCGGCGACGCGGGTGGCGTCCAGGGTGTCCGCGGTGGCGGGTGCCGAGGTAGGCGTGCGGGATGTGTTCGACGCGCCGACCGCGACTCAGCTGGCGCTGGTGCTCATCGAGCGCTCGGTCGATGACCCGGTTCGGTCGAGGTTGGTCGTACGCGAGCGACCCGAATATCTGCCGCTGTCGTTCGCGCAGTGGCGGATGTGGTTCATCAACCGGCTCGAACCGGACTCACCGGCCTACAACATCCCCCTCGTGCTGCGGTTGACCGGCGAGCTGGACATCGAGGCGATGACGGCTGCCATCGGTGATCTGGTGGTGCGTCACGAAACCCTGCGCACGGTCTTCCCGGATCGGGAGGGGACTCCGTACCAGCGGATCGTGCCGGCGGCCGAGGCCGCCACCACTGTCGAGGTGCGGAGCGTCGATGCCGCCGGGATCGAGCACGCGGTGCTGCCGCTGATGCGGCGTGGGTTCGATCTGTCGACCGCGCCGCCGTTGCGGGGTGCGTTGCTGGACAACGGTTCCGGCGAGTACATCCTCGTGCTGGTCCTGCATCACATCGCGGCGGACGGTTGGTCCTTGGCACCGTTGGCGCAGGACTTGGCGCTCGCGTATTCGGCGCGGCGGGCGGGGCGTTCGCCCGAATGGGTTGCGCTGCCGGTGCAGTACGCTGATTACACGCTGTGGCAGCGTGAGGTGTTGGGGTCGGAGTCCGACCTGGAAAGCGTGTCGGCGCGGCAGGCGGGGTATTGGTCCGGGCAGTTGGCGGGCTTGCCGGATCGGCTGGAGTTGCCCGCCGATCGGACGCGGCCCGCGGTTGCCTCGCATCGCGGTGGCACGTATTCGTTTGCGGTGGACGCGGATACGACGGCGGGACTGCATCGAATCGCGCGTGCGCAGCACGCGACCGTATTCATGGTGATGCACGCGGCGTTGGCGGTAGTGCTGTCGCGGTTGTCCGGCAGTGGCGATATCGCGGTCGGTACGCCGATCGCGGGGCGTGGGGCCGCGGCGTTGGACGGGCTGGTCGGCATGTTCGTCAATACCTTGGTGTTGCGGACCCGGGTCGATGACGCCGCCTCGTTCGGTGATCTGCTGGACGAGTGTCGCCGCGTCGATCTGGAGGCGTTCGCGCACGCCGATATTCCGTTCGAACGGGTGGTGGAAGTGGTCGATCCGCCGCGGACCCAGGCGCATCATCCGCTGTTCCAGGTGATGCTGGCGTTCCAGAACCTCGACCTCGATCCGTCGGCCGCGCAGCTGCCGGGGATTCGTTGCACGCCAATGGATCTCAGTAGTGGGGTCGAGCGATTCGATCTCACTGTCACCGTGTCCGATAACCCGGACGCAGGCGGTGGTCTGGTGGTCGGGGTGAGCTATGCGCTGGATCTCTTCGATCAGGAGACGATCGAGGGGATGACTCGGCGGTTGCAGCGAATCATCGGCGCGGTGGTCGCCGATCCCGCGATGGGATTGCGGGATATCGAGATGCTCGATTCGAGTGAGCGACTGTCGTTGTCGGAGTGGGGAAATGGCGGCGACGGCCCGGAGCGGATCACCCTGACCGAGATGCTGGGTCGAGTGGCCGCCGAACACGAGGACCGGCCGGCGGTCGTCGGATCCGGGAGCGTGTGGACCTATCGGGAACTGGATGAGTGGTCGAATCGGTGTGCGCGGATGCTGATCGAGTCGGGGGCCGGACCGGAATCCGTTGTCGCGATGGCGATTCCACGGTCAGAGGAGTGGGTGCGCGCAGTGTGGGCCGTCGCCAAGACCGGTGCCGCGTTCGTGTCCATCGATCCCGCGCAGCCGGTCGAGCGTAATCGGTTCATACTCGACGATTGTGCTACTGCCATCGTGCTCACCTGCGGTGAAACCACCTCGCGAGTAACCGAGGGGCTGGGCAGTGCTGGAGTTCAAGTGATCGATCTGGATGCACTCGACCTTGCCTCGTACAGCGCTGTGCCCGTGCACGATAGCGACCGGGGTGGGACGGTTCGGCCCCGCAATACCGCCTATGTCGTCTATACCTCGGGGTCGACCGGTACGCCGAAGGGCGTGGCCGTCACCCATGCGGGATTGGCAGCCGTGGCCGCGGTCCAGCGTTCGCGCTTTGAGCTGAGCCCCGACTCTCGCGTATTGGCTGTTGCTGCACGCACTTTCGATGCGGCGATGTTGGAGCTGCTGCTGGCGCTGCCGGTCGGTGCGGCCTTGATCGTCGCTCCGGACGACGTCTTCGCCGGAGAACCGTTGGCGGAGTTGATGCGTGGTGAGCGCATCACGCACGCCTTCCTGTCGCCGGCAGTCGGTCTCTCGATCGATCCCGACGGGCTCGATGACCTGCGAGTGGTCCTGAGTGGTGCCGAGGCCTGTCCGCCGGAGTTGGTGCGGCGGTGGGCAGGCACGGACGCCGCTGGTGTCCGCCGGCTGTACAACCTGTACGGGCCGAGTGAGTGCACGATCTGGATGACCGGCACGCCGCTGGAGGTCGGTGATCCGGTCTCGGTGGGCGGTCCGATTCCCGGAGTTCGTTTGGTAGTGCTGGATTCGTCGTTGCGGCCGGTTCCGGCTGGGACGGTCGGCGAGTTGTATGCGGCCGGACCCGGCGTGGCGCGCGGATATCTCAATCGGATGGGGTTGTCCGCGGCGACGTTCGTGGCCGATCCTTTCGGGTCGCCGGGGTCGCGGATGTACCGCACCGGAGATCTGGTGCGGTGGATGGCCGACGGCGACGACGCGGTCTTGATGTTCTTGGGCCGCACTGATTTCCAGGTCAAGATTCGCGGTCAACGCCTGGAACTCGGCGAAATCGAAATGGCGCTGGTCGGTTTGGCCGAGGTGCAGCAGGCAGTGGTCACCGTCCACGACCCCGGTTCCGCCGTCGGCGGTGCGCGATTGGCCGCCTATGTCATCGGTGTGCCGTCGTGCGTCCTCGATTCGGCAGCGATCCGGCAGACGGTCGTGCAACGGTTGCCGTCGTACATGGTCCCCGACACCATCACCGTGCTCGATGCGTTGCCGCTGACCGTCAGCGGAAAAGTCGATCGCCGTGCGCTGCCTGCCCCCGAGTGGGCGGTCACGACATACCGAGCGCCCTCGACGCCGCTCGAGGAAATCGTGGTCTCGGTATTCACGGAGGTGCTCGAAGTCGAGCGGGTAGGTGTCGACGACGACTTCTTCACCTTGGGCGGAACCTCGGTGGTCGCCATGAAGTTGGTATCCCACCTCCGCACCCGCACCGGGACAGCAGTTCCTTATCGACTGCTTTTCGCCGACTCGACACCGGCCTCCCTCGCGCGATTTCTGGAACAACCGCAGTCGGAGATGGGCGTATCCCTCGGCGTGCTGTCGCCCCTGCGTTCGGCGGGCGACAAAACTCCGCTGTTCTGCGTCCATCCAGGCGGTGGCCTCGCGTGGGTCTACGGCGCACTCGCGGGCCACCTGGACCCCGAGCGGCCCGTATACGGCTTGCAGGATCCCTACATCGTCGAAGCCGGTCCCCGGTTGGAGTCGGTGGACGCCTACGCCGAGCGCTACGTCGAGGAAATACTGAAAGCCTTCCCCGACACCACCTATCACCTCCTCGGCTGGTCCCTGGGCGGCAAGATCGCCCACGCCATGGCCGCCCGACTCCAACAGCTCGGCCACCCGGTCGGACTCCTCGCCCTGGTCGACACCGGCATCGCGGAGAACCTCGACCAGACCCCCGAAACCGAGCCCGACGACGCACAAAACCGCCGAGCACTGACCGAATTCCTCCGCGGCTGGCGCGATTTCCTCGGGATGACCGACGACCACCAAATCGACGACCCCGCAGAACTGTTCCCACTCCTCGCCGAACGCCTCAGCAGCGAAGGCATCCTCACCCCCCAACAAGTAGAACGAGTAACCGAAAGCTTCACAACCCCCGTCCCCCACACCCCACCCCACTTCAACGGCGACACAGCCCTCTTCGTAGCCACCCGCGAGCCCTACCGAAACCAACTAGCCGCAACCTGGCAAGGCCACATCACCGGAACCATCCAAGAATTCCCGATCAACGAATGGCACACCGGCATGATGAACCCAGAAGCCGCCGCCCAAATCGCCCCCACCCTGAACACCCTGCTCCGAGAACACGATAAGAAAATGTGACACACGAGCCTGTCGCCGACACCAGAATCTGCACTCCCTCTCGGGATCCGCACCGACTTTAGGGCCCTATTCCCGGTGCGGATCCCGAAAGGGAGTGCAGATCTTGGCGATACCGAGCAGGCTCGTGCCGGAACCGGGCTAGGGCGGCGTCGGCATCTCCACCATCGCCGACATGGCCGGCCTGGAATAGTTCGTTCAGTATCGGTTTGACAGGTTCGGGGCCTCACCGACACACTCGGACGTCGGGTCGCACAGGGGGCGGCCGCGCTCGGGGAGGGCTTTGCTCATGGTTGTTCATCGTCATCGCTCGGTGTCTGTATTGCTTGCGCTGCTCTTGGTTGCCGGGGCGACCGGCTGTTCGCAGGGGACCGGGGAACGGTACAAAGCGGGGTTCTCGGAGCTACCTGCACGCTGCTCCGACGCATTGAAACCTGCCGACCAGGCGATCAAGGCGTTTGCCGGCGAGGCGTACAGTGCCGTCGCGGAGTCGCCGGACGCCGATCGTGAAATCGGGGGCACCAGTCAGAGTTTGACCTGTGCGATGAAGTTCGGTGCTTCGATTCAGCGCGAACCGGTCAAGCCGTACCGGACGCCGATGTGGCGACACGCTTCGGTCTCGTACTTCCTGTCCCTGAATCCCATCGGGGTGAACGACACCCGCCCGAACCTCGCGGACTATGTGTCAGGGTCGACCCTGCCGAACAGCCCGCGAATCACACCCATCGCTGGTATCGGTGAGAACGCAATCACCTGGGAGAAAACCGCCAAGGGTGATCCGCCACGGATCAGCGTGAAGTTCAGCATCAACAACCTGATCGTGACGGTCGAGACGTGGGGCAAGGACTGGTCCGGAATTCCCGAGACTTTTCCCGTCATCGACTCTCCGGAACTGCGCGCAGATTTGCGCACCGGAACCGAAGCGATCGCAAGAGCTGTTGCGCAGCAGGTTCCGTCGGCGCTTCCACAGGCGATGCTTACCCAACCGTCGTTGACCAGAAGCGCCCGCACGTCGACGACCGCGGAGACTCCCAGTGTCGTTTGGGACCCATGCCGGATCCCTGACGACCGCCTGTCCGCCGCCGGACTCGATCCGAAATCGCAAATTCGCGGCGACAATAATCCAAGGATCGCGATGTGCGTGTGGCGCGGTGGATGGTATCGACTGCGGGTGTTCCAGACCGCTGCACCGTTCGAATGGTCGGTCTATGAGAGCTCCACATACGTGCGTCCGAAACCGGTAACCATCGGTGCTCGCCATGCGGTCCAGGTGCACTGGGAGGACTCCGCGGTCTGGTGCGTGCTGGTTTTCGAGATACCCCGCGAAGCCAATCTTCCCGACAAAGGCGGCCAAACTCTCACATTCGAGGCCTCGTTGAGCGACGACCGAACACAGGGCGAGCTGTGCACCGAGTTGATCCGAGCGACGACCGTCGTAGCCGGATCGCTACCACCGACTACGTGATCAGGTTCGACAGCCGTCTGCCGGTCCGGTAGCGTCCGGCGACATGAGTGGGGGACACCGGTCTCCGGCCTGAACCTGTCGGTGGTGCCGGAGAAGGTAAGGGACGTCGGCAAGTACGTCTATGAGTTGTCCGAGGCGCTACGAGCTGCCTTGGATTCTGCGACGAGTCGAGGACCAGTTGGCGGATCGGCTTGAGCCGGAGACGCTTGCCCAGTACCGGACATACAGTGATGTCGGGGAATGGGGGAACTGGTCGACGGTCTGTGTGCGAACTTGGTTAAGCGGCAGATCGCGATCAGCCCGGCCGAGCGGGACAGCTTGGCCGAGTTGATGGCGATGTTCGGTCACCGTGAAGGTTATGTATATCTCAGCGACCCTGAGCGAGTCCTTTCTCTGCTCATTGTTGTCCCGGGTAGTTGATTCCCGCTCGGTCGAGCATGGGGAAATCAGAGGGCGGCATTTGTTCGGAGTTGGAAGCGGGCTAGTTTGCCGGTGGAGGTGGTAGGGAAGGCGTCTACTATTTCTATTCGGTTGGGGCGCTTGAAGGGGGCCAGGTTGGTGCGTAGGGCGGTTGTTATGGCGCTGCGTAGGTCGGTGGAGTCGGGGTCGGCGGGGACTATGTAGGCGATTGCTTCGTCTAGTCCGTCTGCGTTGCGGCCGGCGACTACGGCGCAGTCGGCTACGCCGGGGATGGTTTGGATGACGGTTTCTATTTCGCCGGGGGCTACCTTGTGGCCGCCGAGGTTCAGCATGTCGTCGGTGCGGGCGAGGTAGTGGACCGAGCCTGTGCTGGATATCTGGGCGATGTCGCCGGTGTAGATGCCGCCGTCGGCGAAGGTTCGTTGTTCGGCGTCCGGTCGATTCAGGTAGCCGATGGCGACGGTGGGGCCTGCGATGTGCAGTCTGCCCTCGGTGCCGTGCGCGAGGACCTGTCCGTCATCGCCACGGACCGTGGCGATCGCACCCGGAACCGCGCAGCCCGTTGCTCCGGGTTCGGAGTGTTCGGAGGTGGCGACCACGATGTGCAGGGCTTCGGTCGCGCCGAGCCCATTGAGCACGGGGACTCCGAGCAGTCGTTCGGTGGATTCGATCAGCTCCGCAGGACAGCGTTCGCCGGCCGTAATAGCAAGCCGCAGAGCGTGATTGCTCGTCTCGCCATTGCCGAAGATGCGGGGGAGCGCCGCATAGATTCGCGGCACCGAACACAGGACGGTGGGCTGGTGGGTGCGGATGGCGCTCGCGACGACGTAGGCGTCGATACCGCCGCGCAAAAGGACCGTGCACGCACCCGCGGTCAACGGCAGCAGTATGGAATTTCCGAAGCCGTACCCGAATGACAGCTTGGCCGTGGACAAAACAGTATCCGCCGGACCGAGGGCGAGAATCTGCCCGAACCCGGCCGACACCTCCAACAGCGCCGCCGCGGAATGCAGAACGCCCTTCGCGAGACCAGTGCTCCCCGAGGTGTATTGGACCAACGCTTCTTGGCTGAACGACGACCGCGCACAGGCCGGCAGTTCACCGACCTGACCCTCGGCCGCTTTCGCGAGGTCATCCACCACCAGCGCGCTGTCGAACTGTTCGAGCCCGGACAGCAAGGCCGCGAGACCCGCTCGCTTTCCCGACGGCACATCCAGGTAGACAAACGCCGCGGCACTGTCCTCGGCGATGAACCCGATTTCCTTCTCGGTCAGATACGGGCTGACCGGCACGGGAATGCAGCCGTACCACCACAATCCGATGATCGCGGTGACCGCGGTCGCGGAATCATCGGCGACCACGAGACACCGCGACCCGGAACGGATTCCCCGCGCCGTCAGCCGACCGGCGAACAGCCCGGCCGCGTGATAGAGCTGCTGGTACGTCACCTTCCCGAGATCCGGGTCGAGGTAGGAAATTCGATCCCCGTGGCCGGCGACCACATGCTTACCGACGAAGGATTCGACCAGATCTACTGTCTCCGACCCCGACATCACGACCGATTCCCCTCGAACGAACGCACCACGCGGGTCGCCGCACCGAGGCTCATGATCGCGGCCGACTGCTCGGGATCGAGCTGGATGTCGAACTCCTTCTCCAGCCGAGCCAGGATCTCCGCCTTGTCGAGCGAATTCGCGGCCAGATCGTCGTACAGGTCCGCACCCTCGTCGATCTGCGTATCGGCAATCTCCAGGACCTCGGAAAATATCTTCCGCACGCGGCTTTCCGCAGCCAGATCATTCGGCGAAGACATAGGGGGATCCTTTCGATCGGAGACAGCGATGTTCGAGGTCTGGTCGTGCACCATGGCGGCGAGCCGGTCCAGGCCGATATCGATCTGCTGGGTGGTGAGCGAGCTACAGGACAACCGCAACTGGTTCAGCGCCACGTCGCGCGCGTAGAAGTGGCACATGGGCGTCCACAGCACCCCGTAGTGCTCGGCGGACCGTTCGAGTAGTTCGTCGTCGACCGGAAAACCGACGTCGACGACCACGAAGAAGCCGCCCTGCGGGATATTCCAGCGCACTGGGGAATCGGCGAACCGCGCGGTCAATCCGTCCAGCAGGTGGTGCAGGTTGCGGCGGTACAACTGGATCTCCGCCGCATTCGCTCGAATCATGCTGCCGTCGTTTTCGAGCAGCTTGCCGCCGATGATCGCCTGCGCGATCGGCGAGGTGTTCACCGTCAGCATGCTCTTGATCTTGGCGAGCTGATCGGCGAACAACCCCGCAGCTTGCCCACCCACGGTGACCGGTTGGTCGGCGACAACGAACCCCACTCGAGCGCCGGGCAGACCGGTCTTGGCAAACGATCCGAGATAGACCACCTGGTTCCGCGTATCCAGCGCCTTCAGCGTGGGCACGTGCGCAGCGTCGGTCGCGTGGAACAGCCCGTACGGATTATCTTCCAGCACAAGCAGATCAAGCTGCTCGGCTACATTCAGCAGCTCCTGGCGGGTCTCCAGATCGAGGCTGATCCCGGTCGGATTGGAGAAATCGGGAACCAGGTACAGCGCCCTCGGTCGCTGCCCGGCCGACTTTGCCGCCTGCACCTGGGCGCGCAGATCGGCGAGATCGACTCCGTGCTCACCACTGGCCACCGGCAGCACCGGCATATCGACCAGCCGGGCCGCCCCGGTGAATCCGACATAGGTGGGCGCGACCGCCAGCGCCACATCCCGCTCGTCGCCGCGCAGCGCGCGCAGCACCAGAACCATGGCTTCCTGACAGCCGACCGTGACGACGATCGACTCCGGATCGATGTCGATACTCTCGTCGATCCGCAGCTGTTCGGTAATCAGTTCGTGCACAATGCCTTTGGTGCGCCCGTACTGGAACAACGTTCGCCGGATCTGTTCCTCGGAAAAGCCGCGCCGCTCTCGCAGATATCGGCAGTAGGTGTCGAGATAGCGTGGCACCGCGTCGATCTCGAACAACCCCTCGAAGGGCCGCCCGGGCGCGAACGACACGGCATCGGGGAACCGGTTGACCACCTCGTTGAGGAAGTTCATCGTTTCCAGCGCGGGGTCGGTCAACACCGGGTGCAGGTCGTCGAGACGGAGTTCGGTCATCGGGGCAACACCTCGGGTTTGGTATGACGCAGCCCGGCCGCCGCGGCGAGATCGGGACATCCGGTGAGCCGCAGCGCGGTGTGCAACTCCGCCCGCAGTATCGACAACGTCGCGCTGACCCCGATCTCCCCGGCGACGGCCAGCCCCCACAGCACCGGCCGGCCGATCAGGACCGCGCGGGCGCCGAGCGCCAGCGCCCGGAGTACATCCGTGCCGCTGCGAATCCCGCTGTCCAGCAGCACATTGCACCGGTCACCGACCGCCGCGCAGATGTCGGGCAGCGCGTCGATGCTCGGGATCGCGCCGTCGAGCTGGCGGCCGCCGTGATTGGACACGACGATCGAATCGACGCCGTGCTCCACCGCCAACGCGGCATCGCGCGGGTCGAGCACCCCTTTGAGCATGATCGGCAACCGGGTGTTCGAGCGCAGCCATTCCAGGCCCGCCCAGTCCAGGCCGGGATCGAAGAGTTCACTGGTGTGCGCCGCCACCGCGGAGTTGTCAGCCGATCCGGCGTGCGCCAGCCGGGTGCTCGCCTCGGGCAGCTGGACCGCTCGGATGTCGTCGGGCAGTGCGAAGCCGTTGCGGATGTCCCGGAGCCGGCGGCCCATCTCGGGGACGTCGACCGTGAGGATCAGCGCCGAACATCCGGCGTATTCGGCGCGATGCAGCAGGTCGAGCATCAGACCGCGATCGCGCAGCCAATAGAGCTGGAACCAGGTGTCGGCGCCGGTCTCGGCGATCTCCTCGACCGCGACGGTGCTGAGCATGGTTGCGGTGAACGGGATTCCGGCCGTCGCGGCGGCCCGCGCGGCGGCCAGCTCGCCGTCGGGATGCAGCAGTCGCTGGTAGGCCATCGGCGCCACGGCGACCGGCATGGACACATCGCGCTCGAACAGTGTTGTGCGACAGTCCGGTTGGGTCACGTCGACCAGGACGCGGGGGACCAGCCGCACTGCGTCGAAGGCGGTCCGGTTGGCCGCGAGGGTCACCTCGTCGCCGCTGCCGCCGTCGATGAAGTCCCACACCGGGGTCGGCAGTTGCTGTTCGGCGAGGCGCCGGAGGCCGGCGATCGAGTGTGCCGAGGCTACGTCGGTCATCGGGTCGATGCGCGGTGGTTCGCGTGGTCGAGTTCGACGGCGGTGTACAACGCTTTGATGTTGCCGCTACCGAAGGTTCGTGCGCCCCGGCGCTGGATGATCTCGGCGAAGTAGGTGCCGCGCGGGTGGGTGGAACGGGTGAAGATCTGGAAGAGCTGCCCGTCGTGATCCTCGTCGACGAGGATGTCCAAGGCTTGCAATTCGGGCACGGTGTAGGCGTCCGGCTCCAGACGGTCGACCAAGAGCGTGTAGTACGTGGCCGGTGTTTCGAGGCAGGCGACGCCACGATCGCGCAGTGCGGCAACGGAAGTCAGGATGTTGTCGGTGCTGAAGGCGAGATGCTGGACGCCGGGTCCGCCGTGGTCGCTCAGGAAGGTGTTGACCTGCCCCGGTGCGTCCGCGCCCTCGGGTGCGACGAACACCAGAGTGACGGTGCCGGAGTCGTTTTGCACCACCGTCGACAGCATCGCTTGCTCTCCGATGACGACGCGCTCCTCGTAGATCGCGCGGAAGCCCAGCACCTGCCGGTAGAACTCGACGGTCGAGTCGAGTCGACCGGCTTCCACGCAGACGGCGACATGGTCCAGGGTCGACAGCCTGGAGTCCGCGTCGAAGTGCTCGAGGGGCGGAACGGTTCGAAGGCCCGGGGGCAGGCGATGTTCGGAGTCCGGGCCGTGCTGCACGAAGGTGTGCACCACATCGCCGAACGCGCCGATGGTCGCGGTCACCGCGCCGGTGTCCGGTCGCACGACCGGCTCCTGCACCGGGCGAGCACCGCGCGCGACGGCGGCATCGAAGGCGGCTCGGGCGTCGGCGGTGACCAGCGCGATATCGGCGACACCGGCCCCGTGCACGGCGACGTACTCGGTGGCCGGATGATCACCGGTGTAGCCCTCGGTCAGCACGACGGTGATATCGCGCTGCCGCAGCGCCACCGAACCGCTGTCCACGCTCGTGCGGGCCGGATCGGTCACGCCCGCGACGGTAAAGCCATAGCCGTCAACCAGTTCCGCGGTATGCGCGGTGAGATCGTCCACATAGAATTCGACATGGTTTACCGCCAGCCCGGTCAGGGCCGCTGGCAACGTGTCGTCCATTACGTATCTCCTTGCAGTGGTGCGGAGGTCAGCGCGGCGCTGGCTCCTGGCTGAACGGACCGAGGATTCCTTGCCGACTCGGTAGACGAATTCGGTGGTCAGGTCGGTGAATTCGAGGAGTGTGGCGCCGTCCGGTTGCGGCTACGCCTGGATGATCAGCTGGTCGGCCCATGCTATGTGACCACGCGGGATTCGGCTGCTGGATCCGAATCCTGCACCGGTGGCTCTACGCTGGGCAAATGTTATGTCCGCCAATAAAAGTGATGTGTATGTGATGTTCTTGTGATTGCCGGGGCAGCCGAACTTGGAGCGCCGCCGGTGTCGGTTCCGGCGACGACGTCGAGAATCGGTATCGAGAACTATGATCATCGGCTCGTACAGAGGAGGTCGGTCATGACAACTGGCGAGTCCATCAGGACGATAACGCTTTTCGAGGTGCACAAGCTGTACGCCGAGACACTCGGTCCGCTGTTGATCGAGGCGTGTGCGCGATGGGGAGAGCCCGCACAGGCCCAGGAAGCGCTGCGCGCGTTGCACACTCGCGCTGCGTCCGGTGCACCGATCGCCGAAACAGACTGGGCTGCGGCACTGGAGCCTGCGTTGCGGCAGATCTATCGGCATGCCTACCCGTATGCCCAGGCGTACGCCGCCGCGTCGGCAGACGCGAGTGCCTACGCCTCGGCGCACGGCTACTCCGCAACGGAGGCCAGGCAATTCGGCGACAGCTATGCCGAGATGAACACCGACGCCAATGCCCGCGTGCACGCCGAGGCGAACGCGGTCGCCAATGCCGCGGCAACGGCGGCCGCCTTCGCGACCGGAGACCTGCACGCCTACGCCGCGACCTACCCGTCCGCCCGTCTTCGCGCCGCGGTACTGGCCTGCGCCGGCGGCGATGCGGCACGGTTGCAGTCGATCTGGGACCGGCTGGGTACCGAGCCGCTCACCCCTTCAACGGACCACCATTGATCGCCACCCGCTGGCCGTAACGGGTATGCGGGTAGTAGTCATACGTCGCGTGGTGCTGGACGCACCGGTTGTCCCAGAACACCAGGGTGTTCGGGTACCAGCGGACACGGCAACTCAGCAGGGCCCGGTCCGGCACCATCCGGAACAGCATGTCGAGCACCGCCCGGCTCTCGTCGGCGGAGAGTTGCGGGATGGATTCGGTGTAGCCCTGGTTCACGTAGAGGAGCTTGCGGTCGGTCTCCGGATGGCGCACCACCAGCGGATGTTCGTTGCGCGGAATGACATATCCCGGCGGTGCGACGAAATCCTTCAACGCGACGTGGCCGTCGTGAATCGCCGTGAGTCCATCGAGGAACTCCCGCATGGCCGGCGAGAGCATCTCGTAGGCCAGATGCATGTTCGCGAACATCGTGTCGCCGCCGCTGACCGTCTCCGGGACCTGCGTCAGATAGAGCATCGAGCCGAGCGCGGGCTCGGGATTGTCGGTGCCGTCGGCATGCCAGCCGTTGCCCGCCACATTCGCCGCCTCGGCCGAGGTGGCGATCTCCAGGATGTACGGATCGCCCTCGGGCGGAGGCGGATTCACCGGGCGCAGCTCGCCGAAGTATCCCGCGAAGCGCTTGTGATCCGTGGCCGAGATGACCTGATCGCGAAAAACCAGCACGTGATGATCCAGGAACGCGGTCTTGACCTCCCCGAGCTGTTCTTCCGACAACTCCTGGGACAGATCCACGCCGGAGATCTGCGCGCCGATGATCGGGGTCAGCGTTTCGACCTCGATGGTGCGGTAGGTCCGCGGCGCTCGGGTGGTGATGCGTTCGATGGCCTCTAGTTCATAGCGCTGCACAAATCCTCCTGATTGCGATGGTTGGGTCTAGAGCCCGCGGTCGAGCAACTCGCGCAGCACGATCCGGCCCCAGGCGGTATTGCCGTGGACTTCGTCGTCGGCCTGGCACAGTTCGCGGCGCTGGAAGCCGCTCGCGTCGGTGATGCGGGCGCGGAGATCGATCACCTCGATGTCGAGGGCGTCGACCGCGCGGCGGATGCTTTCCTGCGCGGCCAGGAACACCTCCGGATCCGACAACGGCGGCACGCGCTGCGGCGGCAGCACCGCCAGCACCCGCAAGCCGAGGGCGCGAGTGTGCCGGTAGAAGGCGAGTGCGTCGCGTACCACGGTCATGACGATGGCGTCGAACAGCGCACTGCCCAGGAACCCCGGCTCGAACGCATTGTCGCGCAACCGATACAGCGTCCAGTTCTCGGTGGTGGCGACGAAATGCGCGGCGAAGCCGAACGTCGTCACCAGCGGCACGGTCAGCTCGCCTAGCGCGGCAATGCCCAACTCGCCGACGAACTTTCGGTAGTACTGCTCGGCCTCCGGCTTGCCGAAGACGACATCGTCGGCACGGGGCTCGAAGAAGTCGTCCGTGAATTCGCGCCCGGCACCGATCGGCCCGCCCCGGAACGGAATTCGGGCTGCCTCGGCGGCCTTGCCGATCGGTCCGGCATGGGAATCCCCGAGCAGCAGAAACCTAGCGGGGGGCGTAGTAGTCGAGGACGGCGTCGTCACAGACATCTCCTCCCGTCAGCTGCGCGCCGGTGCGGGTGAGCTGCGGTTTCACGGTTTGGCCTGCGAGGGCGGACAGCAGATGGCCCATGACGAAGTCGACACCCTCCGGTGTCACCGCGCGCAGGTTCGGGGCGTAGAACACGCTGCGGAAGGGCGGGCTGGTGATCAGTTCGTAGGACGGGAAATAGTCGATGTAGTCGCATTCCCGTGCGGCCTGCCCGGCGACCGCGCGCAGCAGGGATTTGGTGTCCGCGTTGGCGACGAGCACGTGCTGGCCGGTCGCGGTGGCGGTGATCGGCTGCGGGGACACGGTGAGCAGTATCCGCAGCCCCGGATTGGCCGTGCGGGCCAGCGCGATCGCCTCGGTCAGGTCGGTATAGACCTCGGCAAAGGTGTTGTTGCGGAATATATGTCGCTGGGGATCGAAGGTGCCGCGCACGGTCCCCGGACAGGCCGGGTAGGTGGTGTCGTGGACACTGTCGCGCCAGGTCTCGGTCAGTCCCAGGGTGATGATGAAGCAACTGGCTGACGTGACCGCGTCGCGGATCGCGGCGAGCGTGACCGCCCTGGCGTCGAGCATTTCCTGCGCCGAGGCGTATCCGTCGGGTTGGACGGCGGGCCGGTACGGATCGTAGAACCGGCCGTCCGCCTGCCAGGCATCCCCGGGCGGCACCGAGTACCCGAACGCCCAGGACAGCCATTGCCGCAGCACGGCAGCGGTATAGATGGTGCCGGTGCGGAAGGAGAATTCGCCGTAGTGGGCGCGCCGGCGCTGGTCGGGGGTCAGTCCCGCGGGGGCGGGTTCGGCGTCGAACCAATGCATTCCGTGGTCGATCAGGGCCCGGCCGAGCTGGGCCGCGAAGCAGGAGCCCGCGGTGATGATCGGATCATCCTGGCCGAGCGGGAATTTCGGTGACCACACCGCCGTGATGGCGGATATGTCGGGCTCGGCGACGGCGGGACGCCAGAATGCGCGCACCGGCAGCGACTGATAGGGATTCACGACTCGCGCGCCCGCGGTCATCCCGGTTGTTTCGGTCATCGAAGCCTCGCCGTCGTCGAACGTGGTGCTGGACGGCCATGCTAGCCATCGAATCCGAACTCCGTGCACTAGTTGATAATTGGAAACTGCTCTAAAACAAGGCAATAACCCTGTCTTACATCGTCACTGATTTTTATGTGATGCCCGAATGATTTTCGGCGTGAGAGCATCCAGGACACGGTCACCGCCGGATGCTGGTGGGCGGTCGATCAGGCCCGAATTGGGCTCGGCTGGAAAGAGTTTGGTAGATCGTATGAACCTGGAGCAGGCCCCCCTTTCCTTCGGACAGCAGCGACTGTGGATCCGCACCGAGAACGGTCAGGCCAGCGTGGCCTACAACGAGGCGGTGGCGTTCGAGCTACGCGGCGCGGTCGATCACGAGGCCCTCCGCCGCGCCTTCGACGCGCTGGCCGCCCGCCATGCCGCATTGCGCACCCGCCTGGTTCCGATCGACGCCACGATCCATCAGGTGATCGATCCGCCCGAGACCGGCTTCGCGCTGGAGATCGTGGATCTGACCGAATCTTCCGACGCCGCAGCGCGTCTGGCCGAACTCCGCCTGCACAACGCCGGCGCACCGTTCGATCCGGTGCGCGGTCCGCTGGGCCGGGCCCACCTGGCGGTCCTGGCCCCGGATCGGCGGGTACTGCTGATCACGGTGCACCACATCGTCTACGACGGCACGTCCAGGACGATCCTGCTGCGCGACCTCGGCACGTTGTACGCGGCGATGCTGCGCGGCGTCGAAGCCGACCTGCCGCCGTTGCCCCAGCAATACGCGGATCATGCCCGGTGGCAGCGGCAATGGCTGGACGGCGACGAGCCCGCCGCCCAAGCCGCCTACTGGGCGCGTACCCTGGCCGGCGCCCCGCCGCTGCTCGAGCTGCCGACCGATCGACCGCGTCCGCCCGAACAGGACCATCGCGGTGATCGGGTCCGGTGCGCGCTCGACGAGCGTCTCGCCACCGGCCTGCGCGCGCTCGCCCACGCCCACGGCACCACCCTGTACGCCACCGTGCTGACCGCTTGGTCGGTGTTGCTGTCCCGGCTGAGTGGCCAGGCAGACCTGGTCGTCGGGGTGCCGACGGCCAACCGCGGGCGCGGGCAGCTGTCCGAGGCGATCGGATTCTTCGTCAACACTGTCGCGGTGCGGGTCACCTTGACCGAATCACCTAATACGACAACGCTTCTCGGCCAGGTGCATCGCGCGCTGCGGGGTGCGCTCAAGCATGTCGACCTGCCGTTCGAGCAGGTGGTGGAGCTGATCAATCCGCCCCGCAGCCCGGCGCACACGCCGGTGTTTCAGACCGCGTGTGCGCAGTTTCCCCCGCTGCGCGGGAGGCTGCAGCTGTCCGGCGTCGAGGTCGAATCGCTCGACATCGACGACGCGCCAGTCAAATTCGATCTGGCGCTCGGATTGGTAGACGAGGACGACAGTCTCGTCGTCGAGCTGGAATACGCCACAGCACTGTTCGAACGGGCGACCATCGAACGCTACGGCCGCTATCTGCTGCGTGCACTGGAACAGATGGTCGAGGACCCGGGCCGCGCGGTTGCGGACCTGGCCCTGCTCGATCCCGAAGAGCGGCGAACTGTATTGGGGCAGTGGAGCATCGGTGAGCCGACGATCCCCTTCGCTCCTGGTGGCGTCATCCGCAGATTCGAGGAACAGGCGCGGGAACGGCCGGATCAGCTCGCGCTCGTGTGCGGCACGGAGCAGCTCGACTACGCCACGTTGCAGCGGCGGGTGCACCGGCTCGCGCACGCCCTGATCGCCCGCGGCGTCGGCCGCGAGCAGGTGGTCGGCCTGCATGTGCGCCGGTCGTCGGCGCTCGTGGTCGGCATGCTCGCCATCTTCGAGGCGGGCGCGGCGTATCTGCCGCTGGACCCCGCCCAGCCGACCGATCGGCTGTCCGCCATGGTCGCCGACGCCGGTCCGGCCCTGGTGCTCAGTGACGTCGAGACCCGGCCGCCGTGGTGGCTTGAACTGACCGCGGTCGAGCAGGAGTCCGATCGCGACGACTTCCCCGGCGTCGAGGTCGCGGCGGCGAACCTGGCCTATGTCGTGTACACCTCGGGGTCCACGGGCAGGCCGAAAGGCATCGCGGTGCCGCATCGCGGCCTGGTCAACCTGCTCGACCAGTGGTTGCAGCGCTTCGGTGCGCTGCCCGGCGCACCGGCGTCGGCCTGGTCGAGCATCGGCTTCGACGCCTCGCTGCAGGAGATGTTGCTGCCGTTGACCACCGGCGCGATTCTGCACGTGGTGCCCGAGCAGTTGCGGGGTGATCCGGCGGAGCTGCTGGATTGGCTGCGGGTGCACCGGGTCGAACAGGCCTTTCTGCCCCCTGCCTTCGTTCGATGGATCGATGAGGATCCGCATCAGCGGTTGGCCGGATCGGCGTTGCGGCAGGTGAAGTCCGGGGTCGAGGCGCTCTCGGAGATCGCGTTGGCGCGGCTGCGGGAGGTGCTGCCCGGACTGCGCGTGCTCTACGGCTACGGGGCGACCGAGACCACGGTCTACAGCTCGGCCCACATCGATCCGGAACCGCGGCAACGACCGTGTCCGATCGGTCGCCCGCTGCCCGGCACCCGCATGTATGTGTTCGATCAGCGGCTGCGGCCGGTGCCCGCCGGGGTGGTGGGCGAGGTCTACGTCGCCGGGGCCGGCGTGACCCGCGGATACCTGAACCGTCCCGATCTGACCGCCGAACGATTCGTCGCCGATCCGACGGTGGTCGGCGAGCGCATGTACCGCACCGGCGACCTGGCCCGCTGGCGGCACGACGGCACCGGCGAATTCGTCGGTCGCAGTGACGATCAGGTCAAGGTTCGCGGGTTCCGGATCGAGCCGCGGGAGGTGGAGACGGCGCTGCTCGCGGTGTCGGGCGGACGCGAGGCGATGATGCTGCTCGACCGCGCGCCGAACGGGGAACCGCGCCTGGTCGCCGCCGTCGCCGGGGGCGGCGCGGGGCGATCCGCGCACGACTGGCGAACCGCGCTGTCGGAGCTGTTGCCGGACTACATGATTCCCGCCGTCGTCGCCGAGATCGACCCGTTTCCGTTGAACCGCAGTGGAAAGCTGGACCGGCCCGCGCTGCTGGAGCGGATCCGTGCCGAGCACGCGGCGCGGGTGAATACCAGCAGCCCGCGCGAACACGTGGAGATGGCGCTGTATCGGATCTGGCGGCGCGTGCTGGTGCATCCCACCATCGGGATCACCGACAACTTCTTCGACGTCGGCGGCACCTCCATCTCGGCGATCCGGGTGGCCGACGCCATCGCCGCGGAGTTCGGCCGGCCCGTGCCGGTGCCGGATCTCCTGCGGTATCCGACGATCGAGGCGTTCGCGGCACATCTGCGCGCGGACGTCGACGTCACGCCGGACAGCACCGCCATCGATCTGCGCCTGGGCACCGGACGGCAGCGGGTGGTGTGCGTGCATCCGGCCGGCGGCACCGCCTTCTGCTATCTGCCGCTTGCCGCGGCACTGCCGGAGACGACGACCGTGCAGGGGATGCAGTCGCCTGGGATCGATCCTGGACAGACGCCGCTGCCCAGCGTGGAAGCGATGGCTGAGCGGTATCTGAAGCTGATCGATCCGGATCCGGCGGAGTCGGTGGTGCTGTGCGGGCTGTCCTACGGCGGGTTGGTGGCCTACGAGATGGGCCGT
The DNA here is from genome assembly GCF_040681495.1 of Nocardia sp. NPDC051756. Classification (NCBI taxonomy): domain Bacteria; kingdom Bacillati; phylum Actinomycetota; class Actinomycetes; order Mycobacteriales; family Nocardiaceae; genus Nocardia; species Nocardia sp. NPDC051756. The sequence goes on along the minus strand of NZ_JBFAYV010000011.1, from coordinate 132,960 downwards.
CAGCTGACGGCGCAGGGGCATGCCAAGGTGAGCGTGGTTCTGCTCGACACGAACGGCACCGAAGATCCGGCGGCGATCGAACCCGTTGGGGCCGAAGAGTTTCGGGAAAAGCTGGTCCGGTTCAACGGCATGTACCCGGGCATCGATGATGCGCAGATCGAGCGGTATCTGCGGATCTACAACCACAACCGGATGACCGGGTGCAGCTATCGGCCGCCGGTGTCGGCGGCGCGAGTGGTCTTCATGCAAGCCGTGACCGGATCGGCCGATACGCCGGAATATGCGGCGGCGGCAGAGTTCTGGCGTGAGCGGGCCGAGGGCGGGTTGTCCGTGGTGCCGGTGGAGTGTGGGCACTGGGAGATGCTGGAAGGTGATCAGCTGCCTCGGGTGGCCGAGCTGATTGTCGCTGAACTGGTTGAGCTTTCAGCTTCCGTGATGGAGTCGTGATGGGTGCTGATCCGTCTGCTGCTGGTGTGGCTGTCGCAGTGCACGATCAGGCCCGGCGCGCGCCGGACGCGGTAGCTCTGCGCGACGGGGACCGAACCCTGGATTACTCGACTCTCGACGCGCTCGGCGCGACGGCCGCGCAGGCGTTGGCCGACAACGGTATTCGGCCCGGTGATGCCGTCGCGGTGGCGCTGCCGCGCGGATGGCAGCTGGTCTGCGTCATGCTCGGCCTGCTGCGGTTGGGTGCCCAGGTGGTGCCGCTGGATCGGCAGAGTCCGCCGGATCGACGAGGTCACATTCTCCGTGACTCGGGTGCGGTGGCGGTCGTGCACGACGACGGGGCCGAGCTGTCGGAATCGCTGCTGTCGCTGCCGGTCTCGACGCTGCTGACCGGCGATCGAGTCGTGGCCGGAGTGCCGGGCGAACCGGCCGCGGCGTCGTTTCTCTTCTACACGTCGGGCACGACCGGGCTGCCCAAGGGCGTCGTGGTGCGCGACGCGGGAATCCTGCGGCTGGCGCGGCCCGGCTACATTCCGATCGCGCCGGGCAGACGCTATGCGTGCCTGTCCAATCCGGCGTTCGACGCGCTGAGCTTCGAGGTCTGGGTGCCCCTGGTGACCGGTGGGTGCTGCGTGATCATCGATGACGCGACCGCGCAGACGCCGGACCGGCTGGCCGCCACCTTGCGCCGCGAACGCGTCGACACCGTATTCACGACGACGGCCCTGTTCAACGCGGTGGTCGACGCCGTCCCCGAGTGCTTCGCCACGGTCGACCAGGTGCTGGTCGGTGGCGAGCAACTCAACGTCACCCTGATGCGCCGGTGGTATCGGGACAACGCCGATGCGAGCACTCAGCTGCACAACGTGTACGGGCCGACGGAGACAACGACTTTCGCGCTGTGCTACCCGATTCCGCGGGAGTATTCGGCGGATCGGGTGCCGATCGGGCGACCGCTGCCGGACACCGGAGCGCTGGTGGTCGTGCCCGATACCGAACGGGCCGCCGTCGCGGGCGAGGTCGGCGAGCTGTATCTGTCCGGTGCGGGAGTCGCGGTGGGATACCGCAATCTGCCCGAGGAGACCGACCGGCGTTTCGTGCGATTGCCGTGGCACGACGGCGGTCGGGAACGGTTCTATCGCACCGGCGATCTGGTGTCCCGTAACGCGGAGGGGGACATCGAATACGTCGGCCGCGTCGACCGGCAGGTCAAGGTGCGTGGTTTCCGGATCGAGCCCGGGGAGGTGGAGCGGCAGCTCATGGCGCACCCGGGAATCCGGCAGGCGTACGCGTGCACCCGGCGCACCGGCGAGCACGGGCCCATGGAGTTGCTCGCCTACTTGGTAACCGAGCCGGAACTGACGTTCTCGGGGGTGGATCGGCACCTGGCGACAACTGTGCCGACCTACATGCGACCGCATCGCCTCTACCGGGTCGACGCTCTGCCGTTGACGGCTAACGGCAAGGTCGATCAGGCCGCGTTGCTGAGCCGCGCCGATCAACCGTGGCGGGCGGACACCGCGGCAGCGGAGGTCGCGCCCTGGCAGCGGGCGGTGCTGGACGTGATCGGGCAGGTGTTGGGGCTGCCGGATCCGCGTCCCGGTGATCGGTGGATCGCGTGTGGCGGTGATTCGCTGGCGGCGTTGCGGTTTCGACACCTCGTGCAGCGGCGCTGGGGGTGCGATATCCCGCAGGGGCTGGTGTTGCAGGCGGATTTCGCGGAGTTGGCCGCCGCCGTCGATGCCGCACGCGGTAGTTCGTCGTATGCGGCGCTGCCGAGCCCCGCCGAGGCGGGTACCGCACCGGCTACCAGCGAACAGCAGCGAATGTGGTTGTTGCAGCAGCGATCACCGCGATCGCGGGCCTACCATGTGCCGTTGGTGTTCCAGGTGGACGGTGCGGTGGATGCCGAGGCGCTGCGTAGATCCCTGCGCGCACTGGTGGTCCGGCATCCGGCCATGCGGACCGGGTTCACGGCCGCGCCCGAGGGGCTGCGGCAGGTGGTGGGTGACCCGTACGACCCGTGGGTGGAACCGGATGCCGGGGCCGCTCGCGACGAACGTACGCGACGCGACTTCGTCGATCGATTCTTCGGTGTCGCTTTCGATCTCGCGCAGCCGCGCATGCTGGCCGCGTGCTGGCTCGCGCACGACGGTGGCGGCACCCTGCTGCTGCGGTTGCATCACATCGCGGTCGACGGCTGGTCGCTCGGTGTGCTGTTCGCCGACCTGTCAGCGGGCTATGCGGGCGAGTTGCCCGAAACCCGTGGCACCGCACCGACTCCGCTCGACTTCGCCGTCTGGCAGCAAGAATGGTTCGCCGCCAAGGCATACCAAGCGCAACGGAGCGAATTGGCCCGCTACTACGCGAATGTGGAGCCGGCGAACGATCCATTGCGGCCGGTGCGGGAACGATCCGGCTCGGCCGCGCGGTTGAGGCATACCTCGCTCGAAGCCGATCGCCACGGCCGGGTGGACCGGTTGTGCGCCGATTTGGGGCTCACGCGTTTTCAGGTGTTGCTCGGTGTCTTCGCGTGGAGCTTGTACGCGGTGACCGGGCGGACCAGGTTGCGGATCGCCGCGCCCGTCGCCAATCGGGCACTGTCGGAATTCGAAACCAGCGTAGGCATGTTCGCCAACACGGTGCTGCTGCCGTTGACGGTCCGGCCGAGCGCCGAGGCGAGCGATGAGCTGCGGCGGCTGGGCGAGTGCATCAGGGAGGTGCTGGACCGGCAGGACGTGGCGTTGGCCGATGTCCTCGCCGATACCGAATTCGCGAGCGGCAGTGCGCCGTTCGACACGCTCTTCGTCTTGGAGAACACCGATTTCGGTGCGCTGATCCTGCCTGGCTGCACGACGCGTCCGCAGTGGGTCGCCGCACCCGAGGCCAAATGCCCGCTGACGCTGTCGGTGGTCGACCGCGGCGACGGGATGGACCTGCTGTGGGAGTACGCCGAGGATCATTTCGACGAGGCCGAGGCGAAGGCGCTGGCCGAGGTGTTCGAGCGTGGCCTGGATGTGCTGCTCGACCACGGCACCGAAAAGCCGTCCGACCTCGCGGCCGCCTACCGCAATGCATTGCCGGAGAACGGGCGCGGCGCGTCGGTGCCGTTGTCGTTCACGACGGTGGCCGGGGGATTCGCCCGGCAGGTCGCGCTGACGCCGGACGCGCCTGCCCTGTGCTTCGGCGGGCGCACGGTGAGCTATGCCGAACTCGACGCGTTCGCCGCTGTGTTGGCAGGAGAAATCTCTGTACGCCAAGCGCTTTCGGCAGATGGTGACGGGCTTCGCTGTGTCGCGCTGTTCTTCGAGCCGTCGATCGAACATGTGGTGTCCCTGCTGGCCTTGGCTCGCCTGCACCTGACCGCGCTACCGCTGGACCCGGCGTACCCGCCCGCGCTCCTGCATCAGATGCTCGAGCAGGCTCAACCGCTATTCGTGCTGCTGTCGCCGAACTCGGTCGCGGCGTGGGATGCGATCGACGGCGTCATCGCCCGCCACCCCGTCACACTGTCTCCGGATACCAAGCCACAGCACGAATTGCCCGGCGGTGTAACCGAAAACGCGGCGAGCGGCACGCAGCCGCTGTACATACTGTTCACCTCCGGCTCCACCGGGACGCCGAAGGGCGTGCAGGTGCCCGATCGCACACTGTGCAATTTGCTTCGGTGGCAGACAGATTCGGGTCAGCTGGGCGCCGCGGCGGTGACTCAGCAGTTCTCCGCGCTGTCGTTCGACGTGTCGTTTCAAGAGATCTTTTCCACGCTGTGCGGTGGGGGCTGCCTGCATCTGGCGCAGCCGCAGTGGCGACACGACATGCCTGCGCTGTTGGATCAGCTGGAGTCGGCCGGAGCCGAGCGAATCTTCTTGCCTTACGTGGCATTACAGCTGTTGGCCGAGCACGGCGTCCAGTCGGGGCGATATCCGGCGCGGCTGCGTGAGGTGATCACGGCCGGGGAGCAATTGGTGTCCACCGACGCGATTCGGCGGTGGTTCGCGGGGCTGCCTGCGGCGCGGCTGTTCAATCATTACGGGCCGACGGAAACCCACGTGGTGAGCACCCTGTGCCTGGATGCGGATCCGATGCGGTGGCCGGAGCGGCCGTCGGTCGGGCGGCCGATCGACAATGCGGTGCTGCGGGTGGTGGACGAAGCCGGTCTGGTGGTGCCACCGGGGGCGGTGGGGGAGTTGCTGATCGGTGGTCCGATGGCGACGCGATGTTATCTGGGTGATTCGGGCGCCGACCGGTTCGTGGAGGTGCCTGGGGTAGGGCTGTGCTATCGGAGTGGTGATCGAGCATTCGTCGATCGAGAAGGCCTGGTGCACTTCGTCGGTCGGGATGACGAGCAGATCAAGGTGAGCGGGCATCGGGTCGAGTTGGGGCAGCTCGAGGTGGCGCTGTTGCGTTATCCGGGAGTCGTGCAGGCCGTGGTGGTGCGCGATGGCGGCGCGCTGGTGGCCTGCCTACAGTGTCGGGGCACGGTCCCGGAAGTGTCCGAGTTGACGGCGCATCTGGCGCGGTTGCTGCCCGGTCCGGTCAGCATCGATCGGTTCCGGGTGGTGGCGGAGCTGCCGCGGACCCCGAGCGGCAAGCTGGATCGGCGGGCCGCCGCGGGCACGCCGGGCGAGGACTTGATCCGGACCGTCGCGACAACGGCGTGGTCGACCCGCGAAGCAGAACTGGCGGCGGCGTTCGAGGCGTCGACCGGGGTGCCGATCGGTCCCGATCAGACCTTCTTCGGCGCGGGCGCAACGAGTTTGGCGTTGATGCGATTCCATCTGCATTGCAGTGCCGAGCTGGGACTCCGGTTCACGGTCGCCGACCTGTTCGAGCACGTCACCATCGGCGCGCTGGCACGGTTCGTGGATGGATCGAATGTGCCTGCGGCGCAGATTCCGCGCGAGGTGGCGGCGGTCGATGAACCGATAGCGGTCATCGGCATGGCGGTCCGGCTGCCCGGTGCGGACGATGTGGCCGCGTTCTGGAGCATGGTGCAAACCGCCGGGCGGGGGATCGAATTCTTCGACGCCCCAACCGGTGTGGTGGGTGCGCGCAGTCAGCTGGCCGGTCTGCTGGCCTTCGATCCCGCCCATTTCGGCATCAATCGGCGCGATGCGGCGCTGATGGATCCGCAGCAGCGTCACCTGCTGATGAATTGCGTACAGGCGCTTGCGCATGCGGGCATCGCCGATCCGTCCGACGGGCTCGTGGGTCTGATCGCCGGGTGTGGGGAGAACACCTATTTTCAAACGATGCTGCGTGAGGCCGATCCGGCGCTGCTGCCCGACGAATTCCAGCTCGCGCAGCACCACGACAAGGACTTCCTCACCACCAAGGTCGCCTACCATTTGGGGCTGACCGGTCCGGTGTTCACCGCGCAGGCCGCGTGCGCGAGTTCGCTTGTCGCCGTGCACCTTGCGGCGGGCATGCTGCGCAACGGCGAAGCGGAGGTGATGCTCGCCGGTGGGGTGCTCGTCGATCCGACGCTCGCCGACGGGTATCGATACCGGCCGCAGCACATCTTCTCGCCCGACGGGCATTGCCGACCGTTCAGCGACGATGCCGGCGGCACGATCGGGGGCAGCGGCGTGGGTGTGGTGGTGCTCGAGCGGCTGTCGGCGGCGCGGCGCAACGGCCACACCGTCTACGGGGTGATCACCGGCTCCGCCGTCAACAACGACGGCTCGGCCAAACTCGGATACAGCGCTCCGGGGCTGGCCGGGCAGCGTGCGGTGATTCGTACCGCGTTGCGCCGCAGCGGCCGTCGTGGTGACGAGGTCGCCTACGTCGAGGCGCACGGAACGGGCACCCGGCTCGGTGATCCGGTGGAGGTCGGGGCGCTGCGTCAGGCCCTGGAGTCGAACGAGGCGGGCGGTTGTGCGCTGTCGTCGGTGAAGAGCCAGCTCGGCCATTTCGGTGCGGCGGCGGGCGTGATCGGACTGATCCGCGCCACCCTCGCGCTCCATCATGAAGTGATCCCGCCGACAGTGGATTTCCGGGCGCCCAACCCGCAGCTCGTCGCCGACCTCGCGCCGTTCTACGTTCCCACGGAACCGCGACCATGGCCGGCCAACCGGCCGCGGGTGGCGGCGGTCAGTAGTTTCGGTATCGGTGGTGTCAACGCGCACGTCGTGCTCGAGGCCGGTCCGGATGCCGCAGCCGCACCCAAGCCGCTTGCCTGCCTGATGCTTTCGAGCAGCAGCGAAGTGGCACTGCGGACCGATGCGGCGCGGGTCGCCGAGTATCTGGCGGAGTACCCGCAGGCCTATGAACAGGTGCTGCGGCACTTGCAAGCGGGTCGACCCGATCGGCGTTGGCGAATGGCCGCGGTCTGTGTGGATGCGGCCGATGCGGTGCGGTGGTTGCGGGCCGGAGAGGTCGTCGCTGCGGACCCGGTCGCTGAGTCGGTGTCGGCGTCGTTGCCGTCGGCCGAACTGGTCGCGGCTTGGTTGTCGGGCCGGTACGTCGCGTGGCCGAGTGGGCCGGCGCAGTCGCCGTGGAACTTCCCGCCGCCGGCCTTCGATCTCGCCGACTTCGATTTCCCGCGCGCGAAGCAGGTTGTGCAACAGCCGGAGTCGGTAGACGAGACCGGGCCGCGTCGACTGCCTGAGGCTGACTGGCTGCATCAGCCGCACTGGGTGCGGCTGCGTCGCGCAGGTCGTCCGCCGGTGTCGCCACGGAATCGACTGCTGGTCCTGATGACAGAGGGTCCAGCAGACCCCACGTTGGTTGCGGCCCTCGAGCAAGCACATCTCCGCGTAGTGCAAGTCGTCGCCGAAGACGCGTATCGGCATGCGGGAGATGACCTTTTCGAGGTCGACCCCGCGGATTCGGGCTCGCTTCGGCAGGTGCTCGACGTGCTTGCCGAGACCGAGTGCGACGGCATCGACTGGGTGCACGCGCTGCCCTTGAGCGTCGCCGGGCCAGTCGGGCCGGACAGCGTCGAACGAGCGAGTTGGGCGTGTGTCGATACCTCGGCCGCGTTGCTCCGGGCAGTGTCGGACCACGCTGTAGCACAACGTGTTCGAGTGTGGTGGTTGTCGGTGGAGGCTCGCTCGGTGGATGGTGCGGTGCGGCGGCCGGAGCTGAATCTCTTGGCCGGGGTGTGCGAGGTGGGGACGCAGGAGACGGGTGTGCCCGGGTCCTGGATCGACCTGCCCAGGACGGCTCCGAGCGAATGGGCCGCAGCGCTGGCTGAATTGACGAGCGGATTCGACAGTGGCGCCGAGGCGCCGAAGAATCTCGCTCTGCGGCAAGGGTACTGGTGGCAGCAGTTGGTGTCGCCCGTCGCCGTGGACGCGACAGATACCGTATCTGTCACGGAAGGCACATATCTGATTCTCGGCGGGACCGGCGGCATCGGCGCGAGTGTGGCGGACTGGCTGCTGGACAACGGCGCGGGCCGAGTCCTCTTGCTGGCGCGGCACGCACGCATTCCAGAAGTGTTGGCGCGCTGGGCAGATCGGGTCGAGACGATCGATGCGGATCTGGCCGAGAGCGACCTCGACGTGCTGATGCGGCGCATCGGCGAACGAGTGGACCGGCTCGACGGCATCATTCATGCGGCCGGTGTCGCGGCGGGCGGGCTGATCGCGCGCCGAGACCCCGCCGCGGCGCGGCAGGGGAGCGCGGCCAAGCTGCGGGGAGTTCTGCTGATGGAGCGCCTGATTCAGCAGCATCGACCCGCCCTCGCGGTGTACTGCTCGTCGATGGCGGCACGGTTCGGCGGAATCGGCCAGCTCGACTACGCCGCCGCGAACGCGCTGCTGGACGGTTTCGCCAGCTATCGGGTCGGAGCCGACGACACCACGCAGCGGGTGAGCATCGGCTGGGATGTGTGGCGGGAGACGGGAATGGCGGTGCGCGCCTTGCCGACTGACGCCCGGCATCGCGCGCATCTGGCCGTCGGCCTCACCGATCAGGAGGGGCAGCGGGTGTTCGCGCGCGCCGTCGGCGTGCAGCTGCCGCAACTGCTGGTCTGCACCACCGATCTGGACGACGCCCGCTCCTTCTATGCCGCTCCGGCGTCCGACACAACACCGGCGGGGAGTGGTGTGGCGGTCGAATCGGCGGAACGGCTGCTCCGCGCGGAGCTGTGTGACGCCCTGGGCCTGGACGATCTCGACCTGCACGCATCGCTCTACGACCTGGGCGCCGACTCGCTCACCATGCTCGATCTGCTGGACACGATCAAACAGCATTTCCACGTCGAGCTGGACCTGGCCCGGCTCAGCCATCGGGTGAGTCTCGACGAGGTCCTGTCCCGGCTCATCGAAGCGGCGGGAACGGCCGGGCCGGAGGACGTCGTGCTGGACGTCTGGCAGGAGGGCACCGGATCGGACGTGGTGTGTCTGGTGCATCCGGTCGGCGGCGACATCCAGGCCTATCGGGCGCTCGTCTCGGCATTGGCCCCGCAGCTGACCGTGTGCCTCATCGCCGATCCGGCGCTGCGGCAGGCCACCGCGCCGAGTTGGACGCTGAGCGAGCGTGCCCACCACTATTACGACGCGCTGCGTACCCGTTTTCCGGCCGAGGAATGGCGGTGGCAGTTGGCCGGCTGGTCCTTCGGTGCCTGGGTGGCGATCGGGATGGCCGCCGAAGCGGAGGCAGCCGGGGGGCCCGCGCAAGGGCTGCACCTGATCGACCCGCCACCGCCTGGAGCGAGTGCGTTGGTACGCGCGTACGACCAGGCTCGGCTCGACGACGTCTTCGCCCAGGAGCTTGACCACGCGGGGGCTGCGGCGGCGACCGCCTATGCCGAACGACTGGCTCGGTGCTGTCGCGCCAACCTGAACAGCATGGTCGAGCACCGGCTTCCGCGCCTGGCGCACACCCCGAGCGAACTCTGGCTCGCCGAGCAGTCAGGGGCCGATGGGCCGACTTCGGCTGCACAGCAGCAGGATTGGCCTGAGCACCTGGGTGCGGAACCCCGCTGGCATCGGCTGGACACCACACATTACGGGATCGTGCGACCACCGCACGCCCCGGTGATCGCCGAGGCGATCAACGAGGCGGCCACGCGGTAGGTGCCGCGGAAGGTCAGCGCCGCAAGGTGATCGGCGTATTGACGAGTTCGGCCTGGGTGGGGTTCCCGTCCGCGTCGTAGAAGAGCCAGATGCTGGTGAAGGTGGCGGGACCCGGCTGGAAGGAAAAGAAGCTTCCGGCCGGGAAGTGGATGGTGTAGGGGTGCGCGGCGCCGTCGCAGGTGCCCGGGATCGTGGTGGACGGTGAGGTGACGCTGTTGTTCTTCTGGTCCAAGACCGAGTCGCCCAGCAGAATGTTGTTCGGACCGCCGCTACAGGTATAGGTGCCGACGACATCCACCGTGCCGTCGGCGTTGAGGTGCTGGTTGTCTTCGACGGTGAGAACCGGCGGCGGCGGGTCGGCGAGCGCCGGTCCCGCGAGTATCGCGGTGCCGGAGAAGGCTGCGGCCGCGGCGATAGCCAGTTGGGCGATCCGATTTCTGGGCATGGTGGACCGGTGTTCGGAAGTCCGGGGGAATTCGATCATCGCATGACTCCTGTTGTGCAGGAAAGGATTCGAATGAGTGGTGGGTTAAGCGTATGCGGCGGATTCCCGCGCACCAATCCCCAGAAAGTACGGTCCCTGACCCGAGCGGATTCAGGTTCGCGTGGTGGTTGCTTCGATCAATTCGTAGGCCAGGTCGAGGTGGATGCCGTCTGGATTGGTCAATCCTTTGTCCGCATACCAGGATTCGTCGGCCTCGGGGTGTGGGCCGCTGACACCGACTCGGCCCTTGCCGTAGGGCGCGACGACGACGGCGGCCATTCCGTTGGTGTAGGTCGCCAGGATTTTCGCGTCGGCGCCGTCGTCGAGGAAGAAGGCCGGTCCGTCTTGGAAGTACATGTGCCGGGGTTTGCCTTGCCAGTTCACGGCCACCACGGTGTCGCGGTCATCGGGGACGGTGGCGCCGGGGGAGCCGGCGTAGCCGTTGGTGTCGCCGGGGAGCAGGTCGAAGCCCGGGTCCCGGCCGGCCAGGTAGCCGCCGAAGCACAAGCCGAGGTAGCTGCCGCCGTTGCGAACCCAGTCGCGGATCAGCTCGGCGGAGTCGCGTAGGGAACGCCAGGTTCCGTCGAGATCGGCGCCGCCGCCGGGCTGGACGTACAGCTGCGCGTCGGCCAGGGCTGCTGCGGTCAGGGGTGTCCCGGTGCCGGGACCGACATACTTCACCTCGAACGGGTGTGGGGCCTGCCGCAGCACGTCGGCGATCGCGGGCGCGCATCCAGGGCAACCCTGCGGCCCGTTGTAGACGAGCGCGAGTCGCCTTGGTGCGCTCTGCTTGTCGGCATTCGACTCGCCACAGCCGGCGGCCAGCAAGACGGCGGCCGGGACGACACCGAGGAGCAGCCGCCGTCGATCCACAATGGTTGAACGAAAGTCGCCGCTCGGGTTCGTACCGGACATAGTTTCTCTCCTGTCTGTCCCGGCCGGGCATAAGCCGGTGGGAGATCCACGCAACGCTATGCGGCGTCGAGCCGCATCAACGCTCACCACAGTCCCATCGTGAGTCGCGAAAACCTCGCGCGCGCGGCACAGTCCCGCCGGTCGGCGGGTGCAGTACCGCCGACCGGCGGGTCGGTTACGCAGGCGATGTCACCGGCTACGCAGTCGGAGTGCGCGGTGCGGTGCCTAAATGGTCAGCCGCGCGGCGTCGGTCTCGCCGACCGTGACCGCCAGCGGTGCCGGGCGTAGTTCGACAATGTGCGGAGCGGGGTCGACCAGATCGAGCAGCCGAGGCAGATAGTCGACCAGCACGCCACTGTTGTGTGCTTCCAAATCGGTGTCGGCAGCGTATTTCTCGATCACGGTGACGCGCAGCGGATCTGTGCCGGGTTCGACGTAGAAGGCGTAACGCTGTAGGCCGGGTTCGCTGTGCAACACCGGGGGAATCAGTTCGGCGAGCAGCGCGAGAAGGTCGGCGCCGCGCTCCGGTTTGGCCTGGAGACTGGCGATGACGACGATTTCGGACAAGGTGGGCTCCTTCTGCTGGTGGTCGACTGTCATCCGCCGAGCACCGGCAGGCGCAGGACGGACCGGGTCGTTGGGTTGTAGTGCACGGTGTGCTGTGCGGTGACGGCCTCGTCGAGAGTGCCGAACTCGGGAATGGTGCGGGTGTGCAGATTTCGGCTGAAGCGCGGGAAACTGAACCCGGCGATCTGGACGCGGATCCGGTGGCCGGAGCGGAATCGATGGGCGACATCGTTGAGGGTGACGGTCACCCGGCTGGGTTCCTCGGCGTCGAGCCAATCGGTGTCCCCGCCGTTGCGGTACCGGGCCCGCTGAGCGCCTTCGGCGACGTTGCGGGCGAAGCCGTCGGGTTCGACGTCGACCAGGGTGACGCACACGTCGGCGTCCGGAGCGCTGCTGGTGAGGAAGGTGACCAGTTCGGGTTGACCGGCGATGGTCAGGTCCTCGGTCAGCGGATCGCTGGTGTAGACGAGCAGGTCGGCGCGTCCGTCGACGGCCCGCTGGTCCTGGATGCCTTGCGGTGCCGTCGCGGGGTCGCCTTCGACCGTGATCGCTCCGCCGTGGGTGGGGAACGGGTCGTGCGGGTCGGCGGTGAACATGTCGGAGCTGGCGATACCTGAATCATGTTCCGCGCCCGGTGAATTGAGTCTGCCGTCGCCGGTGGCGGTGCGTGCGTCGCCGCCGGAGCCGAGGATCCATTCTTCGACTGCCGTCGCGGGTGGCCAGGCGGGTGCGTGCGCCCAGGTGTCCGAGCCGCCGACGAAGTAGGTGACGCGGCCGGGTCCGGACAGATATCGGTCGGCGGTGGGGTAGGCCGAGCCGTCGCCGCCGCGCAGGTGGCGGTCGAAAAAGGCGGCGAGCACCGGATTCCAGGTGGGCACGCCGGCGGTGGCGTCGGGGAGCACGCGGGCGCCGATCTGGCCGGCCGGAGAGTACGCGCCGAAGTGGTTCCACGGGCCGGCGATGAGGCGGGCGTTGTCGTTGTCGGCGAGGCGGGTGGCCAGCCGGAACTGCGTGGGGCTGGTGAAGTCCAGGTAGCCGGCGACCTGCAAGAACGGAATGTCTATCCGTTCGGGTTCGGTGAGCAGGGTGGGCCGGTCCCAGAGCGGATCGTGGGGCGAGCGCAGCCAGTCGGTCCAGAACGGCGCGACCCGCTCGTCGTCCAGCGGGCTGATCTCGGTCAGCGGCAGCCGGCTCACGGTGGCGCGCGGGTCGGCGAAGGCCTCGCCGAGCAGCTTTCGAACATGTTCCTGCTCAACCGGATTCAGGGACGTGTGGTCGAGGCCTTCGCGGCACAGGGCGAGGCCGTAGGTGGTGAGGAAGCCGAGGTCGAACACGCCACCGGGTCGAGCGGTGTGGCGCATGTCGGCGGTGGCGACCATGGCGACCGCGGCTTTGAGGTGTGGACTGCGGGCTGCGACGGCCTGGAGGGCGGCCATGCCGAGGTAGGAGGAGCCGTAGATGCCGACGTTGCCGTCGCTCCAGGATTGCGTTGCGGCCCAGTCGATCGCGTCGGCGGAGTCGTTGGCTTCCTGGGTGATGAAGTCGAACTCGCCGCCGGAATCGAACCGGCCGCGGGTGTCTTGGACGAGAACCGCGAAGCCCTGGCGGGCGAGCCACAGGGGGTCGGCGACGATCCCGGAAACTCGGTAGGAGTCCTTGCGGTCGTAGGGAGTTCGGTGCAACAGGACCGGCCATCGGCCGTCGTCGGCCGGGCGGTAGAGGTCGCCGGTAAGGGTGATGCCGTCGCGGGTGGTCATCTGGACCGCGGCGTCTATGCGAGGTTGGTACATGGTGGATCTCCTGGGAAGTCGATCGTGAACCGGAGTTATCCCTTGTGTTGTCGAATCCAGCTGCGCTACAGCATGATTCGGATCAGACGAGCAGAACTCGGCGGCCGCGGGTGTGTCCGGCCTGGCTGTCCGCGTGTGCCGCGGCTGCCTCGGCGAGCGAATAGGACTGGGCGACTGGGATATGGAGCTTCTCGCGGGCGATGAGGTCGACGGCTTCGGCGAGTGCCGCGGGCATGTTGCCGCCGACGCCGGCGAAGCGGATGCCGAGCATCGGGGCCTCGAGGTCGGCGATGGTGATCACCTTGTCCGGGTCCCCGGTCAGGTCGAGGAGGCCGCGGAGCACGCCCGCGCCGTTCAGGTCTAGCGCGGCGTCGACCCGGCCGAGCGCGCGGACCCGCTCGACCCAGCCCGGACCGTAGGTGGTGGCGCGGGCGCCGAGGCTGCGCACGTAGTCCTGGCTCGCCGGTCCGGCGGTGCCGATCACCGGGATTCCGCGGTCGCGAGCGATCTGCAACACCGCGGACCCGACCCCGCCGGCCGCGCCGCTGACCAGCAGCGTCTGTCCGGGATGGACGCCGACGAGGCGGATGATCCGCAGCGCGGTCTCGACCACCGACGGGTACCCGGCCGCCTCGGCGAAGGTCAATCCGTCGGGCAGGCGGGTCCAAGAGGAGAGGACGGCGAACTCGGCGTACGTGCTAGAGCCGCGGCCGAGCACGTACTCGCCGACCGCGATGCCGCTGACCCCGATGCCGACCTCGTCCACCACTCCGGCCGCGTCCTGTCCGACGCCGGCGGGCAGCTGGATCGGGTTGATCCGCTGGAACTGCCCCTCGCGTACCCGCCAATCGTGTGGATTCACTCCCGCCGCGCGCACGGCGATTCGTATCTTGCCAGGGCCCGGATGGGGCTCGGCCACGTCTACCAGTTCCAGGACCTCCGGGCCGCCGTACTCGGCGAAGCGCACTGCTTTCATGCCACGAACATAAACCTAACGGTTAGTGTTTTGCAACGGTTAGCTCTTTGGACCTGATACTGATTCCTACCTGATAGCATCACCTCATGACAGCGCCGACCGTCGGACGTCGCGAGCGAAAGAAGGCCGCGACCCGCCAGAAGATCGCCGATACCGCCCTGCGGCTGTTCCTGGAACGCGGCTACGACGAGGTGGGCATCCGTGACGTGGCCGCCGAAGCCGACGTGGCAGTCACCACGCTCTTCTCCCACTTCGCCTCGAAAGAGGCGTTGGTCTTCGAGCAAGAGGAGAACTTCGACCGGCGTCTGACCCAAGCGGTCACCGACCGCTCACCCGACGAGCCACTCATCCCCGCCCTGCGCCGCGAAATCCACTCGATCGTGCGCCACTGCGCATCCGCCGAAGCCGCCCCCCTCTGGCGCATGATCAACAATTCCCCCGCCCTTCGCCAGTACGAGCAGTCGATGCGACAGCGCTACGCAGACTCACTGGCAACGGCCATCGCCGCCGACCGCAACCAACCCGCACCCGCCACGGCCTGCCGGGCAATCGCAAGATTCGTCATCGACGCCTACGCACTGGCCCGCGAGTCTCCCAACCCCGACACCGCGGTGGACGAGATCTTCGAAATGATCGAGGCCGCTTGGAAAGTCGCCTAGCGCCGCACGAAAACACCCGCAGCCGTTCGGTTTCGGCCACGGTGGCGATCATCGCGCTGGTAGCCAGACCGTGACCCGGAGCCCGCCGGTGGGGCGGGCCGTGAGGGTGAGGGTGCCGCCGTGGGCTCGGGTGATGCTGTCGACGATGGCCAGGCCCAACCCAACACCCGAGTGGTGGGTGCGGATGCGTTCGGTGCCGCGCTGAAACGGCTCGATCAGCGTGGAAACCAACTGCGGGGCAAGGTAATCGCCGGTGTTCTCGACGGTCAGCACCGCCGCCTCGGGGGAAGCGCTGGTCATGATCCACGCGATGCCCCGCTCCGGCAGGTTGTGGACGATCGCGTTGTGCACCAGGTTCATCGTCAGCTGCAACAGCAGGGCGTGGGAGCCGAGAGCGCGAGCGATGTCGCCGGAGGTCTCGAGCGTGACGCCGTGCCGTTCCGCAAGGGGGAGCAGGGTTTCGGTGGCTTCTTCGGCGATGAGGGACAGGTCGACAGGTTCTGGCGTGAACGCCCGTCGGTCGGCGCGGCTGAGCAGCAGCAACGCTTCGGTGAGGTCGATCGCCCTGGTGTTGACCGCGTGCAGGCGGGCGGCGAGTTCCTCGGGATCGTGGGTCGGATCGTTGCGGGCCACGTCGAGCAGCGTCTGCGTGATCGCCAGCGGAGTGCGCAGCTCGTGCGAGGCGTTGGCGGCGAATCGCTGCTGCTCGGTGACGTGTGCCTCGAGCCGGGTGAGCATGGTGTCGAAGGCGTCGGCGAGTTCGCGGAACTCGTCGCTGCGGCCAGGGAGCCGGATCCGGTGGGAGAGTGAGCCATTCGCCGCCATGCGGGTAGCGGCCGTGATGCGGGTCAGCGGGGCGAGCATCCAGCCGGCCAGCAGCCACCCGCCGACCAGGCCGATCACCAGCAGAAAGGCCAGCACGGTGGCCACGAACGGTCCGAAGGCACGGAGCAGGACGGAGCGGTCGATCCAGAAGTTGCCGTCGGTGTTGATCCAGCCCTCGGGCAGATACCACAGATAGAAGACGCACACGGCGATCGACAACATGCCACCGACGAGCGTGATGAAGCCGGCGTAGCTGAGGGTGAGTTTGAGCCGAACGCTCAACCCGGGCAGTCTATTCATCGTCTCCTCCCGCACGTCCGGTATCGATGCGGTACCCGGCGCCGGGCACGGTCGCGATGATCCAGGGTTCGCCGAGTCGTTTGCGCAGCGCCGAGACGGTGATGCGCACCGCGTTGGTGAACGGATCCGCGTTCTCGTCCCACGCTCGCTCCAGCAGATCTTCGGCGCTGATCACCCCGCCCTCGGCCGCGACGAGGACTTCGAGCACGGCGAACTGCTTCCGGGTGAGCGCGACGTAACGGCCGTCGCGATAGACCTCGCGGCGGAACGGATCCAGCCGCACGCCGGCGATCTCCCGTACCGGTGGCCGATTGTTGGCGCGCCTTCTGTCGAGTGCTCTGAGCCGGAGCACCAGTTCACGGAGGTCGAACGGTTTCGTGAGGTAGTCGTCGGCGCCGAGCCCGAACCCGGTCGCCTTGTCGTCGAACCGGTCAGCGGCGGTGAGCATCAGGATCGGTATGCCGCTGCCGGAGGCGACGATGTGTTCGGCGATCTCGTCGCCGGACGGCCCGGGGATGTCCCGGTCGAGCACGGCGATGTCGTAGGCGTTGACGCTCAGCAGTTCCAGAGCGGTGTCGCCGTCACCGGCGATGTCGGCCGCGATCGCGTCCAAACGCAGGCCATCGCGGATGGCCTCGGCCAGATAGGGTTCGTCCTCGACGATCAGCACGCGCATAGGGCCTCGATTCTCCCAGTCGGGGCATATCGTCGGCGTATCGAAAATCGCATACAGGCTGGCAACGCCGCGCTGCCTTCACTGAATGCATGAATCACAGCGAAAACGCGACTCGCCGTTTCCGGTCGAGTGTCCTGGTTGCCGTCGTTGTTGTCAGCTCGGCGCTCGTCGGTGTCTTTGTCTACCAGTCCTCGCCGTCCCTGTCGTCCTGGGTCGCGCGGTTCGGGGACGAACTCGGCCCACTGGTCGATGACGGCGCGGTCCCGGCCGGCGTGACGGTCTTCGACGACGGGGTGCCGTCCGTGGCCAATCTCGATCCCGATCTGCTCGGTGCCCTGCGTCGAGCGGCGACCGATGCCGCGGACGACGGGCTCGAGTTCGTCGTCAACAGTGGGTGGCGTTCGCCGGAGTACCAGCAGCAACTACTGCGCGCGGCGGTCTCGAAGTACGGCTCGGAGCGGGAGGCCGCGCGATGGGTGGCCACGCCGAACACCTCCGCGCACGTGTCGGGGGAGGCGGTCGATATCGGGCCCACCGAGGCGGCGGCTTGGTTATCCAGGCACGGTGCCGAATACGGGTTGTGCCAGATCTATGCCAACGAACCCTGGCACTACGAACTACGTCCCGAGGCCAACGATCGCGGTTGCCCGCCCCGGTATGCCGACCCGACCCAGGACCCGAGGATGCAGCAGTGATCACGGATACGCCCGCCGCAGAAACCGCCACCACGCCTACTGTCTGGAATCCATCGGCGCAGAGCGCGTTCCGATTCTGCTTTGTCTATCTCGGCCTCTGGTGCCTGCTCCTCACCTATATCCCGTTCACGCTGCTGGGCATCCTCGGCCGTTGGATCCGCAGATACGTCAGTCCGTGGGATATGTCCCTGACGGATCCTGTCACCGGTTGGGTCGGTAGAACGTTCTTCGGGGTCGACGCGGTGCAGCACGACGACTCCGGAGCCGGTGACCAGGCGGCCGTCTGGGTGCTGCTGCTCTGCATCCTGGTTGTCGCGGTGGTAGTCACCGCGGTGTGGACGGCCTTCGACCGCCGTACTTCTCATCCCCGCCTGCTGGCCTGGTTCACGCTGTTCCTGCGGCTGTGCCTGGGCGGGACGATGCTGTCGTTCGGGTTCGCCAAGCTGATCCCGACCCAGATGCCCGGCCCGACGCTGGCGCAGTTGTTGCAGCCGTACGGCGATCTGAGCCCGGCGTCGGTGCTTTGGTTGCAGATCGGCAGTTCTTATCCGTACGAAATGACGCTCGGCGCAGTGGAAGTCGTCGCCGGGTTGCTGCTGTTCGTCCCCCGGACTGCGGTGCTGGGCGCTGTGGTGAGTTTGGCGAGTATGGCTCAGGTCCTGTTGACGAACATGACCTTCGATATTCCCGAGAAGGTGCTCGCGTCCCACCTGCTGCTGATCAGCGTGTTCCTGCTCGCCCCGTATCTGCGGCAGCTGGTCGATGTGTTCGTGCGGCAACGTGATTGCGCGCCGCTGACCCAACCCGCACTGTTCACCGACAGTCGGAGGAACCGCATCGCAGTGTGGGTTCAAGTGGCCCTTGGTATCTGGGTCGCGCTGGGGTGTGGCTTCGACCGCTGGATGGTCTGGGAAGACCAATACGGGCCTGCTCGCCCGAAATCCGAGCTGTACGGAATCTGGGACGTGCGCGAATTCACCCTCGACGGACAGTTGTTGCCACCGCTGACTACGGATGAGAACCGTTGGCAGCGTCTAGTTTTCGACGCTCCAGAAGCGGCAACCTACCAACGGATGAACGGTGAACTGGTACCGGCACGCGCCGACTTCTTCCCCAACGGTCAGTTGGAACTAACCACTGACGAAACTGCCGGACGCCGAACACTATTCGCGATGCTGTCCGCCGAACGGCCAACCCAGGACCAGCTACTACTCCGCGGCAAGCTGAATGACCGCCCGGTCACGATCACCCTGCAACGCGTCGATCTGAACACCTTCACCTTGCGCAGTCGCGGATTCCACTGGGTACAGGACTACCCGTACTTCCGTTAGCGGCGATTTCGGCAATCGCCCTGGTTCGTTAGGTCAGGTGACCTATGGTTAGGTCATGCGACCTAACGAGGGGGCTACGTTCACCGAGATCGCGCGGCGCGCGCAGATCGTCGAGTGCGCTATCGAGACGATCGCCGAACTCGGGTATCACCAGGCATCGGTGCGCAAGATCGCCGAGCGGGTCGGGGTGGCGATGAGCGTGGTGCAGTACCACTTCGGGAACAAGGACGAGATGGTGGCGGCGATCGTCGCGGAGCTGTATCGGTCTGTGCTCGACGTCATGCTGCCCATGGTCGAGGCGGAAGCGACGGCGCGGGGCAAGCTGGCCGCGCACATCAGGGCGCACGCGAAATGCATTGCCACGTACCGTTCGCAGCAGATCGCGTTGATGGAGATCGGCTCGAACTACCGCAGCAGTGCCGGGCAACGGCTGCACGAAGTGGGCGTCGATCTCGAACCTGCTCAGCTGGCGGATCTTTCGAAGCTGGAGCTCGAAGCGATCTTCGCGCTCGGGATCGAGACCGGCGAGTTTCGTGAGCTGTCGGCGACTTCCATGGCTACTGCTCTGCGCGGTGCGATCGGCGGAGCATTACTGCGCTCGACGGGGGATCCCGACTTCGATGTCGTCGCTTATGGCGAGGATCTGGTCGTTGCCTTCGATTTGGCCACCAGACACCCGAAACGAGGGAGGAAATAGTGGCGCGAATTGTGATCGCGGCCTACGGATCTCGCGGAGACATTGTCCCGCTGACCGCCTTCGGCTGCCGGTTGCGCAACGCCGGCCACGAGGTCGTGCTGACCGCGACGCCGGATCTGGTCGACGAGATAACCGGTTGCGGGTTGCGAGCCGTGGCGGTCGACTTCGAGCTGGAACATGAACTGGACGAGGAGAATCCGCTGAAGGCGGCCAAGGAGATGGTGCTGCCGAAGGGGATGCGCAAACTCGGCGAGAACCTCCTCGCCGCGTTGCACGACGTACCCGCCGACGTGCTGCTGCTCTCCCCGTTCGCCGAACTCGCCGGGCATCCGTTGGCCGAAGCACGAAACATCCCGAGCATCGGCGTTCGCCTGCAACCGATCTCGACGACCGCGGCGTTCCCGCCGTCGTTGGTCGGGGCGTGGTCGGCCGGGTCCGTGCTGAATCGGAGTGCAGGTCGGTTCGCCACCGCGATGTTCGATCGGATGTACGGCAAGACGATCGCCGGCTTCCGCGAGCAGTTGGGCTTGCCGAGCGTGCCGCAGCGGACACTACGACGGCGGCGGACCGCCGCCGAATGGCCAATCCTGCACGGCTTTTCGCCCAGCGTGTTGCCGCGTCCTGCGGATTGGCGTGCTGGTCTCGACGTAGTCGGATACTGGTGGCCGCAACGCCCGCAGGACTGGAAGCCGCCCGGTGAGCTTGTCTCGTTCCTCGAATCAGGCCCGGCACCAATATTTTTCGGCCTGGGCAGCCTCATGCTGGGCAAGCGTGAGGCCACTCGGATTTCGGAACTCGTCGGTGTGGCGCTGCGCAAGGTTGGAATGCGTGGCGTGATCCAGTCGGGTGGGGCCGACCTCGGGGTAGTCGACGACAACATCCTGACTGTTGGCCCGGTCCCGCACGACTGGCTGTTCGGAAAGGTTGCGGCAGTAGTCCATTCCTGCGGCGCAGGCACCATGGCAGCCGGCCTGCGCGCTGGACTACCTGCCGTTGCAGTGCCTTCGCCAGGCGGTGACCAACCGTTCTGGGCGCGACGCCTCCGCGAACTCGGAGTCAGCTCAACGACCCTGCCGCGCCCCAAACTCACCGCGGAACTGCTTGCCCGCGCCATCGATATGGCCCTCACCGAACCCGCCCACCGAACTGCGGCAGAAGAACTGGCCGCCCGAATCGCAGAGGAGGATGGTGCCGCAAGCGTGGTCGCCGCGGTCGAGAAACTAGTCCGGGCTTGAGTGGGTGCTGAGAGCCGTCAGCCCAACCCGGCGATAAAGCTTCGGATCGCGCGGCAGGCGGTCAGCCGCTGTAGCGGTCGTAGGCTTCGAACTCGCCGAAGTCGTCCTGGAGCCAGCCCAGATCACGCCAGGTCCCCGAGCCGTCCAGGGCGCCCTCGTAGACGATCTCCAGAAAACTGCCGGAGTGATTGTCGAGCCGCAGACGACGGCCGCGGCTGTACAGGAACAGCGTCGCGCTGATATTCGGCTGTCCGTCGCTGTAATGCATCCCGAGTATGCCCTCCCACGCCAGCTGGAGGGATGGACCGGACGGCTCACGACCTCTGATGAGACAGGAGAACGCATCCTCCATTTCACCTGGGTCGACCACGTTCACCGGCTCGCCGAGATGAGCGGCGAGGCTGTCGGCAACGGCGGCGATCGCCGACAGCCACCGGCCCGATGACGGGTTGTCCTCGGGGCCATCTTCGACCGTCATGGCCAGTCGTTCCTCTCCCAGCGCTCCCGGTTGGGAAACACCACCTCATTGGCGCCGTTATTCGTGCGGATTTCGACGTAGTCCGGGTTGCCCGCCCAGTTGTCCACCTTGACCGGTTTGGGGTTCGGGACCCGCCTGTCGATCAAACCATAGGCCGTGATGACGGAGTTCTTGTTGCCCGCTTCGGTGATTACCACGGAACCTCTGGCGGGGTCGTTGTGGCTTGCCCGGTAGTAGATGTCGACCTCGCGGGTGTAGGGCTGTCCGGTGATGTGGTTCTCGCCTCGGAAGGTCCCGCTGAAGACCCGATCCGGGTTGTTGAGGATGGATGCCTGAACTTGGGGGGTGACGCGGTGTTTCGTGTCAGCGTGTCCCGCCCTGCCGCCGGGGTATGGGGCCGGCGCACGTTGCAGCTCCCCGGGCGTGACCTGTCGGTTGAAGTTGTCGAACCGCTCGCACGCGCTCGGTGTCAGGCCGAGCGGGTCGATGAACCTGAGCGGGTTGGTGGTGTAGGCGTAGGGGTTGGGTGCGGGGGCCAGGCCGAGCGGGTCGGGTGTGAGGTACTGGCCGGTGTCCGGGTTGTAATACCGGAACATGTTGTAGTGCAATCCGGTTTCGGGGTCATAGATCTGACCCGGGAACCGTAGTGGCGAGCTTGTCTTCCCGCGCCAGTTGGTCCGGCCCCAGAGGTCGGCGGCGGCGACGGCCACGGACTGAGCGGTAGTGGGATCGATCAGTTCGGTTGGGGCGCCGGCGAGGTCGGTGACGATCGCGTAGAACTCGCGATCGATCGTGGCCACGTCAGTCGTTTGGGTGAGCGGCGTGTGCGAGCCAGGCTGGTACTGCCAGCGAATGGTGGAAGTACTGGTGGCCTGCTCGATGAGATGTAAACCGTCCCAGAGGTAATCGACGCGCTCGAGGACGGTGCCGTCGGTGGCCAGGTGTTGTTTCGTGGTGCGGCGGCCGAGGGCGTCGTATGTGTAGTGCCACCACTGGTGGTCGGGGGTCCAGACATCGACGAGTTCATCGAAGGCGTTGTAGCGGTAGTGCCACACGTCGGGCTTACGGGAGAGGCGGACGGTGGTCTTGCGGATCAGTCGACCGGCGGCGTCATAGTGGAAGCGCGTTCGACCGTCGCGGACAAGGAGGTTGTCGCGGTACTCACGGCGATTGTCGTCAGTGGGGAAGGCCGGTGCGGCAACAGGTGTCGATGACGACGGGGTTGCCGGTGTGGCGGAGTTGATGATGTTACTGAGTGCATCGTAGGTGTAGCGCTCGGTCGGGTTGCCGTTGGTGGATACGGTGGTGATGCGACCTGCGGCGTCAAGGCTGTAGTCGCGATGAAGGCGGTCGGCCTGCGCACGGGCGACTGTGTGCCCGATGAGGTATCCGTCTGGGCGGTATGTGAATTCGTCGCGGCGGAGCAGGTGTGGGGCCGGTCGGGCGGACAGCCCGGATCCGAGGGACAGCGACCGTGCGGGGAAGGCGGTCACGTCTTGGTGGGTCACTTGCCCGACCGCGGTGATGCCACGGGTTATTGCCAGTTCGTCGACCCGCCAGCCGGTCAACCGGCCGAGGGGGTCGTAGTCGAAGGTGATGTCGCGCTCGTCGGCGCTGAGCTGGTCCAAGCGACCGGTGA
Organism: Nocardia sp. NPDC051756; assembly: GCF_040681495.1. Taxonomy (NCBI): domain Bacteria; kingdom Bacillati; phylum Actinomycetota; class Actinomycetes; order Mycobacteriales; family Nocardiaceae; genus Nocardia; species Nocardia sp. NPDC051756. Next base: position 110,220 of record NZ_JBFAYV010000011.1, on the reverse strand, counting down.
CATCGTGGTGCCAGGTGGCCACAGCGCCGGAGGGAGTGGTCCGGCGGATCCGGTGGCCGCGCTGATCGTGTTCGAACAGCATCGGTTGCCGGGTGTCGAGCCGCTCGGCTGCCGTGCTTCCGGTTGCGGTGTAGGCGAATTCGAGGGAGTGCGTGGGGTCCGCGCCGGTGCCGTTGACGGCGGAGAGGACGCGTCCCACCGGGTCGTAGGTGTAGCGGATCCACTCGTCGCCCGCGGTGATCTCGGTGAGCCGGCCGAGGAGGTCGTGGCGGTGGTGGCGAGTTGTGCCGGTGGCCGGTGTGATCGCGCCGATTCGTCCGGCTCGGTCGTGGGTGTATCGGGTTGTCGCCCCGGCATAGTCGGTTTCGGCGATAAGCCTTCCAGCGCTGTCGTATTCGTAGGTCCAGCTTTGGCCGATGGGGTTGTGGACTGCGGTGACGCGGCGTTCGGTATCCCAGGTGTATCGGGTGATCGATCCATCGGGCTCGGTGCGGGAGTGCAGGAGATCGAAAGCGCCGTAGGCGAATTGGGTGACGCCACCCGTCCGGTCAGTGTAGCTGCGGGTGTTGCCCTCGCCATCGTAGGTCCATGATTCGGTGTGATCGTCGGGATCTGTTCTGCGGAGCAGTTTTCCGGCCGGGGACCAGTCGAATCGGGTCGCTGTGCCGAGCGGATCGATGACGTGAGTGGGTCGGCCTGCGGCGTCGTGCCGGATCCGGGTTACCGTGCCGTCGGGTTGGGTGACCTGGGTCAGCAGGCCGGCCGCGTCCACCTGCATAGTGGTGCGGGCGCCGTTGGATTCGACGATGGTCGCCAGCGCCCCATTCGGGTGGTAGGTGAATTCGGTGCGGTTTCCGGCCGGGTCGATGACCGCGGCGAGGTCGCCGTCCGTGGTCCATTCGCGACGCGAGATCGAACCGTCGGGGGAGGTGATCGTGCTCGGACGGTGGCGCCAGAGGTATTCGATCTCGGTCGAATTGCCGTCGGGGCGAATGATTTTCGCCCGGTCGCCCGCGTCGTTGTAGAGGTAGCGGGTGGTTGCACCGTCGGGATCGGTGATGGTCAGTGGCCTGCGGTCGGCGTTGTAGTCGATGTGGGTGCGGCGGCCGGTGGGATCGATGATGTCGCGTAGTTGGAGTTCGCGGTCGAAGCCGTGGGAGGTGGTGGCGCCGAGGGAGTCGGTGATGGTGGTGAGGCGGCCGGAGCCGTCGGGGAGGGGGAGATAGTCGTAGTCGCAGTTGAGGATTCCGGCGGTGCCGCGCTGGAAGACGACGCGGCCGGACTCGTCGTAGGTGTTGACCATCTGGTTGCCGTTGGAGTCGGTCCAGGACGTCATCCGGTGGTCGGCATCGTAGGTGTAGCGGGTGGTTGCGCCGTCGGCGTCGGTTACCGCGATCAGGTCTGTTTCGTCGTAGGTGAATTCCAGTATGGGCGTGGCGAACTCGCCGATATCCGGGTCGTCGGTGAGGAGCGAGAGGCCGGTGATCCGGGCGCGGTCGGAGTCGATGCGGACTCGGTATCCGCCCGAGTGGGTGACCTCGATCGGTACTCCGTCGGCGTCGTAGTGGAAGCGGAGACGATTGTGGTGCCGGTCGGTGATGGCGGAGACCGCGTAGTTGCCGAATCTGGCTTCGATGCCGTCGAGTCCGAGCTCGGGGGCGAAATGCCAGATCAGCTCTCGTCGCTGATCGCGTACGCGATAGCCGCCGGCTTCGGTGCGGGTCAACGACCATTGCTGGCCCTCGGTGAGCGGATGCACGGGAACGCCGACCTCGGCGTGCGGATAGGCGAGCATCATCGCGTTCTCGCCGATGAATGTGACGCCGGCGTCCTCGATGACGATCCGCGCGTCCAACGTGCTGGACCACGACGGGCCGAACCAGCGGCCGAAGCGGTAGTTCGAATGGTGTGCCCGCAGCAGCGTCAGCGAGAGGACGCCGGGTAGGTCGAGATCCGTTTCGGGGAGCAGGAATTCGCCGGTGCTGATGTCGACGGGGTCTTCGGAACAGGTCTTCTGTTCCGGTGTCCGATCGGTTTCGGGGCCGGATTCGCGCACGTGGTCGTGGGCATTGCGATCGGCGTCGGCTCGATCCTGCCCCGTCGGGTGGTCCGGATCGTGGTCGGGATCGCGATTCGGTTCGCGATCATGATCGGGCTGGCGGTCGCGCTCCGGTTCACGGTCTCGGTCTGGTTCATGATCGCGGTTGGGCTTGTGATCGCGGTCCGGGTCGGGTTCGCGGTCGTGATCTGGTTTGCGGTCGCGTTCGGAGTCGTGGTCAGGTTTGCGGTCGCGATCTGGGGCACGCTCGTGGTCGGGTTCGCGATCATGATCAGGCTGGCGGTCGCGGCCTGGTTCACGGTCGCGGTCGGGTTTGTGATCGCGGTCCGGGTCGGGTTCGCGGTCGTGATCTGGTTTGCGGTCGCGTTCGGAGTCGTGGTCAGGTTTGCGGTCGCGATCCGGGGCACGCTCGTGGTCAGGTTTGCGGTCGTGTTCTGGATGGCGGTCGCGGTCCGGGTGGCGATCGTGGTCGGGTTTTCGATCGTGGTCGGGGCCGCGTTCATTGTCGGGTTTGCGGTCGCGATCCGATTGGCGATCGTGGTCTGGCTGGCGGTCGCGGTCTGGCTGGTGATCTCGATCCGGGTGACGATCTCGCGGGGGATCGTCCGGATGATGCGGACGGTCGCTGCCATCCCTGCGGCCGGGCGGTCGGTCCGGATCATGATGGGGCGCGCGCGGATTCGCGTCGCCATCGGGACCTCGGCGGGTCGGTGAATCCGGATGGCGCTGTGGCGCGTCCGAGTGGGCTCGGGGCGGCTGGTCGGCATGCGGGCGTTGGGGTGTGTGTTCTGGACGCGCGTGCGCGGGCGAATGTGGTTGCGTGCGGGCCGAAGGTGACGAATGCGGATCGGCGCGGCTGGCAGGTACCGGGTCGCGGTGTGGTTGTGCGGTCGGGGCCTTGTCGGGTTGGGGACGCGTAGTGGGTGCGTGGTCTGGATTCGTGCGTGCTGCGGGTGCTCGATCGGGCTGTGTACGGGTAGCGGGATCAGTCCGCGGGGCGTCGGAGTGTGGACGGTTCGCGGGTGTGGAGTCTGGCTGTGGGCGGGTTCCGGGTGTTCCGTCCGGCCGGGTATGCGGTGCTGGACTGTCGACGTGCGGTGCGGGAGACCCGTGCCATGCGGGGACCGGATCGGGTTGGCGGGTAGCGCCAGGCTGTCCGTCCGGTGTGTTCGGGCGGCCCGGCGCTGTCGCGTCGGGCTGGCTGTGCGCCGCGGGAGAGGAATCGGGGTCCACGCGTGCGTCCGGGCGCGCGCTCGGAGTCTGGTCTGAATCCGTGCGTGCGGACGGTGTCGTGTCGGTATTCGTGTGTGGCGACGCTGTCGTGTCGGGGCTCGTGTGCGGTGATGCTGCCGTGTCGGGATTGGTGTGTGGCGACGTTGTCTCGGGGTTTGTGTGCGGTGACGTTGTCTCGGGATTCGTATGCGGTGACGCCGTTTCAGGATTCGCGTGCGGTGACGTCGTTTCGGGGTTTGTGTGTGGAGTGGTGGTCCCCTCAGGACGCGCATGCGGCGTCGCAGGCGCATCGGCGTTCGCATGCGGCGTCGGTGTCGAATCGACCGCACTCCGCGGGCTCGGCGCATGCTCGGGTTCGACGTGCGGTGTGGTGTCGGCGTGCGGTGCCGGGTTCCTGACCTCTGGACGGGGATCGGTACGCGGATCGGGATCAGGATCGGGGTTCGGACGAGACGCCGGATCCGGGTCCGTTCTGGTATGTGGCGAAGGTGCCGGGTCCGGGTCGGCGCGTGGGGCGGGCGAGTGGTCGGGCGTGGGATCCACGCGCTGGTTAGGCGTCGGCGAGGGATCGGTATGCGAGTTCGGACCAGGCGATGGATCCGTGTGCGAGGCAGGCGTCGGATCTGGATCCGCGTGCCGAGTCGGTGCGGGGTCAGGCGCGTGATGCGTGGGTGATGGCTCGGGTGCGTGGTGTGTCGGCTCGGGCGCATGATGTGTTGGTTCAGGTGCGTGCTGCGTCGGGTTGGACGCCGCCGGCTCCGACTGGTGCGGGCTCGGTTCGGTCCTCGGCGCCGGGGCGTCGTGGTGACTGTTCGCCTGGATCGGGTTCGTATTGGTGGGTGTGTGCCCGTTGTCGATATTCGTCGGCGCGGGTCGCTGCGACGTTTCCATCGACAGATGCGAAGGGGTGCCGGGTGGTTCGTGCGTCGGCGTCGGGTGCGGGGAGACGCGGGGCAGGTGCCGTCCGACATCTTCGGCACCGCGGGCGAGCCGACTGGCATCTTTCAACTTCCGCAGGGCATTGATCGCGGTCTTGGCGCTGCCGCCACCGCCGGTGGCGGCGGTGAGCAGCGCGTCACCGGTCAACGAGCCGAGGAATTCGAACGGGTTCTTCCTGGCATCGGACAGTATCGCCGACACCGTCGCGCCCGGATCTGCCGCTGCGACAACCAATCCCGTCGCGAGATCGGACAGGCCCGCCGCGTATTCGGCCGGATGGGTCAGGTTGTAGGTGTCGGTCGGGTTGACCTGGCGCACGAACTGCACCAGCCCGGTGAAGCTGGTGAGCAGGCCCGAGGTGAAGTTCAACGCCCCGTGTTCGAGCACCCCGTACAGATCCGAGACGTTGGCCATCCAGCGCTCGGTGAAAGGTGGTTCCTTCGGGGCCTTTTCGGTGGCGGCGGCGAACGCGCTCACCGCGATGGACGCGCCGTTGTCGCGCTGAGTTCGCGCGCCGCGCAATATCTCTCGCGCGTCATTGCGCATGGAGGTCCAGGTGTCGACCAGCGGGGTCTGCGCCTGCTGCTCGCCGGTGAGCGAGTTCCACCAGTTCTTCTGCCTGCGTTCCTCCGCGTCGGCGGCCTTCCATTTGTCGATGGCGTCGGCGGCCTTGTCCTGCGCGGTTTTCACCTCGTTGTGCCAGCCCCGCATCGCCATGGCCGCCGAGGTGAACGCGTCGGCGCAGTCGAACCACAGCTTCGGCTGCTTGTCGTAGACCGCGTTGAACGCGTCCGCGCCCTCGCCGACCCAGTCGGCGGCGTCGATCTGCTTGAGCGCCTGGCCGGTGGATTCGATGGCGGCGGCCATCTTCTGCAATGTCTCTGCGGTGGAACTGATTTCGGACGGCTCGCCGCGGATGAGTTCCTTCGGATCCTCCGTCTCGCCGAGCTCTTCCTCTTCGACATCACCGCCGGTGGCCGAGGCGATATTGTCGCCGAGATCGTCCAGTCCCTCGCCGATGCCATCCAGGCCTATCGCTTTCGCGCCGTCGGCAGCGAAGTCCAACGCGTCGTCGATGACCTGACCGGCGCCTTCGACAACCGCTTCGACGCCGTCCTCGATCGCGTCGCCGATACTGTCGACGACATCCCAGAGCCCCAAAGCTATTGTCCCCCCGACTCCTTCATGATGTCGGCCGCCTTCTGCGCCGCACCGGTGTTCCAGCCGGGCGTCTCACCGGTAATCAGGCTGCCGGTGATGGGGGACAGGTTCGCGTACGCCTGCGGGCCGACCGCTTGGATCACTTTCCAATTCGTCTGTATCTTCTGGTTCGCCTTGTCGAACGAGGCCATGCTGTAGTCCGCGTTGCGGATGTGGTTGAACGCGTTGTCGGAGAACGTATCTCCCCACGAGCGTTTGGTGATTTGTTCATCGGTGAGATGTGGGTTGCCCGCGAGATGGGTCCACATCTTCTTGCCCAGGTCCTGCAGCTTGGTGTCCATCTCGTGGTAGCGCCCGGCCGCCAAGCCCAGACTCATGGCGATCGAGTTGCCCGCCTGCACCAGTGCGCGCACGCCCCACGACCACCGCTCGGTGAACTCCTCGAAGGTCTTCTGGACCGTCGCCTTGCCCGCCTCCAGCGTCGACATGGTCAGCAGCGAGAATCCGCGGCCCATATTGCCGGTTTCGCCGATGCCCATGCCGGACAGTTCACCGATGGTGGATTCGATCCCTTCCGCGGCCTGTTTCAGAACCGCCGGGTCGACCTTCACCTGCTGTGCCATAACGCCCCCTCGATTCGCTTGTTACTCGGTTACTTCCGGCGGAAATGCCATCGGGGCCGACCCGACGATGTCGACCGTGACGCCGGTCGGCTGCTCCCGCGATTCGGCGTATTCGAGCAGCCGCCACCCCGCGAGCGTGTGATACCGGTATTCGCGGTCGGGGTCGATGCCGTCCTCTGCCAAGTAGCCGCGCGCCATCATGTAGCGGGCGTATTCCTCCATGCTGGTGAAGGCGCACAGCCAATCGACGCCGCCCAGCTGCGAAATGGAGACGCGCTCCTCCTCGGTCACCGGCACGAACAGCGCCGCCTGCCGAAATGCGGCCTGCAAGGCTTCGGGCTGACCGAAACCGGCATAGAACGCGGCGATTTCACTGCGCAGAGTTCCCCGGCCGTCGGTGTCAGACATCCCCCGGACCTTCCCCTCGTGCATGGCCTGCTGAACGGTTAACCCAAGAGTGTACCTTTACGCATCGGCGCGCTGGTGTGCTGAAAATTCGCTGAAATGCCCATAGTTTTGGGGCGCAGTCGATCTCAGCTGGACTGCAAGACTTGTTGACACGGTTTTCGGCAATTCTCGAGCATCGAATATGCCAATGGAACTGGGGGCGTGGCGCGCGCTCAGGTGGATTGCGCGGCGAGGTGTACGGCGTCCTCGATTCGGCCTGCCGCGACGAGTTCGCCGAGGAACAGCGCCTGGATGGCGCGGCGCAGCCCGATCCGGTCGACCTGCTGGGTTTCCTCGGCGAGCGCGTGCAGGGCGAAGCCGTCGATCAGGGCGACGAAGGATCCGGCCGCGCCCTCGGGGTCGCTCGCTCCGGCCGCGCTGAGGGTGGTGACGGCAACCTGTCGCAACGCGCCCAGTGCCGCTGAGACCGCGGGGCGATGTGCGGGATGACGACCGGCGTGCAGCACCGCCTCGATCATGGCCATGCTTTGCGTGCGGTCCGCGGCCGTGGCGTCGGCGAACAGCGTGGCCAGGTCGGCGATGTCGTGGTCGGTCGTCGCGAGGGTTTCGCTGAGGGCGGTCAGCACCCGCACTCGCTCGGCGATGAATACGCGTAGTGCTTCTTCGGCGAGCGCATCGATCGATTCGAAGAAGTAGCTGATCGTGGCCAGGGGCACCCCGGCTCGCTCGGTCACCGCGCGGTGGGTGATGCCGGCCATGCCCTGCTCGGCGACCACCTCGACCGTGGCCTGCACCAGCGCGTCACGACGGGCCGCGCCCGCGGCGCGATGCCGTCGGGTGCGTGCGGTGGGGGTGCGATTCGGATCGGCGAGGGCCATGGCGTCGATGGTAGCCGCCTGTATGCCAAAGTCTGGAAGTTTTTCTAGACTTTGCCGGACGGGTCGGGCATGCTGAGGAATCTGAAACGCACGTCAACGGCAGGAGTATCAATGCGGATACATCACCTCAACTGCGGAACTCTGCGTCCACCTTCGCCGCGACTCGTCAATGGCACCGGGTCGTTGTTCGGCCGCGGAAAATGCGTCTGCCATTGCTTGCTGATCGAAACAGACGACCAACTCGTGCTGATCGATACGGGCATCGGCACCAACGACATCGCGCAACCGAAGGAAACCCTCGGCGCCGAATTCGTCTTGGGCGTCCATCCTGTGCTGGATCCTGAGGAAACCGCGATCCGGCAGATCGAGCGACTCGGCTATTCCGCCGGCGATGTCGGGCACATCGTGATGACCCATCTCGATATCGACCACACCGGTGGCCTGCCGGATTTCCCGCACGCGACGGTGCACGTCAACGCGGATGAACTCGAAGCAGCGCGCAGGCCGCTCACCTTCATGGAGCGGCGGCGTTATGCGGGCGCATCCTGGGCGCACGGTCCGAAATGGGCCGAGCATCGGGTCGACGGTGCCGACTGGTTCGGGTTCCGTGCCGTCCGCGAATTACCCGGCCTGCCCGACGAAATCCTGCTCATCCCACTGGACGGCCATACCCGCGGGCACACCGGTGTCGCGATCGATACCGGCGCTACCGAGGGCCCGCGCTGGTTGCTGCACGCGGGTGATTCCTACGACTTCCACGGTCAACTTTCGGCCGACCCGACCTGCCCGCTCGGGTTCAAGGTCTTCCAATACGCCATGCAGTCCAATAGATCCAACCGTCTGCACAACGTCGAACGCTTGCGTGAACTCGCCACCACCGGTGAGGTGGACATCTTCTGCGCGCACGATCCCGTCGAATTCGATCGCTACGCGCCACTGGCCGTCACGCATCCGGTCCGGTCGCGCTGACGGTGCTTTGTGCCGAAGGGCGAGTGATCGCGGCCTAGGTCAACCGAGCCGCCAGCCGCTTCGCGTTCATGTAGGCGATCGCTTCGATGGAGACCATCGGATTGACGCCGGACGCGGTGGGGAAACAGGAGCCATCGGTGACAACGATATTCGCGACTTCCCAGGTGGCTCCGTCGGGATCGGTGGCCGAGAGCTGCGGTGAACCGCCCATGCGGGCCGAGCCCATGATGTGCAGGGCGCCCATCGCGCAGTGGCCCGGTCCGTAGCCCGCGGCGCGGCAGGCGGCGGCGAAGTCGGCGTGCGAGCCGCGACGGCCGGGTTCGTAATCCACGCCGGCCTGATGGCCGGAGAAGATGCGGCGCGCGCCCGCCGCTTCGAGAATGCTTGCGGCGCCTTCGATTCCGGTGTGCAGGTGGGCGGCGTCGTAGTCGGACAGGCGGTAGTTGACGATCGGCTCGCCGGTTTTGTCGACGGTGACGGTGCCCGCATCGCGGTCGCGGGTGATGACGCCGATCGGGGTGGTGCGCGCGAAGTCGAGCAGGGTGCGGCGGTGCGCGTCCGCGCCACGCCAGCCCATGAAGCCGAGGGCCAGGCCCGGATGGACCGGGCCGGTCTCGTAGATGACGCCGTAGCCGTTGCCGTCGAGATCCGCGTGCTGACGGGAGATTCGCCCCTGTAGCGGGCCCTCCCAGCCGCGCACCTCCTCGTCGAAGACGCCGAACACCGCGGCGGCCGGATGCAGGCGCAGGTGGCGTCCGATGTTCTCGTTGCGCAGACCGGATCGGCGCAGTAGGGCCGGTGTCTGCACCGCGCCCGCGGCGACGACGACGGCGCGGGCGCGCACCTCGATCTGCGCGCCGGACTCGGTGATCGCCGAAATGCCCTCGGCGCGGCCGTTGTTCACCTTGATGCTGCGGACGTTCGCGTCGACGACCAGCCGGGCACCGGCCGCGGCGGCGTCGGCCAGCCACGTCTTGGTGACGGACTGTTTGGCCCCGACCCGGCAGCCGTAACCGCAGGAGCCGCATTCGATTCCGGCGTCGCAGGCTTCGGTTACGTTGCGCGGCAGGGCACTCACGTCCCAGCCGAGTGCCTGCGCGCCGCGTTCGAGGACCGCGTCACGGGCCGAGAGCGGAGAGCGGGTGTCGGTGACGGCAAGTCGGCGGCGCACCGCCTCGAGAGCATCGCCGAACTCGGCCTCGGCGAACTGCGCCGCGCCCAATTCGGCCCACTCCGCGCGAACGGAATCGGGAGTGGCCAGGGACGTGCTCCAGTTGACGACGGTGCCGCCGCCCAGACAGGTACCGGCGACGAGGGTGATCTGGCCCTCGGATGAGCTGGCACCAGGAGCGTAGAGCTGTTCGAGTGCCGCGAGTTCACCCGCGCCGAAATCCCGGTCGTCGTAATATTTTCCGCGCTCGACCACGATCACATCGAGACCGGCCTCGGCCAGCACGGCCGCCGCGGTGCCGCCGCCCGCACCCGATCCGACGATCACGACATCGCAAGTGAGGGTGGTGTTCTCGGTGCACCGGATCGGCGTCAACGCCGGCTGCGGCGCAGTACTGAGTTGCCCGGCCGGTCCGGGGTAGCCGATCTCCTTCCACAGCGGGTTGCTGCCCGTGGGACCCGGAGTCACGTTGTAGGCCAACAACGCTGCTTGTTTGAGCGCCTGAAAGATCGCGCGCACCGGTGCCAACCGGGAGTCGCCGAGCCGCAGCAGCGCACGCTCTCGCTCCTGCTGCGACAGCGTGGAAAACCGTCGCGGACCCGCACCCAGCAGCACTCCGGTCAGGCGAGAATCCCACCACCCCAACAGCATCGCCAGCTGCTTACGATCGGCCTCCCGCGGACTGCGCGCCAGCAACCGGAACACGGTATCGACCGCGCCGAGTTCACTCGCCGGCGGCAGCGTCGCCCCGTCGCCGGGAACGAACGTATCGCAGATCATGCTCAGCGCTGCCCGCTGCGCGGCCGTAGCCTCCATATGAAACTCCCCTTTTCCCAATGCGGGGTCGAGTTAATCATGTCGACCGGACTCCGCGCGCGTATTGACGCGAAGATGCAGGTAGGGGCGTTGCGAGGGAAGAATGCTCATTTACTTGATTGTCGGTACGCAGCAAGCGATCTGTGCCCTCTGCATCATCCGCTGCTGATCTTGTGTCGATCACGCCTTGTTGATTCAGCGGACGCGGGCGCGGGCGGCGTCAAGCATCGAGAACCATGGCTCGAAGGTTGGGCGATTCTCGATAGACCAGCGGGGGTGGCTCGGCAAGGATGGACGAATGCAAGGGGTAGGGGAACTGGAGCGAGTCGCAGAGCAGCAGGATCGGTCGGCGACCTTCGAGCTGGTCCGGAAGCTGGCCGACCCTGGCGTCGGTGGGCTGGAACGGGAGCAGATCGGGGATGTGCTCGGTCGGCTCGGCGACCCGCGCGCGGTGACGCGGCTGACCGAGATCGGTCACGACCGGGACCGTCCGGCCGAGGTGCGGCTGGCGGCGTTGCGGGTCCTGGAGCGCGCGGGAATGTGCCCGGAGGGCGCCGACCTGCGCGCCTGGTGGAATACCGGGGACGACTTGATCCGCGCCTGTGTGCTGCGGCAGGCCGAACGCGGCGAGGCCGATCTGCTCGAACCGGTGCTGCGCGATCCACACCACCTTCTGCACCGGCACGCGCTGGCAGGAATCGAGTTCGGCTTCGAGGAACCGCGCTGGCAGCAGTACAAGATCCAGGGTCTCGACCACCCGGACCCCGCGGTGCGGTGGACCGCGGCCGACGTCCTGTGCTGGGACGAACCGATCGCCGCCGAACCAGCCCTGCACCGCGCCGCCGTCGACAGCGACACCGACGTGGCCTGTTCCGCGATCGACACGCTGCGCTACTACTTCAGCCGCGCCACACTGCGGTTGCTGCACGAGATAGCCCAGGGTGATGACGAAAGGGCAATAGCGGCAAAGGATTCCAGAGATGACCTGCGCGGCGATTTCGAGTCCGAGCAACTGCGGATCCCGCAGTGGATCGCCCCCGTCGCCGACCTGCTCGCGCCGCCCGTGCTCGATACTCCACCGTCGCCCGGGCCGTCACAGCCCAGTCGGCCTGGCCCATCCGTGCCGCCGACGGCGGAGCTCTTCGCCATGTACTCCGACCTCGACGGTCCGTGGGCGGCGAAACTGGACGCACTGCGTCGCTACGACTGGACCACCGTCCCTGCCGTCGACCGCCCTGGTCTCGCTATCTTTCTGTCCGGCCATCCGGACCAAGAGGTGCGAGCGCTGTGCTGCCCCATCCTGTCCACCTGGCACGAGGCGGATCGGCTGTTCGCGCTCGCCCATGACCCGGAATCGGGTGTTCGCAAAGCCGCGGTCTACTACCTGCGATTCGTGCCGAGGTCCAGTGAGATCGCTACGCTCACTTGGGATCTGGTCGCCTCCGGGGAGATCGCCAGTACCCGCGGCTACGAGGCGCTGGCGACCTGTGCTGCGCATACGCCACCGGGCGAGCTCGACGACCGGCTGATCGAGCTGGCGCGCACCGACCTTCGGGAGAACATTCGCGTCGAGGCGGTATCCCAACTGGGCGACCACCTAGACGCACTGCTGCCTCTGCTGTCCGAACCGCCTCTGGTGACGTGGGGCGTGCACATTCGGCTACTGGATGCTTGCGCCAAGTCGGGGCTGCACCCGTTCGCGGCCGGCGCACTGCGGGAGGTCGACAACCTGCATCTAGCGGCGGCCCTCGCCGATCTCGATGACTGAGAGCGGTGCTCGGCGCCGATGAGTTTTGCGTGAGTCAGCAGGTGCTGGGTGCGGGTTTTCCGGCGAAGCGGTCGGCTAGGTAGGTGAGGGCGGTGGGTAGGCCTGCGGCGGCTTCGGTGCCGTGCTCGCCGATCGGATTCTCGGTTAGTTGGACCGGAGTTCCTGTGGCGCAGTATTTTTCGGCGAGGTTGCGGGCGGCGGCGATGGGGGCGAACTCATCGGCGATCGCGTGGTAGAGCAGCGTCGGCGCGGTGGGTGCGCCTGCGCGGAAGAGGGGGCTGGAACGGCGGACGACCTTGCTCAACTCGGGGTTGTTCGTGATCGAACCGGGCCATGCTTCCAGGTCCGCGGCGTCGAGGAACGGGTGGGCCAGTGCGGCGTCATGCAGGCAATCCGTTTGGCCGGCGGCCAGCATTCCGCGGCCGGATTCGTTGACGTACTGAAGAACATCGGCATCGGGATAAGAGCGGTTCAGGCCGACCAGGCCGACAACGACTGCGCCGCCTGCGATTCCGCCGCTGAAGCCGGACATGGTGGCCTCCAGATCGGCGACCACCCCGCCCAGCGCCACACTGGTCAGCCGTAGATCCGGGGCATAGGAACTTTGCGCTTGGGCTGCGACAGCAGTGGATTGGGCTCCGCCGGAGTACCCCCACATGCCGATCGGTGCGGAGTCATCGATGGCCGCGGGTCCGAATGCCTTGGCGGCGCGAATACCGTCCAGCACGCCGTGGGCGTAACCGTCGGCACCGGAGAAGTCGGACTCCGGCCCCTGATAGTCCGGCACGACGAGCGCCCAACCCTGTTGGAGCGCAAGGCGAATTACTCCGGTCTCGGAGAAGGCATTGCTCGGCCCGCCGCCGAGCCCGCCGCGCAACGCATAGGAGGGTGCGCATTTCGAGCCGACACCGTCCTCCGCGACCTGGTACGACACCAGCGGGCGAGGTCCGGCCCCGGTCCATTCCTGCTGCGGAACAAGAACTGTGGCGATGTAGGCGCTGGGCCGTCCGTGATTGTCGATCGTCTTGTACTGCACCTGCCACGCGTCGGCAGGCAACGGCAGCAGGAAGGACTGGGTGTCGACCGGCCGGGACGCGAGCACGGTGCCGTTGGGCAGATTCGCGATATCGGGAGGCACCGAATAGAACGAATCCTCTTCCGGCAGCGGCACTGCCGACGCCCCGTCGGCGAAGGTCGTCGCCAGCCCGAAAACCGCGGCCTGCACCATTACGATCCACACTGCGCGCATCGCCGCAGCCCCCTCCCCGAGAACCTGTTCTAGTTCGGGAGCTTAGCGCACGTGACGTGACCTTGGGCTCGCTCAGCGCCCAGGCGCAAGCACACAGAACTCGTTACCCTCGGGATCGGCCAGCACCGTCCACGGCACATCCCCTTGCCCGATATCGGTTTCCTCGGCGCCCAGCGTCTTCAGCCGAGCCACCTCGACCGCGGCATCATCGCCGGCATACGGCAGCAGATCGAGGTGAACGCGGGTCCGCACCGACCTCAGGTCGGGCGTGCGGAGGAACTCCAGATAGGGACCGACCCCCTTCGACGAACGCAGCGTCGCATGATCATCGTCCACCTCGTGCACGGTCCAGTCCGTCGCCGAACCCCAGAACCGGGCCATGGCCCGCGGATCCGCGCAGTCGACCACCACGGCAGCAATAGGTCCGGTGTCCAGGTAGACCGGGCGCGGCTCCAGCACGCAGAACACGTTGCCCTCCGGATCGGCCAGCACCGTCCACGGCACGTCACCCTGACCCACGTCGGCCGGCGTCGCACCCAACTCTTGGAGGCGCGCGACCAATTCCGCCTGATGCGCCGCGGAGGTGGTAGCGAGATCGAGATGGACCCGGTACTTCACCGTTTCGGGGTCCGGGACGCTGACGACATCGATGAACAACGCGGTGGGATCCGGCCAGGTGAGGCCCACGGGTTCGACATTGGTCACGCCGGGTCCCTCACTGGAAAGTCCCCAGCCGAGCGCGTCCGCCCAGAACCGGCCGAGCGCTGCGTCGTCCCGGGCCTTGAAGTTGACTTGAACCAGCCGTGTCCCCATCCGGCGATCCTATGCAACAGTGTCGCGCAACGGCATACGCAATATCTTCGGCCCGAGAATGCTGCCGATTCGGCGTGCGGTAGTGTCTCGAAACCAGAGGTTGATCCTCCGTTTACGGCCTTCTCTTGCGCTTCGATCCCTACCGTGCGGTAGGTAGACAGCGGCCGTCCGGGGGAGTTGTTCGCAGGCAAGGTGGGCCGCGAAGGTGCTGTACGGGCCCTGAACTCAGCACTATCCGGTTACCTCCAGGAGAACCTAGTCGTGTCCGTATTCCTCTATCGCTGGGGCAAATTCGCGTTCCGCTGCAAGTGGATCGTGCTGCCGCTGTGGCTGGTCTTCCTCGGCGTGCTCGGCACCGCGGGCGGCCTGCTGAGCAAGCCGATGAGCGACGAGTTCAGCATGCCGTCGCTGCCGTCGGAACGCGCCACCCAGATCCTGGACAAGCAGTTCCCCGGCATGTCCGATCAGTTCGGCATCGACGCCGTCAGCGGCGCTTACGTGATCAAGGCGCCCGACGGCACCAAGCTGACCGACAAGCGCAACAGTGATGCCATCGACGCGCTGATTGCCGACCTGAAGACGCTCTCGGTCGAGGACGGCAAGCGCAAGCTCGTCTCCGAAAAGGAAGCCGCGGCACTGAAGAACCCGGTCGAGCTGACCAAGACGATGGGCTGCCTGACCGACGCCGACCCGTCGAAATGCGCTGGCGCGCCGCTCAATGTGCTGAGCAAGGACGCACCGGCGACCGTTGCCGTGCTCTCGGTGCCGTTCGACATCGCCTCGGCCATGGACATCACCGACGAAGAGCGGCGCGCCGCCTACGACGTGGCCGCTGCGGCCCGCGCGCAGGGCTTGACCGTCGAGATCGGCGGCGCGATCGAGCAGAAGCAGGAACAGCCGAGCGGGCACGCCGAGATGATCGGCATGAGCGTGGCGCTGGTGGTCATGGTGATCGCCTTCGGCGCGATCATGGCGGCCTTCGTGCCGATCATCACCGCCATCGTCGGCTTGGGCGCCGCGATGATGGTGATCTCGCTGAGTACCTCGATCATCGAGGTGCCGAGCTTCACGACGTTCCTGGCGTCGATGATCGGCATCGCGCTGTCCATCGACTACGCGTTGTTCATCGTCTCCCGCTACAAACACGAACTCCGGGTGGCGGCGAGTCCCGAAGAGGCCGCGGGCATTTCGGTCGGCACCGCCGGATCCGCGGTGGTGTTCGCGGGTCTCACGGTCATCGTCGCGTTGAGTGCGCTGAGCATCGTCGGCGTGAACTTCCTGACGTTCATGGGCCTGGGTGGCGCGGTCGCGGCGTTGTTCGCGGTGATCACCGCAATCACCCTGATGCCGGCCCTGCTCGGTGTGTTCGGCCGTTTCCTGTTCAAACCGAAGCTGCCGCTGGTCGCCCGGCACGACCCGGAGGACGACACCTCCGTCACCAACGGCATGCGGGTGGCCCGGCTGATCGGCAAGCGACCATGGATCGCGCTGGCCATGGCCGTCGCAGCGCTTGCCGCACTGGCGACTCCGGCGCTGAACCTGCAATTGGGTCTGCCCGGCGAGGACAGCTTCCCGACCGAATCCACGGTCCGGCAGGCCTACGACATCCGGACCGCGGGCTTCGGTGAAGGGCGCAACGGCATCCTGACCGTGGCCGCCGATCTGGAGCGGGTGCCGGAAGGTGAGCGTGCGACCGCGGTCACCGCGCTGCACGACCGGCTCGCCGCGTTCCCGGAGATGGATTACGTCACCACACCGCAATTCAGCACGAACAAGCTCGGCGTCATGCTCAACGGCGTTCCGAGATCGGGGCCGAACAATCAGGCCACCAAGGACCTCGTGCGCGACGCCCGCGCCGCCGAAGCCGAACTGACCGAGCGATACGGCATCGAATACGGCATCACCGGCACCACCGCCATTTACGCCGACATGGACCACGTCCTGCTCGGCAAGATCGTTCCGTACTTGGCGATCGTGGCCGGTGCGGCGTTCGTTCTGTTGATCCTCGTGTTCCGGTCGATTCTGGTCCCGTTCACCGCGGCGCTCGGCTTCCTGCTCTCCATGGCGGCGACCTTCGGCGCGACCGTGCTGATCTTCCAGGAGGGCACCTTCGGCCTGATCGCCGATCCGCAGCCGATCGTCAGCTTCCTACCGATCATGTTGATCGGCTTGGTATTCGGGCTCGCCATGGACTATCAGGTGTTCCTGGTGACCCGGATGCGCGAGGAATACGTGCACGGCAAGTCGCCGACCGACGCGATGATCTCCGGGTATCACCACGGGGCGCGGGTGGTCACCTCGGCGGCGATCATCATGATCTCGGTGTTCGGCTCGTTCCTGCTCGAACAGGACGTCACGGCCAAGTCCATGGGTTTCGCGCTGGCCTGTGGTGTTGCCATCGACGCCTTCGTGGTGCGCATGGTGCTGGTGCCGGCGTTGCTGGTGATCATGGGCAAGGGGGCGTGGTGGATGCCGAAGTGGCTCAACCGGGTTCTGCCGGATATCGATGTCGAGGGCACGAAGCTGCGTGAGCTGCGGCAGCCGGAACCGGTTGCCGCCGAGCCGGAGCCGATGTTCGCGCACGTCAATGGTATTGGGGCGCAACAGTTGTCGGATGTGTCGACCGCACCGGCCGTTGCTGTGACGAGCGGCCGGACGATCGGTGGTTCCATCCGCCGGGACAACGGGCAGCCGGTGCCGGACGCGGTGCTGACCCTGATCGATCAACGCGGACACCAGGTTTCACGCGCGAGCGGAGACGGCAGTGGCAGTTACGTCATCGAGCCGCCCGCGCCGGGCAACTACGTGCTGATCGTCTCGGCGAACGGGCACCAACCGGCCGCGGTGCAGGTTCTCGCGGTGGACGGCGCGCAGCACGTGGACGTCACGCTGGAGGGCTCCGGCGAGCTGTCGGGTGTGGTGCGCAGCGCCGCCCGCGAGCCGGTGGCCGGCGCCTCGGTCACCGTGACCGACCTGCGCGGCGAGGTGGTCGGCGCGGCCGTGACCTCGTCGGACGGTGCCTACGCCTGCAAGGGCGTGCTGGCCGGGACCTACACGCTGGTCGCGGTCGCCGCCCGAATGCGGCCTACCGCAACGACATTGACTGTGCCGGACGGCGGCCGCTTCCGGTTCGACGTCGAGCTGGCGCCGATGGCGATGCTGTGGGGGACGGTGCGCGCCGACGGACGGCCGGTGCACAACGCCCGGATCACCGTGGTCGACTGGTCCGGCGCGCCGGTCGGCACCACCCACACCGACGCGGACGGTCGCTACACCGTCGCCGACCTGCCCGAGGGCGAGTACACCGTCGTCGCGCGCGGCTACCCGCTGGTGACCGGGCAGGTGACCATCACCGGCAACCAGGTCGACCACGACATCCGCCTGAGCTTCGGCGCCGACGAATACGCCGACCTGTCCTGACCTTTCAGTCCGGCAGGATCTCGACGTATCCGTCCGTGCCGTGCACTCGGATGCGCTGCCCGTCGCGGATCAACTCGGTGGCGTGCTCGACGCCGACGACCGCGGGCAGTCCGTACTCGCGGGCGATCACCGCGCCGTGCGTCATCAGGCCGCCGACCTCGGTCACCAGGCCCGTGATCGCGACGAACAGCGGGGTCCAGCTCGGATCGGTGTAGGCGGTGACCAGGATGTCGCCGGCTTCGAGGTCGGCCTGCGCGATGTCGGACACGACGCGGGCGCGGCCCTCGATCGTCCCGGCGGACACCGCCATTCCGGGCAGCGCGCCCGCGGGCAGGTCTTCGCGGCGGTATGCCCCGGTCAGGGTCTCGCCGTCGGAGGTGAGCACTCGTGGCGCGGTGAGCGTCTGGTACGTGCGAAATGCTTCCTTGCGCTCATCGATGAGTTGCGCACTCGCGCTTCGCGTTCGGACCACCTCGCTGAGTTCGTCGAACCTCAGGTAGAAGATGTCTTCGGGGTCGCGCAGAACGCCCGCCGACACCAGACGTTCGGCCTCCCGCAGCAGCGCCTGCTTGTAGACGTAATAGCGGCTGACCATGCGGTACTTCGGATACTCCCGATACCCGGAGAACGTACGGACGCGGTCGATCATCCGCTCGGTCTCCTCGGCCTTCTGCTCGCCGTCCGGCAGGGCGCGCAAGCGTTGCAGGAGTTCGAGTTTCGTCTGCTCGGCGTCGCGCAGGCCGTCGTCGAAGCGCTGCCTGCCCGCGCCGGGCCCGAAGTTCTTGATATTGCCGAGGATTGTCGGCACGAGGGTGGCGGGGCGTTCGGTCCAGCGTGGTCTGGTGATGTCGATCTCGCCGGCGCAGCGCATACCGTACTTGTCCAGGAAGTCTTCTATCGCGGCCCGGACCGCTTGGCCGCCTTGGTATTGCGCCAGTTCGTTCAGGAAGTCGTCGTTTCCTGCCTGCTCCACCTGTTGCAGGTAGGCCACGACCTCCGGGTGCGGGCGGATCACGTCGGCGACGTCCAGCAGGGCCAGGCCCATCTCCGACGTCACGTTCCCGGGAACCGATTGGGTGAGCGCGTCGGCGGCGTTCTTTTCGCCCAGCCATTCCTGAAGCTGATCGTTGAGCCAGAACGAGGCGTCCATCGCGGCGTTGATCACCTGTAAACCCAATGGGGTGAACAGGACTCGCTGCAATTCTTGGATGTCGGTCTTGATGAAGTCGAGCAGACTCGGTCCGGACTCGGCTTTGATGTCGCGGGTCAAAGCATCGAGCGAGGCCTCACTTGCGGCGATCAGCTCGGTGACGATGCTCGGATCGGTCTCGATCGGTGCTGGTGCCGGCGGCGGTGTGGCTGTGGAAACCTGTTCTGGCACTCGAGGAACGAAGCCTCGATCGACCACAGTCTGTAGTGCGTCGCCGATCAGGGGATCGGACTTGCCGAGTGCCGCGACCAGACCTGCGCTGGTCTTCGGCGAGGTCAGCGCCCTGGTGACATCCACGAACAACCGGCCGCCCGCGTCCCGCATGGGCGCGCGACTCGTGAGCTGCCACAGCGAGATTCCCAGCGGCTTCATCGCATCGGTCATCATCTGCTGATGGCCGACCGACACATAGACGTGGTTCTCCTCGTCGGCGGCAACAGGAATCGGGAACAGCGTGGTGATCGGCCTGCTCTGCACGATGCGGATCGCGTCGCCATCCAGGCACCATTCGATGTCCTGGGGGCTGCCGAAATGCGCCTCGATGTGGCGGCCGAGCTGCGCGAGCCGCAGCACCTCGGCATCGGAGAGGACGGGCTCGTTGCGGCGTTCCTGGGCGATCTCCCGCACCTCGGTTCCGCCCGATGGCACCGGCTCGACGGCGAGTTTCTTGGTGGCGATCGTCTTGCTGGTGATATTGCCGTCGCGCACCTGGTAGATGTCGGCGTTCACCAGGCCGGAAACCAGGGCCTCGCCGAGACCGAAGCCGGCGTCGATGGACACGACCCTCCGATCGGAGGTGACCGGGTCGGCGGTGACCAGGATGCCCGCGGCGCGCGGGAACACCATCCGCTGTACGACTACCGCCATCTGAATCGACTTGTGGCCGAAACCGTTTCGCAGACGATAGGTAACGGCTCGCTCGGTGAACAGTGAAGCCCAGCATCGGCTGACGTGTTCGAGGATCGCTCCGGACCCCACGATGTTCAGATAGGTGTCCTGCTGGCCCGCGAAGGACGCGTTCGGCAGATCCTCCGCGGTCGCACTGGAGCGGACCGCATAGGCACCCTCGGTTCCCAGCCGAGCATGCGCATCGACGATCTCGGCCGCCACATCCTCCGGAATGGCGAGCCCTTCGACCGCCTGCCGGATGTCCGCACTCAGCACGCCGATCGCCGCCCGATCCTCCGGCTCCAGCCGCGACAACTCCACCAGCCGATCCTCGATTTCCGGCCCCACAACCCGCGTAAACGCCTCCGTCGTCACACAGAACCCCGCCGGCACCTCCACCCCCTCGACCCGCGATAACTCCCCAAGGTTCGCCCCCTTGCCCCCCACGACCGCAACCTGCGTCCGATCGATCTCCCCGAAGCCGAGCACAAAGGCCATCCCGCTACTCCTCACCTGGTGGTTTCGGCATATCGCGAGCGATTATGGACCACAATCCGATGTCTCATGAGGGCCCGGAATCGTGTATACAGTAGAAGGGGGAAGGGAACAGCGCCCTGCGCTGGCCGGAGCATTCAAACGCTCGGTGCGAGGCCTACCCATTCATCATCGAGTGGTTGCTCGATCCAGGCGGCTGGTAGCTGGCGGATCGAGTGCACGCCGATCCGGGCACGAACCGCACTCATTCGCTCGATCGGACCCGGTCCGAAGCTGACGCCGCCGGTGAAATCGACGCGGTCGAAGGACACGTGCTCACCGAATCGCGCATCACTGAAATCCACGGCACCGGTGAAAACCGATCGCCGGAACATCCCGATACCACCGAATACCGCGCCGCGGAAGGACACGGCGTCGCCGAATTCGACATGCTCGAACGACGCATTGGACTCGAAACCGGCCCGGCCGAAGGTCGCCTCGCCCAGGCGACTGTGGTCGAAGGTGACCGTCCGCCTGAAGGTGGTCTCGCGGAACGAGATTCGTTGATCACCGAACCTGTTCTGGTCGAAGCGCGCGTGCTGTTCGAACACCGACTCGTCGAAGTTGACGGCGGACTGCCAGTCCGCGCCGCTGAAGTCCACCGGAACGTGCCACTGCGTTCGGCGCAGGCACGCGTCGCCGAGGAACTTCGCGCCGCCGAACCGCGCCTCGCCGTGAAACCTGCTGTCGTCGAAGGTGGTCGACCCGGCGAAGGTCGATCCGGTGAAGTCGACATCGTTGAAATCGCATCCCGCCGCGTCGAATCCGTCGAGTCGAGCACCGGCGAGGTCGAGCCGCAAACCGGCCCAACTGTCCGGCCCCGACCGGATTCTGCGGGTCACGATGCGTTGGATGGCCAACCGCACGTGCTCTTCGTCGGAAGCCTCCCGGCGCACCGGCATGCGCAGGTAGGCACACAGGACATCGGCCGTCGCATGCCGATAGCGCTCGTTGTTGTGCGCCAGCCGTTCCAGCGCGTACACCCCGCCCAGCCGGACCGGCGCGTTGTCCGAGCCGAGATGCTCGACCGCCTTGGCGAACAGGTCCGTGACCCTGCGCTCGGTCGCGTCGTACTCCGAGATCTCCATGGCGCGATCCCGGGCAGTTCGATCGGCCGCCGCGGTGGCTTCGACGTGCGCTTGCACGCGTTCCTGATGCGCCCGGGTGATGGCGTCGACCTGTTCCCGGTGCTGCTGGGTCCGCTCGTTCAGCCACTGACGCCGTCCTACCAGCAGCAGTCCCACCGCGCCACCCGTCCCGGCGACCACGGTCAAACCCGTGCGGACGGCGTCGATGCGCAGCGCCGCTCGGGACGCGCCGCCGGTGTCCGCGATGTTCCACAGCCACCACGTCACCAGCAGTCCGAACCCGATCGCCAGGACGAAACCGCCGAGCACGAGCCACCACGGCATCACCCGAAACGGTTGCTCGGCATCGTTTTCAGCAGAGGAGCGCGTGGCCATGGGACTGATGATGACTACCTGTGCACCGCTTGTCAGCCGACTCGGCGATCATGGCGTCGCTCGGGTGGTGGGCCGACTACCTCTAGGTCGAGTTCGGCGCGGGCTCGCGCGAATCCTTCGGTGGGGAAACGCATGTCGCCGCCTTCGGTGTGTATGTGGGCCTGGGTCGGTGTGTTCATGTACTCGAAGAACTTCTCGAATATGTCGGTGGTGAGTAGGCCGAGCATTTGGGTGTTGTGGCCGTCGAAGGCGAAGCTGTGGATGGTGCCTGCTGGGGCGTGGAGGAAGTCGCCTTTAGTGAGCAGGATTTCGGTGCCGTTGGCGTGTAAGAGGATTCGGCCGTCCAGGCAGAGGAAGTTCTCGGTGTGCCTGCGGTGGAAGTGGCGGGGGATGTAGGGGCTCTTGCCTCCGCTGGTGTGCAGGGCGAAGTAGGTTCCGCCGGTATTGCGTGAGCGGGCGAGATGGGAATTGAGTTGGTCCATGCTTGCCCAGCGGTCACCTTCGCCGGCGTCCAGGACGTAGGGCGTTTCGTCGGGCGGCAGCCGTGTGCCGGTTCGCGGTGGGAGGTCGTGCTTTTCGAGATCGTGGATTCGTATGCCGAACTGAGCCGCCAGTTCGGATCGGCGACCGGCAGATATCGGCTGGTCAGCGGCGATGTCGAAGACATGTGATGTCGTCTCGCGGCCCGTTGCTTGCGCGAACCGGTGACCGTCGCCGCCGGTGAGCCAGCTCAGGAATCGCGTGCGGTGCGCGAGCATGCGGTAGGCATACGGTGTTCCAGGTGGAATCGCGACCGACGCGCCGGGCACGAGGACCTGCGTCTCGCCCGGCAGCCACACCTGTAGCTGTCCGTCGGTGACGTGCAGGAACCGATGCTCCCGCTCGTGCGAAAGGAACGGTGTCTCGATTCCCTTGCCGCCGTACACATATGCCGCACCGAACTGCCCGCCGGTGTCTTCGGCGCGCGCGATGATCGTGATCAGCTGCCCGCCGAGTTCGTACCGCTCACCTTCCCCGGCGGCCAAATAATAGGGGACGCAACGCCCAGGAAGTTCATCGATTGCCGGGACGAGTGAATGCACTTCGTCGACGGCCGGAATGTCGAAAGTCGCCATAGCTCCGAACACAGCACCCGGGCCTGGGTCGCCGCCAAAACGGTTGTAAGGCCACATTTTAGGTCACTGCCTGGTTCGGACTGTAGCAGTCCGAACCAGAGGCGCCGCAATCGGTTACATCGAGGCGAGGCTGATGGCTCCGAGCAGGGCAAGGCCGAAAGCGGCCAGGACGGACAGGGCCAGCGGGCGGAACAGACCCGGGCCGAGGGCTCTGGCGAGGAAGTAGCCGACGCCGCCACCGAGCGCCGCCAGCACGAATCCCTCGCCCTTGATCAGGTAGAACACCGACGCCATGGCCGCGTTGCCGACCTCGGCGATGCCGCGCGCGTCGTCACCGAACGGGATCGGGAACCGGTAGACGATCCCGACCAGCGCGGCCGCGACCGGCGCGGCCAGCACCGCGATGATGACACCCCACATCGCGACCGCCCACCGCGTGGGTGCACTCGTCCGACCTTCCTCGATCTCCATGCGTGCTCACTCTCTGGTCTCGGTAGATGAATCGTAGAGTTGCTGATCTTTCGGACGGTGCGCCGTGGCCGGAAAGAGTTCGCCGCCGGTAACGGCTACTGTCGGTGCCGGTAATTGGTTTTGCTCGAAAGATGGTGTGCGTGAACAGCGTTATCGGTGTGGGTCCGGGGTGGCGGCGGTGAGCGGGCTAGGTCGTCGGCGGTTCATCGCCGGAGTGTCGGGGGCCGCGGGGGTGCTGGCAGTCGGGCTCGGGGGTGCTGGGTCGGCCCAGTCGCGGGTGCCCGCGGTCGAGTCCGAGCATGGCGCCGGCGAGAAACCGACGGTGCCCGACACTCCCGCCTCGGAGTTGAGTACGTTCTTCGCCACCGTGGCGGTCGGGAACGCGCTCGAGGTCGACAGCGAGAGCGACGGGGACCTGTGGGTGACCTGCTGGGCGGACGACGACAACCTGTATTCGGTCAACGGAGACGGCAGCGGGTTCGCGGACGGACCGCGGCACGACATCGCGGTCAATCGGATCAGCGGCGATCCGAAGAACGGGTTCACCGGTGAGGTACTGGCGGTGTCGGATGAGGTCGGGGCCGTGTGGGGAGATCCCGAGCGGTACAACCGGAAGCCGACCGGGATCGTCTGCGTGGACGGGCGGCTCTATCTGGCGATTCAGGACCTGCGGGCCGGGCACGAGGACATCGCGTTCAATGACGCGCCTGCCGCCAGCGTTTCGTGGTCGGACGATCACGGGCAGACCTGGCACAAGACGCAGCAGCCGATGTTCACCGGGGGAGTCTTCACCACGATCTTCTTCATCGACTTCGGCCGGGACTCCGGCGATGCCGCGGCGGCGTTGGGCGCGGATGCCGCGCGCTACGTCTATGCCTATGGCCTGGACGGCAATTGGCGCGGGTCCTTTACCGCGACCGTAGCCGACCCGTTCGACCTGTACCTGGCGCGCGCACCGAAAGACGCTGTCGAGCAACGCAACCGGTGGGAGTTCTTCGCCGGACTCGACGGCGACAAGCCACGGTGGAGCAAACAGCTGGAGGAACGCCGCGCGGTGCTGCGCGACACCCGGCGGCAGTACACGACGCTGCGCAACTATCGCGAGTCCCCGCACAATCTTTCGGTGATCTCGCAGGGCGGCGTGGTGTACGTCAAGGCGCTGAATCGGTACCTGTACACGTCATGGACGGAGTACACGTTCGAGTTCTATGAAGCGCCCTCGCCGTGGGGACCCTGGAAACTGTTCCTCACCAAGGATTTCGGCGGCTATCCGTGGTTCGGTCGCGGACCCGGCTGCCCCGGTCCGAAGAACGGCGGCTACGCCACCACCATCCCGTCCAAGTTCATCTCGCCCGACGGCACCTCGATGTGGGTGCAGTCGAACTGGTGGGTGGGCAGCGCGGGCGGCGACACCGCGTACAGCTTCAACCTGCGGAAACTGGCGCTGCAACCGTTCAGTGCGCAGTCGCCGGCGAACCAGCCGGACCCGCGGGACAACCTCGCCTACAGCGGCGCGTCCGTCACCCCGATCGAGAAATCCGCACACTACGGCCATACCGAGTACTACAACGACGGCGATTTCACCAAGAGCGAGAACAGCTTCGACCAGGAGAACAAGGACCTGGACTACTGGGGCTTCACCTGGTCGAAGCCCTATCTGCTGAACCAGGTCGTCTATACGACCGGCGAAATGTTCGACGACGGAGGCTGGTTCGCCGCCGGATTGCGCGTTCAGGTGCGGCAGAACTTCCAGTGGATCGACGCGCAGAATACGAAAGTCGAGCCCCGGTATCCGTATACGCCCAGGGCCGGCGCGTTCAAGAGCTACACCTTCAACTTCGCCACCTTGGCCGGTGATGGGGTCCGGATCGTCGGAAAGCCCGGCGGCAGTTCCTATTTCACCTCGATCGCGGAACTCGAGGTCTACTACCGGTAGCGGCGTCCCGATACCCGGTTGTCAAGTGGCGCTGCGGACCTGTCTAAAGCGCTCGGGCGCAAGTAAAATGGGTCGAATACCTGGGGCGCAAGGAGGGGTCATGTCACCCGATCCGCGGTATCCGAAGCATGGTCGACGTCGAGCGGCCCGAATGGTCCGCGCCGCCACGGTCCTCGCGGCGCTCACCACTCTTTCCCTGAGCACCACCCAGGCCTCCGCGCAGCCGTATCCGATCTACGGCGCGATCCGGATCGAATACGACGAGGCCGGCGGCGTCGGCTTCTTCGGTCTGGCGGTGAACGCGGAGTCCGATGCCTCCCGCGGCGGCCGCCACCAGGAGTTCGAGAAGGACAGCTCGATCTATTGGCATCCGCTGGTCTCCGACGGCCACGCCAACGAGATCGGCGGCGCGATCCGCGCCAAATGGGACGACCTCGGCGCGGAGGACGGCGCGTTGCGCTATCCCACCACCCGAGAGCTGGCGACCCGAAAGCCTGGTCGTTTCAACCACTTCGAGGGCGGCACCATCCACTGGTCGCGCGCGACCGGCGCGCACAACACCTGGGGCGCGATCCGGGACAAGTGGGCCACGCTGTCCTGGGAGGACGGCCGGCTCGGCTTCCCCGCCACCGACGAATTCCGCGCCAAGAACAATGGGGCCGGACAGCATTTCGAGGGCGGCTCCATCTATTGGTCGGCCGATACCGGCGCGCGGGTGATCGTCGGCGCGATCCGGGACATCTGGGCCAGCCAGAACTGGGAAAACGGTCGCTACGGCTATCCGATCAGCGACGAATACGACTACAACGGCGGCCGGGCCCAGGATTTCCAGGGCGGTCGAATCGAATGGCGGCCGCCGCGCTGAGCTATTTATGCATCCTGTGCATATGTCCGTCCGTCGAGGGTACGCGGTAATCGCAGCTACTTCGACGAATGGAGGCTCTGATGAACGTCGACAACGTTTCCGCGGACCGCGGCCCCAGGCTGAGGATTCCGCGCAGCCGCGGAGCCCTGGGCGGGCTCGCGGTGTTATTGCTCGGGATCTGGGGCGCCCTGATTCCGTTCATCGGGCCGTACTTCGATTTCGCCTACACCCCCGACGACTCCTGGGTGTGGACCTCGGCGCGTGGCTGGCTCGAGGTCCTGCCCGGCGCGACCGCGGTGGTCGGTGGTTGGCTGATGCTGGCCAGCCGTAACCGCCTGGTCGCCGGCTTCGGCGGCTGGCTGGCCGCGGCGGCGGGCCTGTGGTTCATCATCGGACCGTTTCTGGCGGACGCGCTGAGCATCGGCTCGCACGGCGACCCGGTCGCGACCTCCGACCTGAAACGCGCCGTCCTGCAACTGACCTTCTTCTACGGCCTCGGCGCGCTCATCCTGTTCTTCGCCGCCACCTCACTGGGCCGGTTGTCCGTGCGCACCGCCCGCGATATCGCCTTCGCCCAGCGTCAGGTCGCCGCTCGCGCCGACACCCGCGGTCCGATAGCCGACGTGCCGGAGCCGGTGGAAACCACCAACCGCCCCACCTTCGGCACCCAGCCACGACTGGACAAGCCGGGACTGGGCGGCGGTCACGCGTAACCGAGGGTCAGTTCGCGGGTGCGGTCGGTAATCCCTGGGCCCAGCTGCGCTCCTGGCCGCGCCGGGAAATCCGCCAGCCCTGCGGGGTGCGGACATACTCGTCGATGTACCACATGCCGAGCAGCGCGATCGGTGATTCGCCGTCCTCGGCCGGGAACGCGATCGCGTTGTAGGACATCACCCGCCCCGTCGCCCGGTCGCCGTCGACGTGGATTTCCGGGTTGCCCAGCAGGTGCTGGGAGGCGGGTAACTGCGCCATGCTCTCGGCGAGCCATTTCTTCATCTCGGGGAGCTTGCCCGCGATAGCGCCGAACGGGGTCAGGTCGATGTCGGCCTCGGGCACGAACACATTGTCCAAGGCCTCGAAATTCCGGCTATCGATCGCGGTCGAATACGCCACCTGCAATTCCTGAATCTCCAACCGGTCGGAGATCTCCTGAATGTCGAGCACCTAGCCTCCTAAAGCGATAACGAGAACTGAACGCCGTCGGCCGCGACGATTCGGGCACAGCCCCTGACGAGCTGAACTCGCCAGCCGATCGGCTGGCGAGGCGGGCCAAAGGGCTTGCGCGGTAAGGGTTATCGGAGTGTGGCGACGTGCTCGAGGATGGTTTTGCGGGCGGCCGCCCACGCCGGTGAGTTGGCGTCGGCGAACTCGCCGTGACCGATCCCGTCGAGGATTTGCAGATCTGCGGTCTCGCCTGCCCGTTGCGCGGCGGCGACGTAGCGCCGGCTCTGCGCGGGGGCAACGACGGTGTCCCGGTCGCCGTGCAGGGCGCTGATCCGCACGCCGACGGGCAGGTGGGCGATGGGGGAAGCCATTCGATAGCGATCCGGGACGTCGTCGGGCCGCCCGCCGAGCAGCTTGCGGACATACCCGTCACGTCCGTTGTTCACCGCGAACTCCAGATCCAGCACGCCGGCCATCAGGGTGGCGCTGCGAATGCGAATCGGGTTGAGCGCGCGTTCCGTACCGGTGGTCTGCCGGCCGGCCACCCACGCCGCCAGCTGCCCACCCGCCGAATGCCCGGCCAGATGGACCCGTTGCAGATCGAGCCGATTGCCGGAGCGCAGGTTCACCACGGTGGCCAGGGACCGCACCGCGTCATCGACGTCGGTAAGCGTGATCGGCCAGCCGCCGACGCCGTTGACCCGCCGATACTCGATGTTCCACACGGCGACGCCCGCCTGCGCCAGCGACGCGGCCAGCGGCCCGACATGGTCGAGCGTGCGATTCTGCGACCAGCCGCCGCCGTGGATCAGCACGACCACGGGATACGGCGCGGCGCCGGTGGTGGGGAGATACAGATCACCGAACATGTCGGGGGAGGCGCCGTAGGCGAGGCGCAGCGGGACGCCAGGCACGGCCGGTGCGGTATCGAGGGTTACCGCGGCGGTGAAAACCGGTTCGGTGGCGGTATTTCCGGCGATGACGGCGACGACCGCGAGGAGCGTCGCCAAGCCCAGTTTCCAGGCTCGGCGAATTCTTCCGCTGACCACGATCCTCAATACTCCCGCAACACCGACGACATCGTTGCCAACGTACTCGATGCCGCGCGGCCGGACACTATTGCGCGCACCGAGATTTCACCACCGCTATTCGGGGGCTCCTACCACCAGCCGAGCAACGGCTGTAGCCGACGGCCGAGCTCGTCGGCCAGTGAGCGCGAATAGCTTGCGGTCAGATGATGTTCGTCGTGGTAGACCAGGATATTGCCGATGGAGACCGGGCACACCGCGCCTTCGCAGACCGCGTCGGTGAGGTCGATCGGGTACACGTTCGGGAACGACCAGGTCGGCGCCAGCTCGGGGTTGATCGGGTCGAGCGCGTCCGTGCGTTTCATCCCGCAGCTGAGGCGATCGCCGCCCTTGGCCAAGCAGTCGATGGCCTTGTAGCGAACTCCGTTGCTCCGCAACCACGGGGTGTCGCGAATCGCGATGACGTTGAGGCCGCGTTCGCCGAGGGCCGACCAGACGTCGAGGTACTCGGGCGGGGTCTCGTCGCCGGTGTCGTCGCGCGGCCGGGTGCCGGTGGTGAACACCCAATCCGGCCGGTCGGCGCCGAGCCGCTCGATCACCTGCTGGGACCAGTCGCGGCAATCGGGGATCAGCTCGCCCTTGTACGTCGCGTCCTCGGCCAGGGTGAGCGGGCAGCCCATCTTCAGATAGACCTGGATGCGGAACGGATGCCGCTCGGCCAGCACCTCCAGCGCCGGCAGCCAGTGCTCGGCGTGCGAGCTGCCGACCACGGCGAGGGTGTGCTCGGCGTCCGGGTCGCCGTAGGTGCAGGTGATGAGTTCGGCGTTGTCCCAGTCGGCGATGCAGCCGTCTCCGGTAGGTGCGGGTGCGTCGGCGGGGGCTTCGAAAACCGTCGGCCGCATGCGCGCGTGCGGCGTGGGCCTGCCGGAGACCAAGGCTTCCGCTCCGGGATACAGCGTCGGATTCAAGGCGCCGACCGGTCGCGGCGGACTGACCCCCACCGCGATCTGCCACAGCCCGGTGACCGCGACCATCGGCACGGCCGCGGCCGTCACCACCCAGGTGGCGGTGCGCCGGGCTCGGATCGAATGATCCGCGCCGCCCTGCGAGCGCACCCGCAGCGGCTCCTCGACCACGCGGTGGGTGACCAAGGCCAGGACCACCGAGACCGCGATGATGCCCAGACCATCGAGCAGTCCCGCATTGGGCTGACCGCGTTCGGCGAGGTAGAAGATGAGGATCGGCCAATGCCACAGGTACAGGGGATAGGCGATATCCCCGAGCCAGCGAATCCCCGGCGTCGACAGGAGCCGATTGAACAGCGGCCGCTGATCGGCGGCGAGGTTGTTGCCCGAGACGATCAGCGCCGCGGCGGCACCGACCGGCAGCAGGGCGTACGGGCCGGGGAATCGGTTGGCCCCGTCGAGGATCAACCACCCGCACAGCACGACACCGGCCAGGCCGAGCCCCGCCAACCCGAACCGAAGTTTCTGCGGCAGGCGTAGATACGGGGCCGCGATGGCCAGGCCCGCGCCGACGAGCAATTCCCACGCTCTGGCAAAGCTGTCGTAGTAGTTCCAGCCCTGATGGGTGGCCGTCCCCGTCGCGGCGAGGCCGAACGACGCGACGGCGGCCACGACGATCACCACGCCCAGCACCGGTCGCAGCCGAGCTGTCCATTCGTTGCGCCGGCACGCCCAGGCGGTCCCGGCGACCAGCGCGAGCGCGACGAGATAGAACTGACCCTGCACCGACATCGACCACAGGTGCTGTAGCGGGCTCACCGACGGATCCGCGGCCAGGTAGTCCGACCAGGTCAGCGCGAGTTGCCAGTTCTGGTAGTAGAACATCGAGGCCAACGTCTGCGCCGCCACGTCCGACCACTGCGTGTAGGGCCGCATGATCACCGTCGCGGCCACGATCGCGGCCAGCACGACCGCCATCGCCGGAATCAGCCGGCGAGCGGTACGCCGCAGCGTGTGGGCTACACCCACCGACCCGGTCGATTCGGCCCGTCGCACCAGCAGTCCGGTGAAGAAGAAACCGGACAGGACCAGGAACACGTCCACGCCCCCGGACACCCGCCCGAACCACACGTGGAACACCACGACCAGCGCGATCGCCAGCCCGCGCAGCCCGTCCAGGTCCGCGCGATAGCTGGTCGATGCGGACTGGTCCGGCGGGGTTACACGCTCGTCCGGCGGAAGGGTCCATAGTGGGCGATGAATGGACACCGTACGAAGATTACTGCGCTGACCGCCCCTTCGGCGAATCCACCGCTAACCCGCCGGTGCCGGTCAGCCGTTGACGACCTGGGGTGCGGAGACGGATTTGAGGCCTTCGACGCCGAATTCGAGCCCGTAGCCGGACTGCTTGACGCCGCCGAACGGGATCATCGGGTGGACGCCGCCGTGTGAGTTGATCCAGACGGTGCCGGCTTCGAGGCGGGCGGCGATGGTGCGGGCGGTGGCCTTGTCGGCGCTCCAGACCGATGCGCCGAGGCCGACGTCGAGGGCGTTGGCCATGGTGATGGCGTCCTCGACGTCGTGGTAGCGGACGATCGGGAGAGCCGGACCGAACTGTTCTTCCGCGACCAAGGGGTTGTCGTTGTCGATGTCGGCGACCAAGGTGAGCGGATAGAAGTTGCCGGGGGCGGTGCGATCGGGGTCACCGCCGGTGAGCAGCGTGGCCCCCGAGGCGCGGGCCGCTTCGACCAAGCGGGAGACGATGTCGAACTGCTGACGGTTCTGGAGCGGGCCAAGGACATTGGCTTCGTGCAGCCCGCGACCCATCGGCGTGTTCGCGGCGATCTCGACGAGGGCCGCGCAGACGGCGTCGTAGACGTCGGTGTGGACGTAGAGGCGTTTCATGGCGGCGCAGGTCTGGCCGGTGTTGATGAACGCACCCCAGAACAGGTCGTCGGCGATCGCCTGCGGGTCTACGTCGGGCAGGACGATGCCCGCGTCGTTGCCGCCCAGTTCGAGGGTCAGTCGTTTCACGGTGTCGGCCGAACTCCTGATCACGGCCTGGCCGGTTCGGGTGGATCCGGTGAACATCACCTTGTCGATGTCCGGGTGGCCGGCCAGGCGGGCACCGACGTCACCCGCACCGGCGACCGCTTGCAGAACATCCTGGGGCAGAACGCTGTTGAGCACCTCGACCAGCGCGAGCACGCTCAGCGGGGTGTACTCCGAGGGCTTGACCACGGTGGTGTTGCCCATCCGCAGCGCGGGGGCGATCTGCCAGATGGTGATCATCATCGGCCAGTTCCACGGGCCGATCGCGCCGACCACGCCGAGCGGGCGGTAGCGCAGCTCCGCATGGGTGGTCTCGTCGTCGACCACCGTCTCGCCGGGCAATGTCGTTGCCGCAGTGGCCCGTAGCCACGAGACGCAGGCGCCGACCTCGAAACGGGCATTGGGGCCGTTGAGCGGCTTGCCCTGTTCCCGCGAAAGCAGTTCGGCGAGTGGCTCGGTCGCGGCTTCGACGGCGTCGGCGGCGCGCAACAGGAGATCGACGCGGTCCTCATCGCTGCGTGCGGCCCAAGCGATTTGCGCTGTACGGGCGCGGGCGATCGCCGCGTCGAGTTCCTCGACGGGCTGAAAACGGACTCGTCCAACCACCTCTCCGGTCGCGGGGTCGGGGATGGCCCGCCCGTCGGGGTCGGTGATGGTCGCGAGGAGGTTGTCGTAGCTGACTGCCGTTGACGTCATGGCCAGGTCCTTCTGTGTGGGCGATCAGTAACTGCCGCGGGGTGTTTCGCCGGGCGGCGAGCCGATGAATCGATGGGCGAGCGCTTCGGAGCCGCGGGCGAGCAGGGCGGCGTCCGCGCCGACCAGCAGGAACGTCGCCCCGTGGTGGGCGTAGGCCGTCGCCTGCGCCGGATCGAAAGCGTTGACGCCTACCGGTTTTCCGGCGTCGATGACGTCGGCGAAGGCTTTGCGCACCTGTGCGGTGACGTCGGGATGGGTCTGCTGACCGAGTAACCCCATCGCGGCCGCGAGGTCGCTGGGCCCGACGAAAACACCGTCGATGCCCGGCGTTTCGGCGATAGCGCGAGCGTTCTCGATGCCCTCCAGGGTCTCGATCTGCACGAACACCGAAACATGTTCGGCCGCATGGGGGAGATAGCCGTCGATGCGATTCCAGCGTGCGGAACGCGCCAGCGCGCTCCCTACTCCGCGCCGCCCGATCGGCGGATACTGCGCTGCCGCAGCGACATTCCGCGCCTGTTCGGCCGTGGAGATCATCGGCACCAGGATGTTCTGGGCCCCCAGATCCAAGACCTGCTTGATGACCACGGTATCGCCGACCGGCACCCGCACGACCGGCGTCACGGCATAGCCCGACACCGCATACAGCTGCGCCAGAACGGATTCCAACCCGTTCGGCGCGTGCTCCATATCGATGAGCACCCAGTCGAGCCCGGACCCGGCCATGATCTCGGCCACCACCGGCGACCCGGTGGTGATCCACCCGCCGTACAGCGCCCGGTCGGCGTCGGCCAGCGCATCGCGCAACGTCCGATTCAGGTGAATCGGCATGAGATCGTTCCCATCGGTCCGTAGTCGGCGAGGATGGTGTCGCCCTGTTCGACCCACAGCGGGCGGGTGAACGACCCGGCGAGCACGATCTCGCCGGCGTCCAGCCGATCGCCGTGCTCGCCGAGCTTGTTCGCCAGCCAGGCAACTCCGGTCGCGGGATGGTTGAGTACGGCGGCGGCGACCCCCGATTCCTCGATCGTCTCGTTGCGGTACAGCAACGCGGAGACCCAGCGCAGGTCGATCTCGTTGGGCCGCACCGGATTGCCGCCGTAAACCATTCCGCCCATCGCCGCGTTGTCGCTGATCGTGTCGACGATGGTCCGGCCGGGCAGGTCGATCCGCGAGCTCAGGATCTCCAGCGCCGGAACCACGTACTCGGTGGCCCGCAGAACATCGAAGATCGTCGCGCCGGGACCGTCGACCGGAGCGCCGAGCACGAAGGCGAGTTCGACCTCGATCCGCACATTGGCGAACCGGCCGTGCTCGATGACCGACCCGTTGTCGAAGACCATGTCGGCGAAGATGGCACCGTAGTCCGGCTCGGTGATGCCGGTCGCCGCCTGCATCACCTTGCTGGTGAGCCCGATCTTCCGGCCGACGGGTTTCCGCCCGCTCTCGATGCCCCGGCGACGCCATTCGTTCTGCACCGCATAGGAATCCGCCACGGTCATGCCGGGATAGCGAGCGGTCAGCAGCGGGATGGTGCGGCGGTCCCGCTCGGCCGCGGCCAACTCGTCGGCGATCGTCGTGATCGCCTCGGTGGGCAGCATCGATGCTCCTCTCAGAGTTGCGCGCCGAGCTTGAATTCGCCCTGCGTCCGGTCGGTTTCGGACTTGCGGGTGTAAGAGAACCCGTCGGCGCCGATGGTCACGGCCATCTCCGATTCGTCGGTCCGCATGGCGACCGGCTGTGGGTTGCCGTCCAGGTCCAGCACGGGTGAGGCGTCGGTGTACCAGCTCGGTACCACCGGGCTGCCCCACCAGTCGCGTCGCTGGTTGTCGTGCACATCCCAGGTGACCACGGGGTTGTCCGGATCGCCGGTGTAGTAGTCCTGGGTGTAGATCTCGACGCGATGCCCGTCGGGGTCGCGGAGGTACAGGTAGAAGGCGTTGGAGACGCCGTGCCGGCCGGGTCCGCGTTCGATCAGGTCGGACATCCGCAGCGCGCCGAGCTTGTCGCAGATGGCGATGATGTTGTGCTTCTCGTGGGTTGCGAACGCCACGTGATGCATTCGCGGCCCGTCCCCGCCGGTCATCGCGGTGTCGTGCACCGTGGACTTGCGCCGCAGCCACGCCGCGTACACCGTGCCGCAGGCATCCTGGATATCCTCGGTGACCCGGAAGCCCAAGTCCTCCATGTACTTCACCGCGCGCGGGACGTCGGGCGTGACCTGATTGAAGTGGTCGAGCCGGACCAGCGCGCCCGGGCCGTACAGCTCGTAGTGCCAGGCGAGGCGCTCGACATGCTCGACGTCGTAGAAGAATTCGTACGGAAAGCCGAGCGGGTCCTCGACCCGCACCGAGTCCCCGATGCCCTTGGTGAAGCCCGTCGCGCGCCGCTCGACCCGGCAGCCCAGCTCGGTGTAGAACTCGACGGCCCGGTCCAGTTCCGCGGCGCTACGCACCCGGTAGGCGAACGCCGCGACGGCGGCGACCGGACCCTGCCGGAGCACCAGGTTGTGGTGGATGAATTCCTCGAATGACCTGAGGTAGACGGTGTTCTCGTCCTCCTCGGTCACCACGAGGCCGAGGATATCGACGTAGAAGCGACGTGATCGCGCCAGGTCCGTGACGACGAGTTCCATGTACGCACACCGCACCACATCCGGCGGCGCGGCCTCCGGCGTGCGAATGGGGTTACCCGCGCGGATCGGATCCGCAACGGTCACAACGGGTTCGGGGGAGTCTGGGGTGACGGTCACGATGGTTCCTGCTTGCCGAAGGTCGGGTTGTGCGCCGCGCCCAGGGTGATGTGCACGGCCTGCTGATCGGTGTAGAAGTCGATGGAGCGGTAGCCGCCCTCGTGGCCGAGCCCGGAGGCCTTCACACCGCCGAATGGGGTCCGTAGATCGCGGACGTTGTTGGAGTTGAGCCACACCATGCCAGCCTCGACCGCCTGCGCGAAGGTGTGCGCGCGCCTGAGATCGTTGGTCCAGACGTAGGCGGCCAGGCCGTACCGGACGCCGTTGGCGAGGGCGAGCGCCTCCTCCTCGGTGTCGAACGGCGTGATCGCGACGACCGGGCCGAAGATCTCCTCCTGGAAGATCCGGGCCTCCGGCTCGACATCGGCGAATACCGTTGGCGCGACGAAGTTTCCGGTCTCGAAACCATCGGGACGGCCACCGCCCGCGACCAGACGGCCCTCGGACTTGCCGAGCTCGACGTAGCTCATCACCTTGTCGTAGTGCTCCGGATGCACCAGGGCGCCGACCTCGGTATCCGGGTCGTGCGGATAGCCGACGACCACCCGTTTCGCCTGTGCGGCATAGCGTTCGACGAACTCGTCGTAGATCGGCCGCTCGACGAGGATCCGGCTCCCCGCGGTGCACCGCTCGCCGTTGAGCGAGAACACGCCGAAGATGGTCGCGTCGATGGCTGCGTCCAGGTCGGCATCGGCGAACACGACGGCGGGGCTCTTGCCGCCCAGTTCCATCGACAAGCCCTTCAGCGACGCGGCGGCGTTGCCGAAGATGATCTGCCCGGTGCGGCTCTCGCCGGTGAACGAGATCAGCGGCACGCCAGGATGTTTCACCAGCGCGTCGCCTGCCTCCGCGCCGAGCCCGTTGACCAGATTGAACACCCCGTGCGGCAGCCCGGCCTCCTCGAAGATCCCGGCCCACAGCGACGCCGACAGCGGCGTGAACTCGGCGGGCTTGAGCACCACCGTGTTTCCGGTGGCCAGCGCCGGCGCGAGCTTCCAGGACTCCAGCATGAACGGGGTGTTCCACGGCGTGATCAACCCGGCGACGCCGATCGGCTTGCGGTTGACGTAATTGAGCTGCTGCCCTGGCACCTTGTAGGCGTCGTCCACCTGGGCGACCACGAGATCGGCGAAGAACCGGAAGTTCTCCGCCGCGCGTCGAGCCTGGCCGAGCGCCTGCGTGATCGGCAACCCCGAATCGAACGATTCGAGCTCGGCCAGCCGCGCGTCCCGGGATTCCACGATGTCCGCGATCCGATGCAGGACGCGCGACCGCTCGCGCGGCAGCATCCGCGGCCACGGCCCGGCGGTGAAGGCCTTGGTCGCCGCGATCACCGCGAGGTCGATGTCGGCCTGTTTACCCGCGGCCGCCTGGACGTAGACCTCGTTGGTAACGGGATCGAGCACGCCGAACGTCGCACCGTCCACCGAGTCGACGAACACGCCGTCGATGTAGTGCTGGATGCGCGTCGGTAGGTCCGAGGGCATGTGCGGGGTGGCGGGGGTGCGCACCGCGTTCGTCATCAGCGACTCCAGGTTCGAGGTTCAGAGGGCGGTTAGGCCGGAGGGTTCGTCGGGGTGCTCGTGGGCCAGGTAGGCGTCGAGGGTGGCCGAGCGATGGCGGCGGGCGACCTGCTCGATCTCGCCGAGCGGGGCGCCGGTCTCGATGAGGTGCACGATGTTCTCGTGTTCGCGTACCGATTCGTGCGCCCGGCCGGGCACGAAGGAGAAGGTGGACGAGCGCAGGTGGCCCAGGCGCGACCATTCCGCCTCGACCAGGGTGACGATGCGCGGATTCACACACTTGGTGAACAGGATCGCGTGGAACTCGTGGTTGAGCGCGGTGAACGCGCTCGGGTCGAAATCGTCCAGGGACTCGATCATTCGTTCGTTGACCGCCCGTGCCCGGCGCAGGTCGTCCTCGGATAATCGACCGGCCGCCAGCGCCGTCGCCGCGCCTTCGAGCACGCTGAGCGCCTGCATGCTGTGCCGATACTGCGAGTCGTCCACCATCGAAACCTGAGCGCCCACATTGCGTTCGAAGGTGATCAGGCCCTCGGCCTCGAGCTGCCGGATCGCTTCGCGCACCGGAACCACGCTCATGTCGAGATCCTTGGCGATGGCGCTGAGCACCAGCCGGTAGCCCGGCGTGTACTCCTGCCGCGCGATCCGGTCCTTGATCCAGTGATACGCGAGCTGGGACTTGCTCTGCGTACCACTGGAATTCACTGCTTCTGCCGCCACTGTCGGTACCTCGCCTTCCATTCCGCATCGGGGGGAAACAGCCCGGCCACCGGATGACCGGCGCAGACCTGCTCGGCGATCCAGCCGTCTTGGATCTCCTGCTCGAGCGCATCGTCGACCACTGCTTCGGCGATGTTCGAGGGTAGGACGATCACACCATCCCCGTCGCCGACGATGATGTCGCCGGGCTGGACCGTGGCGCCACCACAGGAAATGGTGAGGTCGCAATCCCAGGGCACGTGCTTGCGGCCGAGTACCGCCGGATGCGGACCGGCGGAGAAAACCGGGAGACCGATGTCGGCGACGGCGTCGTGGTCACGCACTCCGCCGTCGGTCACCACGCCGGCGGCCCCGCGCACCTGGGCGCGGAGGGCGAGAATGTCGCCCAGCGTGCCCGATCCGGTCTCGCCGCGAGCCTCGATGACGATGACCTCGCCCGGCGCCACGGTGTCGAACACCCGCTTCTGCGCGTTGTAGCCGCCGCCGTGCGCGAGGAACAGGTCTTCGCGATTCGGCACGAACCGCAGGGTCCTGGCGGTGCCGACGAGCCGGGTTCCGGGCTGCACCGGACGCACGCCCTCGATGGACACGTTGTTCAGGCCGCGCTTGCGAAGCTGCTGCGACAGCGCCGCGACCGGCACCCTGGACAGCTTGGCGCGCAACTCCGCGGAGATCGCTGTCGCGGGAAGCCCTGCGGCGGAACGGGATCCCCACGCTTCGATCCGCTGGGTGTCGTCGGCCGACGGGAGGGAACCGAGGGCGTCGTCGAACTCGTGGGTGCCCTGCACGACCGTGGTGACCAGACGCCCGGAGCTGGGCGCATCGACCGTATCGGGTGCGTCGACCTCTACTTCGACCACGTCGCCGGGGACGACGACCGAAGAGCCGGCCGGGGTTCCGGTGAGGATGACATCGCCGGGTTCGAGGGTGAAGTGCTGCGAGAGGTCCGAAACCAGCTGGGGGAGTGGGAAGATCATCCCCGACGCGGAGTCCTCTTGGGCGAGAACACCATTGACCCACGTGCGTACTCGCAGCACCGCGGGCTCGACGGTTCGCGCATCGATCAGGTCGGGCCCCAACGGCGTGAAGCCGTCACCGCCCTTGGATCGGATATTGGATCCCTTGTCGTTGGCGCGCAGGTCGTACAGGCCGAAGTCGTTACCCGCGGTAATCGCGGCGACATGCCGCCAAGCGGATTCGATCGGCACCCGGCGAGCGGAAGTGCCGATGATCAGCGCGATCTCGCCTTCGAACGCCAGAAGCTCTGTGCCGCGCGGCCTTTCGATGACACCGCCGCTCCCCGCGACCGAGCTGCTCGGCTTCAGGAAGTAGGACGGGTGCGCCGGTCGACGGCCCCGCTGATCCGCCCGGGAGGCATAGCTGAGATGGACCGCGATGATCTTGCCCGGCCTGGTCGGCAAGCCGGAAAACCGACGATCACCTGCGTCGATGTCGATCTTCATGGACCTCCTCAAACCGCTCTTGCATCGTATCTCAAATCGTATATCATCGGTGAAGCGACCCGCAAGTGACGCAGATCGCATTTCGAAGTCGTCGTGATCTCCGGCGCTACCTACCCCGGCATCGCCGACGACGAGCACAACCCGAAGGAGTCCCAGATGAGCGCGCCACCCCGGTCTGGGCCACCGAATGTCAGCGAAACCGACCGCCGCCGAGTCGTTTTCGCCACCGTGGTCGGGACGACCGTCGAGTGGTACGACTTCTTCGTCTACGCGGGCGCCGCCGGCCTGGTCTTCGGCAAGCTCTTCTTCCAGCCCGCCGGGGAGGGGATCGCTACCATCCTGTCCTTCCTCACGGTGGGGATCAGTTTCCTGTTCCGCCCGCTGGGCGCGTTCCTCGCCGGTCATTTCGGCGACAAGTACGGACGACGGGTCATCCTGCTGGTCACGCTGGTGGCGATGGGCGGCGCGACGACCCTGATCGGCCTGCTGCCGACCTACGCGGTCGCCGGCCTCGCCGCGCCGATCCTGCTGATCCTGCTGCGCATCCTGCAAGGGATCTCGGCCGGCGGTGAATGGGGTGGCGCGGTGCTCATGGCGGTCGAGCACGCACCACCCGGCCGGCGTGGGGTATTCGGCGCCGCTCCACAGGTGGGTGTTCCGCTCGGCTTGCTATCCGCCTCCGGTGTGCTGGCATTGATGACGATGATCGCACCCGGCGACGCCTTCCTCGAATGGGGTTGGCGCGTCCCGTTTCTGCTCTCGATCGTGCTGATCCTCATCGGTCATTACATTCGCCGGCGGGTCGAGGAGAGTCCGGTCTTCGTCGAGATCGCCGAACGCAGCGAGCAGGCCACGACCCCCATCGTCGAGCTGTTCCGCAGACACGGTCTGCTCGTGCTGGTCGCGGCGTTCGCCTTCGCGGGCAACAGTGCGGTGGGGTACATGACCACCGGCGGCTATATCCAGAATTACGCCACCGATCCGCATGGACCGGTCGGCCTCGCCCGCGGCCCGGTGCTGTGGGCGGTCGCCGGCTCCGCCGTCACCTGGCTGATCTGCACCTGGATCGGCGCCGCGCTGAGCGACCGGATCGGCAGGCGCACAACCTATCTCATCGGCTGGGTGCTCCTACTTGCCGCATTGTTCCCGCTCTTCCCGCTGGTGAATACCGGGAACCCGTGGCTGCTCTGGTGCGGGCTGGCGCTGCTGACCGTCGGCCTCGGATTCACCTACGGTCCGCAAGCCGCGTTCTACGCCGAGCTATTCCCGGCCTCGGTCCGATTCTCCGGAGTGGCGGTTTCGTACGCGATCGGGGCGATCCTCGGCGGTGCCTTCGCGCCGACGATCGCCGCCGCGCTGGTGCGCGCCAGCGGGACAACCACGTCGGTCGTGCTGTATCTCGGCGGATTCGTCGTGGTCAGTTTCGTGGCCACGTTGCTCCTGCGCGACCGGCGCGCGATCCCGCTCGGTCCCGATCATGAAGCGGCACAGGCGGTAAGCCCGATCAGAGGAATGACGAGGGTCTGAACAGTGCAGTTCCATCATCACGGCTACGTGTCCACCGATCCGCGTGTGCAACCGGCCGCCGGTGTCGGCCTCGACCGGCCGGACGACATCCCCGACGCGGTCGACGTGCTCATCGTCGGCACCGGCCCGGCGGGCATGATCACGGCCGCTCAGCTGGCCCAGTTCCCGACGGTCGAGACCCGGATCATCGAGCAGCGCCCGGCCCGCCTGGCCATCGGGCAGGCCGACGGCATCCAGGCGCGCAGTGTCGAGACGTTCCAGGCATTCGGTTTCGCCGAGCGCATCGTCGCCGAGGCGTTCCGCATCACCGAAATGGCCTTCTGGAAGCCGGATCCCAATGATCCGTCGAAGATCGTCCGGGCGGCGCGGACCCGCGACGATCCGACCGGCATCAGCGAGTTCCCGCATCTGCTGGTCAACCAGGCGCGAGTGCTCGACTACTTCGCCGAGGCGATGGCCAACGCGCCGACGCGGATGCGGCCCGACTACGGATACCGGTTCCGCGACCTGGAGATCACCGACGGTGAGTATCCGGTGCGCGTGAGCTTGGTGCACACCGCGGGTGACCGCGCGGGACAGTCGCGCACGGTGGGCGCGAAGTATGTGGTCGGCGCGGACGGGGCGCACAGTCGCGTGCGTGACGCCATCGGCTGTGCTCCGCAGGGGGACAAAGCGTTCCACGCCTGGGGAGTGATGGACGCGCTGGCCGTCACGGACTTTCCCGATATCCGCACCAAGTGCGCCATCCAGTCCGGGACCGGCGGGAGCATCCTGCACATTCCGCGGGAGGGCGGCTACTTGTTCCGCATGTATGTCGATCTCGGTGAGGTCGCCGAGGACGACAACGGCAGGGTGCGCGAGACCAGCATCGAGGCGATCATCGAGCAGGCCAACGAGATCCTGCATCCGTACACCCTCGACGTCCGAGATGTCGCCTGGCACAGCGTGTATGAGGTCGGCCACCGCGTGACCGACCGCTTCGACGACGTACCGCTGGACGAGGCGGGCACCCGGACGCCGCGGGTGTTCATCGCCGGCGACGCGTGCCACACGCACAGCGCGAAGGCCGGGCAGGGCATGAATGTCTCGATGCAGGACGGATTCAACCTCGGCTGGAAACTCGGTCACGTGCTCAGCGGCCGGAGCCCGGAAACCTTGCTGGCGACGTATTCGGCAGAGCGACAAGTGATTGCGCAGAATCTCATCGACTTCGACCGGGAATGGTCGAGCATGATGGCCAAGCGCCCGGAAGAGTTCGAATCGCCCTCGGCGCTGGAGGACTTCTACGTCAAAACCGCGGAATTCCCGGCCGGATTCATGACCACCTACCAGCCGTCGATGATCGTCGGCGCACCGACGCATCAGACTCTCGCGAGCGGCTTTCCGATCGGGAAGCGCTTCAAGTCGGCGCCGGTTGTCCGGGTCGCCGATGCGAATCCGGTCCATCTCGGGCATCACCACCGAGCCGACGGTCGTTGGCGGATATACGCTTTCGCCGCCGACCCGGCAGTGGTCGGATCCGATGTCTCGGTGCTCGACCGGTGGGCGAGCTGGCTCGCCACGTCAGCCGAATCTCCGCTCGTCGCGTACACGCCGAAGAACGCCGACCGGGACACCGTCTTCGACGTGAAGGTCATCTACCGACAGGATCACACCGGCGTGGACATCGGCACGGTGCCGACGATCTTCCTGCCGACGGTCGGGCCGTTCCACGTCGTCGACTACGAGAAGGTCTACGCGACCGACCCGCAGGTCGACATCTTCGCCGAACGGGGCATCGATCGCCGCGGCGCGGTGGTTGTCGTGCGCCCGGATCAGTATGTGGCCGCGGTGTTTCCGCTCACCGCGACCACGGAACTAGCCCACTTCTTCGATCAGATCCTGCTGCCA
Source organism: Nocardia sp. NPDC051756 (assembly GCF_040681495.1). Lineage (NCBI taxonomy): Bacteria > Bacillati > Actinomycetota > Actinomycetes > Mycobacteriales > Nocardiaceae > Nocardia > Nocardia sp. NPDC051756. Next base: position 68,451 of record NZ_JBFAYV010000011.1, on the reverse strand, counting down.
CCGCTGGAGTTCTCATGACCCTCGACCGTCCGGCGAACGAGCCGGTCGTCCACGATCACCAGCTGCGCCGGGGTTCGCTCGGCGTGTTCGGGGTGACGTTCTTCGTGATCTCCGCGGCCGCGCCGCTCACCGCCATGGCGGGCGGTGCGCCGGTGGCGATGCTGCTGGGCAACGGTGCGGGCGTGCCGGGCGCCTACATCCTGACCGTCGGCACGCTGCTGGTGTTCGCCGTCGGTTATACGGCGATGGCACGTCACCACACGAGCACCGGCGCGTTCTACTCCTACATCACCCGTGGTCTCCGTCAGCAATTCGGCGGTGCCGCAGCGTATCTCGCCCTGTTGAGCTACAACGCCATGCAGATCGGTCTCTGGGGACTGTTCGGCGCGGCGACCGGCGGGTTCTTCGCCGACGAGTTCGGCATCGACATCGACTGGTGGGTCTACGTATTGATCGGCATCGCCTTCGTCGCGGTGCTCGGCTACCGGCAGATCGATCTGTCGGTGAAGATGTTGTCGGTCTTGGTGGCCGCCGAGTTCCTCGTGGTGCTGGTGCTCGCGGTGGTGATCGCGGTGCGCGGCGGCGACTTCGGCACCACCTCGATGAGCGCCACCCCGCTGACGCCGAGCGCGCTGACCAGCGGCTCGCTCCCGATCGCGCTGCTGTTCTGCTTCGCGTCGTTCGTCGGATTCGAGGCCACCGCGATCTACAGCGAGGAGGCCGCGGACCCGAAGCGGACGGTGCCGCGGGCGACGTTCCTGTCCGTGCTCACCATCGGTGTCGTCTACACGGCCGTCACCTTCCTGATGATCAACGGCGCCGGCGTCGACAACACCCAGGGCTTCATCGAAAAGCTCGCCGATCCAACGACGTTCCTGTTCGAACTCTCGAATTCCTATATCGGGCCTTGGTATTCGACGATCATGCGGTTCTTGTTCTGCACCAGCGTCTTCGCGGCCGTGCTCGCGTTCCACAACGCGGTGGCCCGGTACAGCTACGCACTCGGGCGGGAGGGTCTGCTGCCTGCTCGTGCGGGCCGGACCCATGTTGTGCACCGCAGCCCGCATGTCGGTTCGGTCGCGCAGTCGGTGCTGGCGCTGGTGGTGGTCGGGGTGTTCGCGGTGACCGGGCAGGACCCCGTGCGGGCACTGTTCACCTGGCTGACCAACCTGGGCACGCTGGGCGTCATCGCGCTGATGGCCGCGTGCTCGTTCGCCGTCGTCGCGTTCTTTCATCGGAATCGTGACCTGGACGCGAACCTCGTCCGAACGCTGATCGCGCCGATGGTGGCCGGCGCGGCCCTGGTCGCCATCCTCGGATATGCGATCGGGAACTTCGATCTGCTCATCAGTGCCGGTGGTGTTCTCGTCTGGCTGCTGCCGGGATTGCTTCTGGTCGTCGCGGTTGCCGGAGTTGTTGCGGCGCTGGTACTTCGAGCGCGTTCGCCGCAGCGGTACGCGGAGATGGGACGTCACTATGTCTGACACGGTGCACACGAATGCGGCGGTGTGGACGGCCGACGAGGCGGTACCGCACGCGTCGTCGTTCCTGGTCCGAGACGGGCTCGTCGTCGCACTGGATCCCGCGCCCGGCGACCTGACCGGACGCGAGACCGTGGTCGATCACGGCGGCGCGTTCGTCATGCCTGGTCTGGGTGATGTCCACACGCACCATCTCGTGGCCGGCCGCGCCGACTTGTTCGAGCTGGCGTTGGACGCCACCGCCTCGCTCGACGCGGTGCTCACCGCCGTCGAGGAGTGGGCCGGCCGGCTCGAGCACGATGCGTGGGTCGTCGGCGGTGGGTGGGGAAGTACGCTCGCCCAGGCTGTTTCGAGTTCAGCTGTCCTGCGCAGGCTCGACCAGGCCGCTGGGGGACGGCCGGTGCTGCTGCGGGACGACAGTTGCCACAATCGGTGGGTCAGCTCGCGCGCCATGGAACTCGCGGGCATCAGCGCGTCCTCCCCGAACCCGGCCGACGGCGAGATCGTGCGCGACCGGGAGACCGGTGCTCCGGTCGGGCTGCTCATCGAATCGGCGCTCATTCCGGTGGAACGAGCCTACGCGTCGTCGCTGGGCGACAGCACCGCCCTCGATGCCGCCGGGTGCCGCAGGGCCGTCGAACTGTTGCACGGCTTCGGTATCACGCACTTTCAGGACGCGGCAGCGTCGTTGCCGATGCTGCGCGCGCTCGCCGAACTCGACCGGCGCGGCGACCTGAACGCCTGGGTGGTGACCTCGGCGCAGATCAACGACCGCATCTTCGGCACCGATCCGATCGGCGTCCCGCTGCTGGACGCGGCCGGGCAGTATCGGACCACCCACCACCGGCCCGACTTCGTCAAGATCTTCCTCGATGGCGTGCCCACCTCGCGCACCGCGTTGTTCCTCGAGCCGTACCTGCCGGACGCCCAGCACGGGGACGCCTGGGTGGGGGAGAGCGCGATGACTCCCGCCGAACTCACCGATTGGCTGGTCGAGGTGGCCCGGCGGGGGTTGGGTGCGAAGGTGCACTGCACCGGAGACGGCTCTGTCCGAATGCTTCTCGACGCTGTCGCCAAGGTCCGCGCCGCCGGTTACGCCAACACGATCGTGCAACTCGCGCACGGCGAGTACATCGACGAGGCGGATCTGCCCCGCGTCGCCGAGTTGAACGTCGTCGCGGATCTGTCTCCGCCGCTGTGGTTTCCGGGTGTCATCTTCGAGGCACATTGCCAGTGTATCCCGCGTGACCGAGCAATTCGTATGTGTCCCAACCGGACTCTGCTCGACTCGGGCGTGCTGCTGGCCGGCGGTTCGGACTGGCCGGTCACGCCGAGCCCGAATCCGTGGATCGGCATCCAGGGCTTGGTGACTCGGGCCGACCCCACGGGGGCGTTCCCGGGAACGCTGGGGCCGGAGCAGGCGCTGACCGTGGCCGAGGCGATGCGTGCGTACACGATCGGCGTCGCGCGCGCGACCGGTCTCGGCGCGGTCGCCGGTTCGCTGATGCCGGGCAAGTCCGCCGATTTCACTGTCCTGGACCGTGATCCGTTCGGCATCGACCCGGCCGAACTGATCGACACCAAGTCCGTACAAACCTGGTTCGCCGGACGTCCGGTCCATCCCTCGGTGCCGTAAGGAAGCAGCATGGATACGCCCTCGATCGACTTTCTCTATCTCTCCGAACCCGACATGATCGCCGCCGGAGTCACCGACATGCCCGCCTGCGTGGACGCCATGCAGGAGACCTTCGTGCTGCTGCACCGGGGCGATTACCGTATGGCGGGTCCGAACAGCGATTCGCACGGGGCGATGATCACCTTTCCGGACGCCTCGCCGTTCCCGAATATGCCCGCCAATACCGCGGAGCGGCGGTTCATGGCGATGCCCGCCTACCTCGGCGGCAGCTTCGGCACCAGCGGGATGAAGTGGTACGGATCGAATATCGCCAACCGCGACAAGGGATTACCGCGGTCGATTCTCATGTTCCTGCTCAGCGATACCGATACCGGTGCGCCGCTCGCGCTCATGTCGGCGAATCTGTTGTCCGCCTATCGAACTGGCGCGGTGCCGGGGGTCGGCGCTCGCCTGTTGGCTCGTCCGGACTCGCGCGTGGTCGGCATCGTCGGTCCCGGCGTGATGGCGCGAACCTCGCTCGCCGCGTTCGTGGCGGCCTGTCCGAACCTCGATACCGTCAAGATCAAGGGCCGCGGTCAAGGCAGTATCGACGCCTTCGGCAAATGGGTCGCCGAGGAGTATCCGCAGCTCGAAACGATCATCGTGGACACGATCGAGGACGCGGTGCGCGACAGTGACATCGTCACCTACTGCACCACCGGCGTGCCCGGTGATCCGGCGAATTATCCGACTGTCGTGCGGGATTGGGTGCGGCCGGGCGCGTTTCTGAGCATGCCCGCCATGTGCGATATCGACGAATCCATGCAGGGACCGGACGTCCGCAAGGTCGTCGACAACGTCCGCCTCTACGAGGCGTGGGCCGAGGAGGTCGGCCACCCGGTGCACAACCGGATCCCGATCCTCGGCTGCAAGTTCATGGACATGATCCAGGCCGGGGTGATGCGCGAGGACGATCTGGTGGACCTGGGCGCGATCGCCGCCGGGGCGCAGACCGGTCGCCGCGGCGACGACGAGATCGTGCTCTTCTCGGTCGGCGGCATGCCCGTCGAGGACGTCGCCTGGGGGACCGTGGTGTACCGAAACGCCGTCCAGCGAGGCATCGGCACCACCCTGAACCTGTGGCATTCGCCCGCACTGGCATGACGACGGAAAGGGCTCGAACAATGGACGCGGATGTGGTCGTCATCGGCTTGGGCAGCGCGGGTTCGATGGCGTTGTGGCAGTTGGCGAAACGCGGACTCGACGTGATCGGCATCGAACAGTTCGGTGTCGGTCACGCCCGCGGGTCGTACGCCGGCGACTCTCGCCTGTTCCGCTCCGCCGTGCACGAGGGGCCGCGGTACGTGCCGCGGCTGCGGCGGGCGCGCGAGTTGTGGCAGGAACTGGAGCGGGAGAGCGGCAGACACCTCTACGACGAATGCGGCGCGTTACAGATCGGTGCGGCGGGGTCGGGCGGCATCGCCAAATCCATTGCCTCGGCGGAGGAATTCGAGTTGCCGCACGAGGTGCTCGACGCGGCTGCCTTGCGTGCGCGCTATCCGCAACATCGCGTGGACGACGACACCGTCGCCGTATTCGATCACCACGCGGGCAGCCTGTACCCCGAAGCGAGCGTCCTGGCCGCCGTCGAAGCGGCCAGATCCCATGGCGCGCGGATCATTACCAACGCCGAGGTCACCGACTTCGACGAATGCGGCGGCCGACTGGAGATCGTGACGCCCGATGTCCGGGTAACGTGCGCCAAAGTCGTGGTGGCCACCGGATCGTGGACCCTCCGGCTCCGCCCGGACCTCAAGGGATTCCTCCAGATCCTGCCGCTCTCGCTCACCTGGTTCATGCCGCATCATCCCGAATTGTTCACCGCGGAACGCTTTCCGGCGTTCATCCGCGACGAGGACGGCGTGCACCTCTACGGCACACCCAGCCACGATTCCTACAGCGTGAAGGTGGCGACGGAGCCGCTGTGGGCCGCCATCTCCGGACCCGACGACGTGCCCGCCTTCAGTCGCGCCGATCTGCGCCGAATCAGCAGCTGGGCAGCGGATTTCATCCCGGATCTGAACCCCGAACCGGTCCGCTACTCGATGCACCACGACATCTTCGCGCCCGGCGACCTGCCCCTCGTCGATCTCGACGAGGACACCGGAATGCTGCTGCTCACCGCGTTCTCCGGGCGCGGCTTCAAATTCGCGCCGGTGTTCGGCGAGATCGCCGCCGATCTGCTCACCGGAACCCGAAACGAGCTCTGGGACCCCGGTTTCGCGCTGTCCGCGCACCCGCGGTGAGTTCAGGACTTCGCGCGACGGGTGCGCTCGGCGATGGCGCGCAGGGTGCCGAGTTTGTGGTCCCGCGCGGCGAATTCGATCTCGCGTACGTCGGCGCCGGTCTCGATGAGGTCGATCAGCTGCTCGTGTTCGGCGATCGAGCCCTGCGCGCGGCCGGGCACGAACGCGAACGAGGTGCGGCGCACCAGGTCCAGCCGGGCCCACTCGGCCCCGGCCAGGGAGCGGATGTGCGAATTGGGGCAGCGTTGCAGGATCACGTCGTGGAAGCGATGGTTGAGCTCGGTGAACGCGGCCGGGTCGAAGGCGGTCAGCGCCTGCGACATCTGCCGGTTCAGCGTGCGGGCGCGGGTGATGTCGGTCTTGCGCATCCGCGTCGCCGCCGCGGCCGTCGCGTACCCTTCCAGCACCGCCAAGGTCTGCATGGCCTGCTGGTATTCACCGGTTTCCAGATGCGCCACCCGAGCGCCGACATTGCGGATGAACTCGACGTATCCCTCGGCCTCCAACCGGCGCACGGCCTCCCGCACCGGCACCGCGCTGACGCCGAACTCCCGGGCCAGCTGCTCGAGCACGAGGCGATACCCCGGCCCGTACTCGCCCGCGACGATCCGGGACCGGATGAGCTCGTAGGCGGCCTCGTGTTTGGAACCGGTCCCGTCCGGGCCGGTCGAGGGCGAGCGTTGCGGCACAGTGCCATCCATGCCCATGATTCTGCGGCCGTTTCGCCGCGCCCCATCGCGCACCCGGTGTCCATCCGTTGACTTCACGCGCACACTGTCACGGCCGGGCCTGCGCCGGGGGCGGTCAGGCGGCGACGATCCATCGGGTGACGGATTACGACTTGCACGCCGACTACATCGTCGTCGGCGCGGGCACCGCCGGTTCGGTGCTGGCCCGCCGGCTGCTGGACCGGACCGAGGCCACCGTGCTGGTCCTCGAGGCGGGCCAGGCCGATACCAATCCGGCCATCCACGACCCGTTGCGGATGCACGAGCTGTGGCACACGGCCGAGGACTGGGACTACTTCAGCGTCGCCCAGCCGCATGCCGCCGGGCGTCGCCTGCATATGCCGCGCGGGCGGGTGCTCGGCGGTTCGCACGCGCTCAACGCGACCATCTACGTGCGGGGCAACCCGGCCGACTACGACTCCTGGGCCGAGTGTGGCGATCCCGGTTGGTCGTGGCGGGAGATCGAGCCGTTGTTCCGGCGGATCGAGCGTTATGACCGCGACGACTCGGGCGTCAAAGGGACCGGTGGCATGCTGGATGTGCTCAGCGATTACGCGGTCGATCCGATCCAGGAGGCCATCCTGGCGGCGGCCGAGCAGGCCGGGGTGCCCGCCAATCCGGACTACAACAGCGGGGTGCAGGACGGCGCGGGGCGGGCGCAGTTCACCCTGCACGACGGGCGGCGCAGAACCACCGCCGACGCCTATCTCAAACCGGCGCTAGATAATTCGCGGCTGACCGTGCGGACCGGTGCACGGGTGCATCGGGTCGTGCTGCGGCACGGACGGGTCGTCGGCGTGACCGGCAGCATCGACGGCCGGCCGTTCCGGGCGTCGGCACAGACCGAGGTGGTGCTGACCGCTGGCGCGATCGATTCGGCCGCGTTGCTGCTGCGTTCGGGCATCGGGCCGGCCGCGGAGTTGCGGGCCGTCGGCATCGAGCCGATCGTCGATCTTCCCGGTGTCGGCCGGAACCTGCGTGACCACTGGCTGGTGCCGGTGATTTTCAGCGCTGAGCGGGAGATCGTGCACACGCCGGGGCTGCCGCACGCGCAGACCCAGCTGTTCTGGCGCAGCGAGCCGGGATTGGCCGTGCCCGATGTGCAGCCGCTGCATTTCAGTGTCCCGCTGTACGAGCCGTGGATGACGGGGCCGGGCAACGGGTTCTCGCTCATGGCCGGATTGATTCGGCCGGACAGTGTCGGGTCACTGACCGTCGCCGGTGCCGAGGGGCCGACCCTGATCGACCCGAAAGTGCTTGCCGCGCCCGCGGACCTGTATCGGCTGGCCGACGCGGTGACGCTGTGCCGGAAGATCGGCGAGGCGCCCGCGCTGCGCGAGTGGGGCGCGGTCGAGCAATATCCCGGGCCGAAGGTGCGGGCCGGGACCGACCTGCGCGACTACATCCGGCGCACGGTGCTCAGCTACCACCACGTGAGCGGGACCTGCGCGCTGGGCGTGGGTCCGGAGGCGGTGGTGGATCCCGCGCTGCGGGTGCGCGCGGTGACGGGCCTGCGGGTGGCCGACGCGTCGGTGATGCCGACGATTACGACGGGCAACACCAATGCGCCCACCATGGTCATCGCCGAACGGGCCGCGGATCTGATGGCGCCGCTCTAGCGCGAATCCGGTTGCCGGACAGGGAACAGCGGGTTGCCCGGCACCGCACCGAACGCCGATTCCGCGGGTGGCGGCGGCGCGGGCCGGGCAGCATGAGGCGATGACGATCCTGACCCGCATCGACGGCACCTCCGGCGAGCACGCCGAGGCGAGTTCGCCGCTGGACATGGTGGTCGATGATCCGGCGACTTTTCGTGGACGCGTCCGCGGGCACGCCGCGGGGGAGTTGGTGTTCGCGGAGGTGTCCGCGATCGCCCACCGCGGCATCGGCACGGTACGCCCCGAGTCGTATTACAAAGTGCTGGTGCCGTTTCGGGGCCACTGCCTGCTGAGCCAATCCGGCCGTCAGGTGCGGCTCGCACCGAATGATGTTGCGGTACTGGATATGTCGCTGCCCTACTCGGTGCTCTTCGACACCGCCTGCCGGCTGCGGGTCGTGGTGTTGCCGGGTCGCGTATTGCGCCTGCCGGTGAACGGACTCGACGCGATCACCGCCACCGCGCTGTCCCGCAGGCACCCCGCGACCGCATTGCTACCGGCCTTGCTGGCCGGGATGACCACCAGAACAGGTGAATTCGGCACGGTCGAGCTGTTACGGCTGGCCGATACCGTCATCGATCTGGTGACAACGGTGCTGGCCGCCCACGCCGGCGAAGATCCGGCGGCGACCGCTCACGGAGTGCTGCCGCGGGTCAAGACGTTCCTCGAAGACCACCTCGACGATCCCGAACTCTCCCCGGCGATGGCGGCCGCCGCGGCGCATCTGTCGCTCGGCTACCTGCACAAGCTGTTCCGCGCCGAGGGAGCCACGGTGTGCGGGTGGATCCGGCAGCGACGGCTGGAATGCTGTCGCGCCGACCTCACCGATCCCGCGTTGTACGACCTCACCGTCGCCGCGGTGGCGGCGCGGCGCGGCTTCGTCGACGCGGCACACTTCAGCAGGCTGTTCAAACTGACCTACGGTGTGCCGCCCCGCGAATTCCGAATCCTGCACGGGCTCGGCAACTTTCCGGCGGACTAGGGCCGCATGGCCGCCTGGACCGCGGCGGTGTCGGTGAATTGTTCGAAGCGCACGACGGTTCCGTCCGACAGCCGCCACACATGCACGAACCGGGCGGTCATCCAGTGCCCGGTCGCCCGGAAGGTGCCCGAGTAGTTGCCGATTCCGATGACGATGCCCTCCCCGCCGCCCGCGATCTCGTCGACCGCGGCGGTATAGCCGTCCCATTCGGCGGCGATGCGGGCGAAGACGTTGTCGCGCACCGCGTCCGGGCCGATGTAGGTGCCCGCGTAGGGGAAACCGGCCATCTCGGTCCAGGCCACGTCGGCGGCCAGCGGGGCCAGCATCCCGGGCAGATCGCCCCGGTCGGAGGCGGCGTAGTGGGCCGTGATCACCTCGAGGTCGCGGTTCATGGCGTTTGTCTCCTTCAAATCGGTTGTCCGTCTTGGGGATACTCCACTCGGCCCAGGCTGGTGATGTGCGCGCCGCCGGGTGCGTTGCGCACCGCGCCGCCGCGGCCGATGCCGAAAAACTTTCCGGTGGAACGCATCGCGGCGAGATCGTAGAGCCAGGTCGCGGCGACCGGGATGAGGAACTCGCGGAAGGTGAACACGTAGAAGTCGTCCGCGAGCTTCCAGGTGGTGGTCAGGTCCACGTCGCCGTGGCCGCGCTGTTCGCCGACCAGGCACTGCCAGCAGTAGCGCTCGGAGCTGAGGTAGACGTGCTCGTAGAGGTGGTCGGGGCTGTATCGGTAGAGGGCGCGCCAACCCACGAGATCGCGGGTGGGGCCGGGGATTCGGCCGCTCGGTACGCGGCCGTCACCGGGATCGACGACGCCGGCGAAGAACCGCTGCGACACCTGCGGGACGCCCGGGGTCGGTTGCTCGGCGATGGTCGATTCGATCGTCACGGTGCGCGCGGTCGGCAGGTGCAGCACCGTGACCTCGGTGACGTGCGGCCGGTCGGCGAAGGTCTGGTCGAGGAAGAACACGTCGGGGGAGACCTCGATCGCCTGATACCAGTCGGTGCCGGAATCGGGGCCGCGCGTCCACTGCACCTGATCGGCGGAGTCGAACCGGAGTTCGGTGATCACGTCGTCGGACCTGCGCAGTTGCCAGCGTTGGCCTTTCAGTCGATCGGTGGGCGGTATCCGGTTGCCGTCGATGCCGGCGGCGAAGTCGTCCATCTCCTTCCAGTCGGCGGGAGAGTTCCAATCCTGTACTGCGGTGGTGTCTTCGGCCATCGGTGTCTCCTCAATCGTTGGGTGCGAACGCGATGGTGGGCAGGTCGACCGCGGACGCGCCGGCATCGGCGGTCACCACCGAACCGGTCATCGCGGCGGAATCGGCGGACAGCAGGAAGGCGATGATGGTCGCGATCTCCGCCGGCTCCACCGGGCGGCCCAGAGGCGTGTCGCGGGTGACCAATCGGTAGGCGGCTTCGCGATCGATACCGCGTTGGGCGGCAAGCACATCCATCTGTTCGTCGGCCATGTCGGTGCGCACCCAGCCCGGGCACAGCGCGTTCACCCGCACGCCGTCGCGGCCGTAGTCACGGGCCAGCGACTTGGTCAGCCCGATCAGCGCGTGCTTGGCGGTGACGTAACCGGCCACCGCGGGTCCGGCGAACAGCCCGGCCAGCGAGGACACCACCACGACCGAGCCGCCCCGCACGCGCAGGTGCGGCAACGCGCTGCGCACGGTGACGAACGCCGTGGTCACGTTGGTCTGCATGGCGAGCTGCCAGTCGGCGTCGCCGGTGTCGCCCACCGTGCCGAGCCCGTGCCCGCCCGCGTTGGCGACCACCAGGTCCAGCCGGTCGTAGCGATCGATGGCGGCGTGCACCATCCGCTCGACGTCCGCGGTGTTCGCGGCATCGCCGGCCGCGACCAGGGCGGCGTCGCCCAATTCGGCGGCCACCGCCTCCAGCGGTTCCCGCCGCCGGCCACACAGCACCACCGCCGCGCCCTCGGCGACCAGCCGCCGGGCCGCGGCCGCGCCGATGCCGGTGCCGCCGCCGGTGATCAGGGCGACCTGTCCCGCCAAACGTTTCGTCATGTCCATCCGGATCTCCGCATCGCTGTTGTGGCGCCGACGGTATCCGGCGCGAACCGGCGAATTCGAGGGCCGCCCGGGCCGGGTGTTCTGGCGGACAAGGACTGTGCACGCAGGGACAAGGGATCTCGGGCCGGGTGCCGGAAGCTGGTTCGCACATTCGACGACAGGAACGCGATCGTGACCGCCAATGACACCGGTATCACCCCTTTGCTGCGGCGGATGCTGCACACCGAGTCCAACAGTGTGCTGCTGGCGACCATTGCCCTGGTGATCCTGATCGGGGTGCTGCATCCGGACTTCCTGAGCGCCGGGCAGATTCGCGACGTCTTGCAGAGTTCGGTGTACGTCGGGCTGCTCGCCGCGGGGATGGCGTTCCTGCTGGCCATGCGCGAGATCGACCTGTCGGTGGGGGCCGGGTTCGCGCTGTCGCTGATCACCGCGGCGGTGCTGATGCGGTCGGGGGTCAATCCGTGGTTGGCGGCGGGGGTCGCGATCGTGTTCGGCGCGTTGCTCGGTCTGGTCAACGCGCTCGTCGTGCAGGTCATCGCGATTCCGGCGATCGTGGCGACCTTGGCCACGATGCAGGTCTATCGCGGGCTGGCGGCGGCGTGGAGCAACGGGCAGCAGGTCAACGGATTGCCTTTGGACAACTCGTTTTTCACGGTGGTCGGGGGCGATCGGCTCGGACTGCCGGTCAGCGTGTGGGTGCTGCTCGTGGTCACCGCGGTGCTCACCGTCATTCTTCGCCTGACCCCGTTCGGCTATCGGGTCCGGTCCATCGGCTCCAACCCGGAGGCGGCAAAGTTCTCCGGTATCTCGACGGGTCGTACGCGGCTGCTGGTGCTGATGGGGGTCGGCGCGCTGTGCGGGCTGGCCGGGGTGCTCGGCCTGGCGTTCTTCACCTCGGGCGACCCCAATGTCGGGACGGGGTTCGAGTTGCAGGCCATCGCGGCGGCGGTGATCGGCGGCACGCCGCTGCGCGGGGGCAGTGCGACGGTGGTCGGCGCGGTCGCGGGCGCGGTGTTGTTGAGCGTGGTGTCCAGCGGGCTGGTGTATTTCGACATCCCGGTCAACTGGAGCGCGTTCGCCAGCGGGGTCGTCGTGTTGATCGCGGTGGCCATCGACAGCCTGCTACGTAGCCGCCGACGCGCCAAACAGTCCGAATTCGGGCTCTAGCGAACATCTTCGAAGGAAAAGGGATCGTGATGAATCGATCGAACAAATGGCTGCAAGGCGCGGTCGCGAGCTGCGCGCTGGTCTTGGTCGCGTGCGGTAGCAGCAGCACCGGAACCGGCGGCGGGCCGAAGACCGGCACGCTGCACATGGCGTTCGTCTACGCCACCACCTCGCAGAATCCGTTCCAGGAGATGGCTTTAGGCGCCGCGGCGGGCGCGGCCGACGCCGGGGACGTGGATCTGACCGAGACCGCGCCGCCGTCGATCAACGGTCCACAGGAGGTGTCGCAGTTCCAGGCCGCGGTGCGCACCGCTCGTGACGGGGTCGCGATGGAAACACTCACGCCGGACCTGTTCGTGCGCCCGCTCCAGCAGGCCGCCGCCGCGGGAGTTCCGCTGGCCACCGTCGACACCGTGCCGCCGGCCGGCGCGAAGGTGGAGCTGTACGTCGGCAACGACAACACCGAACTCGGCCGCAGCCTCGCCACCGAGATCATCAAGCAGATCCCGGTCGGCACCACCGGCGAGGTGGTCCTCGGCAACGACATCCCGGGGCTCGATCTGCTGAGTCAGCGGCTGGACGGCATGAAAGCCGTTCTGCAAGAACAGCGTCCGACGTTGACCGTGCTCGGTCCGTTCGACACCGGCTCCGAACCCACCGACAACTACAACAAGTGGAACAACACGGTGAAGGCACATCCGGACGCCGTCGCCTACCTCGGTGCGGGCGCGTCCGACGCGGTGTCGCTGTCGTTGATCCAGAAGAACACCGGTCGCCGGATGCTCGTCGGGTCCTGTGATCCCGACGCGCAAGCGTTGATCGGGGTGAAGGACGGCTATGTCGCGGCGCTCGCCTCGCCGGAGCATTGGCTCAAGGGCTACATCGCGATTCGGCTGCTCGCCGAGCACGCGCGCACCGGCAAACCGCTGACCCAGGGCTGGTGGAACCCGGGCGGGTTGATCATCAATGCCGCCAACATCGACGACATCATCGCCCGGCAGCAGAACGACCAGAGCAGGCGGCAGTGGTTCGCGGACGCGGCGGCCCGTCAGCTCGCCGATCCCGGGAGCTACCTGCGGCCGCTGGCAGACGCGAAATGACCAGCGCGCCAATGCTCGAGGTCAGCGGCGTCGGCAAAGCCTACGGCGGCGTGACCGCGCTGCACGACGCTGAGCTGACGGTCCGCGAAGGGTCGGTGCACGCGCTGCTGGGGGAGAACGGCGCCGGAAAGTCCACCCTGATCAAGGTGGTATCCGGCGCCGTGGCACCCGATCGCGGCAGCCTGCGGCTCGCCGGGCGTCCGGTGTCGTTCAGCTCGACCGCTCAGGCCGCCCGCAACGGGGTGGCGGTGGTGTCGCAGGAATTGAATCTGTTCCCCGACCTCGATGTGCTGGCGAACCTGTATCCGATGCGCGAGCCCACCCGTGGGCCGTTCCGGAACCGGGCGGCCATGGTTGCGCGCGCCGAGCCGGTGCTGGCCCAGCTCGGGCTCGATGTGGATGTGCGTCGTGAGCTGGGGACGTTGTCACTGGCCCAGCGCCAGCTGGTGGAGATCGCCAAGGCCCTGATCACCGAGCCGCGCGTGCTGATCCTCGACGAGCCGACCTCGGCGCTGGACGAGGCGGGCACGCAACGATTGCTGAATATCGTTCGGGTACTGCGGGAACGGCGGGTAGCGGTGGTGTTCGTCTCGCACATCCTGGAGGAGACCCTGGCGCTGTGCGACGAGATCACCGTGCTGCGCGACGGGCGGACGGTGCTGTCGGCGATGCCGCGGGCCGAGCTGGACCTGGACCAGGTGGTGACGGCCATGCTCGGCGAGCGGGAAACCGTCGCAGCCGATGTCGCGGTGGCGCGGGCGTCCGAGCCGGTCTCCGGTGCGTTGCGGGTGGCGGGCGTCGACGTGCCCGACCGGTTGCACGAGATCGAATTCAGTGCCGCGCCAGGGGAAATCGTCGGCATCGCCGGACTGGTCGGGTCGGGGCACAGCGCCGTTCTCGAAGTCGTGGCCGGGCTGTGCGCGCCGAGCGCGGGCCGGATCACCCTGCCGGACGGTCGATCCGGTCCATCCGGTCTTCGTGCGGCGATCGCCGCCGGCGTCGCGTTGGTATCGGGCGATCGGCGGCGGATCGGGCTGATGCTCGACAAGCCGGTGTGGGAGAACATGGCCCAGATCCGGTCCGTGGCCTTGGCGCGCGACGGTGCGCTGCTGACGCCGGGCAGGTTGCGGGTCCGCGCACGAGAACTGGTGTCGCGGTTGCACATTCGAACCTCCGATGTCGATCTGGCGTGCGGCCTGCTGTCCGGCGGGAATCAGCAGAAGGTGGTCATCGCCAAATGGCTGGCGGCCGAGCCGACCGTACTGCTGCTCGACGACCCAACCCGAGGCGTGGATGTCGGCGGCAAGGCCGAGATCCACGCGCTGCTGCGCGCCGCGGCGGCGACCACGGTGGTGCTGCTGTGCTCGACGGACCTGGACGAGCTCGCGGCCCTCTGCGATCGGGTGCTGGTGCTGTACCGCGGGCGATTGTGCGTGACCTTGGAAGGTGATCGCATCGATCCGCACACGGTGCTGCACGCCATGAACACCGGAGCCGCCTGACCGGACCGGACGTGGTGCGGGCGAAGATGTTCCACTGTCGCATAGAATCTCAGCTACGAAATCGTATATGATCGTGACCTGACAGTGCCGCATCATCGAGGAGGGCACATGCCGGTGGCGATTCCGCCGCGGTTCTCGCGCGTGGACCGATTCGACAGCTTCCGCGACGCCGTCTCGCACACTTTCGTGCCGCTACAGGTGGAACGCGTCGGTGCCGAACCCTTCGACGGCCGGTTACGCAGCGTCGCGCTGGGCGCGCTTCAGGTGACCGAAGTAGGGGCTACCCCGCATCTGGTGCATCGGACACCGGCGTTGATCGCGCGCTCCGATCCGGAGTGCTACAAGCTGGGCGTGCAGTTGCACGGACACTGTCTGCTTACCCAGGACGACCGCGAAACACGTTTGGCCGAGGGTGATTTCGCGATATACGACACGAGCCGCCCCTACTCCATGGCATTCGACGGTCCCTACCGGCAGTTGGTGCTGATGCTGCCGCGACGGCTGCTGTGTTTGCCCGAGGATCGGATCGCCGCTGTCACCGCCCGCCGGGTCCCCGGCGACCACGGCGCGGGCGCGCTGCTGTCGATGCTGCTGCGCGAACTGGCCGGCCACCTCGACGAGGTGACCGGCCCGGCCGAGACCCGTCTGGCCGACAACATCGTCGACCTGCTCGTCACCGTGCTGGCCGGCCGCCTGGACCTGCTCGCCTCGACCAGGACCGCGGTGCGCCGCCCACTGACCTCGCAGGTCATGTCGTACATCGAAGGACATCTCGGCGACGGCGATCTCTCGCCGCAGCGGATCGCCACCGCGCATTACATCTCGACTCGCTACCTGCACAAGCTCTTTCACGAACAGTCGACCACCGTCGCGGGCTGGATCCGGGAGCGGCGCCTGGAGCGTTGCCGCCGCGACCTGCGCGACCCGTTGCGCCGCGACCGCTCGATCGCCGCCATCGCCGCGCGCTGGGGTTTCCCCGACCCCGCGCATTTCAGCCGGACCTTCCGCGCCGCCTACGGCATCAGCCCGCACGAGTACCGGTGCGCGCAACGCGCGCAACCGGTCTCGGCTTCGGCTCACGACTCCTGAATGGGATCGGGCAGCTTCCAGCGCTCCGGGCGCGGACGCAGGTAGAGCAGGTAGTAGGCGCAGCCGAGGAGCATCGCGACGACCGCGACCACCATTTGCTGCCAGGAGGCGTCGATGACGCTGTAGCCCGCATAGGCCATCGCCGCGACGACGATGATCGGCGGCAGCGGCCACAGCGGCATCCGATAGCCGCCGGTGGACGGGCGGCTGCGCACCCGGAACGCGGCCAGCGCGACGAACAGATACACCATGACCAGTCCCGCGCCGGTCGCGGTGATCAGCCAGGACAGCGGCAAGACGGTCGCCGCGACGGCGGCCAGCGCGCCGACCACGACGGTGGCGACCACCGGTGTGTGCCAGCGCGGGTGCACGCCGGCCAGCGCCCGATCGATCGGGTCGGGCCAGCTCCGGTCGCGCGCCGAGGCGAACAGCAGGCGCGATATCTGCAGGATGATGGCGATCACCGCGTTGACGATGGCGATCGCGATACCGACGCTCACCAGGGTGTTCACCGCGGATCCGCCGCGTTCGGTGAGGAAGTAGTTCATCGGTGCCGGACTGGTCAGCAGGTCGGTCATCGACGGTGCGCCGAGCACCACGGCGGCCAGCGGCAAGATCTCGATGGCGACGGTGGCGGCCAGGCAGACCATGATCACCCGGCCGATGGTGCGCGTCGCGTTCTTCGTCTCCTCGGCGTAGTAGACCGCGGCGCCGTAGCCGTTGTAGCCGAACAGCGCAACCGGGATGAGCGCGGCCAGCGCGCCCGCGCCCACCGGCGTCGAGCCGCCGTCGGTCATCGTGATCGCGTGCACCCATTCCGACGGTCCGCGTTCGACATTGGTGAAGCCGAGGAACACCAGAACCGCGATCGCCGCGATCTCGATGAACAGGAAGACGCCGGTCACCCAGGCGTTGGCCTTGATGTTGAGTATCGCGATCCCGGTCGTCACCACGATCACGCCGATGCCCACCCACTTGCCGCCGAGCTGAGGTATCGCGACGCCGAGATAGTCGCCGGTGCCGAGGGCGATGACCGAGATGATCAGCACGCCGTTCACCAGTGTCAGGGCGAACAGGGCGAATCCGATCGGCCGGCCGAGTAACCGGGCGGCCCAGGTGTATTCGCCGCCGGTGATCGGATAGGTCGCCGAGAGTTCGGCGTAGCAGAGGCCGATGAACACCGACGCGACCGCCGCGATGGCCAGGGTCAGGACCGACGCACCGCCCGCCGCCAACAGGATCGACGGAATGATGATGAACACGCTCGAGGCCGGCGTCACCGACGACAGCGTGATCAGGATGTTTTCCCCCATGCCGAGCGCTCGCGAGAGTTGCTGGCGATAGCGGGGATGTTGATGGTCGTCGTCGGCAGTCTGGCCGGTGGTCTGTGTCGCCATGGCCGGTCCTTTCTTTGATGTACAGTCAAAGAATGACCTAAAGGGGCGGTTAAGATCCGGTTTTCGTTGTTACGAATGATTAATTCATCATCAACATGAGGCAACAGGAGGGGCGGATGGCACGGCACAAGGATCAGGAGCGGGCGCGGCGGGTGATTCTCGACGCGGCGCTGACCGCGGTGTCCGACCGTGGCGTGGGCAAGCTCAAGATCCGGGAGGTCGCCGAGGTCGCGGGAGTGTCCCCGGCGACGGTGCACTACTACTTCGACGATCTCGACAACCTGTTGCGCGAGGTCCACCGCGACGCCAGCGACCGGTTCTTCGGCGGGCGGCTGGCCATGGTCGCGACCATCACCGATGCCCGCGCGAAGATCGGCGCGCTGATCTGGGCGGGTCTGCCCGCCTCGGACGCCGACGAACTGGTCGTCGCGCTGTACCGGCTGGCCGCCTATCGCAGCGTCGCCGCCGAGCACGGCGACCGGATCACCGCGCTGTTCGAGCAGCAGGTGGCGGTGTATATGAGCGCGCTGGAGGTGGGAGTCGCGCAGGGGCACTTCACCATCGACGCACCGGTCCTGGATGTCGCCGCGAACCTGGTTGCGCTGGAAGACGCCTACGGCCTGCACATCGTCAGCCGCAACCGGTCGATCACGAAAGCTCGTGCCGCCGAGCTGATCTGCTCCTATGCGCGGACGGCCACGGACTGCCTCGACATCACGACGCCCGAAGGATGACCCGATGACCGAGCATCGATCGTTTTCCCCCGACGGACGTCCGCGGGCGCGGGCACTCGGCCTTGCGCCCAGTGGCACACCGGGTCCGTGGAACGCCATCACC
Organism: Nocardia sp. NPDC051756; assembly: GCF_040681495.1. Lineage (NCBI taxonomy): Bacteria > Bacillati > Actinomycetota > Actinomycetes > Mycobacteriales > Nocardiaceae > Nocardia > Nocardia sp. NPDC051756. The sequence continues at coordinate 50,544 of NZ_JBFAYV010000011.1, read as the reverse complement.
GATGTCGCCGGAATCGAGGTGGGGTATCAGACGCTGATCGCCGGGGACGGCCCGTTGCGGATAGGGGAGGGACCGGTGCGCACCGGCGTGACGGCGATCCTGCCGCGCGGGCGGTCCGGCGTCGGGCGGCCGTGCGCCGCGGGGCGCTACTCGCTCAACGGAAACGGCGAAATGACCGGCACCGCATGGATAGACGAGGTCGGCCAGCTGTCGATGCCGGTCACCATCTCCAACACCCATGCCATCGGCGCCTGCCATACCGGGGCCATCCAGTGGATCAACAAGACCGATCCGGTGCTCGCCCGGGAGTGGTTGCTTCCGGTCTGTGCCGAAACCTGGGACGGGTATCTCAACGACATCAACGGCGGGCACGTCACGCCGGAACTCGTTGTCTCCGCCTTGGATTCGGCTCGAAGCGGACCTCTCGACGAAGGTTCGGTCGGCGGTGGGACCGGGATGAACTGCTACGCCTTCAAAGGTGGCAGCGGCACCGCGTCGCGACTGGTCGAGTTCGGGGCGCAGACCTATACCGTCGGGGTGTTCCTCCAGGCGAATTTCGGCTCACGGCACGAACTCACGATCCGCGGACATCGCGTGGGCGAGCAGCTCGAGGTGCCCAATCCGATGGAATCCACCGACTGGGGCACCGCACCTGACCGAATGCCCGCCGCGCCAGGTGGTTCCGGCTCGGTCATCGTCCTCGTCGCGACCGACGCGCCACTGGATCCGTTGCAGTGCACGGCCATGGCTCGCCGGGTCCCGTTCGGCCTGGCCCGCACCGGCACCACCGGCAGCCTGTTCTCCGGCGACCTGTTCCTCGCCTTCTCCACCGCGGGAGATCGCCCCTCCGACACCGGCTTTCCGCGTGGTGAGCCCACCTCCGCCGACCTCGTCACCGCCGCCCGCCTGCCGTGGAACCGGATGGATCCGATGTACACCGCGGTCGTCGAGGCCGTCGAGGAGGCCGTGCTGAACGCTCTCATCGTGAACACCTCGATGACCGGCCGGGACGGCCACTACTCGCCGGCCCTCCCACACGATCAACTGAAGGCCCTGCTGGCCAACGGATTTCGGTAGGTCAACCCACCGCTACGGTGTGGTCGGGAGGTCGTCCGGAATGTGTTCGATACCAACGTGTTCGGGGTTGTTCGAGTGACGAATACGATGCTTGCGTTGTTGCGCCGGGCGGGATCGCCACCCTGCCGGATGACGGGCCGCGCGGCGGGTTCTTCGACGACGAGGGTGTCGTTCCCTGGTGATCGTTTCGTGTGCCTCGAATCGGGTTGCAGGCGGCCCTATTCGGGCGATGGTTAGCGGAGTGCGGCGAGTACCCGACGGGCTTGGTTCTGCGCGCCGAGCGCGTTCGGGTGCAGCGGGGCGGCCAAGTCCGTGGGGATGGGGCCTTCGAGCCATTTCGTGCCTGGGGCCTGGCACATGTCGTGGCCGATGCTGCTGGTGTAGGTGTCCACGTAGGTGGCGCCGTGCCGGGATGCCTGTTCGATGAGGACTTGGTTGAGCAGTTTTATCTTGTCCCGCAGGAACGGGACGTCGCCGTCGGAGATCGGGACGATCGGCCAGCAGCCGGGGCCGGTTTCGGGCAGTATCGTCGGGTAGCCGACGAGCAGGACCTTGGCTTTCGGCGAACGCCGGTGGATACCGTCCAGTGCCGCACCGACTTTGGGGGCGATGTCGCGAACTTGCTCGGCCAGGGTGTCGGTGCCGCCTCTGGTGTAGAAGTCCTTGCAGGGGGAGCCGTGCGGTACCGCCGCATCCCGCACGCCACAGTTGAACACGATCTCGAAGGCCGGAATATCGTTGCCGCCGATGCCGAGGGTGACCAACGCGGTGTCCGGTTTCAGTGCGTCGAATTGTGGTGGGTTGCCAGTGGGCACTTGCGGGTCGGTCATTGCCTTTGTGGTCGCGCCGGCGCAACTGGCATCGGCGAAGGACTTGGGTTTGATCGCGGCGGCGACCTGGCGGGGATAGTTGCGGTCGGCTCTGGCGCAGGGCACATTGACGAAGGGCAGGAACGACCCGGACGTGTAGGAATCGCCGAGCGAAACGTAGGACGGATAGTCGGACGTGGTTGACTCCGGGGCCGCCGAAACGACCGGAGCGGCAACGAGAGTTATCAGGGCGGCAAGGAATAGCGGTCGCTTATACATCGAAATTCTCCTGGGCAGGATCCAATGCGAATCGCCGTGGCTCGGGTGGTCGGCCAAGGCTGGGACACTGGATCAATGGTGTCCCATGTCGCACGATGGTGTCCACGCCGCCGGATTCCCCAATTCCCCAGTTGACCTCGACTGATCCGGCGACTCGAGTGGTGCGGGACACTGAGCTGGACGGGGTACACGGGTTACGATCAGCCAGGCAAATTTATCCGCAGGCGGTCCCGAAGAAGGGTAGGCGGTAGGTTTGAACGTCCTCGGCGGCGCCATAATGGTGAATGTCCCCGATCCCGACGCCTCGGCGGACTTCCTGATCACCCATCTCGGTTTCACCGACACCCTTTCCGACGACGGCCTCGCCGTGGTCTTTTCGGCCGAAGCGGGCCTGCACATAGCATTCCTCCGCGTCGGCGCCCCCGACTTCATCCCCGAATCCATAGCCGGCCCCCTCAACCAGGGAATGATCATCGTCCTCGTCATAGACGACGTCGACACCGAATACACCCGCCTCCGCCAAGCCGAAGTAGAAATAGTCACCCCTCCCGTCTTCTCGAAATGGGAAGGCAACTCCGGCGAACGATACTTCCAAATGCGCGACCCGAACGGCCTCATCATCCGCCTCACCGAATGGGTGTAGGTCCCCCGAGCACGTTCCGGTCCTCGACCGAGGCACTCAGGTCCGTGGCGTCAGTCAGGCTCTGCGCAGTCGCGATACCCCCGCAGGCAGGTTGCGAATGATCCCCTGTGCCACAGTGGATCTCATTCGTTGACCGCGCTCCTCGGCGGAATTGGGGTTGCGCCGGCGATGGAGTGGGGCGTGAGTTCGACGGGCAGCATGTTCGCCTCACTGGGTGTTCGCGGCGATGCTGACCACGGTGGGTCTGCTCGGGCTCACCTTCCTCACGTCGAGTAACGCGACGATCCAGTTGGCCACCGAACCGGCGATGCGGGGGCGGGTGATGTCGCTGCACATGATCGTGTTCACCGGGACCACTCCGATCGGCGCACCGATTATCGGCTGGGTCACCGAAGAGTGGGGTCCGCGTATCGGCTTGCTGGCCTGTGGGGTGGTGTCCGCGGGTGCGGCGGTCGTGGTCGGCTGGATCATGAAAATTAATTCTCGGCCGGATGTCGAGAACGTGATCACGGCTCCGTCCCAGGGGTACAGCGGCCGAAACGGGCCGCACAACCGAGGAGGATCACCGCCATGCGCAAGCTCATCGTCCAGCAGTGGGTAACCGTCGACAACATCGTCGCGGAGGAAGACGGCGGGCTCAGCTTCGTCACGGCGGAGCCTTTCTCCGAGAAGTCCGACCAGGTGTATCAGGCCGGCGTGATGGAGTTCATCGACTCGGTCGACACGATGATCATCGGCGCGAACACCTACGCCCAGTCCAAGGACTACTGGCCCTATGCCAAGGATCAGGGCGAGTACGGCGAGAAGGTCAACGCCCTCACCAAGTTCGTCGCGTCGTCGACGCTCGACGAAGCCCCTTGGGGCGACTTCCCCGCCGCGACCGTCACCCGCGACCCGGCCGCCACCATCCGCGAACTCAAGCAGCAGAGCGGCAAGGATATCTGGGTGTGGGGGAGCCTGACCCTCGTGCGCTCCCTGTTCGACGCCGGCCTCGTCGACGAAGTCCAGATGCGCGTCTGCCCGGTCGCCCGCGGCAAGGGCACCCGCGTGTTCGAGAACCCGCGCGAACTGAAGCTGGCCGAGGCCACAGCCTTCGACAACGGCCTGGCCCTGCTGCGCTACGAGGTCAAGAAGTAGGCGGCGTTACTCGTTCCGGCTCAACGGAATTCGAGCACCGCCTTGCCGTGCAGGCGGCGTTCGAGCAGGGCTTCGACCGCGTCGATCCCACCATCGCCTGGCGCGGTGACCGGTCCCAGGCCGGTACCCGTGCGGTCGAAGCAACTGCGCCGACCCTGATCGCCGAAATACGTCAGGCCTTCGCCGCCATCCCCGGCGCACTGACCATGCCCGCGTAGACCGATTCGGCGAGAAGCCTTCAGCGCGTGCGGTTTACCCGCGTCTCATCCCAGACCGGAGTGTCGCGCTCGTACACGGTGCCATCGGAACCGAATACGAGGAAGCGGTCGAATTCGCGGGCGAACCAGCGGTCGTGGGTGACGGCGACGACGGTGCCGGCGAACTCGGCGATGCCTTGTTCGAGCGCGTCGGCGGAGTGCAGGTCGAGGTTGTCGGTGGGCTCGTCGAGCAGCAGCATGGTGACGCCGGACAGTTCGAGCAGCAGGATTTGCAGCCGGGCCTGCTGGCCGCCGGAGAGTTCGTCGTAGCGCTGTTCGGCGGCGCGGGCCAGGCCGTAGCGATCGAGCACCCGGGTGGCGGCCTCGCGGCCCATTCCGTCGCGGTGTTCGTTGCCGAGATGCAGGATCTCCAGCAGCGTCCGGCCGGACAGGTCCGGTCGCGAATGGGTTTGCGCGAAATAGCCTGGGCGGACCCGGGCGCCGAGTACCGCGGTGCCGGTGTGTGGCACCGGCGCAATGTCGATGTCCTGGATCGGGCGGTGCTCGTTTTCCGGATCGGTGCCGCCCGCGGCCAGCAGCCGGAGGAAGTGCGACTTGCCGGATCCGTTGGCGCCCAACACCGCAACGCGGTCGCCGAACCAGATCTCCGCGTCGAACGGCCGCATCAATCCGGTGAGTTCGAGCTGGGTGCACACCAGTGAGCGCCGTCCGGTCCGGCCGCCGCGCAATCGCACGGATACGTTCTGCCGCAACGGAATCGCCTCCGGCGGACCGGCCGCCTCGAACTTCGCCAACCGGGTCTGCGCGGCGTGATAGCGCGCCGCGACACCGTCGTTGAACTTGGCCTTCTCCCGCAACCGCAGCACCAGCGCGCGCAACTTGGCGTGGTCTTCGTCCCAGCGCCTGCGCAATTCGGCCAGGCGCGAATTGCGATCCTCGCGCGCCTGCTGATAGCCGGCGAAGCCGCCACCGTGAATCCAGGACGTCGCGCCGCTGACCCCGGGTTCGAGGGTGACGATCCGGGTGGCCGCGTTCGCGATCAGCTCGCGATCGTGGCTGACGAACAGCACCGACTTGTCCGATTCGGCGATCGTTCGTTCCAGCCACTGCTTGCCGGGAACGTCCAAATAGTTGTCCGGCTCGTCGAGCAGCAGCAATTCGTCCGGCCCGGCGAACAAGGCCTCGAGCACGACCCGCTTCTGCTCGCCGCCACTGAGCGTGCGCACCGAACGCCATTTGGCTTTGTCGAACGGAACACCGAGGGCGGCCGTCGTCACCCGATCCCAAAACGTTTCGGCGTCGTATCCACCGACATCGACCCAATCCGTCAGCGCATGCGCGTACGCGAGCTGAGTCGACTGCTCGTCCTGTTCGATCAACGCGTTCTCGGCCGCGTCGAGCGCGATCGCGGCCGCCCGGACCGCGGGCGCGGCCACGGCGATCAGCAGGTCACGCACGGTGGAGTCGTCGTCGACCTGCCCGACGAACTGCCGCATCACCCCCAGATTCCCGGACCGGGTCACCGAGCCGCCGTCGGGGGTCAGATCACCGGCGATGAGCCCGAGCAACGTCGTCTTCCCGGTGCCGTTCGGCCCGATCAGCGCCGCCTTGACCCCCTCGCCGATCCGAAAGCCGACCCCGTCGAGCAGCTGTCGCCCGTCCGGGAGGAAGTAATCGAGATCCGCGATATCTATGTGCGCCATGGGACTTCCAGCCAACCCCACCGACGTCTGCCCTGGCAACTCGGTTTCCGCGTGGCCCGCAACGAGTTGCTCCGATTGAACTGTTATCGATAGAGTCGTGAAAATGGGCGAGGCGGTGGGCCAGTCGGGTCGGACGGTGTCACCTGCGCTTATGCGCGCCACCACGGCGACGTTGCAGCGGCTGGGGCCCAGGCAGTTCAATCTCACCGCGGTTGCCGAGGCCGCGGGTGTGTCTCGCGGCACTGTCTATAACGCCTTCGGTAATCGCGACGCCGCGATCAAATCGGCACTGGATTACGTGACGACGGCGTTCATCGAAGCGCTGGTCACCGAGGTGCGGCAACACGAAACACTCGCCGACCAGGTCGCCGCCGCGGCGGTGCTGATCTGCGCGCATCGGCAACGCGCCGACACGCTCGCCCCGGGCGCGAGCAACGAATCGGTACTGCTGTTGCTGCTGCGCAACAGCGGCGACGACCTGATGACCCGGTCCATGGACCTGTGGAAGCCGCTGGTGCGCGAGGCCGAGCAGCGCGGCGAGATCCGCGCCGGTGTGGACCCCGCGACCGCCGGCGAGTGGATCGTGCGGATGCTGCTCAGCTTCGAACTGTTGCCGCCGATGCAGGTGAATCTGGACAACCCCCGAGCGGTGCGCCGATTCGTGTCCGAGCACATCGTCGCGGGTCTCGCCGGTAGGTGAACCTCCGGCCGGTCAGCCTTCCTGCGCGCAGAGCTTCTCGGAAACTTCCCACAGCGCAGCCGCATTGGCCTCGTCGAGCGCGTACGGCGCAGGGTTGCTGCGGATTTCGCAGTTCGCGAGATACACCGAACCGATATCGGCTAGCTCAGGGCTGACCGCCGCCCACACCTGGGTGGCGGCGCCCTGATCCGGCATCGAGATCTTCGGTCGCGCTTCGGTTTCGGCGGTTCGATCCACGGCGCGCTTGGCCCGTCGAGGCAGATAGCCGCGCATCGTGGTGAGGTCCTCGGGGGTCATGTGCTTGGCCAGCGACGTCGCCACCATGCCCGGATGCACAGCGTAGGCCCGCACGCCGCGGTCGCGCAGTCGCCGATCCAGCTCGACCATGTGCAGCACATTGGCCGTTTTCGAGGCGCCGTAGGCCCGGAACTTGTCGTATTCGCGGTTGCACCAGTTGAGGTCGTCCAGGTCGACGTCGCTGATCCGATGGCCGTCGGAGGACAGGATGACGACTCGCGCACCGTCCGCGGCGACCAGCTGGGGGACCAGCAGCCGGGTGAGTTCGAAGTGGCCGAGATGATTTGTGCCGACCTGAGTTTCGAAGCCGTCTACGGTCCGGCCGAACGGCGTGAACATCACCCCGGCGTTGTTCATCAGCACGTCGATCCGCGGGGCGAGTTCGGCGATCGTGGCCGCCGCGACCCGCACACTGTTCAACGACGTCAAATCCAGTGCGACCGTGGTCGTCCGTGCGCCGGGTACCTCCGTGTCGATCCAAACCTGTACCGCGGTAAGTACTTCGGTGTCGCGGGCGGCCAGCACGACATGCGCTCCCGTGGCAGCGAGCGCACGCGCCGCCTCCCGGCCCAATCCGGAAGACGCGCCGGTGATTACGCATACTTTGTCGTGCAGGTCGACGCCTTCGACGGCCTCCAGTGCGGTGGTGGGCGTCATCCACGCCTGCCGAAGGCATGAGTCAGCTTGTAAGACATATTGTTTCACCTATCTGCCGCCGGGGGCTGCGCCAGAACGAGAATCCGGATGTCGGGCGGCAACGCACCTTGTACAAAGTATGTCAAGGTGTTCAAGGTCGTCAATGAACAGATCTTGATGCGCACTGCCGCAATATCGATGTAGACATCGCCGCCTCGGCTCCGACGTTTCGGGTAAGGATGGGTCAGCCGGGCGCATCCGCGAACGCGAAGGAGCCGAGATGAAGTACGTGATCCTGATTCATTCCAACCCGCAGCCCTGGGGACATCCGACGGGCGACTACCTGCCCGAGGTCCAGGCGATGCCGAAGGAACAGCGGGATCGGTTGAACTCCGATTTCGAGAAGTTGCTCGGTGAGATGCAGGAGAAGGGTGAGTTGGTGACGGGAGAGGCGCTCGGCGCGCCCGAGGCGTCCCGGCTGTATCGCTGGGGTGACGGGAAACCGCTGGTAACCGATGGGCCGTACTCCGAGACCAAGGAGCATCTGGCCGGGTTCTTCCTGATCGATGAGGAAAGCCACGCCCGCGCCGAGGAGATCACCGCGCAGTTCGCCGGCCCGGGGGAAACCGTCGAGCTGCGACCGGCGATGTGGCCGGGCGGCGACGACCAGTGAGCAACCGGGTGGTGGAGGACGTGTGGCGGCAGGAGTCGCCGCACGTCCTCGCCGCCCTGCTGCGCAGGCACGGCGACCTCGGCGACTGTGAGGACGCCGCGCAGGAAGCGGCGGAGGCGGCGGCGACGCAGTGGCAGCGCGACGGGGTGCCCGCCAATCCGCGCGGGTGGCTGATCACCGTGGCGTCGCGGCGATTGATCGACCGGGTGCGGGCCGACCGGGCCCGCGCGGGGCGTGAGGAGGCGGTCGCACTCGCGCAGCCCGGCGACTCATCTGTCGCGCCGTCGGCGGATCAAGCCTCGGCAGGCGACGACATGTTGCAGATGTTCGTGCTGTGCTGCCATCCGAGCCTGAGCCGCTCCTCCCAGGTCGCGTTGACCCTGCACGCCGTCGGTGGCTTGGGTACCGACCAGATTGCCGCCGCCTACCTCGTCCCGCCACGCACCATGACCCAACGGCTCACCCGAGCCAGGTCGACCCTGCGGTCGGCCGGCGCGGTGTTCGAATTGCCGAGCCGAGCGGACCTGCCCGCGCGCGTCGCGTCCGTCCTCGACGTGTGCCATCTGCTGTTCACCGAGGGGCACACCCGGTCCGCTGGTAGCGCACTGATGGATTGGAGCCTGACCGGCGAAGCGATCCGCCTGACCCGCCAATTGCATTGTGCGATACCGGATCACGACGAGGTCGCGGGCGCGCTCGCGCTCATGCTGCTCACCCACTCCCGCGCGGCGACCCGCACCGAGGGCGGCAACCTGATCCCGCTGGCCGAACAGGACCGCGCTCGATGGGACCGCGACCTGATCGCGGAGGGCGTCGCCATCCTGGAGCGGGTGCTGCCGCGCGGCCATGTCGGCCGGTTCCAGTTGCAGGCGGCGATCGCCGCCGTGCACGCGGAGTCACCCACCTGGGCGAGCACCGACTGGCGGCAGATCGGCATCCTCTACGCCATGCTCGACCACGTCGCACCCGGCCCGATGGTGACACTCAACCGGGCCGTCGCCCTCAGCATGTCCGTCGGCCCGAAGGAAGGCCTGGTCCTGATCGCACCCCTGCTCGACAACCCGGCTATGCGCCGTCATCACCGCACCCACGCGGTCCGCGCACACCTGCTGGAAATGATCGGCGACCTGCCCGGCGCCATCGAAAGCTATCGGCGGGCGGCCCAACTCGCCGCGAGCGTCCCCGAACAGCGATACCTCAACGACCGCGTCCGCCGCCTCGCCGACCCGGAGTAGCACGGAAGGCCATGCGCGCGGCCGACATTCGAGAGGACAACTGGTTGTCCTGCGAACTTTCGGCACGTCCGCGCGCAGCCACTGCCACACTGAATCGACCGGGCCTGTTGAGCGTTTCCGGGTCGCGGCATCGGATGTCGATCGGTGGGGACAGGAGCGTGATCGCATGTCGCAGAGGTCGAATCAGCGAGCAACCCGGGGTGAGGACGCGGTACTCCTAGCCGCCGGACTGGCGGATCTGGCGCTCAGCCGAATCGCGCCGGTGCTGGATCGGGCGTTCGGGCTACTACGGCGGTCGGACCTGCCAGGGCTGGCCGGCGCGGCGGAAAGCGACCTGAAGGCGCGCGGGCGGCTGGCGCTGGACCGGAATGCGCTTGTGCCGCAGGCGCATATGGAGATCCTCGCGCAGCGGGTCGTCGCGCGTAAGTCCGGTTCCGGTGCGGACTGAGCGGCACGACGCCGACGCTTTCAAGGCCCGCGTCGACGGCATCCTCGGGGAGTTCGTCGGACAGGAACGCGACCAACTGCTCGACATAGACCCGCGACTCGGCCCGGTGGCCGATCAGCTCGTGCTGGCGAGCGGGCAGGGGAAGCGGTTGCGGGCGGCGTTCTGCTACTGGGGTTGGCGCGCGGCGGGGCAGCCGGACAGTGACGCCTTCGTCCGGGCCGCGGCGGCTTTGGAATTGGTGCACGCGGCAGCCAGCGTGCACGACGACATCATCGACGACAGCCCGCTGCGGCACGGATTGCCCACCGCCCAAACCGCTTTGCACGCGCCGCGCGCCCGCGAGTTCGAGCAGACCGGTAAGGCGCTCGCCATGTTGGTCGGGGATCTGCTGATGGCGTTGGCCGGTCAACTGTTCGTCACCAGCGGACTCCCTGCGGCCTACCTGTCGCGGGCTCGACCACTGTGGGCGGTGCTGGCCCGGGAGCTGATCGCCGGCGAGTGTCTCGAAATCCTTTGCACCGGTGCGGTTCCGGATGTGGACGAGTCGTTGAAGGTGGTGCGGTACAAGACGGCCAAGTACACCGTGGAACAACCGTTGCTCATCGGCGGTGCGCTGGGTGGTGCGGATGTGCGGTTACGGAAAGCGTTCTCCGCGTATGGATTACCGCTGGGCGAGGCGTTCCAGTTGCGCGACGACCTGCTCGGCCTCTTCGGCGACCGAACCTGCACGGGCAAGGCGAATCTCGACGATTTCCGGGCCCGTCGCCCCACCGCCCTGCTCGCCGAAACCTGGTGCGCCGTCGACAGTTTGCAGCGCGCACGGCTGATCCGACTGCTCGACCTCGGCGAGCCCGACGAGGCGGATCTGTGCGAACTGCGCGACCTGATGACCGAGGTCGGCGCGCCGGACCGGATCGAGCAGATGATCAGCACCCGCGTCGAGGAGGCCACGCAGGCCTTGGCGGATGTGCCCGCGCCCGCCGCTCGCGCGCTGACCGAGCTGGCCCACGCGGCCACCACGCGCCGTTACTGATTCGCCACCGAGGCAAGGAGTTCCGATGAGCTATACGCAAGAGTCGATGGACGCGCTGCGACTGCACGGTGACGAACTCGCCGACGCCACCGTGGCGACTTTGTTCGAGCGCGGGGAGGTGGGCAAGTTCAACACCCTGATGCGCTATGTCTCCACCGTCGGTTCGCCGCTGCCCGACGACCTGCCCGAGGTCGCCCGCGAGTATCTACACACGACCGCCGCCCCGCCTTCCTGGGTGGACTGGGACGAGATGGAGAAGGCGAGGCTGTTCTTCATCGACAACAACGTGCACATCTCCACCGCGCTGTCCTTCGCCGCCATGCCCGCCTGTTACGTCGTGCCGCCGGTCGCGAAACTGTTGTCGGCCACGCATTCCCTGGAGTATCCGTCCAAACGCATGGCCGAAACCGGGCAGTTCACCGTATATCTCATGCAGCCGGACGCGTTCGAGGCCGGGAGCCGTTTCGTGCCCGCCGTGCAGAAGGTGCGGTTGCTGCACGCCGCCATTCGCCACCACCTGTCCCGGGAAAACCGTTGGGACACAGCGAAATGGGGGACACCGATCTGTCAGGAGGACATGATCGGCGGCCAGATGCTGTTCTCCATGCTGGTCCTCGACAGCCTGCACCGGTTGAACATCCACATGAGCGTGGACGGCGCCGAGGCCTACTTCTACGCCTGGCGGGTGGTCGGTGCGATGCTCGGCGTCGATCAAGCGCACGCACCGACGGACTTGGCGTCCGCGCGTGAGTACCTGGACAACTATCTGACCCGTCACATGGGTCCGAGCACAGAAGGAGTGAACCTCACCCGGCAACTCATCGACCTTTACGAGGAAGTCGTTCCCGGCACCTTCTTCGACCCGATCGTCGGCGCTCTCATTCGCTATCTCATCGGCGACACCTGCGCCGACTGGCTCGCGGTGCCGCGCACCGCTTGGGACACCGCGATCAAGGCCGCCCCCGCCCTGCTCGGCGTCCTCGAAACCATCGAGGACAGTTCACCTATGGGCGAATGGGCCCTGGACCGCCTCGGCCACCTCACCACCTGGTTCGAACTCAGTTCACTCACCCGCGGCCGCGTCATGCAGTACGCCATCCCGGAGGAACTCAAAAACGATTTCGGCGTTTCCTCCGCAGCGTCACGCGCCCGTCGCTGGACCCCACCGGAACCCACAGTCGCCCTCGCGTAATCGGACCGCCGGGCCAATCGGAGCCGACCGGGATGGACCGGCGTCGCGAAATAGGCTGCGCGACGGATCAGCTGAGGGTGTTGCGGCGACGTCAGTGCCGCAGCGGATTGATGGCAAATCATTGGCAATCGCACAGCGTGGTCGTGGTCGGTGTGAGATCTCGACGGCGACGGGTGCTACTCACGCCGCAGTCCGTCGAGCAAAGGGCCGAAAGTCCTCTGATTTGGGCCGAATTCGATGCCTGACGCCGATGGACAAGAGTGGTCAGTGCTGCTATACGGCAAGAGGAAACGGTGATTTCCATCTGGTAGCAAACTTGAAGCAACCGGTATGTTGTGAGAGTCTCGATCTGAGAGCCGGGTGGGTTCCAATCCCCGCCCGGCTCTCTGATGAGGCTGTCGTGCCCCGATGTATTGCATTCCCCCGAGCGGCATCGGGGCGCGACGGTGTCGTGCGGTGGCGTCGAAGTCGGATGGGCGAAAATGACAGTGCTCGAAGATGGTTCGGATCTAGATGGCGTGGGCGATCATTTCGCACTGCGTTTGAACACTCTGTTCGCCGAGTGGAGACGACATCACGGACGGCGATTGACCAATCAGATGGTGGTCGCGGCGTTGACCGAGCAGGGAATCTCGGTGTCTTTGCCCTATCTTTCACAACTGCGGCGTAGCCGCCGGACCCAACCGTCGGCGACGCTGGTGGCAGGCTTGGCCCAGTTCTTCGAGGTCGACGCGGACTACTTGCATTACGGGTACATCGCCTACACCGCCGCCGACACCACGCTCGTCACGCAGCTCAACGATCCTGCGCTGCGCAGGCTGACCAACGTGGTCACGGGGCTATCGGTGGAATCGATCGACTACCTCTCGCGAATTGCCGACAAGTTCCGCCGGGCCGAAATGCTTCCGACCGACGACAATGTCGCGACGCTGTAGCAGTGCCACGGTCAGGTACGCGGCGAGCTGCGTGACTGTCCGGGCCGGGCGATCCCCCGCGAGGCCATTCGTCTCCTTTCGGTCAGCGCAGCCCGCGAATTGAGTACGGGTGTCAGGATTCCGGGTAGGTGACCAAGGCGACCGCGGGTGCCGAGACGATCTGAATGTCGCCGCTCTCCGGCACCTTGATGTGCAGGAATCCGCCTTCGATCGTTACCGAGACGTCGTCGATCGTGCGTACCGATCGGCCGTCTCGATCTATCAGAGAGTAGCCCTCGACCAGGACGACTTTGCTTGCCTGGCGCCAATTGCTGGTCATCGCTTTGCCTTTCGCGGGCGCGGCCGGCGGGAAATCGAGTTCCGGCTCGGCGACATGGTTGAAGTAGTTCGACAAAGTGTTGAGCGCGATGTGGCCGACGATCTCGCTCACCTCGGGATCACTGACGCCGTGTCGTCGGGCTGAGTCGAGCGCGGTGTCTGTGACATGGCCACGCGACCGCATGACCTCGCGGGCGAACCGCAACACGGCGTTCGCGTGCGGATCTTCGGCCTGTGCCGCACGGGTAGCCGCGATGGCGTCGTCGGTGAAGCCCATCCGGCTCGCCCGCATCGTGTGTGCGGAAACGCAGTAGTCGCAACCATTTTCGCTGGCCACGAGCAGAGCTAGTTGTTCGCGAACCCGGGCGGAGAGCTTCCCTCGGGTCAGCGCGTCGCGCATGGCGAGATAACCGCGCAGGGTCGCAGGGCTGTTCGCCATACCGGCATAGAGATTCGGCACCCGGCCGAGCTGACGCTGCACCTCGGCGAGTAGTTCTGCCTGCTCGGTGTCGGCGGTTTCGGTGGACACAAGTGGTAGCCGGGACATCATGACTCCATGCTCGAACGTGATGGTACCGATCGGTGCCGGAATCAAACGGTACTGATCAGTTCCGAAATGTCAAGCAAAACGGAACCGATCGGTTCCGAACTGGTAGCATGCGGTCATGGCAACACGCGCTAAGCAGCGCCTTCTCGCGACGGCGGAGGAACTCTTCTACGCCGAGGGCATCCGGGCCGTCGGCGTCGATCGGTTGCTCCAGGAATCCGGTGTCGGGCGCGCGTCGTTCTATCGGCACTTCGCCGGCAAGGACGAACTGGTCGTCGCAGTGCTCGAGGAACGCGACCGTCGTTGGCTGCAATGGTTGAAAGAATCCGTCGAAGCGAAGGCGGACACACCCGCCGACCGGCCGCTCGCTGTCTTCGACGCGCTGTCGGAACGCTTCGCCGGCCAGGACTTTCGCGGCTGCGCGTTCATCAACACGATGGTCGAGGTGGCCGACCCCGCCTCCGCGGCACACCGGGTCGCTGATCAGCACAAGCGTCACGTCATCGACTACCTGGCCGAATTGCTCACCGCCGCGGGTCGATCCGACGCGCCGGACCTGGCCTCGGCCTTCGCGCTGCTCGTTGACGGCGCGATCGTGACGTCCGTGCGCGAGGCCACCCCGGCCGCCGCCGACCGGGCCAGGGAGATCGCGCGGCGGTTGCTCGATGTCAATGCGTGAGATCGAGGTGTCAACGCGCCCTGGCTGATTGGTGGCACGCCGCGAAGCCTGACCGCTCAGTCGGCGGCGGCTTGGCGGATGTGCTGGGCGAGGGCGGTGAGTGCGGTCGATGATGCTTTGGCCTTGGTGCCCCAGGCCAATAGGTGGTGGCGGCGTGACCAGGGGTCTGAAAGTTCGCATACCTCAACGGATTCGTCGGCGACTACCGCGTTGCGGGGCACGATGGCCAGGCCGACGCCGGCGGCTACCAGGGTGATCACCGTGGTCAGGTTCGCGACGCGGGTGCGGTAGCGCGAGTGCGGGCCGCCGTGGGTGCCGATGTTCTGCTCGATCCATTGTTGCAGCGAGGAACCGGTGTCCAGGCCGACCAGTGGATGCTCGGCGACCTCACGGTAGGTCAAAGTGGTTCGCCCGGCGAGGATTCCGCCGGCCTGGCCGATCACCACGAGCGAGCCGTCACAGAGCGGCTCGACCTCCAGGCCCCAGTCGCCGGCCTCGTTCTCGATCACGACGCCGAGGTCGGCCTCGCCGTCGGTCAGCATCCGCACCATCTGGGGCGTACGGCGTTCGGCGACAACCACATCGATGCCGGGTTGGGCGCGCAGAAACGAGATCAGCGCCTGCGGAATGATCCGGTGCATCGCACCGCCGCCACCGAGCAGGGTCAGTGACGCCACGGGCGAATGGGTGTAGCCGGCGAGGGCGCTGTCGAGCCGAGCCGTTTGCCGCAGCACCTCGCGTGCGTGGCGCGCCAGGGTGGCGCCCGCGGGGGTCGGTCGCACGCCGCGTCGGCCGCGGATCAACAAGGGGAGGCCCGCCTGGTTCTCCAGGGCGCGCACCCGGGCGCTGGCCGAGGGCAGGCTCAGGTGCATCCGGCGCGCGCCCGCCGTGATGGATCCCTCCGTGACGATGTCGAGGAACAGTCGCAGGTCGACCAGGTCGTAGTGCACCGGTCGAGACTATGTCGCCGACTAAGGCTGCGTGCGTGGATTGCGCATTGTGCCGAGGTGGACCCGTCGGCGAATCTTGGTGTCTGGCGTGCTGTTTCTGCACGCGGAGACGTGAAATCGTTGATACGGAGGTGTCGTGGTGACTCGCCCTGCCACAAACCTGGACGGACTGCTGCCGACGGCCGATGAGTCGTCTGCCGATGTCGCGCGGCTACTTCGAGCCTTCGGCCGCCGAGCGCTCTTCTTGGCGGCGCTCGCACTCCTCATCGGCCTGCATCTGCTGGCGTTGGTCCTTGCCTTGGCCGGTATCGGACTCCTCGTCGTTCCGGTTTCCGGTGGCGACATCGAACCGCCTGCCGAACGTCGGTAACGAGGTTTCAATAATTGCCGACAATGGATCGAATATGATGCAAGCATCGGCGTCTGCGGCGATATATCTTTATCGCTGATTACGTATAGGTGCTTTCAAAAACGTACCTAGTGACTTACCTATTGAGCCCTGGTAATTACCTATTGAGCGAATAGCATGCGCGCGAGTAGCTTTGGCCGCGTCGCTGCTGGACACGTCATTTGAGCGATGAAACACCGCTGGTGGCGAAATCGATGAGGGCTCATCTTGGTATTTCTGCGTGTTCTCCGTCCGATCAATTCCGGAGCGCTGGTGTCGACCGCGGCAGGCCCGGCGCTTTTCGGCACCGCATTTCTCGCGATCGAGCACCTGCCCGCTACGCCGCTGTGGAACGCGGTATTCCGGGTATTGCCGGCCGGTTTGGTATTGATCGCCTTCCGTCCCGCACTGCCGCACGGCGTGTGGTGGCTGCGGATGGTCGTGCTCGGCGTGCTGAACTTCGCCGCGTTCTTCGGTTGTCAGGCCGTTGCCGCGCATCGACTGCCCGGTGGGGTGGTGTCGACCATCGCCGCCGCGCAATGCGTGGTTGTTCCCCTGGTAGTGCTCACGTTCGGACAGCGCCTAGGGGCAAGACAGTTCACCGCGCCCGTGCTCGGGTTGATCGGCGTCGGACTGCTCGTCCTGCGCGGCGGGCTGTGGACCGACACGACCGGCATCGTGGCGGCGGCCGCCCTCGCTCTGCTTTCGGCTACCGGCATGGTGCTCACCCGCCGCTGGGGTGTCCCGGCGTCGGTCCATCCGCTGAGCGCGGTCGCATGGCAGATGCTGGCAGGCGGACTGATTCTGGTGCCGCTGGCCGGTGCGTTCGAGGGTGTGCCACCGAGTTTGACGCTGAGCCAGCTCGCCGCGACCGCCTGGTTGTCGATCCCGGCGACCGCGCTGGCCTTCGCGCTCTTCTTCGGCGGTCTCTACCGCGGCGTGGAGTCGACGACCGCGTCGCGGCTGATGCTGCTCGGTCCCGTGGTCGCGGTGGCGCTGGGCTGGGTGTTCGCCGCCGAACGCCTGACCGTGCTGCAACTCGCCGGAGTCCTCCTGGTGCTGGCCGCGCAATTCGGCGGACTCGAACGCGGCGGCGCGGCGAACGGCTCAGCTCGGACGGAGGGCGAGCACGGTTCGCTCGCCGACGTCGACGGTCAGGTCCGCCCGCCCGTATTCGTCGGCTCGGACGCTCGCCTCGACCGCGCCGAGTAGCCGGTAATCACGTTGCGGCACAAGCTGATCGAGCCGAACCGTGCACCGTTGCGGTTGAAGTCCCGCGCGGAAGACCGCGTCCAGACCCGCGCCGTCGGTGACCGCCTTGGCGACCAGCACCGCCGGATAGGGAACGGCGCGAATGCGCGGGCCACGCGTCCACTGCTGCGGCCTCGGCACGGTCATCATGTCGGTCAACGCGTGCGCGCGGCCCAGTCCGCCCAACCCCAGCATGCCGTTGGCGTGCACGGACGCTCGCTCGAAGGCCCACACCCCCGGCTGCGGCTGATCGGGGGAGAACTGCAATTGCCGGGTCGCCTCCGTCCACAGCGTGTCCCACCATTCGGCTTCGCCGCATTCCTGCGCGAGCAGCAGTGCCGCGGCGAGGGGTTCGGCGTTGGTCGGCACGCCGGAGCCCCAGTCGCCCGCCGTCGGCGATTCCTTGCCGGCCGAGGTCGGGACGAGGTATCGGCCGCTGTCGAGCCATTCGTCGCGCAGGATTTCCCAGGCCCGCCAGGCCAGATCCGGCAGTAGCGGGCTGACGAACCCGGCGATCGCGGCCGTCGAGGCGGGACCGCGGAAGGCGCGGGCGGACAGCCCGAGGCCGGAGACGAGAAAGGCGATGATGTCGCCGTCGGCCGCGGTGAACTCGGTGTCGAGCCGATCCCGCAGCCGGGCTGCGATGTCGGCGGCGTGCCGGGTTCCGTTCAAGGCGTCGAGCACGGCGACTCCGGCGGTCGCGACGGCATTGCAGTAGGGGAATACCAGCCCATTTCGGCGACCCCGGCCGACCGGGACCGGCTCGCACGCCCACAGACACAGCTCGGAGCCGAAGTTCCGCAGCACGATGTCGTTGATCGAGGGGTGGTCGTACGCATAGATCTGCTCCGGCGACCGCTGGAATCGGAACGATCCCGCTTGATCGAACCCGGCGTCACCGGTCGCCTGCCGGAACATGGCGAGCTGGAGGTTGAGGTAGCCGGTGAACATGATGTTCTGCGGCACGTCGATCGGGTCCGCGCGTCGGCGGAGAAAGTCCCAGTTGCCCAACAGATTCTGTCTATACCAGTAACTCCACACCTGCGTGTCCTGCATGCGCGTGAAGAGGTTCAGTTGCGCTTGGTGCGGTGCGCCCCAATAAGCGGGGGTGTGGGCGTAACCGAACATCGACAGGCCCCAGCCGACCGCGTTGAGTTGATATCGGTACTGCTGCAACGGGCCTGGGCCTTCGCGGTCGAATCCCGCCCAGCTGTCCACCGGTTGCAGTGCCAGCCTGGTCAGATGCCGGTGCAGGCGAAGCTGATCGAGGCTCGCCTCGCTGACCAGCGGCAAGGCCTGGCGTCGGAGGGGGATCGGGGTGGCGAGGATCGGGCAGTGCAACGTCGTGCGGCGCTGTTCGAGATAGCGTTCCCGTTCTTGCCCGACACGGCGGGCGCTGCGGTGCCGCAGCTGTTCGCGCAGCACGATGCCGAGGGTTACTCCAACGGCCAGGCCAGGTGCGGACCACGATACCCAGGCCAGCGGAAAGTCCTGGGCGCCATGCGAATTCGTGAGCACCGCGCCGAGCGCCGCGGCTCCGATGACGATGGCCGGGACGGTGACATGGTCCGAGCGGGCAATGGCACGGAACATGAACGCCCAGCCGGTGGCCGCCGCGACGATGAGAAATCCGGCGATATGTGCGGCCACGACCAGCGCGACCGGTGTGCTCAGGGCGGTCCACCCGACCGCGGTGACCGCGACGACCACCACCACGAACGCGACGACCCGACGATCACGCAACGCCCACCCGAGCGTCACGATCACCATCGCCAGTACGATGACGTGCACCGCAGTAAAAGCCGCGCCGACACCATGATGGTGGTGTGGTGCCGGCATCGCATACAGCAATCCGGCCCCGGGGACCGCCAGCCCGGCCGCGAACGCGCGCCACGGAGCAGACAACTCGAGCAGCGGCGGCCCGACCGCCAGCAATACCCACCCCGACAGCGATACCGTCAATGTTCGCCGCCACGCCCGGTTCGTGATCGGGCCGCGCACCCGGCGCGCAGTACTCGGCGTGGTCGAAATATCCAGAGTCACAGCGCGTTCCGATGCAGAGCGGGTGCGGGGACGGATTCGGGGCGGGTGTCGAGCAACTCGAGGTACGCCGTGCTTTCCGTCGGCCGGTGTCGCATAGCCGGATCCGCATGACGACGACCACGTCTGAGCACAGTCACCAGGCGCGGCCCGACGACCAGCACCAACCCGGAGAGCAACGCGCAGCACAACATGGCGACTCCTCCTCATCCTCTGGTTCGAGGTTGGCTGCCCGATCGCATCCACGCATCAGTAGGCGGATAGGTACGTAGGCAGGCTAAGGTCCCTGGCCATGGGTGCTCGAGACCGCTCCGCGGGGCCCGGCCCGCGTTCGGCTCCGGATGCGTTCGTCGGACGACAGCCGGAACTGGACCAGATCATCACGCTGCTGCTGTGCGCACCGCGCTTGGTGACCCTGCTGGGACCAGGCGGAATCGGTAAAACCCGGTTGGCCGCGGAGGCCGTGGCCCGGTTTCAGCGCAGCACCGGCGTCGAGGCGCATTGGGCCCGGCTGGCTCGCCTCGCCGCCGGGGCCGACGGGACCGCCGTGGCGGAGGAGATCGCGCACGCGGTGCTGGAGATCGACTTCTCCGGCCGCTCGGCGTGGCAGGCGATCGTCGATGCCCTGGCCGGCCCCGGCGAGCAAGTGGTGCTGGTGCTGGACAACTGTGAGCATGTGCTCGACGGTGTCGGCAGCGTGGTCGATCAGCTGACCGCCGAGTTGCCGAACCTGACCATCGTCGCGACGAGCCGGGAAGCGATCGGCTGGATCGACGAGCACCGAGTTCCGGTGCCGCCGTTGTCCCGTGAGCATGGTGTGGCGCTGTTCCGGCAGCGGTCGGAGTTGATCGGCCGATCGGTCACCCACCCGGATCAGGCCGAGATCATGGCGGAGATCTGCCGTCACGTGAACAACCATCCGCTGTTCATCCGGCTCGCCGCGGCACGTCTGGTGCGGGAGCCGCTGCCGATGATTCTGCGCGAACTGAGCGGCGAGGCGCCGGATGACCAGCGGTTGCGCTGGTCCGACGGTCCGCGGGTGGGCGCCGACGCGCGCCATCGCGGGGTGCGCGACGTCATCTCGTGGTCGTATGAGCTGTGCGATGAGCAGGAACGGATCCTGTTCGAGCGGATGGCGGTGTTCGCGGCCGGCTACGACGCCAATCCGGAGGACGGCGCGGCGCTCGATGTCGGCGCCGAGCGGGAGGCGATCGAGTTCGTCTGCTCGGACCTGGACGGCGATGGACCGATTCGGCTGTCCCGCAGCATGATTCCGGATCTGCTCGACCGGCTGGTCGACCAATCGCTGGTCTCGGCGCACCTCACCGCGACCACGGTCCGGTATTCACTGCTGGAGAGCATTCGCGTGTTCGCGCAGCAACGACTCGAACTACGGTCGCGGGACGGCCTCGACGAACGGGCGCGGCTGGAACGCCGGCATCGCGAGTACTACCGCGACAAAGTGGTCGACGCGGCGCGGAATTGGTTCGGCGCGGCCGAATTGCAGTACCTCGATTGGGCGCGCGCGGCGTGGGACAACATCCTGACCGCGATCGACCGCAGCCTGGCCGAGCCGGGACAGGCCGCGGTCGGCCTCGACATCTGCCGGGGACTGCTGGCTATCCGGTTGCCTTTCCTCGGATGCTCGTTCCGTGAGATTCGGCTCTGGTCCGCCCGGACGCTGCAAGCTACCCGGCTCCTCGCGCCGGAACCGACCGAGAATCAGCTCGAGACAACAGCTTTGGTGGTCTGGATCGCGCTGTGTCAAGGGACGCTCGCGGAGGCCGAGGCGATGCTCGACGAGTGCGTACGGATGTGTCTCGGCGAGCGCGCGGACCTGCACCATTGGCGTGCCTCGGCGGACATCGATCTGGGCTTGAGTGCCGCTGTCGAGTTCGCCTGGGGCGTCGAGCTTTTGATCGCCCGCAGCGACCAACGCTCGGTCGTCGTGCTGGGCCGGGCCGCGGAGAAGTACCGCCGGGACAACGATGTCGGCGGTTCGGTCATGGCCGAACTCTTCGGCGCGCTCGCGGCCGGTCTGCTCGGCACCGTCGAGCAAGCCGACACGTTGACCGCGAGTTTTCTTGCGCGAGTGGAAACATCGGGTGCCTCCTGGGTGCACTCATGGGCTCGACTAGCCCGGACGGTCGCGTTGGTCCGCGCCGATCAGTCGAGTGAGGCACTGACGCTCGGCCGTTCGGCGCTGACCCATCTGACCAAGATTCGCGACCGATGGGGCGAGCTGTGGGCGGTGCAGTTCCGCACCTGGGCGCTGGCGCGGCTCATCGAGCAGACCCAGCAGGCGAAGGCGGACCGTCCGCGGCTGGTCGCGGCCGCCACGGAGATCGCCCAGCTGGCCGGCGGCACGAAAGTGCTTCTCGCCGAGACGAATATGGACGTCAGCAGGCTCGGGCCATTCTCGGCGGAAACGGTGAAGGCAGTCACCGCGGCACGCGCGGTTCTCGGCGAATCCGCCTACGCGGCAGCCGAAAAGCAGGGGCGCGGACTCCGGCCGGAGCGCGGCGAACTGCAATCGCTCGCCCTCGGCTCGCTGTCGCTGTATCGGCCGCGGGCGGAGGGCGAGGACGTGTGGACGTCGCTCTCGCCCGCGGAGGGCGAAGTCGCGATCCTGGCCGCGGCGGGCTGGACCAACAGCGCGATCGCTGTCCGCCGGGGCATTTCGACCCGGACCGTCGACGCGCAGGTCGCGTCCGTGTTGCAGAAGCTGTCGATCGGCAGCCGGGCGGAGATCGGCGAGCTGGCGCCGCGCCCGTTGCGTGATCGGATGCGCGCGGAGTCCATGCGCGCGCCGGGGCGTCAGGCAGGGCGTCGCGGGACGTAACGCCAATCGCGTTGCGTAGGTGAGGTACCGATGCGTATGCCGATGCCGTCGCCCGGTATGCCCGGCAAGGTCGCTGGGCAGCGGTTCGCTTTGCCGGCCCGCTGTCGTTCCCCGCCTACGTTCCCTCGCTGGAAGGCCCGGACTGTGACCATGCCATCAACCAGTGCCCGCGCGACGCGATCGTCACCGCACCACGGCTCGCCGGTGTGTCCGGCCGGCGAGCGAGTTTCCTTGCACCGCCCCGAATTCGCCGCCGACCCGCATCAGGCCTACGCCGCGATGCGCGCCGAATACGGCTCGTTGGCACCCGTGGAACTCGCGCCGGACGTGCCCGCCACGCTGGTGATCGGCTATCACACCGCCCTGCGAATCCTGCATGACCCCGAGCATTTTCCGGCCGACCCACGCTATTGGCAGCACTCCGCTCCGGCCGACTCCGCCGTGCTGCCGCTGCTCGAGTGGCGGCCGAATGCCTTGCGCAGCACCGGAGCCGAGCATGCGCGGTATCGGCTGGCGAACACCGCCGCCATCAACGGCATCGATCTGAGTGAACTGCGCGGCACGGTGACCGAGCTGGCCACGGCGCTGATCGGCCGGTTCCGCCGGGCCGGAAAGGCCGACCTGGTCCGAGAATTCGCGCAGCCGCTGGCGTTCGGGGTGGTCAACGGCATGCTCGGCTGCCCGGCCGACATCGGCGAGCGGATCGCCCGCGGCATGGTCGCGATCTTCGAGGGCGATAATGCGGCCGAAGGCAATCAGCTGCTCAGCGCGGCGCTGATGGACCTGGTCGAACACAAGCGCGCCGCACCGGGCGAGGATGTCACCACCCGTTTGCTCACCCATCAGGTGGCCCTAGACGACCTGGAACTGGTCCACCAATTGGTGGTCCTGTACGGCGCGGGCATCGAACCGCTGCAAAATCTCATCCTCAACGCCTTGCTGCTCATCCTGGACGACGACCGCTTCGGCGGCGACCTGCTCGGCGGCAGCCTGTCCACCCGCGACGCGCTGGACGAGGTGCTGTTCACCGACCCGCCGATGGCCAACTTCTGCATCACCTACCCGCGCCAGCCCGTCCTGATCGACGAGGTGTGGCTGCCCGCTCACCAGCCGGTGGTGATCAGCATGGCCGCCGCCAACAACGACCCCGCGATCCGCGCCGACGACCGCACCGGTAACCGCTCCCACCTGGCCTGGAGCGCAGGCCCGCACGCCTGCCCCGCCCGTTCCGCCGCCTACCTGGTCGCGCAGGAAGCCGTCGACCAGCTCCTGGATGTGCTGCCCGACCTCGAACTATCCGTCCCCGCAGCTCAATTGGTTTGGCGGCCGGGGCCGTTTCACCGAGCACTGGCCACGTTGCCGGTGACGTTCCCACCGGTTTTCGACAACGGCACCGGGCAATAGTTGCGGTGATGATGCCCACGCGGGTGCGGTGACAACGCGCGGTCTGCGCGCGGGTCTGCGATCGTGTGGTGATGCGCATGTGGGATCGGTTCGCGGCCGTGGTCACCGCTCGTAGGTCATGGTTGTTGCTCGTGGTGCTTGCCGCCGTCTCGGCGGGGTTGATCGGCGGGATCGGGGGGAACGATGCCGCGGGGGAGGCGCCGAACTCGTTGCCGGGCAGTGCGGAATCGGCGCAGGTGAAAGAGCTGCTGACGCAGTTCCCGGATGCCGGCACGGCACCCGCGGTGGTCGTGGTGACGCGCACCGATGCGGCCGAGCTGGGTGCCGATGATCTGACCGGGCTGCGCTCGAAACTCGGGGATCTGGCGATCTCGCCCGATCGGAAGGCGGCGATCGGGCGGTTGCCGGTCGATGCCAAGTTGAGTGGGTTCGCGCTGACCGATCGCATCAATGAGCTGCGGGATTCGGTGAAAGCCGGGCAGCAGGGGGATCTGCGTATTCAGGTGACCGGTGGGCCTGCGTTCGGTGGGGACATCGCGGATTCCTTCGCCGGCGCCAACATCACGCTGCTTGCGGTGACGGCTGTGGTCGTCGCGTTGCTGCTGATCGTGACCTATCGGTCGCCGGTGCTGTGGCTGGTGCCATTGCTCGTGGTCGGGTCCGCCGATCGGGTTGCCGCCACCGTTGGTACCGGTCTGGCCAGGCTGACCGGACTCGCCTTCGACGGGTCGACCTCGGGCATCACCAGCGTGCTCGTCTTCGGTGCAGGGACGAACTACGCCCTGCTGCTGGTCTCGCGCTATCGCGACGAGTTGCACCGCAATGCCGATCATCGAACCGCGTTGCGGCACGCGGTCCGGCATGCCGGACCGGCGATTCTGGCGAGCAACGTCACGGTGGTCGCCGCGCTGCTCACCTTGCTGCTCGCTTCGCTGCCCAATACTCGCAGTCTCGGTGTGGGTGCGGCCGCCGGGTTGGTGGTTGCGGTGGTGTTCGTGCTGGTGGCGCTGCCTGCCGCGCTGGCATTGTTCGGGCGGAACGTCTTCTGGCCGTTCGTGCCGCAGGCGGACGATCGGATCGCGGCCGAGCAGGGGATGTGGCACGCGATCGCCGCGTGGGTGGTGCGCAGGCCGGTGCTCGTGGCCAGCGGGACGTTGATCGTGCTCGGCGGGTTCGCGGCGGGGTTGATCGGCACCGACGTCGGGTTGTCGCAGACCGATCAGTTCCGGGTTCGCGCGGAATCCGTCGAGGGATTCGACACGCTCGCCGCGCATTTCCCCGCAGGTGCGGCCAACCCGACGATCGTTCTGGCCAAGGGTGATTCGGCCGCCGGAGTCGAACAAGCGTTGCGCGCCTTGCCCGGTGTCACGCAGGTGACCTCGACCGGAACCTCGCCGTCCGGGTTGGCGCGCTGGTCAGTCGTACTGAACGCCGAACCTGGTTCCCAGGAAGCGTTTTCCACGATCGAGTCGATGCGCGGCGAGTTGGCGTCGATACCCGGCGCGCTCGTCGGCGGCGGTGACGCGGAGGGATTGGACACCAGAACAGCCGCCGAACACGATCAGCGCGTGGTGATTCCGATGATCCTGGCCGTCGTCTTGACCATCCTGCTCGCCCTGCTGCGCGCCGTCCCCGCCGCCGTGCTGCTGGTGGGCGTCTCGGTGCTCAGCGCGCTGGCCGCGCTCGGCCTCGGCGCCTGGATCGGCCTGCACCTCTTCGGTTTTCCCGCCTTGGACACCAGCGCCCCGCTGTACGCCTTCCTCTTCCTGGTGGCCCTCGGCGTCGACTACACGATCTTCCTGGTCAGCCGGGCCCGCGAAGAAACCCCCGACCACGGCAGCACCCAGGGCATCGTTCGCGCCGTCTCGGCTACCGGCGCCGTGATCACCAGCGCCGGCATCGTTTTAGCCGCCGTCTTCTGCGTACTCGGCGTTCTTCCGCTGATCATCCTCACTCAGCTGGGCATCATCGTCGGCCTGGGCATCCTCCTCGACACCTTCCTGGTCCGAACCGTAGTAATCCCAGCACTTTTCAGCGTCATCGGCCCGAAGATCTGGTGGCCCAACCCGTTGTATCGGGTGCAAGAGCCTGACCGGGAAGCAACGCCCGATACTCTCCAGTCCACTGACGCCTGATCTCCGGGTCGAGGCGGCTGGTCAGGGATGGGCTTCGCTGTCGACCTCGGTGCGGAGCCAGGCGAGGTTCGCGCGCATGCCGTCCGCCCATTCCTCCAGCCGCCGGGCGATGATCCGGCCTTCGAGTTCCGGGTTCGCGGTGATGGCCGGGGTCAACCCGGACGGTGCTGGACCCATCCGCGCCCATTGTCGGACGATGACACCTTCGCGCGCCGGGTCTATCTCGAAAGCCCAGGTGGCGCTGGTGCCGTTGTCGGGGCCGAGCACTCGCCAGACCCAGCGACGCGGGGGCTCGACCTCGACGATTTCGCAGACGGTTTCCCAGGATCCGAGGGCGGGGTGATCGTTTCGACCGCGAAACCGCGCGCCCGGCTCGACCCGGCCCGCGGTTCCCTCCCATTCGACGGACGTCAGTTCAGGTGAACTGCGTACCGGTAACTCGATGTCGGTGATCAGTGCCCACACGGTGTCCGCGTCGCTTGGAATCCGTTCCGCCACTTCGATAGTCGGACAGTCTCGATAGCGCATCCGCACCCTTCCCTGCTGCTGCGATCCGATCTCTCTATACGCTATTGCCACTATGCCCGAGGAGGCGCGATGCGTATCGGTGTTCTGATCGAGCCACGGCTGCCCGGCGCGGTGGAGTTCGCCGTCGCGGCAGAGGAAGCCGGGGCTTCGTCGCTGTGGGTGGCGGAGGTGTGGAGCTACGACGCGCTCACCGGGCTGGCCTATCTGGCGGCGAAAACGTCGTCGATCCGGTTGGGGACGTTCGTCGTTCAGCTCGGGTCGCGCACGCCCGCGCTGCTGGCGACCTCGGCGTTGAGCCTGCACGAGCTGTCCGGCGGACGGTTCGACCTCGGCATCGGCGTTTCCGGGCCGCGAGTCATGGAGGGGTGGCACGGCATTCGGTTTCGGCAGCCGGTGCAGACCACGCGCGAGACGATCGAGATCATCCGGACGGTCGGTCGCGGCGAACGGCTCGAGCATGCCGGCGAGATCTATCCGCTCCCGTTGCCGGACGGGCCTGGGCGGGCATTGCAACCGCTGGTGAAGCCGGCCCACGTCCCGATCTACAACGCGGCGATGGGTCCACGAAACCTGCGATTGACCGGCGAACTGGCCGATGGCTGGCTCGGGAACGCGTTCATCCCCGAAGCGGCCGAGGTTTTCCTGGATCCGTTGCGCGAGGGCACAATTAACGCCGGACGCTCGTTGTCCGATCTCGACCTGGTGGCACCCGTCGCCGTGGAAATCTCCGACGACGACCAGGCGGCGGCGCAGGCGATCGACAAGCACGCCGAGGGATACGCGTTCACGATCGGCGCCATGGGCGTCGGCGGGCGGAACTTCTACAACGACGCCTTCACCCGCCTGGGTTTCGGAACGGCCGTCGAGCGGGTGGTCGAACTGTGGCAGTCCGGCGACAAAGCCGCTGCGCGTCGCGCTGTTCCGCGCGAACTCGGCGAGCTGACCAACCTCATCGGAACACCCGCCCGGATCGCCGAGCGATTGACGCACTATCGCGCCGCCGGAATTACCAGCCTGCTGGTCAAGCTCGACGGCGACTATGAGCATCAACTGTCGACGCTGCGTCGACTGATCGACATCGAGGCCAGCGCCGGGTCCTGACGCCCGGCGCAGGGAGTTGTCGGCAATTCAGATCCTGAAGTCGCCGAGTTCTGATCGGCCGAGTGGCGCTCACACGCCCAGTGTGTGACACTTTGTTCAGTTCTAGACACTTTGTTAAGGAGCAATCGGGATGATCGCGGTGGTCTTGATGGTGGCGGCACGGATCGGCAACGCCGGGACGTCGGCGGGGAAGAGGTGACCGACACTGCGGACGCGGTGTTCGGTGCGCTGAAGCCGCTGGTCGAGGGGATCGCGGCCACCTTCGGGCGCAGCTGCGAGGTGGTTTTGCACGACTATCGCGAGCCGGAGCGGTCGGTGGCCGCGGTCGCCGGTTCGGTCACCGGGCGTGCGGTCGGGGATGCGATGAGCGAGATCGGGCTGCGGGTTCTGGCGGCGGGGGCCGAGGCGAGCAATGAGGTCGGGTACGTCACGCGTGCGCAGGACGGGCGGCTGTTGAAGTGCACGACCCTGCCGCTGCACGACGCGGACGGGTCACTGATCGGCGCGCTGTGCATCAACATCGACCTCTCGGCGATCAACCGGGCGACGGGGGTGCTGTCGGATCTGCTTGGCTTGTCCGTGAGCGCGGATTCGCCTGTGCCGGCGACAGATTTCTCGGGGGAGTTGGACCAGGTGCTCGACTCCCTGATCGAGCGTGCCGAGCGCACGCACGCGGTGCCCGCGTCGGCGCTCGGGCGGGAGCAGCGGCTCGAACTTGTTCGCGCGCTGCATGATGCGGGTGTTTTCGCGCTGCGTGGAGCGCCCGCGCGGGTGGCCAAACGCCTCGGCATCTCCCGGACCGGCCTCTACAACGACCTGGCCATATTCAAGAAGGACAGCGAACTGCCATGACCGACACGGGGTTTCGGGAAATCCGTGCATCCGTCCCGGTGTTGATCACCGAGTCCGAGTCGTCGTCGCTGATCGATGAGGAACTCGCGTTGCGGGCTGCGCGCGAGGCGTTCGTGGCGAGCACGACGGGAACGGCGTTTCCGGTGGTGATCGGGCATGCTTCTGCCAATCGGTTCACGCTGAAATCCGGCTCGGCGGGTGACCTGGTCGGCGTCAAAGTCGGTAGTTACTGGCCCGGCAACGTCGAGATACCGCGGCACAACTCCACGATCGTGCTGCTCTCGCCGGAGACCGGTCGCCTGGCTGCGGTGGTGGAGGCCGGGACCGCCAACGCTTATCGCACCGCTGCTGCCGACGCGCTCGCCGTCGACGCTCTCGCACGGTCCGACGCGCGCACCCTGACCGTGATCGGCACGGGCAACCAAGCTCTCTACGAGGTGCGTGCTGTGGCTCGAGTGCGACCGATCGACAAGGTCCTCGTGGTCGGCCGACGCCCCGAAGCTGCGAGCGAATTAGCCCGAGCGGTAATCGATTACACCGGTTTACCGGCCGAACCTGCCGAGGCGCAGACCGCGGTCGGCGCGGCAGACATCGTCGTCACCGCGACCACCGCCCGCGCCCCGCTTTTCGACGCCGCATGGATCACCCCTGGCACCCACATTTCCGCGATGGGCGCCGACGGACCCGGCAAGCAGGAACTACCGCCAGAGCTGTACCACCGAGCCCGCTTGTTCTGCGACCTGCCGGACCAGTCGAGCGCCATCGGCGAATTCCAGCACGCAGGTTCGGCCGTGCTCACCCCGTTGGGTGCCGTGCTCACCGGTGCCGCCGAGGGCCGACGCTCACCTGAAGACATCACGGTATTCGACAGCTCCGGCTTCGCTCTGCAAGACCTCACCCTCGCCGCCGCTTTGCTGCGCCGCCACCACGACTCGTAGGAAACTCGTGACCACGCTGGACACCCCCGACACCCCTTTCGCCGTCGTCGACACCACCCGCCTCGACCGCAATATCCAACGGCTGCAAGACCATCTGGACACGCTCGGCGTACCACTGCGCCTCCACGTGAAGACCAGCAAATCCATCGACGTCGCCCGCCGCGTGCACGCGGACGAACCCGGACCCATCACCGTCTCCACCCTCGGCGAGGCCGAGTACTTCGCCGATGCCGGTTACCGCGATATCCTCTACGCTGTCGGCATCGATCCGCACAAGCTGCCCCGCGTCGCCGCACTCATCACTCGCGGCATCAAAATAACTGTCCTACTTGATAGTTCAGCTCAAGCGGACGCGGTCACCCGCTTCGCCCGCGAGCACGGCATACGAATCCCCGCGCTGATCGAGATCGACTGCGATGGTCACCGCGGCGGCGTCACGCCGAGCGATCCCGCCTTGGTCGAGATCGCCCAGATCCTGGTGGACAATCTTGCCGGTGTCCTCGGCCACGCCGGCGAGTCCTACTTCGCCTACACCTCGGACGCGCTGCGGAAAGCCGCGGAAGACGAGCGTGACGCCACGGTGGGCGCGGCACATGTCCTCGGCCTCGCCGGACTGCCCTGTCCGGTGGTCAGCGTCGGATCGACCCCCACCGCCCACGGCGCCATCGACCTCACCGGAGTAACCGAGGTCAGAGCAGGCAACTACGTCTTCTTCGACCTGGTCATGGCCGGCATCGGCATCTGCACCCCCGACGACCTCGCACTGTCCGTAGTCGTCACCGTCATCGGGCACCAACCCGCCAAGAACTGGACCATCACTGACGGCGGCTGGATGGCCACCTCCCGCGACCGCGGCCCCCAGAACCAGCCCGTCGACCAGGGTTACGGCCTCGTCACAACCCTTGCCGGCCAACTCATTCCAGACCTGATCATGACCGGAGCCAGCCAAGAACACGGCATCCTCACCCCCCGCCCCGACAGCCCCCACCCCACCCCCGACCTTCCCCTCGGCACCCGCCTACGCATCCTCCCCAACCACGCCTGCGCCACCGCCGCCCAACACGACCGCTATCACGTGATCGATGGCTCGAGCGCCGCCACCACGCCCGTGATCGACGCGGTGTGGGCCCGCCACAACGGCTGGTGAGATCCGGGCGCTAGTGCGAATGTTCCCGTGCTGCACTGGTTTTGCGCGCGTCGTCGATGACCAGCGGGTGTGCCGGGTCGACGTCGGTGTGTGACGCGACGGTGTAGAAACGCACCTCGTGACCGTCGGGGTCGTGCAGTTCGGGCAGGATCCAGCCGATGGTCGCGAAGTGCACCCCGGCGTGCTGCTCGCCGAGGGCGCTGAGGTGTTCGGCGAGGTCGACGATCGACGTCTTGTCCGGTACGCCGATGGAGAAGTAGTCGAATCCGGCTGCTGCGGCGGCCTTTTCGGGGTCGAGTCGCAATGCGAACATCGGGCCGCCCGCAGGGTGGTGGAGGCTGACGCCCATGAGTACGTCGTGCTCGTGGAACTCGATCTCGACCTCGTAGCCGAGTCGCGTCCGGTACCACTCGATCGATCTGGCGAGGTTCGACACGGGCAGTTTGAGGTGATGCACTCCGGCCAAGGTGGGGGTCATGACGTATCCTTTGCAGTAACAGTGCTTAAATGCAGTATCACTGCATTGATATAGTAAGGGTGCATCTAGTGAGTGGTGGTGTCAAGAAGCAATCTGCGTTGCGGGAGGCACGCAAGGCCGAGACCGAGCAGAAGATCCTGGACGCGGCGGTCCGGTTGTTCCTCACCGACGGCTATGTCGCGACCACCCTCGCGGATGTTGCCACCGCTGCGGGCGTCGGTGCGCGCACGGTGTACCTGAGGTTCGGCACCAAGGCTGATCTGCTCAACCGGGCGATCGATGTGGCGATCGTCGGCGATACCGCCGAAGTCGATGTGGCGCACCGTGAGTGGCACGTACGCGCGGTCACCGCATCGACCCTCGATGAACGAATTCGTGCGTACGCCGAGGGCTCCCGCGGATTGATGGAACGCGCCGCCCCGCTCATCGCGGTCGCCGTGCAAGCCGAAGCCAGCGAACCACTCATCGCCGCCGCGGCCAAGGCCGGCCGGGACGCCACCCACGCCAACATCACCCACGTCTGGCAGCAACTGCACGCCGACGGACTCCTCGATCCCGGCATCGACCTGGACTGGACTATCGCCACCGTCGGCCTGCTCAGCCAGGCCGAGACCTACATCCTGATGACCCGAACCCTCGGCTGGGACTCTGCCGCCTATCAGCAATGGTTGTACGACACCTGGTTCCATTTCGCTCTCACGCCGACGCGGTCGGTGCGTTAGGACGTATCACCTGGCCCTCGCGTGGAATAGCTCAATCACCTGTGTGGCAACGGCATTCGTGCATCGGATCCTACCGGCGAACCGATGTATCCGGCTGGGTTTCGGGCGGGATCCGCAGCCGTGCCGGATCGACTCGAGCCAATGCCGCAGGTGTGTCCAGCTGCCAGCCGCTGTCGTATGCGTCGTCGAAGCCCTTGTCGCCCAATGTAGTCCGGCCCTGGATGCTCAGTATTCGGACCTGCGGATCGGTCCGGTCATGCGCGCCCCGCAGTCGAGCTGCCGCGCCGAGTAGTGCGGCCACGTCGTCATATCGCTCGTACAACGCGGCGAGCGCGGCCACGGTGACCGCTACCGTCGCGACGATCGGCATGTCCCGAGCGTCGACCGCCGCCGTATAAGCCCGGCTCAGCACGTCCGCGGCTCCTGGCCCGTCGCCGAGTTCGAGGCAGAGTGCGCCCCGCACCGCGCCGATCACCGCCTGTCCTTGATCGCCGCTGAACGGGTGTCGCTCGGACAACGTGGCCTCGGCCGCCTCGATCAGCGCCCTTGCCCGATCGAGGTCGCCGACGCGGAGCGACAGGTCGGCCTCGCGGATGTCGAGCAGCATGACCAGCTCGGGTGATGTCTTGCGCTGCAAGCGCTCTCGTGTCGCCGCGATCATCTCGATCGCCGCCGCGGTCTCGTCGAGCCGCACATGCAGATCGATCCAGCGCAGGTCGATGAAGATCTCGTCGCTGATACTGAGCGACCCGAACTCGCGGGCCAGCCGTTTGGCCTCGGTCAGATCGGCCAGCGCGCCGTCCAGATCGCCGTCGTACTGCCGCAGGAGTATGCGCATCGGTAACGCTGTGGCCAGACCCCAGCGATCGCCCGCCTGCGCGAAGCAATCCAGTTCGGCGCTCACGTCGCCGCGGACCTGATCGAGCTGCCCCGCGTTCTCCGCGAGATGGGAACGGAACATACGGGCCAACCCGGCCAGCCACACATCCGGCCCGTCGATCAGCCGCTGCATGATCGCCGGTGACGCCTCGTGCACCGCCATAGAAGCCAGCCTGGCCGTGATCAGCGCCCCGCCGAAGCCCGGCAACTCCGGCTGGCTCAGCAGTCGATCTGCCAGCCTCCAGAGTTCCGTGCGCTGCTCCTTGGCGGAGTCGACGACCAGCGCACTCTGCGTGGCGATGGTGGTGAGCAGCAGCCCTTCGGCGATGTCCCGCTGCACGTTCGGCCGTTCACTCGGCACCGCGACCGCTTCGCCCAACCAGTAGGCCGCATCGTTGCGCTGGCCGAGCATCTGCCAGTGCCACGTCAGGTTCACCGCGAGCCCGATCGCGCCGTCGGCATCACCGGTGTCGCAGGAATGTCGCAGAGCCGCGAGCACATTGTCGTACTCGGACCGCAACACGTGGAGTGCGTCGAGTTGCTCGGGACCACGCAGCAACGGGTCGTAATGGGCAACCAGGTCGCCGAAGTAGTGCGCGGTCAGATCCCGCACGCCGGTCAGAATGCCCTGCGCGGCAAGGCGTTCGAGCCCGTATTCGCGAATCGTCTCGAGCATCCGATATCGCCCGGTGTCCGGTGCGAGTTGCAGCAGCGACCGGTCGACCAGGCCGGCCAGCAGTTCCGGGAGGTCATCGGCCGGTACGGCGGCACCGACTGCCGAGATCTGTTCCGCGCCGGCTCCGGCAGCTACCGCTGGGGTAGCGCAGACCGCAGCGGCCGAGGCGGATGTGACGCCACCGGGTAGCACTGAGATTCGTTCGGCGACAATCCGTTCGGGCTCGCTCAATAGGTCCCAGCTCCATGCGATGACGGCCCGGAGCGTGCGATGGCGGGGGAGGGCGGTGCGGCTGCCGGTGGTGAGCAGCCGGAATCGGTCGGCGAGCCCGGCAGTCAGGTCGGCCAGCGCGAGTGTGCGCAGGCGGGCGGCGGCGAGTTCGAGGGCGAGTGGCATGCCGTCCAGGGCGCGGACGATGCGCAGCACGTCGTCGAGATTGCCTTCGCCGACCTCGAATCCGGGGCGCACGGCTGCCGCTCGTTCGGTGAACAGGCGCACCGATGCCGCACCACGGGCCTGCTCGATGTCCGCGTCCGGCTCAGGCACGGCGAGCGGGCCGAGAGGGACCAGCGCTTCGCCGTCGATCGCCAGCGGTTCGCGGCTCGTGGCCAGCACGCGTAACCCGGCGCAGCGAGCGAGGAGCGCCGAAATCAGCTGGGCTACAGCGTCTATCAGGTGTTCGCAGTTGTCCAGCATGAGCAGGCATTCCCGCCCGCTCAGCTGATCGACCAGCACATCCAGCTCGCCGACCGGGTCGCCACGCAGCTTGGCCGAGGCCTCGAACAACGCCGACCCGCGCAACCCGATCGCAGTGAGTAGCGCCGCGCCGACCTTCGACGGCTCGGTGACAGAAGCGAGGTCGATCATCCAAGCGCCGTCACGGTATTCGTGGCGACGCCGGCGCGCGGACTCGACGGCGAGCCGCGTTTTGCCTGCCCCACCGGGACCGAGCACGGTGACCAAGCGCCCGGCGGCAAGCAGCGTGTCGATGCGGGCGAGGTCGTCGTCACGGCCGATGAAGCTGGTCAGCGGCGCAGGCAGATTGGTCGAGTCGGCTTGTGGCGCAGGCTGATCCGCACGAAGCAGACTCAGGTGGCGCTCGCGCAGAGCGGCACCCGGGTCGGTGCCGAGAACGTCGGCGAGGGATTCGCGGACCCGCTCGTACAGGGCAAGCGCCTCGGCTTGGCGACCCTGGGCGGCAAGCGCGTCCATGAGCAGCGCGGCCGCTCGCTCGTGGACAGGCTGCTCGGCGAGCAACGCGGTCAGTCGATCGGCGGCCTGATCCGGCCATCCCAGCGACAACTCGGCCTCGGCGAGATCGGCAACAGCCTCGACGGAGGCGCCGGCCAGCCGAGCCGCCACGGCGGGCGCCGCCGCGGCGACGACCGAGGGTTCGACGCCGGGCCGGTCACCCCACAACTGCACGGCCTCGCCGAGCGCGGCCGCCGCCGCGTTCACGTCACCACGACGTAGGTGTTCACGCCCGGCCGCGGCGAGCTGCTCGAACCGCACCGCGTCCACGTCGTCCACCGCCAGCCGGTATCCGCCCGCGACCTGCACGACATCCCCGGACGAGCCGAGAATCCGCCGCAGCCGTGAGACCAGCGCCTGCAAGGCGTGCGCGGGATCGGCCGGCAGATCTGCCGCCCAGATCGCGTCGACCAGCACCCCCTGCGGGACCACCCGTCCACCCGCGAGCGCCAGCCGAACGACGAGCCCCTGCAACCGCGCCCCGGGAACGGACAGCGCAGCCTCACCGCGGGACACCTGAAAGGCGCCCAGCAGCGTGACGTGCAGTCGCGCATCCCCGTTCATCCCCCGATCTTCGCGCACTCCCACCCGGGTCCTCACATCAGGGCAGTTCCCGTGTCAGCGTGGTGTGCGCCCCGTGTGAGCGGCACGGAGCAGTCTTGGCGAGTCAGCTTCGGCACGCCCGACGTGCCCATCCATCCGCGCCCTCTGCGGCGAGAACGGAGCACCTCATGAAGGCAGTCGAGTTCAGCCGGTTCGGCGGCCCCGACGTCCTCGAAATCGTCGACCTGCCGGATCCGCACCCGGGCCCCGGTCAGGTCCGGATCGCCGTGCGCGCCGCGGGCGTCAACGTGAGCGACTGGAAGAAGCGCCAGGGACTCATGGACGAGGAACTCCCGCAGACCCTGGGGTACGAGGCGGCGGGCATCGTCGACGAACTCGGTCCCGATGTCACCGACGTCGCCCTCGGCGACCGCGTGTTCGGCTTCTCCGCCGAGAGCGGCGCACAAGCCGAACTGGCCGTGCTGGCCTGTTACGCTCCCATCCCGCCATCGCTCGGTTTCGCCGACGCCGCCGCGTTGCCTGCCGCGCTCGAGACGGCAGCACGCGCCCTCGACCAGCTGGGCGTCGGAAGCGGCAGCACACTGCTGGTCAGCGGCGCCTCCGGCAGCATCGGCAGTGCCGCGGTCCAACTCGCCGTCGCCCGGGGTGCCCGCGTGATCGGCACCGGTAGCCCGGCCACCCATGATTTCCTGCGCTCGCTCGGTGCCGAACCCGTCGCCTACGGTGCGGGCATGGCCGAGCGGGTCCGGGCACTCGCACCCGACGGTGTCGACCTCGCGCTCGACGTGGCCGGCAGCGGCATCCTGCCCGAACTCATCGAACTCGCCGGTGGCGCAGCGCATGTGGTCACCCTCGCCGACTTCGCCGGCGCCGAGCAGCACGGTGTGCGGTTCAGCAGGGGAGACGCTGGCCGCGCGCTGTACGTGATCGACCAGATCGGCGAGCTGATCGAATCCGGCCGGTTCGTCCTGCCCGTCGGCCGCACCTTCCCCCTGGCCGAAGTCGCTGAAGCACACCGCGCCGGCGAGACGGGCCAGGTGCGCGGAAAGCTCGTGCTGCTCGTCGACTGACCCGACCTCTATCCGAAAACCTCAGGCCGCCAATGGCGTTGGCGGCCGGCCTCGTCACGCCCACATCCCATGAGAGAGCACCATGAACCCTGACACCTCCACCACGTCATCGACCGAAACCGTCAGAGCAGCGCCGCGGAAAGCGGGGGCCGGCGTGCCGAACCGCTGGATGGCCCTGGTCGTCCTCGGCCTCGCCCAGCTGATGGACATCCTCGACTCCACCATCGTGAACATCGCACTACCGAGTGCCCAGCAGGACTTGGGCTTTCCCGCCGACTACCGGCAATGGGTGCTGACCGGCTACGCCCTCGCCTTCGGCAGCCTCCTGCTGCTCGGCGGACGTCTGTCGGACTTCTTCGGCCGCAAACGGCTATTCCTCATCGGCGTAGGCGGATTCGCCGTCGCGTCGGCCTTCGGCGGTGCCGCCGTGGACTTCTCGATGCTGCTGATCGCCCGGATCGGCCAGGGCGCGTTCGCCGCGATGCTCGCACCGGCGGCGCTGTCGCTGCTGTCGGTCACCTTCGCCGACGACGCGAAGGAACGCGGCCGCGCGTTCGGCATCTTCGGCGCGATCTCCGGTGCGGGCGGCGCGGTCGGACTGCTGCTGGGAGGCGTTCTCACGCAGAGTCTTTCGTGGCGGTGGTGCCTCTACGTGAACCTGATCATCGCCGCGGTCGCGTTCATCGGCGGGATCATCTTCCTGCGCGACGGCGATCGACCGGAGCGGACCCGCCCCGACATCGCGGGCACGGTCACTGTGGTCCTCGGTTTGGTCGGAATCGTCTACGGTCTCGGCACCGCGGAAACGCACGGCTGGAACGACTTCCGGACGATCGGTTCGGTCCTGGCGGGCGTCGCGCTCGTCGCCGCCTTCGTGCTGATCGAACTCCGCACCGAACATCCGCTGCTGCCCTTGCGGGTGATCCTGGACCGGGTCCGCGGAGCGGCGTACCTGTCGCTCGGAATCTCCGGAATCGGGATGTTCGCCGTCTTCCTGTTCCTCACCTACTACCTGGCGAACATGCTGGGATTCTCCCCAGTTCTGACCGGAGTCGCGTTCCTTCCGATGATCGCGTCGGTCATGGTGGGCGCGGTCTTCTCCGGCGCAGTGTTGTTGCCGCGCACCGGACCTCGGCCGCTGGTCCCGATCGGTTGCGTGCTCGCCGCGATCGGCATGGCGCTCCTCACCGGCATCCACACCGACTCCAGCTACGTCAGCGCCGTCCTGCCCGCTCTGCTCGTCACGGGCATCGGCTTCGGCTTGATCTTCGGCCCGGTGCAGAACGCCGCGACCAGCGGAGTTCACCCGCACGACGCCGGAGTAGCGGCCGCCCTGGTGACCACCGCCCAGCAGATCGGCGGATCCCTCGGAACGGCGGTGTTCAGTTCACTCGCCACGACGGTCATCGCGAACAGGCTCGCCCACCATCCGGCGACCGCGGCACAGCCCGCCGCGATCGCCGAAGCAACCTTGGCCGGATACCACCTCGTGTTCTGGATCGCCGCAGCGGTCTTCCTCTGCGCCGCTGCCCTGGCCGCGCTGCTCTTCCGCAGCGGTCCGCTCCCGCTGTCCAGCTCGGAACTCGTTACCACGCACTGAAATTCAGGCAGGATAGGAAGCACGGAAATGACGATCACCCTCCGCCCGGGAACCACCGTGATGTTCACCGGCGATTCGATCACCGACCTCCGTCGACCGGTCGATGAGGACGAAACCGGTTGCGCCTACCCCCTGCGAGTCGCGGGCGAATGGTGCTTCCGCCACCCCGACCGCCCCGTCACGTGGCTGAACACCGCGAACGCCGGCGACAAGGTGGTGGATCTCGAAACACGTTGGCAGACAGATGTACTCGACGCTCACCCGGACGTCGTATCGATCCTCGTCGGTGTCAACGACATGGGCTGGCATACTCTTGATCCGGACGGCTATGTGATCCCCGTGGAAGAGTTCCAAGCGGGTTACGACCGCCTACTCGCACCCCTCGCCGCAGCGGGCACCCAGCTGATCCTCATCGAACCGTTCCTCCTGCCCATCGACGGCGTCGTCGAGGCCGGCGTCGCGTCGGTCGGACCGGAAGAGCGCAAGGAGTGGCGCGCCGATCTCGACCCGAAGATCGAGGCGGTGCACGCACTCGCGGAAAAGTACGATGCTCACCTCATTCCGGCCGACACCATGTTCGCCGAACTCGCCGCCACAACCGGACCGGAATACTGGTCCGCGGACGGCGTCCACCCGACCGCGGCCGGCCACCACGCGCTCGCCACCGCCTGGCTGCGCCTGACCACCTGACCGCACCGAGACGCTCCCGCTCCGATTACGTGACCAGCGTCTCCCGCCTCGTAAAGGTTGCGTCAGGGCCGTATGTCCGGGGGATTCCGCGGCCTACCGTGGTCATCGAGGGACTGAGTTGGAGCGTGGAGGTCTTGTTGCACGAGCAATACTCGGTGGCGGCGCTGGAGCTGCGTGGCCGAACCGTTGAGCGGAGTTTCCGGCACGGCATTCCGGGTCTGGTCCGGGCGGCGTCGACGCGGGCGCCGGGGGCGATCGCCGCCGCGGACGGCTGCGGTGAGCTGACCTATCGCGAGTTGGAGCTGCGCTCGGATCGCGTCGCCCGGCTGCTCCGCACGAGCGCGCCGCGGGGGCGGACCGTCGCGATCGCGGTACCGCGCGGCTCCGCCCTGCTCGTCGCATTGCTCGGTGTGCTCAAGGCCGGGCTGCCCTACCTGCTGGTCGACCCGAGCGCGTCCACGGCGCGGATGCGGCAGGTCACCGAGATCGCCGACTGCGCAGTGGCTTTGGTGACCGGTGCCGGTCGGGAACTGGTCGTCGAGTGCGGGTTGCGGGCGCTGGATCTGCCCCGGGAGGCCGACACGGACGAGCTCGACCCGTTGCCGGAGGTGCCGGCCGATCAACCCGCTTATGTGCTGTTCACCTCGGGATCCACGGGCGCACCGAAGGGTGTCGTCGTGTCTGTTCGCGCGTTGGGCAATCGCCTGGAATGGATGCGCGAGACGTATGGGGTCGGCGCCGATGACCGGATCTTGCAGAAAACACCGGTCTCGATCGACGTTTCCGG
This sequence comes from Nocardia sp. NPDC051756, assembly GCF_040681495.1. Taxonomy (NCBI): domain Bacteria; kingdom Bacillati; phylum Actinomycetota; class Actinomycetes; order Mycobacteriales; family Nocardiaceae; genus Nocardia; species Nocardia sp. NPDC051756. The sequence continues at coordinate 11,692 of NZ_JBFAYV010000011.1, read as the reverse complement.
CTGGGAACTGCTGTTGCCGCTGATCGCGGGTGCGCGATGCGTCTTCCTGGCGTCGGCGGAACATCGCGACCCGGTCGCGGTCGCACAGGCCATCGCGCGGCACCAGATCACCATCTGCCATTTCGTGCCGTCCATGCTGCGGGAGTTCCTGCGGTGGCCGGACGCTGCCCGGTGTACGTCGTTGCGGCACGTGTTCTGTGGTGGTGAGCCGCTCCCGGTGCCCGTGGCCAGGGAGTTCGTGGCGACACTGCCCGCCGCGCTGCACAATCTGTACGGCCCGGCCGAGGCCGCGATCGACGTGACGGCCTGGACCTGTCCGAGCAACCCGGCCGACATCGACGCGGTGTACATCGGCCGGCCGATCGATAACTGCGTGCTGAGTGTCCTCGACGCCGACGGACTGCCGGTCTGCCCTGGTGACGAGGGTGAACTGCACATCGGCGGCATCCCGATAGCAGCCGGATATCTGAACCGTCCCGACCTGACCGCGCGAGCGTTCGTCGCAGCCCCCGCGGGTTCGTCTGTGTCGAGGCTCTACCGAACCGGCGACCGAGTACGGCTGGTCAACGGCGAACTGGAGTATCTCGGCCGCGTCGACGACCAGGTGACGATCCGCGGTCAGCGAATCGAGCCGGGGGAGATCGAGCAGCATCTACTCGCGGATCCCGGGGTCGCCGCAGCCGTGGTGGTCGCGGTCGACGTCGATGACGACACCACCATGGTCGCCTGGATCCAACCCACCGACACCGAATGCGAACCAGAAGCTCTGTTCCGCCGCCTACGCGCCTGCCTCGGTCGACAACTGTCGTCGGCATCGGTACCAAGCCGTTTCGTCCGCACCCGCCGAATCCCATTGACCTGCAACGGAAAACAAGACCGCGCACAACTACGCCGACGAGCCGTCGAACAGGTCCACGCCCGCCCAGCCGTGATCACACACCCCGACGGACCGAATCCCGCACTGCGCCAACTGATCCGACAGTAACTACTGCGGCGGCTTGCCCAAACCGTTGAGCGCGGTGGCGACCCGGCTGATACCGGTGGCGTTGTCGACGTCCATGCCCTGCAACGTCTCCGCCGCCGCCACGATCTTCTGGCCAGTCGTCTCGAGATCGGTAATTGTGCCCTCCATCTCGGTTTTCAGCCCGTTGGAATACGTGACCAGGGCAGGGCCGGACGCGAAACCTTTGTTCCCGTCCGCGGCCGGCTGCGCCGAGTCGAACATCGCCTTCAACGCCGTGCGCGCCTCGGTTGCTTCGGTCGAAATCGTCGAGCCGGACTGTTTCACCTCACCCGGCGCGATGTTGATCTCGTCGGTCATGATCGAACTTCCTCTCCCCGAACGGATTACCCGCTGGCGCAGGGCAATCCGCTGCCGTCCAAACCGTCGTGCGCATCGGTCGGGGTGGTCGTCACGAACAGCAGTCCGATCACCACACAGCCGACGGCCACCACTCCGAGTAATGCGCCGATCACGACGCGTAGCGACGTCCCGCGCCCGCGAACGACCACCCGGCAGTAGTACGCGAATGCCATGATCGCGACCACGCTCGACACGATTCCGAGCCAGTTCAACGCCGTGACGTTCGGCAGCGGCGGGATCGTGCGGCAGCGGGTGCCGACGACCAGGTCCTGCCAATCCTGCCGCCGCGCATGCCGAACCCCGTACGCGGCAACGGATCCGACGAGTGCGACCAGCCCGAGGGCGGCGGATGACCACTCGGCGGTACGGGCCGGCGCCGTGGTCACCATGTTTCCTTCGGGCGGACGATCGTGATCCCCTGCCGCCCCTCGCCCTGCTCGACCATCGGCAGGCGGTCGTTCAGGCTCTGGTTCGCCGCACCCGGCGTGTGCTGTGTGTACAGCACTTCACCGTCGGGCAGGACCGCGGTGACCACGGCCGTGTGGTGGCTCTCGCCGTCCGGGTGACCGCCCGGACCGTCGTTGTAATTGAAGTACACGATGTCACCTGGTTTCGCGGCCGACGGCGGCACCTCGGCGCCGCCGTGCTCGAGGAAGAACTGTCGCTGCGCGTCCGAGTTATACCAGGATCGGGTGTGCGTTTTGCCTTCTATGCCGGGGACACCCGCGTCGCCCGCCAACGAGGTGCCCCAGTTGTCGCTGTCCAGCGTGCCCCAGCTCCAGAAGTCCATCTTGTCTTTCAGGCCGCCTTCCCGCAGCGAGTGCGAGGCGAAGTTCGCGCAATTGTTGCCGAAAACGTCGATGTCTGTGTTGTTGGCATTTTCCAGCGCCCAGCGGACCGTTTTCACCGGATCGTAGCCGCGGCCGTCGTCGGCGAGCTGTTTCTTCACGTCGTCCGGAATTCCGGCCAGGTTGTGCAGTTCGACGGGCACCGCGCGCATCAGTTGCTGCTGTTGTTCGGGCGTGAGTGCCTTCCACCATTGCTCGACCTGATGTGGAGACAATCCGTCGGGCAGCAGGTTCCGCATCTCTTGGAGCGCCTTGCGCACCGCCTCGCTCTGCCTGCTCTGCGCGTCTTCCTGCGTCACGTTGTCCGGATCGACATTGACCGCGGCGATCGCCTCCACGCACGCCTGATCGGCCTGGGTGGCCGCCTCGATCGCGTCGTTGATCATGCGCTGGGTGCTCAGCATCGACAGATATTTGGCGATGCTGAACTCGCCGTCCGGTGGCATGCTCAGAGATCCGTCCGCCGCCACGGAGAACTGTTGCGCGGTCGCGTAATTCACGGCGGCGGTCAATTCGCGCTGCGCGATGGCGACCGAATCCTGGAGCGCGTCGAGCGCGGTCATCGCACCGCGGGACAGAATGCTCGCGTTCACCATCCGATTCGCGACCTTGACCAGGGTTTCGCGGGCCCGGGTACCGGTGTTGTCCGGCCAGCTGTTCTCGAGCGCCTTGATGCCGTTGGCATGAATATTGTCCGCAGTCCGCTCGGTCTGTTTGGACACCGCCAACAGATCATCGGCAGCCACCTGCCACAGATCCGGCTTAGCATCCCGCAAATCGGCGAAAGAAACCATCGAATCCCCCCAGGGATCATCTCCATTCGGTAGTCACATCATCGCCGCCCCCGGGTAGGGCGTCATGCCCAAGGTTGTGGGGGATTGCTCACCGTCCCCTCGACGGGGCGGTCTGCGCCGAATCATGTTGGGGTGCTTGGAGAAACCGTTCTATTCGTAGAGCGGGGAAGGGGTTCAGAGCACGTGCTGCGGGCCCCTTGCCTTGCCGCTATTCAGTGTTACTATCTACTAGTAGTCAGTGATATTGAGTAGTGGGAGGTGATCCGTGGGCAAGCAGATGACAGAGCTGCTCAAAGGCACGTTGGAGGGCATTGTCCTGGCGATCCTGTCCGTGCGTTCCGCGTACGGATACGAGATCACGGCGTGGCTGCGTGAGCAGGGATTCGCCGACATCGCCGAGGGCACCATCTACGCCCTGCTCGTCCGGATCGAGAAGAAGGATCTGGTCGACGTGGAGAAGATCCCGTCGGAGAAGGGTCCGCCGCGCAAGGTGTATTCGCTCAACGCGCAGGGGCGCGAATACCTCGACGAGTTCTGGAGCACCTGGCGATTCCTCGCGGAACGGCTCGAACAACTTCATGAAGGAGGCAAGTGACCATGTTCATCGAAAAGGTGATCGGCGACCTCGGCGAGAAGCGGCGCTGGTGGCAGTACAAGGCGCGGGTGAAACAGCTTCCCGCGCCGTATCATACGGCCGTAGATGCTTTCGAACGGTACGTGAACTACTCCGGGTCGGGCGGCGGTGTTTCGCTGTTCGAGGACCTGCTCGACCTGTTCGAGCAGAGCGCGGCGGAGGGAACGCCTATCCGCGAGGTTGTCGGTCAGGATCCGGTGGAGTTCATCGAGGCGTTTGCGCGGAACTATCAGGAAGAGTCGTGGATGAGCCGTGAACAGCAGCGGCTGATCACCGCCATCGAGCGCGCTGCCGGAGAGAAAAGTTAGGGCGATGCCGACAGCGCAAGCGCGGGTTCCTGAGAAGTACTGCGGGACAATGCATACCGCGCGAGACGGGTTCACTGTCGACCGGGCGGCGGCGTTCGCCGGCGTCACGGTGGCCACGCTGCGGGAGTATCACCGGCACGGCCTGGTCGGGGAACCGGAATGCGACAGTTCCGGCGCTCGCCGGTATCGACCTGCCGAGCTACTGCGGCTGGTGCAAGTCCGAACGTTGGCCGGAGCGGGTGTGCCGCTGGCCGAAATCGGGGATCTGCTCGACTACCTCGCGCACGTCGAGCGCGTCCTCGACGACGCTATATAGGTCTCTGAACTGGGGTTTCCGTACTTGCGGACGCCTCAATCATGAACTCTCAACTCCCACACAACTGCCACTTGTGTGTACGTATAGCTATACCTATAGTATCTACGTATACATCTACGTATATGCTGTGTAGCAACCCCAAGGGTGATCACATGAACGTTCAACGCATCAATCCGACCCGGATCGGCACGGTGTCGGTCCAGGTCGACGCCGTGGCCGCATCTGCGGACAACGAAGGCAGGGCCGCCCGATGACGACACAGCAAGCTCCACCAATCCGCGTACAGGGCCTGGAAAAGTCCTACAAGGACCTGAATGTGTTGCGCGGCGTGGACTTCGAGGTCGAGCACGGCAGCATCTTCGCCTTGCTCGGCTCGAACGGCGCCGGCAAGACCACCGTCATCCGAATCCTCGCCACGCTACTCAAAGCCGACGCGGGCACGGCCGTCGTCAACGGCTTCGACGTCGCCACCCAGGCGGCGAACGTGCGCGAATCCTTTAGCCTCACCGGACAATTCGCCGCCGTCGACGAAATCCTCAGCGGCCGGGAGAATCTCGTGCTGGTGGCGAAGCTGCGCCACCTCGACGACCCCCGCGCGATCGCCGACAACCTGCTCGCCCGTTTCTCTTTGGCCGACGCGGCCACTCGCAAAGTCTCCACGTATTCCGGTGGTATGCGCCGCCGCCTCGACATCGCCATGAGCCTCATCGGCAACCCGCCGATCATCTTCCTGGACGAACCCACCACCGGCCTGGACCCGCAAGCCCGCCTCGAAGTGTGGCAAGCGGTCAAGGATCTCGCAGGCCAAGGCACAACCGTCCTGCTCACCACCCAATACCTGGACGAGGCAGAACAACTCGCCGACCGGATCGCCATCCTGCACAAGGGCCGAATCATCGTCAACGGCACCCTCGCCGAGCTGAAACAACTGCTCCCACCCGCCAAAGTCGAATACGTCGAGAAGCAGCCAACTCTCGAAGACGTCTTCCTCTCCCTCGTCGGCGACGAAGCCGTGACGACTAAGGAACACTCATGACCACGCACTTCTTCGGCGACACCGCCACTTTGCTCGGCCGGTCCCTGCGGCACATCACGCGCAGCGTGGACACCATCATCACGACCACGATCATGCCCATCGCCTTCATGCTGCTGTTCGTCTACGTATTCGGCGGTGCGATCAACACCGGCTCGGACTCTTACGTGAACTACCTGCTGCCCGGCATCCTGCTCATCACCATCGCATCGGGCATCTCCTACACCGCATTTCGGCTCTTCCTGGACATGAAGGGCGGCATCTTCGAACGCTTCCAATCCATGCCGATCGCGCGGTCGTCGGTGCTGTGGGCGCACGTGCTGACCTCACTCGTAGCCAACCTGATCTCGGTCGTGGTCGTCGTCCTCGTCGCCCTGCTCATGGGCTTCCGCTCCGGCGCAGGAGTATTGGCCTGGCTCGCCGTAGCCGGCATCCTGATCCTGTTCACCCTCGCCCTGACCTGGATCGCCGTAATCCCCGGCCTCACCGCGAAAACCGCCGACGGCGCCAGCGCCTTCTCCTACCCCCTGATCTTCCTCCCCTTCATCAGCTCGGCCTTCGTCCCCACCGGCTCCATGCCTGCCCCGGTCCGCGCATTCGCCGAGAACCAACCGGTGACCTACATCGTCAACGCCGTCCGCAACCTGTTCACCGAACAACCAGTAGGCGGCGACATCTGGATCGCCCTAGGTTGGTGCCTAGGCATCCTCGCAGTCGCCTACTTCTTCGCCATGCTCACCTACCGCCGCAAGATCTCCTGAGTTATCAATCCTTCGGCGCACGGATGGGAACGTCGTGAACAAAGCATTTGTCGGCTCGCCTGCCGTCCGGTCGCTCACGCCCGATCGTCGGCGGCATTCGAAGCTGCGGGATCACCGGAGGGTAATGGGATGTCGGTGTCCATCGAGAGTGGGCTGCCGAAATCTGGTGTGCCGTCGGTGTTCCAGGTGAATTTTTGGGCGCGGGTGGTTCGTCGGTCGTAGGTGTATTCGCTGGTGTCTTTGGCGTGGTAGACGATCCAGTCCTCGGTACCATCGGGGCTTTGGAAGAAGCCGTTGGAGCCTGGGCCGAAGACGCCGGCGGGGTCGTTGCGGGTGAAGAGTGGGGTTGGGTGCTGGTGCCAGTTGGCGGGTACGAGGGGGTCTGCGCCGGGTGGAAGGGAATGCATCCACAGCTGGTAGTCGGGTTTTCCGGTGTCGCAGGTGGAGTAGACCAGGTAGGTGGTGCCGTTGCGCTGGATTGTCGTCGGGGCTTCGCGTACCTCGTCGCATCCACCGGCCGAGGGCAGGTACACGGCTCGGCCGGACACGGTGACGGGGTCGCTCATCGGGGCGATGTGCAGGAGGTTGTTCGGGCCGGCCCACAACAGGTAGAGCCGGCCGCCGAGCTGTAGCAGTTCCGGGTCGATCGACCACATTTCGGGCGCGCCGAGTTGGCCGGCGAAAGTGTACGGGCCCAACGGATCCGAGCCCTCCGACCGCAAGACATAGAGGCGGTGTCCGTCGCGGGTGCCGTCGCCGGCACTGTAGTAGAAGTACCAATGCCCGTCGAGCAGACGGAAAGACGGCGCCCACATGTCTTGGTTGCGTGCGGGGTCCTGGTCGCACCACACCGTATTCGGTTGTGCGGCAGCCAGATCGCCCAGTGAAGTAGCCTTCCAGATCCGCAAGACGGTGCCTTGGCTGGTCGAAAGGTAGTAGTTCCCTGCGTAATAGGTCAGGAACGGATCAGCCGCCGGATTCAACGCATTGCGAAATGTCCCGGCGGTTCCCGCTTTAGCCACATGCTCGACCATCGAACGTCACCCCATCGTCGCGGATCTCGTAACGTGCGCTCGCCCAAACTCTAGGGCATCACGCAGCGTCAACCACCCGAAAACCGCTCCGGAGGACAGGCCCGCGATTCAAAGGAACTGCCCGCTGGCCAGGTAGGGCGCTGGAGTCGGCATGCCACGAACGGCGAGATAACCTTCTTGGCCGAGACGGAGTCCGGCGGCCAGTCCGACGTCGATCGCCCACTCGTTCGCGGTGGTGATGCAGTTGACGAGCGTGTCGCCGTCTGTGGAGGCGAGCGCTTCCCACAGTAGCTTTTCCGCGGTCCGCTGATCGGCGGCGGCAAGCAGAATCGGCCGTCCTCGGTGGTCGAGGTAAACGTAACCCGGCTCGTCGCCGGCCCGGGACACGACCAGGCGGTGACCGGCCAGCAGGTACTGGTGATCGGGCCCATGGCCGGCCCCGCGGAGCCGCTGGTCCAGCCGGTTCATCCAGTCGAAGTCCGCGGCCGACCCGTCGGACAGTCCGGTCACCGCCGCCAGCTTGGTGCGATCGACGGTGCCGAACATGCGCATCTGGGGGTGCAGCGAGAACCCGGCCAATCGGTAGCGTCGCGTGGCGCCGGGATGTACTGAGGAGGAGAACATTCCCTGGCGACCGTCGGCGTGGGTCAGGACGGCGTCGAGCAGTCGTTTCCCGATGCCGTGCCCCTGCCGGCTCGACAGGACACCGTAGGTCGCCAAGTACCACAGGCGATCTCGGTTCTGCGCGACCGCGAATCCGACGATCTGCGCACCGTCGGCAGCGACCCAGCAACCTTGCGGATCGATCCCGAGGAAGTAGCGCATCCGCTCGATCCACCGCTCGGCGGCATCTTCCGATCGAGGTTCGGGTTCGGGCTCACTGACCCGCCGATCACGTCGATCGCTGTCGAGGAAGACCGCTCCGGAAGTGCGTTCCGCGTCGGGCAAGTCGTCCGTACGCATCCGCCTGACCTCTACGCAATCCATTCGCTCACGGTACGAACAACAACCGCGGAGGCAAACCGATTTTCCGGGCTAAGCCGAAGTATGTGCTGGCACTTGACGATTGGTCATCGCGTAGGGGAGGCCCCGGGTCGGGTACGCGCGCATGAGTTCGCCGGCGCGCACCATGCGGTCGATCATGCCATCCGAGGGGATCCCGGCTTGGAAGCAGGCGCGGGCGCCGTCGAGTCGGTCGTGGGCGACGGCTACCTGCAACAGTTCGCGGGAGTAGTGGGCGAAGTTCAGCGCGAGGGTCCCCCCGCTCGCGGCCGCCGCGGCCGCACGGGCCAGCCAGCTCTCGAAGCTCGGGTACGGGTAGTGCAGGATCAGCGGCGCGGTGACCATCGTGCCCGGGTCGGTGAATCCGGTGAATCCATGTCGGTCGACCGGTGTGACGTGTGGGCCGAGCCGAACGGCGCTGCGGTTGGCCGGCGTGTCCTGGAACGGCGAACGGCCGCTGACCCGGAACACGGTGCATTCGTGGAACGGATCGGTCACCTGGCGACCGACGGGGATGGCCTCGTGGCCGAGGAAGGTCACCTGACCAGCGCCGGGAATCTGCCAGCGTCGGCGGCCGTCGTCGTAGAACAGTTCGTCGGGGCCCAGTGGAAGCAACCAGGTCACTCCGGCCGTGAGGGCGGTCGCGACGGCGGAACGAATATCGGCCACCTCCCGGTCCGCCGCGGCGCCGTTGTCCGGGGCCCGGTCACGCAGGAGCACGGACTGTTCCGCGCACAGTTCCTCGACGGTGGCCCGCACGACCGAATCGTCGGTGTAGACGATGATCAGATCCGCGTGTGCCGCATGATGTTTCAACCAGGTCGCCAGCCCGGGATGCGGTGCGTCGATGCTGACGCAGATCGCGGTCGGTTCCGCTGCCCGCGCTCGCTTGTCCGCGCCGACGCCCCGGAACATCCGCGTCGTGAGGTCGTGGATCCCATGCGTGACCAGGTAATCGTGATACTCCGTCAGGGGATTCACGCCGGCTGCCCGTGCCGCCGTCAGATTCGGCCCGCCGACCGGGCGGGTGTGCCGGACCGTGACTGCGTCGACGATGGCGATCGATGAGGTGTCCGGCGCGAACCGCGGCCAATGGAAGTCCAGGCCCCAACCGGTTTGGGTCGCGTCGAACGTCGGTAGGCAGCGGGCCAGGAACTCCCGGCTGAAGCACGGTGCCATGATCTCCACGAAATTCGTGTATCGAAGCTCGAACCGGCGATCGACCAGGGTGATCTCGTGGGTGTAGTAGCTGTCTTCGGTGAGCGCGGGCTGAGTGAGCGAAAGACGGTACTGCGCAGCGTATTCGAATAGTTCATTGATGGTGTAGGTGTCGGTGGCGAGGTCGTCGTCGGGGAGCCAGACGTAGTCGTAGTCGGCGAGCGTCGCGGCCAGGTCGACGGTCAGGACATGGTGCAGGGCGGGCCATTTCGGCCCTTTGCGATCCAGTCGGATCACGCCGTCGGCGCGAAATCGGTGCGGGTCGTCGCCGAAGTAGCTGACCACCAGATCCCAAGTCCGTGGGTGCGGTCCCGCGAGCCATTCTTCGTGCAGCGACGCGTCGCCCGCCCGAAGGACTACCAGGTTCCGTCGGGTCGTCGGCCGGACACCGGTGGTGTGCGGTGCTGTCGTCATGACCATCTCCTTACGCGGCGTACCAGCCCTCGCCCCAAAGGGTTTGCAGACGTTCGAAATACGCCTCGTATTGGGGAGCGACGACATCGGTCGAGAACTTGGAGATCGCGTAGTCGCGGATCCCCTGATAGTCGAGTTTGTCCACCGAGTCTGCGGCGGTGCAGAATTCCTGGAGGTTCCGGCACCGGTAGCCCTGCACGCCTTGCTGCACGGTCTCGGTGAACACGCCCCAGTCGGTGGTGATGACCGGCGTACCGCACAACATCGCCTCGGCATGCACACCGCCGAACGGTTCCAGATACAGCGAGGGCACGAAAACCCCACGGGCGCGGCTCATCAGCTCACCGCGGCGCACGTGGTCGACAACGCCGACATACTCGGCGACATCGGCCGCGGGCGGTTCACCAGCACCGGCCACCACGAGCTTCACCCCCAGCCGCTGACAGGTCTCGATAGCGATCTGGATGCCCTTCGCCTCGACCAGGCGGCCGATGAACAGGAAGTAGTCGTCCTTCTCGGCCGAGAACGGAAAGTCCTCCACCTCATAGTAATTCGGGATCACCGCGTCATAGAACGCGCCGCGGGCACTCATCACGCCGGGAACCGTTGTGCGCGAACCGTATACGGCGTGCATCCAGGCGTAGCTCTCGAAGACTCGGTATTTGGCGAACACCCCGCTGTAACCGATGCCGAATTCGACGGTCATGAGCTCGGGGAACATATCCGCGATCGGTTTCTGGCTGCCGCCGCCGAGGACGCAGATGAAGTCGCGATCCTGCCGGCGCTTGGCGATCTCGGTGACCGCGCGTTCATTCGAGATCAGCCAGTGCGGCTCGTAGGGATCCCAGGTCAGATTGTTGAGCTCCTTGTACAGGTCGTTGCCGCCGAACCATTCGGCCTGCTCGGCTTTCGTCACTATGGTGACGAATTCGGTGCAGGCCGCGGTGTTTTCCTCACCGCCGTAGAGGAACACTTCGTGGCCGAGGTTCGTCATCATCTCGGCGAAGCGCCGGTTCTTCTGGGTGTAGGCGCAGGGCTGGTAGTACTTGGTGGTCTGCGTGTTGGGCAGGTTGACGACATGGAAACGCATGGGCGGGCCTCACATTCGGCTCGGAGGGTCGGGGTGCCTCAGCGGTCGATGACGGGCCGGACCGACAACGGATCCTCGCCGACGGCTTCGTCCAGGTGCTCCGGGCCGTCGAGGTAGGCCGCGCGTTTGCGCTGCTGCTGGGGTTGACCGCCCTGCGCGCCGCCCATTCCGCCACCCATGCCACCGCCCATCGGGTAGCCGCCGCCCATGGGCATTGCGGCGGACGGCGCTATGCCGGCCCGGGCGACCTCGGTCTCCGTCTTGGCACCGGAGGCGCCCGCGCGAGGAAACAGCTTGTCATCGACGGGAGTTGACGGAACACCGGACTTGGTGGGGCTGCTTCCGGCGCCTGCTGAACCGCCGCCGGCACCGGCGCCGGCCGGAGAGACGTTGAGTCCGAAGGGACCCGACGCGCCCAGTGGGCCGGAGGCGCCCCAGGGACCGGACGCACCCCACGGGCCGGAAACGCCGGACGGGCCAAGTAGAGCGCCGGAGTTCAACTGCTGCAACATGTTTGCGAGAGTCGACAGCGGCCCGGTGGCATCGGTGAGTGGGCCGGTGGCGCCACCGGGGGAGTTGGCGGGCGTGGGGCCTGGGCGGCCGGTGGGAGACGGTCCGGCACCTGCGCTGGAGTGCGGGCTGTTCCCCGCGCCGCTCTTACCGCCGCTTCCCGCTCCGGGTTTGCCTGCGCCACTGTCGCTTCCGCCGGGCTTGCCTCCGCTGCCGCTATCTTTGCCGCCGCCTGTTCCGCCGCCGCCTTTACCGCCGCCACTGTTGTCGTTGTTGTTGTTGTCGTGGTTGTTGCCGGTGGGTTGTTTGTAGTTGTAGGTGCCGGGCAGGTTGCTGGTGGCTGCGGCGAGGGTGTTGGGGTCGGTGA
>NZ_JBFAYV010000010.1:0-256016 GCF_040681495.1 Nocardia sp. NPDC051756 | reverse complement strand
TTTTCAAATTCAGTGAATGACTGAGCCCATCTCCAGTACAGACGCGCAATTCGGCAGGTCTGGACGCTCCTGACGGAGCTGAGTAGCCCCCTGGGTGGCGAGGCAGCTCACCGCGCGGAACGCCCGCACTGCGGCAGAAGCGGGCGTTGTCCAGGGTGACGTTTCAGTGCGCAATTGGCCTGAGTCGCAAGGCCAAGGAACTCCGGGCTTGGCCACCCCAACTCGTCGGTGCATAGTCACCGACCATGCGAACGAAGACCAATTCCACCTGCTTCCGCAGATCCATCACCACAGTGGCGGTCGGCTTCGCGCTGGCCATCGGCAGCGCCCCGGTCGCTGCGGCGGTGCCGAACCACCCGGTAGCCGCGAATTCCGCGCCCGTCGGTGATTCGGGATCCTCATCCGGCTCTGGCTATCTGCTGGAGGCGGCGCTCAACGCTCTTTGCCTGCTGACCGGTTCCAAGCCGATGTGCTGGGGCAGCGTCCCGACGGTATAGCTCACTCGCTCATCGGCTACTTAAGACTGGTGTCAGGACCTGATCCCGGCCAGGATCTAGTCCAGGTGTCCGACGAGAAGCTCCCTAATCGGCTGCCCACCTGCGTCATTGGTGTGGCTCTCTCATGGCTTGCCTCTCGCCGGGCACCGCGCGAGGAGTGGCTGGAAAGGGGTCTGCCCGAGCTCGAAGTAGCGTCGCCCTCCCTCGCCGACAACATCCGGTGACCAGGGAGGACACCGATGACAATCACCATCGGCATGGATCCACACAAACGCTCAGCCACCATCGAAATCATCGACCACACCGGCAAGATCCTGACTACCGGAAGATACGGCACCGACAAAGCCGGATACTCCGAAATGCTCACCGCTGGAAGGAAATTCGGAAACAGGGTGTGGGCGGTGGAAGGCTGCAACGGTATCGGCCGCCACATCGCCCACCGCTTGGTCCACGACGGGGAAACCGTGCTGGACGTGCCAGCGAAACTCTCCGCCCAAATACGAGTGTTCGCCACCGGCAACGGCCGCAAAACCGACCCCGTCGACGCCCACTCTGTCGCGATGGCAGCACTGCACTCACCGAACCTGCGCCGGGTCGAACCCGATCCAGACCTGCTCCTGCTGAGCATGCTCGCTGACCGCCGCGACGAACTCGCCCGCGCCCGCACCGAAACCATCAACCGCCTGCACCGGTTCCTGCTCGAACTTTTCCCTGGTGGAGCCAAGAAATTCTTGTCCGCCAAGCAAGCACGCACACTGATCGCGACGATCAAACCACGCGATCCGCTCGGCACAGCCCGACGCCGGCTCGCCGTCGAACTTATCGGTGAACTCGAAACCATCGACCGCAAGACCAAAGCGGCCGACAAAGAGTTGCGCCAACTCATCATCGACCGCGGCTCGACGTTGATGGACTTGGTCGGCATCGGACCATCCAGCGCCGCAAGGCTTCTCGCCGACACCGGCGATATCCACCGCTTCCGCAACCGGGACAGGTTCGCCTCCTGGAACGGCACTGCGCCCCTGGACGCCTCCTCCGGGGAACAGCAGCGACATCGACTCTCCCGCGCCGGGAACCGGCGCATAAACCGTATCCTGCACATCATGGCCGTGGTCCAACTACGCAATCCGACCCAAGGCCGTGTCTACTTCGACACCCGCAAAGCCGCAGGAAAGACCTCGATGGAATCGATGCGCTCACTCAAACGCCGGCTTTCCAACGTCGTCTACGCCCGCATGCTCGCCGACCAGCGACAACGCGAAAAGGCAAGCCCGGGAGGGCACTCGGGAACGACTCTGCAATCCAGCGCGACCGGCCTCACCCCGCACACCGATCCTTCGGAAAAGCCACATCCCGGACCTGCCACCAACAAGGTTAACCCCGCACCCGCGGCAGCGTCTTGACATAAAGGGGAGCCATGAGAGGACGTTCCTGCCCCCTGTCCTGGGGAATACCGCAGGGTCCGAATATGGCCGGCCGCCAGTCTGCCGACAGATCGTCTGCACGCCAGAACCCGACGACGCGTGCAGCTGCCAGGTGGGACAGGTCAATGGACGCAAGGTTTGAGCAGCTAGTAACAGTCGTCGTCGACGCCATACAGCCCGGCAGCGACGTCACCGCCGCAGAAGTCCACCGCGCCGTCTGCTCAGAGATGAAGTCGCCGCCATCCCTCGACCACGTCGAAGGCGTACTGGAACTATTGCGCAAGGAAGACCTGCGATACCAGCTCGGCGAAGTCGGGTGGCATGTCGTGGCAAGGCTCCGCGACTCGAGTACCTGGCAGACCCAGCGCGGGCCTGCGACCCACCGCCGCCCCCACTGACGACCGCTACTAGTACCGGGACGAGCCCAGGACACCTTGCGGACACGTGGGCCGGCGCACGCAACCTCCGTGGATCGCTCGAACGATGTATGGACGACGAGGAGCCGACCGACGCCAGGCGTGACCGGGATGGATTGCCATCACCGTCGGAACCTGTATGCAGAAGCCATAACTCGCCGTCGGATCATCGGCCTGGCGCCGCGCACGTCATCGTCAGTCCGGCTGGCAAGTCGTCGAATCCCGCCGAGGAGTTCCCAGTGAAGACACTTTTTCGTGGAACGCCGCGCACAGTTCCTCGACAGGCGCCGCTCAAAGGTGCCCGATATTGCGGGCAAAGAGATCGTCGGGCGAGATGCCACCTCCGGTGTCCTGGGGCTTCCGTCGGGCTCACGAGCTGTTTCGGCGAGGAATTGGACATAACGGGCCGAGTATGTGGCTGTACTACGCCAGCTACGTCAAAACGGACCGTGTTCGGTGCCGCCACACCAGACTTTGAAAATGTTGCGGGTAGTGCGTATATCAGCGGTCGGGTCGCCGTCCACGAGAACCAGGTCGGCCCGCCGCCCGGGTTCGATCCTGCCGCGGTCCTCGAGTCCGAAGTGGCGGGCGGGTAGGGATGTTGCGGCTCGCAGTGCTTCGGTCGCGGTAAGACCTGCGTCGACGAGCAGTTCTAGTTCGCGGTGCAGGGTTACGCCGTATTCGATGCCTGCCTGACTGTTGGCATCGCTGCCGGCGAGGATGGGAACATCGGCGGCGTGTAATGCACCGATGCTCCTGAATGCACCTTGCAGGGCTTGTGGTGTGCCGCGATGGGCCGCGATGGACTCCATCATTATCAGAGTTGGCGTCGACGCTGTCCCCGCGCGAGCCATAGCCGCTACGAGCCTGGGTTCTAGCGGTTCACCGAGCGGGACGTGGGCAACGATGTCCGCGCCAAGCTCGACGGCCAAGGCGAAGGCCGCGTGAGATTCGGCATGCGCGACCACGAGCTTGCCCACGCGATGACCGGCATTGAGGAACGCGCGAGCAGTGGTCGGGTCTGGCCCACCGTCGCCGGGCCCCTCGAGGATCAATTTGAGGTAATCCGAGCCGTTGGCGATTCGGATCCTGACGGCCTCCTCTGGGTCCGTGCCTTCTGGAAGCACCCCGTCGGCGACCAGTTCCGGAATCATGCGAGCGTGAATTCCTTCTGCTCCCATGACCGGTGTACCGGCACTGCGGATGTCGGTCAACCCTGGAATTCGACGCAGGCCGGCAAGTTTCGCCGGAGGCCATATCGCCATATCGAGGCCGGTGGTCACGCCCCAGCGCGTGAGGTTTTCCAGCGTGGCACGATCCTGTAGATGTAGGTGGGCGTCGATCAAACCGGGCAGCGCGATAGCTCCGCCACCATCCACGATTCGCGATCCGGCGCTGTCGGTGCCAAAGGAGCCGCCATCGATCACGATGGTCGACGGCTCGGACAGCTGCTGACCATCAAAAATACGAACATTGCGTATAGAGGTTCTACCGCTCATATTGTCTCCACTTTTCAGCACGGGCTATTTCATGACTTTTTCTCGAATGATCCGCGCCTCGACGGTGACGTTCGTGAGGCGGCAAACCGGATATCGCTGCGACCATCACCATGGCAGTCCCCTGATTTCCCGATCGCGAGAGTGCAGCAGCAAGCACGCTTGTTCCGGCTGCGCCATCGCGGGTAGATCTATCGACCGGCACGAAGCTGGTGCATTCCTCTATTCGACTGATAAGGCCGTTTTCGAATCGCAAATATAGTGCGGCGTGTAGATGCTGTAGACACTTCTCCTCCTTCGCCATCAGCGCATCTCAATATCTGCTCTATTCCACATCCTCGATGCGCCTGAATTGCGGTGGTTCGACTCGCTTGGTGAAGTATTCGTCGAGGCGGGCTGCTTCGTCAAAGGTTGTTGCCAGATCGGCAAAGCCTTAGTTCGGAGCGTTCCAAACACAATCCGAGTGTTCAGCGGAGCGCGCGGAGTTCGGAACAATCAGCAGTTGCAGGAACTGCGATCAGGAATCGGTTTGATGTCCGTCGCTATGGAACGGAACGTCACCGGTCATTGAGGCAAGGATCGCGATACACTGACCGCGGATTTCGCTACCATCGCCAGCGCAATCGGGAGGCTGATCGCAGTGCGCGACAGGGAGCGCATCGTAGGTGAGCTGCGAACACGCGCTCAGCGAGGAGAAACACCAGCCAAAGTTGGCACCTGGCTGGTTCGAGAGCTCGGGGCCGTCCAAAACCGCGAGATCCAGCTCGCCGGCTACATGTTCCACGCCTTCGAGACCTCCATAAAGGCTCTCAAAGATGCCTATGACTGGGTGGGCCTCGGACACGGCGGCACGATGACAGATGACGAACTGAACCAGCTGCTAGGTCCATTGGTCCCGCGGTCCGGTGACCGCGAGTTGGTCCAACATCCGGATGGCTCCTGGCGTGCGTGACCGGGCCCGTGATGATGCGCGGACACTCCCATCCGGAATCGTCGCCGGTCCGAATACACGGACGTACGGTGAGCCAGACAGGCTGGTCCACCTCTACGGATGGGAACCGCTATGCACCTTGCTCGCCCCCGATCCATGGCCCTACTTACCGCTTCCGTTTTGGCGGTCGGTAGCTGGATCACGGTCATACCCCTCGCCGCCGCGAGCCCCGACGACGAGCAAGACACCGCCCGAAAACATGGAATCAGCTACGTCTGCGACCACCATGAATTCGACGGAAACGGTGAAAAATTCGCCAAGCTGACTTCGACTGGGAATTGCAAGTTATACGGTCAGATGCCCAAGAAAGGGGAATTCGATCTCCCCTCCGACTACCATTTCTACATACAGAGCAGGAATGGAGACGGAACTTACGACTGCACCGGCCATATACTAGTGTCACTTCCCGGCAAAATTGAAAGTTCCAAGTGCAGTTTGGCGGAGGAATTCAAGTAGCTTCGAGAGAGGCCGAGCTGCGAGAGTGCAGTATCGGCTCGGCCTTTGCTTGCCTGGTGAGAGCCTATCGGTCGACACCGCCTACACCCTGGAACGCATGGCAACGGATGGGAATCGCTATGCGCCGACGTGTCATCCAAGGGCGCCTGGAACCGCACGAATCCTCGCCCCGGTCCGAGCAAACTGGGTCAGCCGGGCTCGGACAACCCCGAGCGGCACACGATATTCGGCTGCTTCCCGTGGTGAGAAGCCGGGTCGATCAACAGATTTGAACAGCCGACCAACGCCCGCCACGCGGCATGTGCGGACATTCCCGAACGCGCGGGTCGCGGCATTACAGGGCGTCGCTGAGCCTTGCAGGCTGGTCGTCCGCCCGGGTCTCGCTTCGCTTCGTATCGACCGAGGTGAAGGTCCGCTTTGATATCCCAGACGTGATGGAATCCGTCGTGGGTGTTGTTGCGTGCCACGTCAGCCGCTGCTTGCCAGCCTGAGTGATCAGGGGGTTTTGCGGGCCTCTTCATCAAACGCGTCGTCGGAGAGCTCCCCGACGGAGTCCGCGCGGTAGGGCATCACGTCCGACATTTTCCTCTTGACGCTCTCAAAACCGGAGGAGTAAGCGTGCCGCTGCTTGGATTTTGCCGTGCCAGGTATCCACATAATAAGAAATATCTTGCGGAGCTGCTTGCCATCACGTTCGTACCGGAAATCATAAAGACCATAACGGCCCACACTCTCCCCGCCCGCCTGCATCGCTTCGACGAAGTCTTCGTGATTGGTCGACTCAGAGGTCTTCTCCACCACGACGTGGTGGAAGGAGTCGTCGATCTTCAAGACGACAAAACGGAACTTCTGCGCCTTCAGCGCGCTATAGGCGTCAATCGCCTCCTGCGACACGTCGAGCCCATCGCTCACCGGCCGAATATCGTGGCGGATAGCAGCCCGACCAGTACCCGGCTCGACCACAACATCCGGGAATTGGATGGCAGGCCCGGCATGTGCGATCGCGGCAATATCGCTCCCAGCGCTCAACACCGCTGCACAAACCAATGCCGAGGCGATTCCCCGCAGACGAGCACCCATACCAGCCTCCTGTGACAGCGACGAAACCGATGATGACCGATCACACCGAAACAACAGGACCGGTCCAAGAGTCTATTCGGAACCACGCTCACCATGGATGGGGCGCGCCACAACGCACGCACATCGGCATGTGCGCGCGTCGGGAAGCTGTGTGCGCCAACCATTTGGGCGCACGACAGCGACACTGCCACGATGGTCGTGCCGGACAACCAGAACAGCGGTGTGCTGCAGCTGAGTGTCGACGTTGGCCGTGGCCATGAGCAGAAGTCCCGGGAACACCTGGCCCTCACGGCGATAGGCGCGCGGTTCACCCGCAACCGCGAATTCGGCGGAGCGCTCGAAATCTTTGGGCACACAATCAATGTAGATGCGCGGTACCGATATCGGTCCGAGCTGAGAGCGATCGATCAGCATGGATAGCCGAATCGTCTACGCCGGCAACAGGAAACGCCCACCAGAGCACCGGCATGCCATCGAACCGAGCGGTGCCGATGCGCCGTTCAGCCGTTTAGGCAGGTGTGAGCGCCTCGCCAAGGTCAACGCCCCCGGCACCGTGGTGATTCTCTGGCACGGCCGACCCGAAGCCGTGTTATTGCCAAGTGGGTGCCGAGGGTTCGCAGGGTGGGGACAGTGTGCATGGGGAGACGTTGCCTTCCAGGGTCGGATGCTTTGGGCAGGTGAGGGTTTCATCGTTGGTCGATTGCGAAGTCCGCGAGCGCGGTGGAGATAGGTTCAGGGCGGTTGTTGTTCTGGCGTGCGTCGGCAGTGAGGACGTCGAGGTGGTGGTAGCCGGGCGCGATGACGGTGGTCAGCTTGCCGACTGTTCCGTTCGATCGCGGTTCGGTGCCGATCGCGAGTCCGGAGCCGCCGATCAGATCGATCGTGTGATGCACGGTGAGGCCCTCGGGATGTTCGAGCTTGCTTTGCAGATGGGTGGGGCCGAGCACGGTTTCGGCCAGTAGCACGGTCGGAAAGTACTGTTCGGTGAAGTCCAGCGGATGGTCGGCGAGGCTGCGTGCCAACTGTGTGATGTCGGTGACTTCCTTGTCGGGTGAGGTGTACGGGTGTCCGTCCGGGGCAGACGGTAGGTCAGCGGGGAGTTGGTCGTAGTTGTTCCATCCGTACAGCGGCCCGTACGCGGTCGGCACCACGTATCGGTTGGGTCCCAGCAGGGACGCGGTCAGGGGGCGTTCGGCGAGGTTCAAGGCGTTGGGGATCGGGAAGTCTTTGTCTGCGACCGGTCCGCCGGTGTAGAAACCCATAGCTGCTTGCAGGAACGCCAAGGGTTGAGAGTTGTTGTCCAGCAAGCTCGCCAGCGCGGCGGTGTTGGTCAGCCGCACGTTGCGGATCGCCACCTCTCCGGGCTGTAGTGCTTGGCCGATACTGCGGGAGAACAGGATGCGCAGGCTCGCATCGATGTTCGTGTCCTGCAGGTGCAGCAGCGGGCTTTCGTCCTCGGGCGCGATCTGCGCGGCCGCACCAGCGATCGCGAGTAGGTTCATCGTTTCCGGATTGATCAGCGCCGGCGCGTTCACCGAGGCCGGCACGATCCCGGATTGCACGGCGGCGCGAACGCTATCGGCATCGCTGACATCCGAGATCAGCGCGGCCAGTTCGGCTTTCAGTGCGAACGGCAGATTGGGGCTGATCGCCGAGTCCAGGGCGAAGTATCCCGCGCACTGCCCGTAGCCGGGATCCCCATCGAAATCCCACTGTGCGAAATACGCGGTGACAGCACCGCCGAGTGAATGCCCGCCGCACAGGACCTTGTCCTGGCGGGTGTGCTTGTCCGGCAGCTCGGCCACCATCAGGTCGTACTGGTCTCGGACCGTTTGCTCGATTCCCATCGCGGACAACCACTTCAGCTGGGGCCCGGACCGGTAGCCATCGAACCGGCCTCCGTCGATGCTCTCGCCGCGGTAGTAGTACCCCACGGCGACATCAGGTTTCGCCGCGGCGACGGCGGCATCGGTCCCGGTGTGGTCTTCCAAGCAATTCGATCGGCGATCCAGCGCCCAGAATTCCACGTGCTGTCCGCGCTGGGCTGCGGCGGCAATCGTGTTGCGGGCCACGGTGTCGAACGCGGAGGCGCCTTCGAGCACACCTGGCTGAGCGATGAGAATCCGGTCGGCGTCGGCGGAGGTTCGCGGACCGTTCGCATCTCGGTATCGGAGGTAGGACAGCCAGTCGCAGGCGGGCGGATGGGGGCCGGCCGAATCCGGCAGCGGCACCTTCACCCGTACGACGGACTCGCGCACATCGGAGCCGACTCCGGGGATCGCGACAGCCTGTTCGGTGCGCTCGGGGCCCGGCTCGGCCGACGCAGCCGGGGCGACGGCGCTCAGCACACCGGTAGCCAGGGTGATCGACGCAACCAGACAGCGCGTCCTGTGTCCTCGCATGAGGGTCTCCTCGTTGAGCTGAATCCGAGGCAGCGATCGCGTTCGCGCCTCGTATGCGATCAGTGGTCGCATTTAAGCGATCGATGATCCGCTTGGGTAGGGTAGGCGGCAATGGATGAGAACGTCAATGCCCAGCCGGCACCGATCGGATCAGCGATCTGGTGGCGAGATCGCTATCTGCGGCGTCAGCGCGCCCGGGGGCGCGGGCTCGATATCGACACGATCTGTGCGGCCGCGCTGACCATCCTCGATCGAGATGGTCTGGCGGACTTGACGATGCGTCGCGTGGCCGAGGAACTCGGCACCGGATCCGCGTCGTTGTATCGCCATGTCGCCAGTCGCGACGAACTGCTCACCGAGGTCGCGGATCTGATCCTCGGCGAGGTCCCCGAACCCGACCCCGAGCTGAACTGGCGCGACTCCGTCGACCAGATCGCGCGCGGATTGCGAGCGGCGATCCTGTCACACCAATCGGTGGTTTTGGCCGTAGCCCGCGGGCCGCTGCTGGGGCCCAACGCGATGCGCATCCGCGAGTTGTGCTGGCGTGCGATGGACCGCGACGGGTGTGATCCGCAGTTCACGGTGCAGACCTTTTTCACCGTCATTCATTTCGTGGTGTGCTCGTGCATGTTCAGCCTGGGTGCCCGCCAATCCGACGGCGGTCCGTGGCAGGGCGGCACGAGCAGCAGCGGTCTGGCCGATCTGCTCGATGCCCTCCCGACACGCCAGTTTCCAACCGTGCTGAAACTCAGCGAGTTCGGCGACAAACCCGACCCGGCATACGATTTCGACCTTGGCCTCACCGCCCTGCTCGACGGCCTGGCCGCACTCGCGGCCAAGACGCCACCGGCCAACTGAGACTTCCCCGGTCGACCGTCGCTGGCTGGCGTTGCTGACGTTCATGCTGATACCCACAGCATGGCCAGCTCACTCGCCCTAACTGAAGTCAGCTTGGACGGCTTCGCATTGCCCCGCGCTTCAGCAGCACAGCGTGTCGGTTGCCGATCAGTCCGCTGGGCCGGTTCGAGTCGTGGTGGTCGAGCTACTGGTCCACGGTGAAGATCACCGGCCGACCTTTCTGGGCAGCGCGTGCGAAGAAAGTCCTGATATCGACGAAATTCGACCACGTGTAGGCAAAGTCCTCGGCATCGTGCGGGCCGTCGTAATCTCCGGGATCCAGCTCGAAAAAACGTTCCCGGAACGATAATTCGTCCAGACGAACAAGTGCTCGTGCGACGTCACTGACCTGTTCGGCCGTGAGATAGCTGACGAAGTAGTCTTCCCCCGCGTCGAGTCGAGTCCCGCCGAGGACAGCGTGGGAAAGGGGATAGGTCCCACCGCCGGGTTCGAGTGTGCCGTCGGACAGACACCGATGTATGGCATCCCATGCTTTGTCGCTGTCGACATGGTCGGCCTCGTCGGACAATTCCTCTTCGATCTCTTCGATGAGCGCCATGACTCCGTCGGGATCGTCCTCGCCGATCAACGCTTCCGCCTGTTCGGGTGTCAAAGCGAAGTGAACGCCCAGGGATCCCATACCGCTGTCCTTCCTGCCGGAGCCCAAAACTACCTCACAAAGGTCTGCCGTCACATCATCGGCAACAGCGGATGTGCTGCGCGGCAGTCGATCTCGCCGCGCGGAACGCCCGCACCGCGGCAATGTCGGCAGTGGAAACTATCTTCTCCGTGACCCGGATTCGACTCGTCTTCCCCGACCACCCTATTGAAAGTAGTAGATCGAGCAACTCGCCCTGCTCGCCCGCCGACACCCGATACCGATCACCTTTCAGTGTCGGAGTCCTACCGTCCAGCCAGGTTTCGTGCCGCCATCTCCTCTCGCAGACTCGCCTGCACATACCCCATCGCCTCCAGCGCAGCCGGCTCGGCGAACCGCGCGGCGAGCTCGTCCGGCGCAACCTCTTCCACCCGCTCCTGCAACCACCACAGGTGCCCCTGCGGATCACGCACCCGAGCAACACGTTCGCCGAAAGCCAGCAACGTCGGCCGAGTAATCACCCGCGCACCCGCCGCCACCGCCCGGTCCACCGCCCCCTCGACACCCGCGACATAGACCCGCAGATGCGACGGCGTCGACGGCCAACCCGGTTTGGCATCGAACAACATGATGACGCTGTCATCCAGCTCGACCTCGACGTGCCCGATATCCCCATCCGGGTCGAGCATCCGTGACCCGGGCGTTTCGATCGCTCCGAACACCTCGGTCAGAAACCGCACTTCCGCATCGGTATCGGAGCTGATGACCCACGCATTGACCCGTGCGTACCGGGCAGGGACCTGAACTTGATCATGATCTGACATCTGCCCAGGATGCCAGCGCACAACCGCAACCGGGAGTCCCCATAACCATTGGGACTACAGACCTCGTGTGCAGCGAGTCGCAGCATCCACTGCTGTCAAGGCGAGGCATTCGGCATGTGCGGATGTCACCGACGGGTGCCAGTCAGGCGGGCAAGGCCTGTTCCGAGCGCAGGGTTCCCATCAGCACGATGTCCTCGTATTCGCCTCGGACCCATGCATGTTGGCGCTGCCGCCCCTCGACCACGAACCCTGCTTTCTCGTATGCGCGAATCGCGCCGGTATTCGATGCGATCGCCTGGAGATGAATTCGGCGGAGGTTGCGGCGCACGAACCCGAATTCGACGAGTTGGGCGATAGCAGCCGTGCCTATGCCCCGGCCCCGGGCTTCGGGCACCAAGCTGATCCCGGCCTCGGCATGGCGGGCGAACGAGTCGAACCCGAACAGCGACGCGACGCCGACAGCGGCGCCGTCGACCTCGACCACGAAAGACACGGTGTCCTCGGATGCCTCGCTATCGGCGCCGCGCGCAAGCCGTGCGTCGAACTTCTTCCTGGTCAGCGGGCCCGGCGCCGACGGGTTCCGCTCCTCCCAGGTGTCCAGATCCGCGGCGATACCGAACAGCACATCAAGGTCGTCATCGGTGCGCGCACGCAGCAACACGTTAGGCATGGCTTGCACCGTAACCTCTGCATCTGCGATCAGCACACCGATATTTGCGCACCCGGATCGATCACTCGCCCTTGGCGGCCAGCATGTTTCATTCCTGCACGCTCATCGTTGGTCCTGGATCCCGACCTCGGCACCGTCTCCGGGAAGTACTTCTCCGGACGCCGTATTCGATCCTCGGTCGACTCCTACGACCGGTCCAAAGCATCGGCTCTTGCGCACCGCCGGTTCGGCGGCGAGCTTGTTAAGGATCTTGAAAGTTCCCGTGTATATGCTTGCCTCGTATCACCGAAAGATACTCGGCAACAACAGATTTGTTGACGATCCACATCACGGTCGGCGGCGAGGGGATTGTCGCCTTCGAGGGGGAAGAACTGTGTTTTCACGTATTGCCGTCGGCACCGCGATCGCGGTCTGTGCCGCGGGTCTCGGTCTCGGAATGAGCCAAGCATCGGCAGCCCCCATGGCTGATCGAGTGCACAGCGAAGCGACGTATTTCGCCGCCTCCTGCGCCGGGCGGGAGATTCCCGGTTACCGGTGCCTGAGCTGCCCCCCGAATGCGGGAGGAGCCTGCACGTACGAGCGGATACCCCCGTCGAAGGGTGTGCCCAAGTCCGGACGTGGCAACTAGTTTCGTAGAGGCTGCGGCTGCGGGCGGTGACGACGCGATTGTCGTCACCGCTCGTCGGCCTTCGGCGACCCGGCGCGTGCGTGCGTTCGCCCCGGCGTCGTAGATCTAGGTGGGATAAACAAATCGGTAGCGTTGGTTTCGGCTGCGGCACAATGATATGAGGATGAGACCCGCTGTCGGCGCTGCCCTGGCACGGTGCGAGGAGTGCGGCGGCTTCGAGTACAGCGGAGCGCCCGAGTGCCGGCGTTGTCGGCTCCTCGTCGACGATATCGTCGAGCCGCAGTGGCGCCTGTTCCTCACCGACTGGCAGACCGACTGTGAACTCGACCTCGCCGAACTCGTTGCCGCCGAACCCGACCGGCACGACTGGCGGATTGTCGACGCCGCCCTCGATCGGATCGTCTGCGACGAGTGCGGAAGCCGTCTCGGGCGCGGTCCGATGGCCTGTTCTGCGTGCAACCTCGCGCACGGATTCCGCTACGCCGCTATCGAAACCGATCGACCGGGTGTGCCGCGCGGCAACGAACATGCCATCCGCGTCAACATCTCGGTCGTGCGCCGGCCACAGATGACATCGGCCCGAGAGCTTCTGGCTCGCAGGCTCCTGCTACCTGCCCTGTTGGTCGGATTCCTGCCCACCATCGAACAGGCGCAGCGCGCCAGCGCGATGATCAAAGACGATCCCACGCCGGAACGAGTTTCCGCCGCGCTGGAAGGCTGGTTCCGCGACAACGGCCTGAAAATCCCCGCACGGTAAGGTGATCGAGAGCAGAAACTCGGCCATCGGTATGCGCGCACGTTGAGATGTACTGTCAGCCAACCAGTTTGGCCTGACATCCCTGCTGGTACCAACAGTGCGAATTCGGTACCTGGCTTATGGGTCAAGTAGCCGCGGTCAACGATCAGTAGGCGTGTAGCGCCAGAACGACTTCACCAGGACGCCGCCGGCCAGGACGAACACTACACAGGCGAGCGCGGTTCCGGACCAGGCCACGGCGAGCGGCAGCACCGACGCCATGATCCCGGCGCGTAGATCACCGAGGCGAGGACCGCCGGCGACGACGACTGTGAACACGCCTTGCAACCGGCCGCGCATCTGGTCGGGGGCGGCGGTCTGCAGGATCGTCTGCCGGTACACGGCGCTGACGAGGTCGGCCGCGCCGGCGACGGCGAGCAGTGTGACCGCAAGCCATAGGCTCGGGGCGAGTCCGGCCAGCGCGACGGCGCCCGCCCAGACCACCACCGCCGCGGTGAGGGCGACGCCTTGGCGCCGCACCCGGCCGATCCAGCCGCTGAACACCCCGGCGAGGACCGAGCCGATCGCGATCGCGGAGTACAGCGGGCCGACTCCGGCGTGCCACCGGGTCTCGGCGGCCTCGGGAAACAAGGCGGTCGGCATGGCGAGCACCATCGCGGCGATGTCGACCAGAAACGACATCAGCAGGACGTGGCGGCCGGCGAGGAAACGCAAGCCGTCGAGGACCGACCGCAGCCCGGGGCGGCCGAGGGGGTCCGCCGAGGGCAGGGCCGGAAGCCGGAAGGTGGCGTAGAGCGCGGCGGTGAACAGCACCGCGTCGGCGGCGTATGCGTAGCTGAACCCGTTCGGCAGTCCGAGGAGGACGCCCGCGACGAGGGGGCCCAGCACCTGCCCGACCGTCGAGGCGGTGTAGTTGAGCGAGTTCGCCGCGGGCACCAGGCCGGGTGGGACGAGGGCCGGGGTGATGGCGCCGCGGACGGTGGACGACACGGCGAAGCCGCCCGACTGAACGGCAACGAGCACGAGGATCAGCGGCACCGACCCGACTCCGGCGACCGACTGGACGAGCAGCGCGAGCGTGACTGCCCAGGTGAGCGTCGAGGAACCCAGGTACAGGAGTCGGCGGTCCACGGCGTCGGCGACCGCGCCGCCGTAGAGCCCGAACACGAGGATCGGGACGAGCCCGGCCAACCCGGCGAGACCGACATCGAACGACGAGTGCGAAAGGTCGTAGATCTGCACCGGTACGGCGACCTCGGTAACCATCGTCCCGACGACCGCGGCGCCTTGACCGAAGAACGTCCGGCGGAACACCGGAATCTTCAACGGTCGCGTGTCCATCGCGACGCGGCGCAGGCGATTCTTCGGTGAACTCGTCGTCATGCGCCCACGTTCGCAGCAACCACCGTGGCCGTACTTCCGATAATCTGTCGATCTGTGTCAGAAACCCGCCACCTGCACGCGGCCGGGGAGGTCATCGAGCGCCACCGGCACGATGAACACCAGCTGGTGTACGTCATCCGCGGCGTGCTCGCGGTCCATACCGACCGCGGTACGTGGGCCGCCTGCGCCGATCGCGCCGTCTGGATGCCCGCCGGCGCCTGGCACGAGCACCGCGTCTACGGCGCCTCCGAGGTCCTCACCTTCATGTTCCCGACCCACGACGCGCCCCTGGATGGCACCGCGCCGACAGTCGTCGCCGTCAGCGCGCTGCTGCGCGAACTGCTCGTCGCCGCCACCGAACCCGGCCTCGACGCCGCCGAGGCCGGTCGGCTCCACGCGGTGCTGCGGGACCGGCTCCGCCGCGCCCACGACCAGCCGCTGATCCTGCCCGAGGCCCGCGACTCCCGCCTGGCCCACGCCTGCCGGCTCGTCATCGACGACCTCAGCGTGCCCCGCACGACCGCGTGGCTCGCTCAACGCACCGGCACCAGCGAGCGCACGCTGTCCCGGCTGTTCCGCTTCGAGTTCGGCACCACCTACCCGCAGTGGCGCACTACCACCCGCGTGTTCCACGCGATGATCCATCTCGCCGAGGGCGCCACCGTCACCCAGACCGCCTACCGTTGCGGCTGGTCCACCCCGAGCGCGTTCGTCGAAACGTTCACCCGCACCATGGGCCGGACACCCGGCAGTTACCGGGTCACACGGCCTGAGGGTCAGCTGCTCAAAGATACTTCTTGGCCTGTTCTGGGCAGGTGATTGCTGCGTGCCGCCTGGGACCTGTGGTCGACGACCGCGCCCTTCGGCATTACTGCGCGTTGAGAAGTGTTGTCAGCCAAGCAGTTTGGATGGCCGAGCTACGCGCGCCGTGCGGCATGTGCGGATGTTGTCGGTTAGAGACGTATCGCCGTACGGACGAGGTTGGCGACGGCTTTGGATCTGCTGTGTGGTGGCCAGGCGATGACGGTGGTGACGGCCGGTGCGTCCGGTACCGGCACGGTGGCGTGATCGTCGCGGAGCTGGGCGCGGAGTGACTCGGGCACGATCGCGCAGGCCCGTCCTAGTGTGATGAGCTGGGTCAGCTGGGTGTGGTCGCGCACCTGCGGGCCGGGGCCGTCTGGATAACTTCCATCCCGGCGGGGCCAGCGCGGCAGGGGCAGGTCGGTCAGGGTTTCGACCTCGGCCATCGATATGTGGGGTCGGCTGGTGAGGGGATGCCCCGCGGGCAGGACCAGGATTTGCTGTTCGGTGTGCAGGTCCTCGGTGTCGAATCCGGTCGTCGTGTCGTAGGGCCGGTGGAGCAGGGCAACATCGGCGCTTCCGTTGCGGAGCAGTCTTTCCGGTTCGCCGGGTCCGCAGAGCACCACCTCGACTTCGACAGCGCCGGGCTCGGCGGCGTAGGCGTCCAACAGCTTCGACAGCAGTTCGCTGGACGCTCCCGCCTTGGTGGCCAGCACGACACCGGGCAGGTCGGCGGCGGCGCGGCGGGTGCGGCGCTCGGCGGCTTCGACCGCTTCCAGAGCGATCCGGGCCTCGCGCAGTAGCACCGATCCGGCCTCGGTCAATTCGATCGCGCGTGTATTGCGGTGCAGCAGAACGACTCCGAGTCGTCGTTCGAGCTGCTGAATCGCCCGCGACAGCGGTGGTTGCGCCATCGCGAGCCGTTGGGCCGCCCGCCCGAAGTGCAACTCCTCGGCGACCGCGACGAAGTATCGCAACTCCCGAGTCTCCACCGGGTCATGGTAACCGGCGATGACCACTGCCAATACCCGGACGGTATCGCCGGCCACCTGATCGGTCTTGGACGCACCACCCGAGTCCGCAACATGATCAACGGCATGAGTGAACCGACGATTGCGCTGGTAACCGGCGCTAACAAAGGAATCGGATACGAGATCGCCGCCGGCCTGGGCGCGCTCGGCTGGCGAATCGGTGTGGGTGCGCGGGATCGGCAACGCCGCGACACCGCGGTGGAGAAACTGTGCGCGGCCGGGATAGATGCGTTCGGCGTGCCGCTCGACGTGACCGACGACGCGAGTGTGGCCGCGGCGGCCGAATTGATCGCCGACCGGGCCGGCGGGCTCGACGTCCTGGTCAACAATGCCGCGATCACCGGCGAAATGCCGCAGACCCCGACCACGGTCGATCCCGCGACCATCCGAATCGTGGTGGAAACCAACGTGATCGGGGTCATCCGGGTCACCAACGCGATGCTGCCCATGCTGCGCGCCTCGGCCGCACCGCGAATCGTCAACATGTCCAGCAGCGTCGGCTCGCTCGCCCTGCAATCCACACCGGGCGTCGATATGGGCCCGGTCCCCGCCGCCTATTTGGCCTCGAAGACCTTCCTCAACGCCCTCACTATCCAGTACGTCAAGGAACTGGGTGATACCAACATCTTGATCAACTCCGGCTGCCCCGGTTTCACCGCCACCGACCTCAACGGTTTTCGCGGCGTCCGCACACCACAACAGGGGGCGGCGATCGCGATTCATCTCGCGACCCTGCCCGACGACGGACCGACCGGCAGTTTCTTCGACGACGCCGGCACCGTGCCCTGGTGACGGGAACGCTAACGCTTCAGTGCTGAATCAGTCCGCCGACCGGGGTCGAGTCGACATGACCTGTCGCGGGAAGGGTCTGGGCCAGCGCCAAACCTGTGTCGACAAGCGACGATCGACGCAATGCGGGCACCTCGACAAGCGGGGTCCAGGTCGGTTCGACTGTGGCGCCGGTCAATTCGCCTCTGAGCCGGCCGCCGACGATACGGACACGATAGAAGATCCCGACGTTCTGATGCTCGACTCCCGCACGAGCGGCGGCAGCGGGAATCACCCGCGAATCCACGCCCAGCAGCCGTTCGACGACCCCTTCGTAGCCCGTCTCCTCGCGCAACTCTCGAATCACCGCGTCGAAGGGATCTTCGGTGTGTTCGACCCCACCACCCGGCAGCGTCCAGGTCGTCGCACCGCATTCCGCCACGTGGCGAGCGAGGAGCACCCGGCCCTGTTCCAAGCAAACGCCATACGCCGCGATCCTGAAACTCACCTTCGAACCCTATCCCCCGCGTACGAATCCCCGGGCGCGCTGGAAAGTCGGCGAGCGTAATGCGATCCCGGTCTCACGCGTGGACGCTAGGGCCGGATCTGTCATAGCTAATTCCTAGCGTGGATGTCGGCCACAGAATCGAGGCAATGACATCGTTGTCCTGTTCGTCGGTGTGGCCAGCTCGATCACTGAAACCTCAATTCATCCAGTGAGAGGGCCGACACCCATGCCCACATTCGAAGTCGCGGACCGCGCAGGCACCTTCGTGCCGCACGCTTTTACCGAGCACATCGTCGATATCGGCGAGGTCCGAATGAACTATGTGGTCGAGGGCGACCCGCAGTCACCGGCCTTGTTGCTGATTCCCGGCAACAGCGAATCCTGGTGGACCTACGAGGAAGCAATCGGACTGCTGTCGCCGAATTTCCAGGTATTTGCCGTGGATGCGCGCGGGCACGGCCGCTCCAGTTGGACTCCCGGCCGCTACACCGTAGACAACGTCGGCAATGACCTGGTGCGGTTCATCGATCTGGTGATCGGCCGCCCCACGGTGGTCGCCGGGAACTCCGCCGGTGGAGTCTTCGCCACCTGGCTGGCCGCGTACGCCAAACCCGGGCAGCTCCGCGCGGTGATCCTCGAAGACCCGCCGCTGTTCACGTCCGAGGCGGCGCCGAAGTTCGGGCCGGGCTCGTATCAGGCGGTGGCCCCGTTGTTCGCCGTCCGCGCCAAATGGCTCGGCGACCAATGGTCTATCGGCGACTACGCCGGAATGCTGAGGGCCATGCCGAACGAGCTGCCCGCAGACATGGTCGCGGGGCTGGGCTTCATGTTCGGCGACATCGAGAATGCCGGTGCCACACCGGAACCGCCGCAGAACCTGAAGGAATACGACCCGGAATGGGCACGCGCCTGGGCGAACGACACCGCCAACACCGGCTGCGATCACGCACGCATGCTCGCCCAGGTCCGCGTCCCGATCGGGTTCACCCACCATTCCCGCACCGTCGATCCCGACACCGGCAGGCTCTTCGGCGCGATCACCGACCTGCAAGCCCAACGCGCGTGCCAGCTGATCGAATCCGCGGGCCAGCCGATCACCTACATCTCCCTGCCCGACGCCGCGCACACGATGCACAACACCGAACCGAAGCGGTACGTGCAGACCGTCACCGAATTGATCGCGAAGCTGACCTAGCCGCGCTACCCCGCGAGAGGGCGCACCCGCGAGACCGGCATCAACTTGCGGCCGCCAGCACCCTCCACTTCTTCTTGGAGCGCGAGCGGATCTGCGGAGCCGCGCATTCGATTCGCCGACGCGCTTCGTAGGCGCTGATCCGCAGCAGATCAGTCAATAGCTCGACGGTATCCCGGTAGCCGGTGCCCGCGGCGAGGCCACGACGCTCCGCTTCGGCGACGGCCGCGCGCATGGCGGCATCCAGTCGCCGCCGGCGGCGTTCGGTTTCGACGAGGGTGCGCAGCAGGTCGACATCGTCCAGGTCCGGCCATCCCGGCGCTGGGGCATTCGGCGCCAGCGCGGTCGAATGTATGTTCACCCGGAGCAGCCTACCTCAGAGATAGAACATACGTTCGATAATCGTCTTGCCCGGCATGTCTCCGCCGACGCCGCTGGCGATGCTCGGCCGCCCCCGCCCCGGCGCGGCACATTCGCACGAAATTCGACTGCGCACACGTCGGGAAGCGCTGTCAGCCAACAAGTTCCGACGAATGATCAACGCGCAGTGCGCGGGCAAGAGGACGTTCCCAGCGAGTGTATCGCCAGCAGGTCCGATCCGTCAGGTTCGCACCTGCGGCACGTCTTGCCGCGCCAAGCGAAGCTGAGCTGCCGCGATCGTTCCCGGATAGTAGTGATGCCCCTCGGGCGATAAGACAAGATCCTCGACTTCTACCCCCTGAACCTCCCACACGTCCACGGGGCCACCGGTGTTGTTCATGCGTACGAACCACTCACACTCGAACTCATTGAGCGCGAGAAAACACCCCTCTTGCTCGGGCTGGTGACTGCCGGCAATGCCCCGCGCCGCGCCCATACGACTCCAGTCCAGACCGAAGCGCGTGATGGAAGCCCGATTCAGAGCCGACGTTACGTGATAGCGAGGCGACACCGCCTGACGGTAGCAACCATGCTTCCGCGCTGGAACTGCAATTCCGCGGAAGAAACCGGCTACACACTTAAGTGTAGATTTACTAACTTTAAGGAGTTGGTGGTCAAGAGGTACTCGAGACGACAGGTTCGAGTCCGCTGGCCGCATTGTTCTTCATCGACTATGCCGACGTGTCGAGCTTGTGCACTCCCCCGGATGCTTCCTTTCCGCACCAGATAGCCGGGGTGGCCCGGGCGCAGGACGGCACGGCGATCGGTGGCGTCCGGCACCAATTCCGCGACACCGCAACAGGTTTCCACGCGCGACTGACCGTCGAATTCCCGCTACCGATCTTGCCCACCATGGTCGCGGGTCATCGCTGGTACCTCGCGTGTGAATTCTCGAACTGGATCGAAGCCGCGATAACGGAAGCGCGGCAATGAGCTCCGATGCCGAGCCTGCCGAACCGGCGCCGCGTCGACGGATCGGCGGACGCAGTGCGCGAGTGCGGGAAACGGTGATCGCCGCCACCGTGCAGCAGGTGCTCGACCACGGAATCGAAGGACTGTCCCTCAGTTCCGTCGCCACCCGGGCCGGCGTTTCGGAAACCACGATGTATCGCCGGTGGGGTTCGCGAACCGCGTTGATCACCGACGCGATGAATGATCTTGCCGCGGTAGGCAATCCAGCGCCCGACACCGGAAGCCTCCGCGAGGATCTGGCGCAGATCCTCGAGCAGATCACCCGCCTGATCACCCGGCCCGGAGTAGCCCGGCTATTGGGCACCGCTGCCGCGCTCGATACCGACCCGGAACTCGCCCGCGCCCGAACGGCCTTCTGGAACAATCGATTCGACCAGATCGCGCCGGTCATCGAACGCGCCCGCGCCGCAGGATCCCTCCACGCCGACGTGCATGCGCGAGAGGTCCTCGAAATCCTTGCCGCACCCCTGTACTTCAGGCTGCTGGTGACGGCGGAGACCATCGATGCCGAATTCATCGCCCGATGCGTCGAGAACACGATCACCCTGTATCGACCGGAGATGATCTCTGATGAGAAGCGATCACGACCTCTGCGGCGGGCTGGGCAGCTCGGGCAGTAAGAATGAGTACGTGCCGGAAGAGGTCCAGGTCGGCGCCCCTCGCGCGCGCAACCGCTGGGGAGAGGGCGAGCGGCTGCGCGGGGAGATCCTCGCCGCGGCCAGCCGGTTGCTGTCCGAGCTCGGCGGGGAGGACGGGCTGACCATCCGTGGCGTCGCCCGCACCGCGGGTATCGCGCCGGCCAGCATCTACCAGCTTCTTTCACCCGTGCCAGAACGGTATCTGCTCACCGTTCATCAACGACTACGGCTTCACCGCGGCGGCCGGGGCGTCCCTGGAGGACACCGCGATCGTTCTCCATTTGATCAAGCGAAACATCCCGGCTCGCTATCCGAACATCAAAATCATAATTCCCCATCTGGGCGGTCTGATCCCCATGCAACTGGCGAGACTCGACGGCCAAGCAAGCACGCCGGACCTGCTCAGTCCGCCCAGTGCGATGGCTCGCAGCCTCTACTACGACACCGTCGGATGGGGTTCACAGGCCGCGCTCCGGTGTGCCTGTGAAGCATTCGGCGCCGATCATCTCCTGCCGGGTGGCGACTTCTCTGCGCTGCTGGCGGTCGAGTCCTACCGACGGACGTTCGAGTACATCAAGGAATCCCGACTGTCCGACCAGGAAATCGAGCAGATCCTTTACCGCAACGCGTCGGCTCTATTCGACTTCGACGAGGCATGCCGGTGACCAGGGCGGCCGGTGGTGGGCCGAGTACGGCACGCTCGAACCGGAACGGGTGGCTCACAGTGGACGGAAGGCGCGTGCGGTAGTGGAATCGGTTGCGGCGTCGACGATCTCGCCGAGCACCGCCCGCACAGCGGCGACCTGATCCGCGCCTACCCGTGCGGTCAATCTCCGCTCGTAGTCCGCGTGGAAGGTCCGGACGGTGTCGAGCATGTCGCGCCCGCGCTCGGACAGCTGCAACAACTTGGCACGCTTGTCATTCGGGTCGGCGCGGCGCTCGACGTAACCCTGCCGGACCATCTCGTCCACCACCTTGGCCGCGCCCTGCGCGGTGATCCCCAGGCGCTCGCCCAATTGACTCGCGGTGAGCGCGTTGTCCGCGAGTGTGCGCAGCACGTACCCGTACGACGCGCCCAGCACCTGATGTCCGCGCCCGGCCAGGTGTGCATGCAACTCCTGCACGAACCCCTGGTAGGCCTGCCCGAGCAGTACGCCGAAATCCATACTTGACTCCCTTCGTGCCGATATGTTCAACTCAAGTTGTACACCACAGTTGAACACCTTGGTTGAACATCAGGAGCAAAGCATGCCACTCATCAAATCCGCCGACGCACCCACCTTCCAGGCCCCGCTCATGACCGCCGTCGGATTGGCCGCTCCCAGCCGGGGTTCCACCGAGAACAGCGTGTGGCGATTCACCCTCGAAGCGGGCAATCCCGGTCACGCACACGCGGTCTCGCGTGAGGAGATCTTCGTCGCGCTTTCCGGGCGGGCGCAGGTGCTCATCGACGGCGAGGCCGGCGAGCTGTGCGCCGGTGACGCCCTGATCATCCCCGCGCACACCGTCTTTCACCTGAGCGTCCCGGGCGATGAGCCGTTCGAGGCGGTGGCGGTGCTGCCGGTCGGCGCGTACGCCCAGGCCCCCGGCGGCGATCGCGTCAGCCCGCCCTGGGCTCAGTAGTCCACGTACACAACCTCATTCACACCGCACAGGAGAGACCCATGCCGCTCATCACCGCCGACCAGGCACCGCGATTCGAGAACGAGCACGCCGGCTTCATCGGCCTGGCCGCCCCCAGCCGCGGCTCCACCGAGAACTGTGCCTGGCGGCTCAGCGTCAAACCCGGCGTCGACGCCCCACCCCATGCCCTGGACCGCGAGGAGATCTTCATCGCGCTCTCGGGATCGATGATCGTCACCATGGGCGACGAAACCCTCACCGTCGCAGCAGGAGACGCCCTCATCGTGCCCGCATACCAGCAGTTCGCCATGGCCAACCCGAACGCCGAACCGTTCGAGGCGATCGTGGTGCTACCCGTCGGCGGGCAGGGACTGATCCCCGGTCAGCCGCCGGTCACCGCACCCTGGGCGCGGTGACGCCCGCTCAGAGGGCGGTGCCACCGATGGGCGCAGTGCCCGGCACCACGCCGGAGCGCGGTGTTCGATTCAGGACGCGAAGTCCGGGCACAAATTCGTCGTTGCCGCGCTGACGAACAATGTGCCCTGGTCGAACCGGTAGGTCCGTTCGACCGCGGATATCTCATCGAGCACCGGCACACCCCCGCGCAGGTGATCACACGTCGCATAGCCTGCGGCGATCATCTCGGCGGTCGACCTTCCGGGCAGGGTGGCATTGTTCACGCCGATCTCGTCGACGAACGCGGCTTCGGCGGTGCCGGTGTCGGCGGTCGCGGCGGCACCGCCGACCACGACACCTCCGAGCGCGACGAGTGTTGCGGCGCCGGCAATTGCGAAGGCGCGGAGGCGGATTCGGTTGATAGCCATGATGTCATTCCTTGGGCTCAGGCGCCGTTGTCGACGTTGTATCAACGATCTCGCAGCCGACGTCGCCGAGGAACCCACCCCAGGGCTGACGCGGACCACCCCCTGCATACCGCCCCACCGATCCATACCCCGCTACCGAAGTGCGCGACCAGCCGCTCGGTTCGATCACAGATCGGACACCGCCTCCCGCTTGTCCCATCGACTGGTTGCTGGATCACCGATGTGCGCGGCGCATTTCGCAATCCGGGCAGCAAGGATGCGAGGCAACTATGTTTGCTGGATGAGTTCTGTCGAGGGTTCGCGGTCCCCGCGCGCGACTGCGCGAAAAGTGTCCTACGCGGTGTTCGCGGCGATCGTCGTCGGGTATCTGCTGATCATTCAGGGTGGCGGGTTGCTCGTGGCCCGGCTGGCTGGCGAAGCGGACTTTTTCACCACGCGCGGGGTGTTCTTCGGCATGATCGTCCCGCTGGGTGTGGCCCTCGGCTTCACCTACGGTGTCGCGGCGTACCTCGGCTGGCTGCGGCCGGTGCTGCGGGATGACCGCCCGACACGATCGTGGGTGCGCGTCGTGCCGATCGTGTTCATCCTCGCGATCGCGCTCGGCATCGACTACAGCGCCCTGGCCGAGAAGGGCTGGGTGTACGTGGTGGTGCTGTTGATCGCGACTCAGTTCGTCGGCTGGGGCGAAGAGGGGATGTTCCGCGGGATCGGCGTCACCGTGCTGCGCCGGCACGGGTTGACCGAAGGGCGCGTCGCGCTGTGGTCGAGCGTGATATTCGGTGCCGTGCACCTGACAAATGTTGTGGGACACGGGCTTTCCGCGCTGCCGCAGGCGGTCATGGTCAGCCTGGCGGGCTACTTCTTCTATCTGATCCGCCGGGTCGGTCGCGGCAACGTCGCGAACTCGATCATCCACGGGCTGTTCGACTTCTCGTTGCTCAGCGGCTCCGCCGTCGTCGCCGACCAGGCGGGCTACCCCGGCACCCTGCTGCCGGTGCTGGTCTACCCGGTGCTGGCGATCATCCTGCTCGTCAAACGGCACGACATCGAGCCCGTCACAGCGTGAATCGAGGAATAGACGAACGCCGAGCCGAACCCCCAGAAATGTCAGGTATAGCCGTTGCGTACTCACCAGCCGTCGTTGAAGCGGCCGTCGAAGTGTGTGTAGCCGGTCTCGGGTGAGCACACGTAACTGCTGCTTGCTCGAACGCATCCTCGGACAGAGCCCAGCCGGCTTTGTCCGGTATCCCGGCGCACCACACGGCAAAGCTCAGTATCCACACCGCCGGAGCGAGAAGGCTCAGCCGCCAGGTCTGATACCGCAATACACCAACCTCCACCACAGGGGTGAGGTGCGGTTATTCACGTGCCGCTCCGAGGTCGATACCACGGGCAATCAACCACGGCAGCGGGTCGATCTTGTCCTCGCCGTTCAACCGAACCTCAAAATGACAATGCGGGCGAGTAGCGAACCCTCGGTTGCCGAGAGTCGCGATCTGATCGCCGGCCAACACCTGTTGCCCTTGCGAAACCGTTGCGGTGTCGATGTGCCCATAGATGGTGACGGTGCCGTCGTTGTGCAGCAACCGCACCCACATGCCGAATCCGTAGACCGGGCCCGCTTCGAGCACGGTGCCGTCGGCAACGGCGAGAATGGGCGTGCCGACCGAGCCTGCGATATCGACACCGAAATGCTGTACGCCCCACTTGGCGCCGAAGCCGTCGGTGAAGGTTCCCTCGGCGAACTTGCTGAACTGCGGCCGCGAGGGGGCCGAGTCGGTCGTGCGTGCGACCACGACAGTCGCCCCCAGCACGATGACGGCCAGTCCCACCAGTACGTAGCGAACACGGCGGTCGACCCGCCACAGCGATCCCTTCTCGGCCGCCGATGGTGCGCCCGGGTCCGGTGATGCCTCAGGTAGGAGGGCCGCGCTCGGTTCATCGTCGTGGGGCGAAGTCACAGCGTGGATCTCCATTACTCGAAACGGTCGGACAGCTCGACGCAAACCAAACATCATCGGAGGCGGCGACGGGGACCCGGGACGCGTCTACGTCAACGACGCAGACGTGCCGTCGTCAACGGAAATTCGAGCGCACGCTGCCGCCTCGATGCCGGCGACGAACTACCGGCGCCGCCCGCTCAGCTCTCGGCGAGGACCGCGGCATCCACGTATCGCGGATCGCGGGCGATCGTGGCGAAGCTCGACTTACCCTCCGCGCCAACGGATTCCTCTACCTCGGCCAACTGCACGAGCAAGTCGAAGTAGCTCGCCTCGGCCGGCCGCAATCCTGCGATCGTTGCCGTGAGATCCAGATCGGCGGCGAATCGCGCCCCATCGACACCCACCGACAGCGTCGCCAGCCAGCCGTCCGCATCGGCCGCGAACATCGACCCGCTGGTCTCGGCCCAGAACAACACCGTGCTCGGCGTGGCCGCGGAACTCGATCGCCCGGCCGCGGCGAGCATCACCAGCGCGGTATAGACATTCGACTCACAGAACCCGAAGTGCATCAGATACGCCTCGAGCGCACCCTCCCGATACCTCAGGACATAGGTCAGACCACCGGCGTCCTCCCCGAAGCAGTCGGCGAAATACTCCCGAGGCGTTGTTCCCCCTTCTGCCAGTTGCCAATCCGGCGCCTTCCCGTCCCAGAACCACCCGTCATACATCGCGCCGTGATTCTCGATGACCTCCGGCCCCGGCGCCGGCGTCACCAGCCACTGCTCGAATGCCTCCCGCCCCATGGGAATTCGCGCAGCAACGACAAACGTGTCCGACACAACCGGCTCCTCATCGATCTCGACGGCGCCCACCTTCCTGGACCCACGCGCCATCCTAAGATCCCGCCTCCGCAGCATGTTCCTCCGATCAAAGATCAACCCGCACATCGGTCTTGACAGGCAGCGGCTATATCCAGAATCAGCCGGGCGAAGGTGCGAGGTTGGGCGAGGGGGAAGTAGTGGCCCGCTCGGGGAACAACAAGCAAGCGGCCTTGGGTGCATGCGTTCACGCACTGTTGCTCGCCGAGACGGAAGTGATCGCGGGCGCCGTTGACCAGCCAGACCGGGCCCGGGTATTTGCCGAGGGCCGCGGTCAGGTCGAAATCTTGAAGGGCCGCAACGACATCGGGGATCGCTTCGGTGGCGATTCCGCCGCGTCCGATGTCGTCCGCCACCCGTGCGGGTAAGACCTTCTCGAAGATGCGGCGGCTGATTCGGTCGCCGCCGTCGGGACGGCTCGATAATCCCTTGTGCAAGAGCATGAATGGCGTGGCGAACCCTCGACTGGGCGGGCAACTGGCGCCGGCGACGACCAGACCCGCGACCCGATCGGGGTCGGCGGCGGCGGCCGCGGTGCTGACGAATCCGCCCAGGGAATGCCCCACCAGAACGGCTCGCCCGCCGGCCCGATCGATGCCTTCGTGCACGGCGGCGACCGCCTCGGCCAGGGTGAAGCGTTCGCCGCGGCGCGGCCCGTGCCCGGGCAGGTCCACCGTTGTCACCGGACGCTCGGCGACAACATGTTCGGCGACCGCGGGCCAGCAGGCTCCGCTGAGTCGAATGCCGTGCACGAGAACGATCGGGAGTGTCATGCCCTACCTCCAAAATACAACGCAACGTTGCGTTGCAATCTAGCGATGGACCGCCGCCAATGCAACGCAACGTTGCGTAGTACTCTCACGGTGTGGATGGATCGAACCAGCGAACTGGCACCGGGCCGCGACGAGCGCAGGAGATCTTCGCGGCAACCTTGAACCTGCTGTCCGCGCAGGGCTACGACGGCCTGACCATGGAGTCGGTCGCCGCGCGCTCCGGCGTCAACAAGACCACCCTGTATCGCTGGTGGCCCGCGAAGGACGCGCTGCTGGCCGCCGCGTTGGCCGACTCCGATCTGCTGACCTTCAGCGTTCCGGATACGGGGTCACTGCGCGGCGATCTACTGGAGATCGCCGCGGCCATCCATCGACTGCTCACCGATGAGACGACCGCGCCGATCGCCACCGCGGTCCTCGCCGCCGCCCCGAACCGCCCACAGCTGACCGCGATCGGCCGCTCCTTCTTCGCCGGTCGGCTGGAGCGGGAACGACCGATGTTCGAGCGGGCCGTCGAGCGCGGCGAACTAGCTCAATCCGCCGATCCCGCAACGATTATGGACGCACTGGCCGGTGCGATCTGGTTTCGCATGCTCCTGCGCGGCGAGCCCACATCGCCCGACGACCTTCCCGGCATCATCGATGTCATCCTGCCGGACGCCGGCTAGGCGAGGTTCTCCACGACGACCGGCTCGATGCCTTCGGCCGCAGGCAGCGTGAACCCGAAAACCTGTCCGTAGAAACTCAGTTCGGCGTCCAGCGCCCGGCGGATGTTCTCCGCGCGACGGAACCCGTGCTGCTCGCCCTCGAAAACCAGGAACGCCACCGGGATTCGCCGCGCGCGCAACGCCTCGACGATCATCTCCGACTGATTGAGCGGCACCACCGCGTCCTCGCTGCCCTGCAACACGATCAGTGGCTTACGGAGCCGATCGACATGATGGATCGGCGACCGCTCGCGATAGATGTCGCGCCTGGCCGGGTATTCGCCGATCAAGCCGTCGAGGTATCGACTTTCGAACTTGTGCGTATCGGCGGCGAGCGCCTCGAGGTCGGCGACGCCGTAATGGTCTGCGCCGGCGGCGAATGGGGTGTCTTCCCGGGCAAGCGCGGCGAGCGTCGTGTAGCCGCCGGCCGAGCCGCCGCGGATGGCGAGCCGTTGCGCATCGACCCGGCCACGCTCGCCGAGCGAGGCGGCCGCGGCGATGCAGTCGGCTACGTCGACCACTCCCCAAGCACCCTTGAGCAGTTCACGGTACGCGCGGCCGAATCCGGTTGAGCCGCCGTAGTTCACGTCGACAACCGCGAATCCCCGACTGGTCCAGTACTGCGTCTGCAACGACAGCATGGGCAACGCGGAGGAGGTGGGGCCGCCGTGAATCATCACCAGCAGCGGTGGCAATTCCCCGGCCGGGCCGCGGTAATCGCTGTTCGCCGGCGGGTAGAACAGCGCGTGCGCGGTCCGTGGGGCGCCGGCGTCGTCCACCGAGGGAAAGGAAATCGGTTCGGGTATCGAGATCGAGGCGGGGTCGAGACCCAGCTCTCGAGGTGCGCGGAGACTATCGAATTTCGGTGTGCCGTCGGCGAATTCGACGCGATACACGCCGAGTTCGGTCGCCGGGGTGGCGGCCACCACGACGACGGCGTTCGCACCGGCACGCACGATCGCGGTGATCGCGGAGAAAGGCAGGTCCAGGTCGGCCACCGAGCCATCCGACCGGCGCAACCCGAGGCCGTCGTAACCGTCGCGCCAACGGGCGAACACGATGCTGCCGTCTTCGAGCACGGCATAGCGCGACGATCCCAATTGCCAAGCGGGCATACCGATTTCGGCATCGAGTTCGATCACCGCGGCGACCGTGCCAGCAGGAGTCCAGCGGTAGAGATTCCACCATCCGCTGCGATCGGAGAGGAACAACAGCGAGCCGTCGGGCTGCCAGCGCGGTTCCATCACCGACTCCCCCGGCCCGCCCGCGACGACAGTGTCTGTGCCGGTTGCGATATCGCGCACCCGCAGCACGGTGTCGTCCCACGGCATGGACGGATGATCCCACGACACCAGAGCGAGCGTGCCTCCATCCGGGCTCAGCCGCGGCGCGGCGACGAAATCTGGTCCGCTCACCAGGATTTCGGGCTCCGACGGACCGTCCGCGGCCAGCCGCACGATCTCGTTGCGGACATCGACCGCGCCGCGCCCGCCCACCGGATGGCTTTCGCGGACGGCCACGATGAACGTGCCGTCCGGCGAGACCTCACCATCGGCGTACCGATCGCCGCGCGGTCCGGCCGGAACCGGGGTCAGCGGCACCGGCGATCCACCGGACTCGAGCCGGTACAACCGCTGATCGGCCCAGTTGGTGAACCACAGCACGCCGTCGCGCACCCACCATGCCGCGCCGCCGTATTCGTGCACCGCGGTCCGCGCGTCCATCCCTTCCGGCAGCAGGTCGGTGACCGTGCCGTCGGCGCCGCGCCGCACGATCTGGGTCCGGCCGCCCTCGCTGGGACGCCCCTCCGACCAGTAGACATCGGCGCCGTCCACCCGCGCCTCCCACAGCCGCACCGCGGCCGTGACGACGAATTCGGAGGTGATGGAGGTCGGCCAGGATCCGAAGGGCAACTCTGTAACTGTCACCGGCCCAGGCTAACCCGCTCGGTCCGGTGCGCCCGAGGCTACGAGGTGACCGGCGCTTCGACCGAGGCTCCGGAGTCCGGCAGCCCCGCGTAGTCGGGCAGCTCGACGCCGTTGATCGCCCGGTCGATCAGCTCGAAGTCCCATTCGACCTCGGGCTCGGTGCCGGGTTCCGGCTTCGGCGCGGGGTTGGTGAGGCTGTGCGCGTGCAGCCGGCCGATCTCCTGGTTGGCCTCGACGAACGGGCGCATCCGTCGCTCGAACGCGGCGAACCCGGCCTCGGCGTCCCAGTCGGCGGCGGCCAGCTCGCCGGCCAGCAGGTAGGCGCCGACCAGGGCCAGGCCGGTGCCCTGCCCGGACATCGGCGACGAACTGAATGCCGCGTCGCCGAACAGCCCGACCCGTCCGCTCGACCAGCGGTCCATTACCACCTGCGCGACCTGGTCGAGGTAGAAGTCCGGGGTGTCGTCCAGATGCGCGAGGATGTCCGAGGTCAACCAGCCGAGGCCGGCCGTCCGCTCGCGCAGCAGCCGCATCTGGGCCTCGATGTCGCGGTAGTCGACGTCGAAATCGGCCGACGGGAAGGAGAACATGGCCATCGCCCGGGTGGCGTCCTGGATGGGCCGCAGCATGGCCGAGCGCCCGGAGTCCTGATAGTCGAGCAACCAGCGGTCCAGCCCGAACTCGTTGGGCACGCTGTAGAAAGCCAGCACCAGACCGAGGTGGCGGACGTACTGCTCGCGCGGCCCGAAGACCATCGCGCGCAACGCCGAGTGCAGCCCGTCCGCCCCGATCACCAGCTCGAAGCGCCGGCGGTCGCCGCCTTCGAAGGTCACGTCGACGCCGTCGGCGTCCTGGGTCAGCTCGGTGATCCGGTCGCCGAAGATGTACTCGACGCCCGCGCGGGTGTCGTCGTAGAGCACCTGGGCCAGATCCCCGCGCAGGATCTCGATATCGGCGATGTACCCGTCGCCGCCGTCGTCCTCCACGCTGAAGGTTTCCAGCACGTTCCCGTCGGCGTCCACGGTGTGCGCGCCAGCGGTGTCGGTGCAGGCCGCGCGCACCGCGGCGTCCAGCCCCATCCGCCGGATGACCTCCTTGGTCACCCCGCGCGCGTCCACCGCCTGCCCACCGGGGCGCAACTCGGGAGCACGTTCCACCACGGTCACCTCGGCTCCACGCCGGTGCAGCCAGTGGGCCAGCGCGGGCCCAGCGATGCTCGCCCCCGCCACCAACACCCGGATCCCGCTCATCGCGCCACCTGCTCGCCCGCTGTGCCGTCGAGTGCGACGCAAAGTCCCAGAATCAACTTCCGCATGTCCGTGTCTCCCTGTGCTGTCGGTGTATCCAGCTGTATCGACGGCGGCTACGCCCGAATTTCATCGGTGCGGCCGAAATCGGCGCACTCGCCTCGATCCGGCAGCGCGCACTTACCCGGTGGGACCGCTTGCCCGCCGCACGGTTTCGGCGATACCGGAAAGGGCCGCGCCGAGTTGGCGGCGCTGGGTGGTGGTCAGTGGGTCGAATACGAGTCGGCGGACCTGTGCGACGTGACCCGGGGCGCTCTCGATCAGTTTCTGTTGCCCGCTGTCGGTCAGGGTGGCGAGGGTGTAGCGGCCGTCGCTCGGGTCGACTCGGCGGACGATCCACTTCCGCGTTTCGAAGCGGTCCATCAGTTTGGACAGTCGCGGGAGCGTGCTGTCGGAGACCCGGGCCAGCTCGCTCAGCCGCATGGTCACCTCGTCGGCCATCGATAGCCGGGCCAGCACGCTGTATTCGAAATTCGAGATGCCCGCGTCGCGCTGCAACTGCCGGTCCAGGGCCGCGGGCAGGGCGATCACGACGGTGAGCAGGTCCTGCCAGAGTTCCTGCTGCTCGGCGTCGAGCCACGGCGACGGTTCGTCCATGCGGACCACTTTAACTTGCCTCGGCAATAAATATCACTTGCCCAGGCAAGTGAAGATGGTCTACGTTATGACTTGCCCAGGCAAGTTAATCTCGACCATGAGGAATCTTCGATGATCAAGCTCAGCATCTTCCTGACCCGCCGCGCAGACCTCACCCACGACGAGTTCGTGCACTACTGGACGCAGAAGCACACCCCGCTCATCGCGAGCCTGCCCGCAGGCGAGGTCCCGGTCCGGCGCTACGTCCAGCTCCTGCCCACCGACGACGAAATCCCCGGCGTCCGCACCGCGGTCTACGACGGCGTCGCCGAGGTGTGGGTCGACGACATCGCCGACGCCGCCCGCTGGTTCACCTCCGAGACCTACACCACGACCGTCGCCGAGGACGAGGAGCAGTTCATCGACCGCACCCTGACCCGCTTCCTATACACCACCGAAACC
This sequence comes from Nocardia sp. NPDC051756, assembly GCF_040681495.1. NCBI lineage: Bacteria > Bacillati > Actinomycetota > Actinomycetes > Mycobacteriales > Nocardiaceae > Nocardia > Nocardia sp. NPDC051756. The sequence goes on along the minus strand of NZ_JBFAYV010000010.1, from coordinate 224,146 downwards.
TCGATCTTCGGTTGAACCCAGACCTGCCCCGGGCGACCTGGCGATCAGGCCGCCCGGTGCGCCTGACCGGAGCACCGCGCCTTAGGTCAGCCGATCGGCTGGCATCGGCCCGCGAACATGACGCATCAGCGGCGCGGGTGCATGATGGCGGTGCTCGACACCACGAACTCGTCCGCGATATCGCGTGCCGGCACTGGTGTTCCCGGTCGAAAGGAAAGTCCATGCGGTACAGCGAATACCGGGCCTACGACGCGGTCGGCCTGGCCGAGTTGGTGGCCAAGGGGGACGTCCACCCGACCGAGCTGCTCGAGGTCGCCTCGGCCCGCCGCGACCAGGTCGACCCCGAGATCAACGCAATCAGCCTGCGCATGGACGAGGTCGGGCGGGCGGCGGCCGAACGTCCGCTGGCGGGACCGTTCGCCGGTGTGCCGTTCCTGCTCAAAGATCTCGCACAGGATTTCGCGGGCTATCCGACCGCGTCGGGTACCGGTCCGTTGCGAAAACTGAAGGCCGACCGGAACAGCACGCTGGTGCAGCGCTGGATCGACGCCGGTCTGGTGATATTCGGCAAGACCACCACCCCCGAGTTCGGCGCTGTCGCGGTCACCGAGACCCGGACCTACGGCGCGACGCGTAACCCATGGAATCTCGACCGCACCCCGGGCGGTTCGTCCGGCGGCTCGGCGGCCGCGGTCGCCGCGGGGATCCTGCCGATGGCCGGCGCCAGTGACGGCGGCGGTTCGATCCGCATCCCGGCCGCCTGCACCGGGTTGTTCGGCCTCAAGGCCGGGCGCGGGCTGGTCCCGGCGGGTCCCGACGTCGCCGAGAGCATCTTCGGCGCCGCCACCGCAGGAGTGCTCTCGCGCAGTGTCCGCGATTCCGCGGTGATGTTCGACCTGCTCAGTGAGCCCGATCCCGGCGGTCCCTACCTGTCGAGCCGGTCCGCCCAGCCGTACGCCACCGCGGTGGATGCGCCGCCGCGCCGGCTGCGCATCGGGTTCACGCACGAATCCCCGTTGGGCGCACCGGTGCACGCCGAGGCGGTGCGCGCGGTCGAGGCGACCGCGGCGCTGCTGGAACGGCTGGGCCATCACGTCGAGCAGGCCGCGCCGCGCATGGACAGCAGGCAGATGGCGCACGACTTCATGACGGTGTGGACCGCCAACCTCGCCGCCCGCCTCGCTCAGGCCCGAAAGCTCAGCGGCGCAAGCGATTCCGACTTCGATGTGACCACCCGCGTGGTCGCCGCCGCCGGGCGCGCCCACTCCGCCGCCACGTTGATCGAGGCGCACGGCCGCTGGAACACCTACACGCGCGCGCTCAGCGAATTCCACGACACCTACGACCTGCTGCTCACCCCCACCCTCGCCGAGCCGCCGCTGCGCATCGGCCAGACGAAACCGCCTGCGGCCGTGGAGAAGATCATGGGCGTACTGCTGGAACTGCGTGCGGGCACGGCGATCACGCGCACCCCGGTCTACCGCGACCTCGTCCTCACCAACCTGGCGCCGGTCCCGTTCACCCAGCTCGCCAACGTCACCGGCCGCCCCGCCATGAGCGTCCCCCTGCACCGCACCGCCGACGGTCTCCCGCTGGGCAGCCAGTTCGTCGGCCCGCTCGGCGCCGAATTCCTGCTCCTGCAACTCGCCGCCGAACTCGAACAAGCCCAACCCTGGGCCCACCTCGAACCTCCACTCGCCCCCGCGGCGGTGGAATGACCGAAGGCTTCGATCGTCGAATCGAACCGTTCCGGACGGAGCCGGACCACTCGCTGGCAGCTCGACGGTCAACAAGCAGCTCAACATCCGCTTCCTCGGCGCGGACGCCGCGATCGTCATCAGCGAACCCGCCATCCTGTTCGCCGGCGAGACCGAAATTCCGACGCCGCGCGAAAGGTGAACGCCACCTGGGTTTTCGAGAAGCGCGAGGGCAAATGGCTGATCGCTGCCTATCACAACAGTCCGGTGCTGGCACCTGCTCAGTGAGCTGAACTGACCGGACGGCCCCATCCGTTGACGCGGATGCGGGCCGATCGGTCGTTCAGCGGCGCGGTGACCGCCGCTGCACGGCGACCCATCCGGCAGGCGATAGGCCGACGTCACATGGGTGCGTCGTTGGTGCGAGTGTTGTAGGTACCCAACCCGATCAGCGCCGCGATCATGACCGCGATGCTGCTGGCCAGCAACGCTCGCCCGAACCCGGAAGCCAGCGCTTCCGGCGGAGCCGTCCCGGCATGGAGCAGGTGCGTGGTGCGCGAGGTCGCCAGGGTGGTCAGCACCGCGAGACCGAGCGCGCCACCGAGTTGCTGAGAACTGTTCAGCAACGACGCCGCCAAACCTGCCTGATCCGGTGACACCCCGGCGTTGGCGGCGTTGGTCACCGACACCAACACCGTGCCCAAACCCACCGCGACCACCATCATCCCGGGCAGCAGATCGGTCAGGAACTCACCATCGACCGGCAACCGCGACAACAAGAACACCCCGACCGAGGCGAGTACACAGCCACCCACGATCAACGGCCGAGTGCCGATCAACGGAATCAGTTTGGTCGACCCACCCGCACCGATCCCGACACCGAAAGTCAGTGGCAGATACACCAGACCGGTCTTCAACGCCGAATACCCGAGGACGTTCTGCATGTAGAGGGTCAGGAAGAAGAACATCGACAAGAACCCGGCGATCGCGATCAACTGAGTAGCATCCGCCGCCGCGAGCCCACGCACCCGGAAGATCGACAACGGCAGCAACGGATTCGGATGCCGGTACTCGTTCACCACGAACAACACCAGCAGCACCGCCGCACCCGCCAGCCGCCCGATCGTGCTCAGCGAATCCCACCCCGCATGCGGTGCCTCGACCACCGCATACACCAGCAACAACACACCACCCGTACCCAAAATCGCACCGGCAGTATCGAAATCGCGGCTCGGCGCACGATGCCGATCATCAGGCAACAACCGATAAATCGAAGCCAGCAGCACCGCACAGATGATCGGATTGATCAACAACACCGCCCGCCAACCGAAATACTCGGTCAACATCCCACCCAGCAGCACCCCCGCGGTCGAAGCCAGCCCGATCATCGCACCCCACGCCCCCAACGCACGATGACGATCTGTCCCCTCCTCGAAGGTCGTCGTCACCAACGACAAGGCCGCCGGCATCATCAACGCCGCCCCCGCACCCTGCACCAACCGCGCCCCCACAAGCAACGGCGCAGTCGTCGCGAACCCACCCACCAAAGACGCCACAGCGAACACGATCACCCCCACCACAAGCACCCGCCGACGCCCGATCAGATCCGCCGCGCGACCACCGAGCAGCATGAACCCGCCATACGTCAGCAGATAACCAGTCGCCACCCATTGCAGACCCTGCTCGGAGAAATCGAGCCGATGCTGAATCGACGGTAGCGCCACATTGACGATCACCGAGTCCATGAAATCGAGAAACCCGACCGAACACAGCAACACCAGAATCAGCTTGCCGTGCCAGGTCGAGAGGGCGGACGGATTTCCCACCGCGCGAGTCATGACAAGGTGCCTCTCTGGAGTGAAAGCATCTCGGAACAGGCGGGTTTCGGGACCGACTCCGCCCGGCAGGCGTGTCCCTCTGCTCGACACCCCCGGTGTGGTTGATAAAATCAACCTTGATGGATGAAGTCAAGCGTAAGCCGAAAAGTCCCCGCTCCTACGAGCAGTTCTGCGCCCTCGCGCGCGCCCTGGACATCGTGGGTGAGCGCTGGACCCTGCTGATCGTGCGCGAACTGCTCCCCGGCCCGATGCGCTACTCCGAACTGAAGACCTCGCTCACGGGGATCGCGACCAACCTCCTGGCGGAGCGGCTGCGAACGCTGGAGTCGAACGGCATCGTGCAGCGACAACTCGGCGAGACGGGAGTCCTCTACACCCTGACACCGTGGGGCGCGGGACTCCGAGAACCCATGGAGGCGCTCGGCAGATGGGGCGCGCCGCTGGTGATGACCGGACGCAACGGCGATTCGTTCCAACCACGCTGGCTCGCCCTCGCCCTCCCCGCCCTGCTCCGCGGAATCACCGCGACCCCGCCGGTAGAACTGGGCATCGAGACGGACGGATTCCGCCTGATCCTGCGCGTCGACGAGGACGGTCCCAGCGCGATCGCCCAGACCGATCAGCAGCCGGACACGATCTTCACCGCCGTTCCGGATGTCGTCGTCGGGCTCGCGGCAGGCGGGCTCACAATCGACCAGGCCCTCACCCTCGGCAATCTGCACGGCGACCGGCGAATCCTCAGCACGGTGTTTCCGCCGGGGCGGACGATCACACCCTGAAATCTAGCAACGCTAGACAATGTAGCGAGCGAATGTTAACGTTGCTCCAGCATCTAGCGCTGCTAGATTTCAGGAAAGGGAAGCCGAAATGCTCATCATCACCGGCCAGATCATTGCCGCCGTCGCCGTTCTCGCCAATGCCGTCGTCTATGGCACCGATGTCTGCGGGGCCGTGATCATGCGGTCGGTGTACCGCAAGCTCGACGACGCGACCGTGACCGTGAGTGCGGGCTGGGGTCACTACTACGGCGACAAGCGGATGCCGGTCGTCGGCGCGGGCGGTGTGATCACCGCGGTGCTCACGCTGCTGATCGCGCTGTTCGCCGGGCAGATCGGCGCCGCGGTGGCGGCGGGGATCACGGTGGCGGCGCTGCTCACCTGGCTCGCCCTCTATGTCCGCATCGCCAAGCCGATCAACACCCAGCAGACCGCCGCCGCGCAGAGCGGCATCATTCCGGCCAATGCCCGTGCGCTGCAGGACAAGTGGGACAGCATCCTGAAGTACCGGGTCACCTTGCAGTTCGTCGCCATCGCCGGACTGTGCGCCGCGCTGATCCTGTTCTGATCTCGAAATACCAGGTGGGCAACAGCTTTCGCTTCTCCCACTCGACAACTTCCGGCTGATCGCCGGGCACCCCGATACCGAATTCCACCGAGGAGTAACCGAAATGACCTTCACCGCCAACGAACAGCAGTTCCTCGCCGAGGCCGGAATCGGCCGACTGGCCACCGTGTCGCCGGACGGCGTGGTGCAGAACAACCCGACCAGCTACCGGGTGAACGCCGACGGGACGATCGACATCGGCGGCATGCGGATGCGGGCCAGCCGAAAGTTCCGCAACGTCGAGGCGGGCAGCCGGGTGTCGTTCGTCATCGACCAACAGGTTTCGTTGGAGCCCTACGTGATTCGCGGCATCGAGGTACGCGGTACGGCGGAGGCGCTCGACGACGAGGAGCCGCCGTTCCAGCCCCAGGAACGCGCGATCATCCGCATTCACCCCGACCGGGTCATCTCCTGGGGCCTCGACGGCGGATCCTTCGATTTCACCAGTCGCACCCCCGAGTAGCCGGTCCCCGCGGCCGGGGTTTCCGTCAATCCCCCTGTGCCAGAAACGTTTCGACCAGCGGCAGCAGCAGATCGGTGCGTCGCAGCACGCCCATGTGGGTGGCGCCGGGCAGCACGGCCAACTGCGCGCCGGGGATGAGGTCGCGCATGGCGGCCGCGTGGTCGAGCCGGACGAAGTCGTTGTCGCCGACGATCAGCAGCGTAGGCGCGGCGATCGACCCGAGCTCTGCTTCGGTCCAGCCGTCGACGTCATCCGGTGTCCGCGAGGCCTTCGCCACCAGCGCGAAGAACTGCGCCGGGTCCGGGGCGACCCGGGCATACTCGTCCTGCCACTGCTGGAAGTCTGCCTGCGTCGGCATCCGATCCGAAGAATCACCGGGCTGCGGATTACGGATTTCCGGGTGATAACCGGCGGACCGGTAATGCGTCGCGGCGGCCACCAGCCGGCCGACCCGCTCCGGATGACGCATCGCCACCCGCAACGCCGTCAGCCCGCCGAGGCTGAACCCGAACAGATCCGCCCGCTCGATGCCGAGTTCGCCGAGCAGGACGGCGATATCGTCGGCGAGGTTGTCCAGCGTCAGTTCCCGCTCGGTATCGGCGGTGTGCCCATGACCCTGCAACTCCACCGCGATCACCTGTCGACCGGCCGCCAGCGCGGGCAGAATCGCGCCGAACGCCAAGTCGATGGTCATCAGCCCGCCGTGCAGAACCACCAATGGTCTACCGCTGCCGTGGATTTCATAATACATGCGCAGACCGTTCACCTGCGCGTACCCAGCGGTGGCAGCCGATGCGTGCCGCTCGTGAACCGGATCCGCCGGGTAGACGGCGATCTCGATCAGATTTCCGTCCGGGTCGTTGCAGTAGTGCGAGATCATCGGGCCGAGTGCGCCGGTTCGGCTGACCGCGCCATTCGCGATGTCGACGCCGCAGGCGACGAGATGATCGTGCACCGCCTCCGCCGTGGCATCGGCCACGAAGCACAGATCCGCGGAGCCCGCGCTCTCGACCGCGGCCGTCGTCCACGCCGGGTCAGTGGTCAGGGCGCCGATCGGGCGCAGGTTGAGTTTCTGGTCGCCGAAGCGCAAAGCCGTTCTGCCACTGGGCCCGAACGTCTCCAGGCGCAGGCCGAGCACCTCCACGTACCACCGGGCGGTTTCGGCGACGTCGCGGCAGTTGATCACCACATGGTCGATTCGATCGATGCTGAACCCCATGATCAGGACTGTAGCCGGGTTCGGGCACACCCGCTTTGACCAGGGCGAACACCGTGTCAGCGGACGTGTCAGGTCGGCGTCAGGTCGGTATCAGCCGCCTTGGCGATGGTAGTTCCAGTGACCGGCTGGACCAACCCACCGACACACACCGACCGACACACAGGAGTTCAGCCATGACCACCTTCCAGACCCCCGAACCGATCGCCGTCACCATCGACGTGCTCAGCGGCGACGTCACCGTGATCGCCACCGACCGGACCGACACCGTCGTCACGGTCCAGCCGGCCGACGCGGCCAAGAAGGGCGACATACGCGCCGCCGAGCACACGCAGGTCACGTTCGCGGCGGGCATCCTGACCGTGCAGACGCCGAAGGACTGGCGCACCTACACCCCGTTCGGCGGCAACCCGTCGGTCGCGGTGACCGTCGAGGTGCCCCTCGGCTCCCGGCTGAAGGCCAACGCCGGCGTGGGCCGCTTGGCGGGCATCGGCGAACTCGGCCGGTCCGACCTGGAGATCGCCGCCGGCGACATCATCGTCGAGCGCCCGAGCGACTCGGTGACCGCGAAGGTCGCCAAGGGCGACATCCGGATCCGCGAAGCCGCCCGCGGTGTGCTCCGGCTGGAGACCTCCATGGGCGAGTTGGAGGTGGGCATCCGTGCAGGCAGCGGCGTGCAACTGGAAACCAACGCGAAGCACGGCGCGGTGCAGAACGTGCTCGGACCGGTCGACGGGTCGCGGGACAACGCGGAAACCGTCCAGGTCTTCGCCCGAAACTCGTTCGGCAACATCATCATTCGGCACGCGGCCTGACCGCTCCGACCTTCACCTCAGCACAACCCGAGAGAGAAACGAAACCATGAACATCCAGAACACCACCCAGGATCGTCCGGAACTCCAGCAGCTCATCGAGCAGGTTGTCGAATCCGGTTTCACCGGACTGACCCTGCGGGTCAACGACGAGCAGGGCGAATGGGCAGGCACCGCCGGCGTGAGCCGGTTGGATGAGCCGGGCCTGCCGCCGATCGACGGACACGTCCGAATCGGCAGCAACACAAAGACCTTCACCGCCACGGCGGTGCTGCAATTGGTGGCCGAGGGCAAAATCGCGCTGGACACCGCGGCAGTCGACTACCTGCCCGAGTTCGAGCTCGACCCGCGGATCACCGTGCGCATGCTGTTGCAGCACACCAGCGGCATCTTCAACTTCACCGGCGAGTACGCCGCGGACGGGACGGTGGCCGCGGGCATCCCCTCCACCATCTCGGGCAAGGAGTGGGTGGACAACCGGTTCAAGACCTACCCGCCGGAAGACCTTGTGCGCCTGGCGTTGTCCAAGCCGAGCAAGTTCGAACCCGGGACCGATTGGAGCTACGCCAATACCAACTACGTGGTGCTGCGGCTGTTGATCGAGAAGGTCTCCGGCCGTTCCTACGCCGAGGAGATGCAGCGCCTGATCCTCGGGCCACTCGGCTTGACCGGCACCGTCACCCCGACCAACCAGATCGAGATCGCCGAGCCGCACGCCCATGCCTACTACCGCTACGACGACGGCGGCGTGGAGAAGACGATCGACGTCACCGAGCACAACCCCTCCTGGATCTCCAGCGGCGGCGACATGATCTCGACGACCCAGGACCTGCACACCTTCATCTCCGCGCTGACCGGCGGCCAACTCCTGCCTGACGCGCTGCGGACCGAAATGTTCACGCCGGAAACCAAAGTCGGCTACGGCCTCGGCGTTTTCGTGCAGCCCGTGGGTACCGACGGTGACATCGTCATCACCCACAACGGCGGCGCCGCGGGCTACGGGGCGCTGATGTTCAGCACGCCGGACGGCAAGAAGACCATGACCGCCGCCTTCAACTACGTGGACGACGCCACGCTGTCCCTGTCGGCGGCCTTCCAGGCGGCGCTGAAGCTGCTCGTCGACGCGGTGTTCGGCGGTGCGCGATGAACGCCGCGGCCATTACGGCCTCCGGACTGCGGAAGGCCTTCGGCGGCAAGACCGTCCTCGATGGCATCGACCTGAATATCGGTGTCGGAACTATATTCTCGCTGCTCGGCCCGAACGGGGCGGGCAAGACGACGACGGTGAACGTGCTCACCACGCTGCTGACGGCGGACGGCGGCACGGCGTGGGTCGCGGGGCACGATATCGCGACCGAGACCAAGGCGGTGCGCGCCTCGATCGGAGTCACGGGTCAGTTCGCCGCGGTGGACGATCTGCTGACCGGCGAAGAGAACCTCCAGTTGATGGCGGATATCCACCGGCTGCGCGGCACCGAGGGCAAGCGGGTGATCGCCGAACTGCTGGAACGGTTCGACCTGGTGGAGTCGGCGCGCAAGCGGGCGGCGACCTACTCCGGCGGTATGCGCCGCAAGCTGGATCTGGCGATGACGCTGGTGACCAAGCCGGACATCGTGTTCCTGGACGAGCCGACCACGGGTCTCGATCCGCGCAGCCGGCGCACCATGTGGGACATCGTGCGCGGCTTGACCTCCGACGGCGTGACGATCTTCCTCACCACCCAGTACCTCGAGGAAGCCGACCAGCTGGCCGACCGCATCGCGGTGCTCGACCAGGGCCGCATCGTCGCCGAGGGCACCGCCGACGAGCTCAAGCGCCGGGTGCCGGGCAGTCACGTCCAGCTCCGTTTCACCGACATCACGGAACTCGATGCGGCGCAACGCATCCTGCCCGATGCCACCCGCGACGACGAAGCGCTGGCCTTGCGGGTACCGGGCGACGGTGGATCGAAATCGTTGCACCACTTACTGGATCGGCTTGCCGCCTATTCGATCGAAGCCGAGCAGGTCTCGGTGCACACTCCCGACCTCGACGACGTTTTCCTTTCCCTGACCGGTCACGCAACCGCGGAGGCAACCTCATGAGCATCGCACTGGCCGATTCGTCGATCATGTTGCGCCGCAACTTCAAACACATCGCCCGGACCCCGGTCACGGTATTCAACGCGGCGCTGATGCCGGTGGTGATGATGTTGATCTTCGTGTACGTGTTCGGCAGCGCCTTCGAGGTCGGCGGGAACTACATCGACTACGCGACGCCCGGAATGATCCTGCTGGCCATCAGTTACGGGTTGTCGGGCACCGCGGTGGCGGTCAGTTCGGACATGTCGAAGGGCATAATCAACCGGTTCAAGGTCATGGATGTCTCCCGCGGGGCCGTCCTGACCGGGCACGTCGCGGCGACCATTCTGACCAATGCGGTGGCCATCGCGGCCGTGCTCGGCGTGGCGCTCGCGCTCGGGTTCCGTTCGCCCGCAACCGCACTCGATTGGCTCGGCGCGATCGGCGTCATGGCGGCGACCTCGTTCGCGGCGTCGTGGCTCACCGTCGCGCTGGGGATCTCGGCGAAAACCCCGGAGGCCGCGGGCCTCACCGTGGTGCCGCTGATCATGCTGCCCTTCCTGAGCAGCGCGATCGTGCCGGCCGACAAGATGGGTCAGGGTGTCCGGCAGTTCGCGCAGTACCAGCCGTTCACGCCGATCATCGAGTCGCTGCGGGGATTTCTCGCCGGCCACCCGTCCGGCGGCTACACCGCCGCCGCGCTGGGCTGGTGCGCCGCGTTCGCCCTGGTCGGGTACGTGTGGTCGCGGCACACGTTCACGAAGCGAGCGTAGCCGCGACCAGATCACGCCAATCCGCTTGTGTCCCTTCGGCCATCGCCTCGGTGAAGCTCGCTTCGCCGAGGCGATCTCGTGCGCTCTGCTCGATCCGGGCCACGTCCGGATGGGACCGATCGGGCAGTCCGCGAACGCCGGCGCTCGCCGCGAGCAGCCGCACCGCCTGCTCGTTCCGGTCCAGCCGCAGGGCCAGGTCGGCGATGCCGACAAGGACCTGGGCGACGAGGGGCGCGTGCCCCGCCGCCGAGGCCGCTTGGAAGGCCGCAGCATTCTCGGCGCGGGCCTCGTCGACCTCGTCGGCGAGGAAGCCGCGCATGCCATGGATCATCGCGCCGACCGTCGGCTGTTCCACGTCTTTGCCCAACAGCTTTGTGGCGACCTCGATGTGGTGACGCGCCTGCTCGTTGTCACCGCTCCAGCGAGCCAGCTCGGCCTTCGTCAAGGCCAGTTCGGCCAGCGCGTTCGGCCAGGCGGCCCGATCCGCATAGCGCTGCGCCTCCGCCATCGCGGCCGTGCTCGCCGCCGAATCACCCGAGAGCCAATACAACTGAGCCTGTCGCGAGCGCATCTCGACGATGTTCTCGATCGCGCCGACCTCGGTGACCACCGCGATCGCCTGCGCGTAAAGCTCACCGGCACCGGCGAATTCGCCGCGCATGGCGATGCGATTGGCCAGCTCGGTCAGCGCGAACGACATTCCCCAGCGTTCGCCGATGGCCTGGAACTCGGTCAGGGCCGCCTCGAGATACGCGTCCGCCTCCGGCCCGTCCTGCCCGAGCACGATCCGCATCTTGCCCATCTGTAGCCGGGCCAGCGCGCGCACCCAGGGATCCTCGGCGGTGAGCAGCGGTTCGAACGCGGTCAGCAGCGCCTCCGGCCCCTGCAACATGCGTTCCAGCGCGTCGATGAACGCCAGCAGCGGGTGCGGGGTGTGGCTGAGCTGGTTGAATCGGTGGGCCCGGCGGATCCAATCCGCCACGTCGTACTCGTCGTTGCGCCCGGTGCTGGCGAAGTGCGCGACCAGCCCGTAGACCATGGCCCGGGTCGCGTCGTCCACCTCGCCGGACACCTCGGCGGCCGCGGTCAGCAGCTCCATGCCCTCGGCCTTGTGCCCGCCGAGCCACCAGTACCAGCCCGCCTGCACCGCGAGCCGCATCGCGCCGGTCGCATCGCCGGCCGCGAGCGCGCCGCGCATGGCGACCGCGATGTTGTCGTGCTCGGCCTCGAGCACGGCCAGCCACTCCAGCTGCTCGGCGCGACGCAGGTGCGGCTCGGCGGTCGCGGCGAGTCCGGTGAAGTAGTCGAGATGCGCCCGGCGCGCGGAATCCGACTCCCCCGCCTCCGCCAGCCGGTCCATGGCGTACTGCCTGATCGTGTCGAGCATCCGGTAGCGCGGCTCGCTGTCCCCGGTGCTGCGCAGCAGCGATTTCTCGGTCAGCGCGGTCAGCAGCTCGAGCACCTCCCACTGCTCCACCTCGTCACCGACGCAAACCTGTTCGGCCGCTTCGAGACTCGCGCCGCCGGCGAACACCGCGAGCCTGCGCAGCACCGATCGTTCGGCGTCGGTGAGCAGCTCCCAGCTCCAGTCGACCACGGCGCGCAGCGTCCGATGCTGCGGCAGCGCGGTCCGGCTGCCGCCGGTCAACAGGCGGAACCGATCGTCGAGGCGGTCGGCGAGCTGATCGAGTGACATGGTGCGCAGCCGGGCCGCGGCCAGTTCGATCGCCAGCGGGATGCCGTCCAGTGCCCGGCAGACGCGGGCCATGGTGGCCAGTGCGTGCGCGTCGGTCGCGAGGTCCTTGCGCACCGCACCCGCTCGGTCGCGCAACAGCTGCACTGCCGGGGAGGACTCGATCTCGTCCGGTTTCGCATCCTCAGTGGGCAAGGCCAGCGGTTCGACCTGCCATAACGCTTCGCCGGTGATGCCGAGCGGTTCCCGGCTCGTGGCCAGGATCCGCAGCCGCCGGCACTCGCCGAGCAGGCGGTGCGCGAAGGCCGCCGCGGCGTCGATCACGTGCTCGCAGTTGTCCAGGATCAACAGGGTTTCGCGATCGCGGATGGCCGCGACGAGCCGGTCCATCGGTTCCGCGCTCGTCGCGTTGCCGAGCAGCGCGTCGCGCAGGCCGAGCGCGGCGAGCGTGGACTGGGCCACGTCGCCGCTCGCGCCGAGGGACGCCAGTTCCACCAGCCACGCGCCGTCGGGCAGGTCGTCGAGCATGGTGCGCGCGGTTTCCACGGCCAGCCGGGTTTTCCCGGAGCCGCCGGGGCCGGTCAGCGTGGTGAGGCGGTGGTCGGCGATGAGTTCGCGGACGGCGGCGACGTCGGTGAATTTGCCGATGAATTCGGTCAACTCGGCGCGCAGGTTCGTCTTGCGGTCTTCTTCCTTCGCGCCCACTTCGCCGCGCAGCAGCGCGACATGCAGTGCGGACAGCTCGGGTGAGGGGTCGACGCCCAGGGTGTCGGCGAGTTCCTCCCGTGCGCGTTGGTACACGGTCAGGGCCTCGGCGCCGCGGCCTGCGGCGCCGAGCGCGCGCATCAGCGCGGCGACGAGCCGTTCCCGGGCCGGGTGCCGAGCCACCAGCTCGGTCAGCTCGGTGACCAGGTCGGCGTCGCGGCCGAGGCGGATTTCCGCCTCATAGAGATCTTCCAGCGCGGCGAGGTGCAGGCCCTCGAATCGGGCGACCACCGTGTCGACGGCGGTGTTGTCGCGCACGTCGACGTCCTGCATCGGCGCGCCGCGCCACAGGTCGACGGCCTCGCGCAGCAGTTCGGCGCGATGCGCGTCGCCTCCGCCGCGGGCCTGGTCGAGCAGCTGCTCGAAGCGCACCGCGTCGACGGCGGCGGGCGGCACGGTCAGGCGGTATCCGCCGGCCTGCACGTCGAGCGAACCGTCGGGCAGCGCCCGGCGCAGCCGGGAGACCAGGGCCTGCAACGAATTCGCCACGTCGGACGGCGGCTGCTCGCCCCAAATCCAGTCGACCAGGGTCGTTTTCGGGACCGCGCGACCGGGTTCGAGCGCGAGGGCGATCAACAGCGCCCGCAACCGCGCACCTGGGACCTCTACCGATCCGCCGTCCGCTAGCCGGATCTCGAGCGGTCCAAGTATTCCGATCTGCACCGGACCATTCTGCCGTGCATGGTCGGCGGTACTCGGTCCACCCTGGATAACCACGGCTGAACGCGCCGCGCACCGTGTCAGGTCGCTGTCAGGTCGATATCAGCCCGGCTGGCGACAGTATTCCCATGAGCAATTCTGCAATCCCCGCTTCCGGAGCACGGAAGGCGTTCGGGGACAAGACGATCCCTCGGGCGGAGGGGTGATGGAACTCCGCGTGGACCGGGAGCGCTGCATCGGCGCGGGCATGTGCGTGCTGACCGCCCCCGAAGTATTCGACCAGGACCTCGCGGACGGGCGGGTGCTCTCGCTGACCCGCACGCCCACGCCAGAGCAGGCGGCGGACGTCCGCGAGACCGTTCAGATGTGCCCGTCCGGCGCGCTCACCTTCGTCTCCGGCGACTGACTCCCCTCGCCGACCCGACAAACCGTCCCGAAAGGACCCCCTCATGAGTCAAGACGTTCCCGTCCCGCACGGCCTTCCGATGGAACGCAATGCCGGGCCGTTCGACCCGCCCCGCGAGATCACCCAGCTGCGCGAGGCACGGCCGGTCAGCCCCTTGATCTTTCCCGATGGTCACGAAGGGTGGCTGGTCACCGGCTATGCCGAGGTCCGTCAGCTGATGGCCGACACCCGGTTCAGTTCGCGGCAGGACATCGGCATCGTGCACGTGCCGTACGAGACGCCCGGCATGCCCGTCGCGACCGAGCCGTCCCCGCCGCTGCCGGGGCTGTTCATCGCCATGGATCCGCCGGATCACACCCGGCTGCGGCGCAAGCTCACCGGCGCGTTCACCGTCCGGCGGATGAAGATGCTGGAAGAGCAGATCATCGAGATCACCGAGCGGCAGCTGGACGAGATGACCCGGATGACCCCGCCGGTCGATCTGGTCAAGGAGTTCGCGCTGCCGGTGCCGTCGCTGGTGATCTGTGAACTGCTCGGTGTGCCGTACGCGGACCGGGCGAACTTCCAGGTCAACTCCGCGCAGTTCCTGGTGAAGGACCAGACGCTGGACGAGAAGATGGCCGCGTTCGGCGCGATGAATATGTATCTGGCCGAGCTGGTTACGCAGAAGCGGGCCGAACCCGGCGAGGACATCCTGTCCGATCTGGCCCGGCACGACGATCTCACCATCGAGGAGCTGGTCGGCATCGCCTTCCTGCTGCTGCTCGCGGGGCACGAGACGACCGCGAACATGTTGGCGCTCGGCACTTTCGCGCTGCTGGAGCATCCCGAGCAGCTGGCCGAACTGCGTGGCGAGCTCGAGCTGGTTCCGGATGCCGTCGAGGAACTGATGCGCTATCTGTCGGTGGCCGACATCTTCTATCGGTATGCCACGGAGGACATCGAGCTAGGTGGTGAAACGATCGGCGAGGGGTCGACCGTGGTCATCTCGCTGCTGGCCGCGAACCGCGATCCGTTGCGGTTCGAGAATCCGGATCTGGACATCCATCGCAAGGCTCGTGGGCATCTGTCCTTCGGTCACGGTATTCATCAGTGCCTCGGGCAGCAGTTGGCGCGGATCGAGATGCGGGCCGGTTTCGCCGGGTTGCTGCGGCGTTTTCCGACGCTCGAACTCGCCGTTCCCGCCGGGGAGGTCAGGCTCCGGACCGACATGAATATCTATGGGGTTCACGAGCTGCCGGTGCGCTGGACGGAAACCGCGCAGTGAAAATCGCGGGCCGGGGATCAGGCGGGTCCCCGGCCCGAGTTTGACCCTGACCCTGCGTCAGGGTTGGAGCATCGTCGGATGACGAACAACAGCATTTCCTCGACTCGGCTCGCGCCGCCGATCGGTGAGTTCCAAGAGATCGACGGCCGACGCCTCTTCGTGCACCGGTCGGGCAGCGGCGGGCCTGCCGTCGTTTTCCTGACCGGTGCGAGCGCGATCGGTCTGGACTATTTCGGTGTCCAGCAACAGGTTTCGCAGTTCACCACGGCCGTTCTGTATGACCGTGGCGGCACCGGCTACAGCGATCCACTCCCCCTGCCGCGCACCGCCACCGCGGTCGCCACGGAGCTACGCGAGCTATTGCAGGCGCAAGACATCCCTGCCCCTTGGGTTCTCGCGGCGCACTCGCTCGGCGGGTTCTATGCGCACCGGTTCGCGCAGCTGTATCCGCAGGACGTGGCCGGGCTGGTCTGGTTGGACGGACTCCACCGCGACTGGGACGACTTCATGCCGCCCGCTTCGAGTCTGGCCGAGTTCGAGCGGATGGGGCCCGATCTGGAACAGCTCGAGCAGATGCGCCCGGCGTTGCGCGAAATGCACGCCGAGTTGTATGCGGACTATCCGGAGTACGTGCGAGAACCGCTGATCGACGTGCGGGTGAGTGCCGAATCGATGCGCGCCGGTCTCGCCGAGCGCCGCACGCTGGTCGACCTCGCCACCGAACTGCGGGCCGGGCCGGGCATTCCCGATGTCCCGGTGATCGCGCTTTCCGTGGTGGGCACCGATCCGAATCAGCCGGATTTGGCAACGCCAGAGATGAACGATGCCAAGACACGAATGGACGCGGCGCTGGTGGGCGTGGTCTCGCACGGCGAACAACGCCTCCTCTCCGACACCCTGCACCATCGGCTCTGCTTCGACCGGCCCGATGCCGTGGTCCAGGCGGTCCGCGACGTCGTGGACCGGGTGGCACGGTCTTAGACTCGGCGATGTTCTACACGCAGACCCGAGGAGGACGGTGCTCACGATCAGTCAACTGGCGGCGACCGCCGGGGTGACCGTGCGCACCGTTCGGCACTATCACCACGTCGGACTGCTGCCCGAGCCGGAGCGCGACGCCTCCGGTTACCGCCGCTACAGCGCGCAGATGGCGGTGGATCTCATCCGGATCAGGACCCTGGCCGACGCCGGTGTGCCGCTGGCCCGGATCGACGCGCTGCTGCACGCGCAGCCGACCGAATTCGCCTCCGCCATCATCGATATCGACGCCGAATTGCAGAACAAGATCAATCAGTTGATCGAATATCGGCGCCGGATCGGCGAATTGGACAGCGGCGAGAAGTTGGTGCTGCCCGCCGCGGTGGTGGCCATTCTGAACCGGATGCGCGGGCTCGGGATCAGCGAACAGCGGGTGCTGCTCGAACGGGATTCGTGGATCCTGATGCAGGCGTTGGATCCGGGGGCGATGCCGCAGCGGATTCGGGAGAAGAATGCGGGCTTGGACGATCCCGAGACGACGCGTCTGTATATCGCCTGCGATCAATCGGTCGACTGGGATCCGAACGATCCGCGCCTCGATCAGCTCATAGATGACCTGGATGCCTGGGAGATCGCCCACGAGCGCGGGGCCGGGCAGCCCGGGCTGCTGAAGTTGGTCGTGTCCCGGATCTCCGATGCGTCACCGGCGTGGCAACGGATCGTCGATGCGCTGACCCATCGCGCGAAGCAACGGCAGAACGCTACTGGCGGCAGCCATCGAGCAGCAGTCGAATAGTGACGCGCGCATCGTAGTTCGGGTCCGTCATTTCTGCGCCCGCGCAAATGTCGCCGATTCCGCGCATCAGCTGGTAGGCGGTGAGGTCGGCGGTGACCTCGCCCGAGTCCCGGGCGGCGGAGAGCAGATCGTCGAAAACCGGGACGAGGCGATCGAGAAACAGTGCGTGCAGGCCGGCGAAGCTGTCGGAATCAGTGCGAATCGCCGCGGCCAGCCCATGCTTGGTGGCCAGGAAATCCACGAACAGATCGACCCATTGCCGCAGCGCGGCGAACGGTGACGGCGCCGTCGCGAGCAGGGCGGGGCCGGCCTCGGCGCACTCGTCGATCTGGTGCCGATACACGGCCGCGATAAGGTCCACGCGGGTAGGAAAGTGCCGGTAGATAGTGCCCATGCCGACCCCCGCCTCGGCGGCGATCCGGCGCACCGGGGCATTCACGCCATCGGTGACAAACACCGACGCCGCGGCATCGAGCAGCGCTTTCTCATTCCGTCGGGCGTCCGCGCGCTTACCCGTATTCACGATGATCGGCTCGGCGTCCGCACTCACGCGACGTTCCTTTCCCTTCGGCGTCCATATTCGGAGCAACGCTCCACTTCACCAGCATATCCGCTCGCTCGCACGGGCAGGACCTGATCGGCTGCTATCTTCCGACGATGCGGGGAAATCCACCGGCGCCGACCGCTGCGGAGACGGCGTGAGCACCGACGCGAGAAATGCCGCGGTCGCCGCGTTGGCCGAGTTGGCTCGTAGCACCGACGTCCGGGATCGCGCCGATGCCGGTCATGGGCTGGCAGCATTCGCCGAAATACCCGATGCGCGAGCGGTATTGATGCCACTCGTCCTCGATGCGGAAGACACGTTCGTCACGGTCGTTACGGCCGAGGCCCTGCTCCGCCGAAAGGACGTGGTCGGGCTTTCGATCGTCGCTGCCGCGTTTTCCGAGGCGGATGCGAATCAGTCCGAATGGATCGGCACGGCATTGCAGGACGTGTACGGGGTGTTCGCCGATGAGCGCGATGCCGCGGTCCGCGTCTGCACGACGCTGACTCGCGACCCGGACCCGCGAATCCGTTCCGGCGCAACCGATCTCATCACGCTGCTGAATCGGATCGAGCCGGTTCTGCACTCGGCGTAGACCGCTACTCGCCGGTTTCGCCGTCGATGATCTCGCGGAGGAGGTCCGCGTGTCCGTTGTGGCGGGCGTACTCCTCGATCATGTGGGTGAGGATCCAGCGGAGGGTGTAGGACTCGCCGGTCGGGTGCCGGACACCGACCTTGTCCAGCTCGCGGCAGCCGGCCACGATCTCGCGGGAGCGGGCGCATTCGTTGCGCCACAACCGGATCGACTCGTCGATGTCGGCGTGCTCGACGACGAAGTCGGTGTCGTCGACGGAATTGGCACCCCAATACAGCGGGGGCGCGTCGTCACCTTGGAAGACACGGGCGAACCAGGTGCGTTCGACATCGGTCAGATGCCGGATCAGGCCGAGCAGCGAGAGCGTCGACGGCGGCACCGCCTGTCGCCGAAGCTGCTCGGCGCTGAGATCAGAGCACTTCCAGTCCAACGTGTCTCGCTGGAATTCGAGAAAGCCGATGAGTGTCTCGTACTCCCCTGCCACTTGCGGTGGTTCAGTGCGCTGACCGGACTCCATCGGATCATCATGCCCGCGTCACGCGGGTCATGCCTGGCGAGCGCGCGCCCTACCGGCCGATCAGCCTGCTTGACCTGCGCTGATGATGAAGTCGGTGAGGGCATCCGGCGCGCCGAACATGGCGGCGTGCCCGGTGGGGACCTCGATCGTGGTGGCGTTCATCCGGTCGGCCATGAACCGTTGGCCGGCGACCGGGATCATCTGGTCGTTGGTGGCGAGGGCGTAGTGGGTGGGCAAGGTCTTCCAGGCGGGCGCGTCGACCGGTTCGAGCATCGCGGTCAAGGCGAGTGGGCGCTGGGTCGTGGCAAGCAGCGCGGCGGTTTCAGGATCGGTGTCGGGCGCGAAAACGGCGTGGAACTGTGCCGGATCGATGCTGAGTTCGATGTTCGGCGGGCCCTGCGGGTCGGCCGGGCCCGGCAGCGGCCGAGCCTGCGAGACTCGTTGTGCTGCACCGCCGAACTTCTCATCGAGCGCACCGGCGGTCTCGCCTTCGTCGGGGGCGAAGGCGGCGATGTACACCAGCCCGGTGACCGAGGCGACGCCGGTGGCGGCCTGGGTAACGACCGCGCCGCCGTAGGAGTGGCCGACCAGCAGGACCGGGCCGGGGATGGTCGCCAGGACCGCGCGCAGGTACTCGGCGTCGTGGTGCAGGCCGCGCAACGGATTGGCGGCGGCGAGAACGGGCCAGCCCTGTCCGATCAGGTTGCGGGCGATGGTGTTCCAGCTGCTGCTGGCATCGGCGAAGGCGCCATGGACCAGGACGATGGTCGGCTTGCTCATGGAAGGTCGGCCTTTCTTCGAGGGGAGATAGAGCGAGGTGAATCGGCACGGACCCGGCCGATCGAATGTTTATGGCGTTAACATAAGGTTGAATAGGAACACTGTCAACATTTAGGGAAGGTCGGGTGCGCGCATATGCCGGCGGCGACACGGAAGAGCTATCACCACGGGGATTTATCGAATGCGTTGATAGCGGCGGCAATTGAGCTGGCCCGGACGGGCGGTCCGGAGGCGATCGTGTTGCGCGAGGCGGCCCGCCGGGTCGGCGTATCGCCGACCTCGGCCTACCGGCACTTCGCCAACCATCACGACCTCATCGCGGCGGTGAAAGCGCATGCGCAGCAAGAGCTCACGCGGGCGATGCGGACGGAGCCGGTGCCGACCGAGACCGGGGCGGGCGCGCAGGCGGTGGCGCGACTGCACGCCCTGGGGCGGGGATACCTGCGGTTCGCGCAGACCGAATCCGGTTGGTTCCGTTCGGCGTTCGCCCACGAGACGCCGACCGCGATGTCCTCGGAGTCGTTCCGCTTGCTGGCGGACGCACTGGACGGGCTGGTCACCGCCGGCGTGCTGCCGGCGGCGCGGCGGCCAGGCGCCGAGACCCCGGTGTGGGCGACCATCCACGGCTTGGCCGCGCTGCTGATCGACGGTCCGCTGAGCTCGCTGCCCGAGCAGGCGCGCACCGAGACGATCGCACAGACACAGCAGTTCATCACCCAGGCCCTGACCGGCTGACCACCACGACACTCAGCGGCCGTTGTGCCGACGGTCGTGCCGCTCGCGTCGGTCCCGCCGGCGCTGCTCACGGTCGGCGCTATCGGATCCGGTGCGGGAACCCTCGGGGTCGGTGATGAACACCCCACCCCAGACGACGCGTCCCGTGACCCGCAGCAGCGGCATTCCCGGATCGCCGCGATGCTCGCCGGTGACGGTCACCCCGGCGCCGTTGGCGGTCAAGTCGTTCGCATCGACCGCCCAGCCCGCGGGCACGATCAGCGTGATCCGCCCGGCTTGGCAGCTCACCCGGACCTCGACCTCCGGCTGCGGACAGTCGGCGGCAGTGAAGTCCAGCAGGATCGACCCCATGGTGGAGGTCGCGGTGATCGAGGCGGGTACCTGCCAGCGGCCGGTGCGCGACACCGACCCCCAGATGCTGTTCAGCGTCAGCGGTTGCACAGTGGACATCGAGAACTCCCAGTCGAATCGTTGCGGTACAGCGGAATTGGTGATCAGGCGGCAGACAGGCCGCGTTCATGCGCGCTGACCCTGGCGCGCCCGGAACGGTCGTAGAAGCCGGTGAGCACGATCCCGGCCACCAGGCCGCCGACGAGCCACACTGCGACCGCGACCACGCTGCGCGTCAATGTTGTTGCGGGCGTATCGAAGACCAGATCCCGGATGCCGTCGGTGATGTAGCGCATGGGCAGCACCTCCCCCAGCCATCGGAACGCCGTCGGCAACAGTTCCGAGGGGTAGGCGCCACCGGAGGACGGGACCCCGAACACCACCAGCACCACCGTCGCCAGCAACGCGCCCGGCGAACCGAACACCGCGAGCAGCACCAGCGGCAGCACTCCGGCCGTGGTCACCGCCAGGATCGAGAACACCCAGAGCCCGAGTGGTGCGGCGATCGGCATGCCGAGCCCGGCGACCGCGACGAGTTCGATCACCGTGGCCGCGACCACCGCGCAGCCGGCCATCAGCACCGACTTGGCGATCAGGGTCTGCACCCGCCCGATCGGCAGCGGCGGGTGCGTGGCCCGCCGGTGCAGGAACTCCCGCGGCGTGAAGCCCAGTATCCCGTCGACGCCGGAGTGCAGTAACTGGGCGATGAGGAATCCGGTCAGAATCAGCACCAGCGCGTAATAGAAGGCCGCCATACCTCCGGCGGTGTGCGCGGGCACAGACGTGACCGGCGTGGTCACCACCGTCACCGGATTCGCCAAAAGGATTCGCGCCGTGGCTGATTCGGTCGGCTGCCGGGCGACGAGCTGGGCACCCAGTGACCGCGACAGCTCGCCGAGCACCTGCTGGGCGACACCGGTCGCGGTGCCGGTCGCGACCGGGCCCGCGATCGGATTGGTCAGCAATGTCACCGTGGCCGCCGACGGCTGACTCGAGTCGGCCAGACTCGCCAGGCGCGCACTGAAATCCGCGGGAATGATCACCGCGGCATAGCCGACACCTTCGGACAGCAAGCGCCGAGCCTGCTCCTCGCTGCCGGCCGAAATCCATTGCGCCGCACCCGCGGCGGGCCCGGTTCGAATCTGCTCGGTGAGCACCGCACCGGCCCAGCCGTTCCCGGCCGTCGTATCGGCGTCGACCCACACGATCGGGATCCGCCCGGTCGGCGTATCGGTGTCCAGCACACCACCCAGGTACCCCACCGACAGCACCAACCCGAGCACCGCACCGAACACGGTGAACACCCAGATCTTCGGACTACGCAACAACGCCGTGGCACGCATCCTCATCCCCTCTCCTCGATCTCCGTCTGCGGAAGCGGGGTTAACGAGGCCCGTCCGTCAAGCAATGCGAACGGTGTTAACATAAGACTCAATGCGAACACCGTCAACATGAGGGAGTGTGATCGCTACCACGCCGATGAGGGACGGCCTACGACGCGACAGTCAACCAGACGGCCCGCCTGCGTGACGGGCCCTGGCTCGACGCGATCTATACCCGCGCGCTGGGACGGATCAGATCGGGCGTCCGAAGCGGACCGATTGGAAGTTCGAGTTCTCTTCGCGGGTTCCGGGCGGGAAGAGTTCGCCGAAGGGCTCGGTGCAGGTGGAGTTCCGGAAGGTTTCGGCGGCCTTATCCGTGGTGTTTTCGGTGTAGGCCACGCCTAGGATACGGAAGCATTTGCCGTCTTCGGGGTCGTGCAGGGTGTGCCGCTGGCCATCGGGGCTGGTGTAGATGAAGTCGCCGGTGGCGGCATGAGCGGTGCCCGCTGCGCCGAGGACCGAGACGAGAACCAGGCCGGCCGTTGCCAATGCGGCGCCGAGGTGTTTCATGGCGATGCCTTTCGTCGAGCGATACCCGCACATCTCGTGAAGTGCGGGCGCTCCCCGGCGTGGATGTGGCCGGGGACCGATCTTGTTGGGCTGCTGTGCGATTCGAACGGGCAGCGAGCAGCCTGGGTGGTGCCGGTCGCCGCTCGATCCCCCGCCGTTGACAGATCAATCATGTTGTCCATCAAGGGGATTGAGCAAGGCCCCAATAGTCTGGCCTTCTGCGATCAGGATTCGTGCGGGATCATCTGATGGTCGCGCGGACTCCGTTATCACACCGGAGTCCTATTCCACGTCATACCAAGGGATTACCCGCAACGAGAAAACAGCCGATAGCTTCGGTCTGTCAGTGCCCGGCCTGAGGACTGACGGAAGGACAGCTATGACGACATCGGCTTTGGTCCCAGAGTCAGCCCCACGATCAGCGCGGCGCAGTGGCGCCGACGGCGACTACGCCCGGCTGCTACGCCGGATCTCCGCCGCGGGACTGATGGATCGACGGCCGATCTACTACGCCGTCCGGCTCAGCCTCGTCGGGCTCGCATTCATCGGCGGCTGGGCGGCGTTCGTCCTGGTCGGCGACTCGTGGTGGACGCTGCTGATCGCGGCGTTCATGGCGGTGATGTTCGCTCAGGTCGCACTCGTCATGCACGACGTCGCGCACCGCCAGGTCTTCCGGTTGCGGGGGACGACCGAGATCGTGGGCCGAATCGTCGGCAACGCCGGCATCGGTCTGGCCTACGGCTGGTGGCAGGACAAGCACACGCGTCATCACGCCAATCCGAACCACGAGGAACTCGATCCCGATGTCGCGCCCGACATTCTGGTCTGGTCGCAACGGCAGGCGCGGGCCAGCCGTGGTCTGGCCCGGCTCATCGGGCGAGCGCAGGCGTTCCTGTTCTTTCCGCTGCTGCTGCTGGAGGGCGTGAACCTTCATGTGGCCGGCGTGCGGGCGCTCAGAAACCGCTCGGTCAAACGCCGGGTGCTGGAGGGCACGCTGCTCTTCGCCCACTTCGCCGGCTATCTGGCGGTGCTGTTCGCGGTCCTGCCCGCCGACAAGGCCATCGCGTTCCTCGCCGTGCACCAGGCGCTGTTCGGCCTCTACATGGGCTGCATCTTCGCCCCGAACCACAAGGGCATGCCGACCCTGACCGGCGACGATCGCCCCGACTACCTGCGCAGGCAGGTGCTGACCTCGCGCAACGTACGCGGCGGTGTGGTGACCGACTTCGCTCTCGGCGGTCTGAACTATCAGATCGAACACCACCTGTTCCCGAGCATGCCGACGCCGAATCTGCGGCACGCCCAGGTGATCGTCCGCGAGTACTGCGCCGAGATCGGCGTGCCGTACCACGAGACCGGACTGATCGCCTCCTACGCCGAGGCGCTGAAGCACCTGCATCACGTCGGCGCGCCCCTGCGCACCGCGGACTGAGTCAGGAGACTCCGAGGGCCGCCGCGGTGGGCCGCCAGAGGCGGTCGGCGGCTTGGTCAGGGGTGGGCGGTGGGGTGATGCGGAGTTGCTGAGCGATGCCGTGCCGGAGGCCACCGATGACGAACGCGCCCGCACTGTCGGGGTCCACGTCGGCGGGGAGTTCACCGTGGGCTTGACCGCGGCGGATGTTGTCGGCGGCGTTGTCGCTCATGGTCTGGATGTAGACGGCTTCGAGCTCGGTGAGCTGCGGGTCCAGCGCGGTGCGGTCGAGCAGGACGGCGGCCAGGGGGTCGGCGAAGTGGTAGGCGACGAAGCGGCGGGTGCGTTCGTGTTCGCGAGTGGCCCAGTCGGCGTCGGCGGGTAGGTGGGCGTCGGCGATCGCGTGCCGGAGTCCTTCGTAGAAGCCGTCGTAAATCGCCGCCAGCAGACCGCTTTTGGAACCGAAGTGGTGGTAGAGCGCACCGGTGCTCAGGCCGGCGCGCCGGGTGAGTGCGACGAGTTCCAGGACGCCGTTGCCGCGGACCAGTTCGTCGCGGGCGGCGTCGAGAAGTTGTTGACGTCCGATCGGTGCACGTGCCACAGTCGAAGCATAACCGAACTCAGTTATGTTCTGATCTCGAGGAGCCGCCATGAGCACCGACGTGTCGTCATTGACCGACCTGGGTGGCGATCTGGCCGGGACCTATCGCCGGACCCCGAGCAGCGGCGCGACCATCGACCCGGCGGTCAGCGCCGCGGATCTAGCCGCGGTCCAGCGCGACGGATACGTGATCCTGCCCGATCTGCTCACCCCGCAGGAACTCGACGAAATCCGCGAAGCCGTCGCGCCACTGCTGGATCGGCGCGGCCGCAACGACTTCGAGGGGCACACCACCCAGCGCATCTACAGCGTGTTGAACAAGACCCGCGCCTGCGACCGAATCGCCGACCATCCACGCGTCCTGGCTTTGCTGGACCGACTGTTCCTACCGAACTACCTGCTGTCGATGTTGCAGGTGATCAACATTCTCCCCGGCGAGCAGGCGCAGATGCTGCACACCGACGACGGCTTCTATCCCCTGCCGCGGCCGCGCGCCGCCCTCGGCGCGGCGACGATCTGGGCGATCGACGACTTCACCGCCGAAAACGGCGCCACCGACATCATTGCGGGCAGTCACCTGTGGGGCCATCGGATGCCCGATGCGGCCGAGCGCGAACCCGTGGTGATGCAGGCCGGCTCGTGCGTCTTCTTCCTCGGCACCCTCTGGCACGGCGGCGGCGCCAACCGCTCACCGAACCCCCGCCTCGCCGCCACCGCCCAATACTGCGAACCATGGCTGCGCCCACAGGAAGCCTTCACCCTGTCGATCACCCGCGACACCGTCCGCACCGTCTCCGAGGACATCCGCCGCATGCTCGGCTACAGCATCCATCCCCCCTTCATCGGCCAGGTCGACGGCATGCACCCCAAACGACTCCTGGAACCCGACGCCCCACCGCTGTGAGCACCGATCAGTTGGGCACGACACAGACGGTGAGTTCGATCCGACGATAGACGATTGCCGTTGTCGAACAACGCGTTCCGTCGGCCACACCGTCGAATACCCCGGTGATGCGCTCGCTGTTGGGTTGGTGCGCGGCGCAGTCGAGCCGGTGCGGATCGTTGACATCGGTCAGATCCCAGCAACTGTCGACGGTCATGTTGTAGGTGAAGCAGTACAGCGCCAGCCGATAGCCGTCATCGGTGCGGTGCTGATACTTGAAGGTCGCCTTCGGGCCGCACTCGCGTTCCTGAGTCTCCGGAGTCAGTTGGTAATGCTCGATCAATCGGTATTTAGCGGCGGCCGAATCGCAATCGGCAGGTCCCGCAGTGTTATTCGCCTTGTCCCAGGACGCGCAGCCACCGATCTCCAATCCCTCGTATTGATTGGGATACGCCGACGCGACCGCGGAACCGGTCAACGCGACGACGGCCGCCGCTGCGAATGACACAGCGATACCAGATGTTTTCATAACGAACTCCCCCGAACGACTCAGCACTATCCGACGAGAGGTGTTGCACGACAGTCGATCGACGCGAACCCCCACGTTGCCAGGAGCCTAGCGCGCCGCCGGACTATTCGGGTTCCGGTTCGTGGCGGCGGGTCCAGTCGATGATGGTGTCGGCGATGAGGTCCGGGTTGTCCCACATCGGGACGTGGCCGACGGCGGGGAGGAGGCGGAATTCGGCGCCGGGGATTTCTCGGCGGTAGCGGGTTGCGCAGGTTTCCGCCGGGACGAAGTGGTCGTGTTCTGCCCAGGCGAGGAGGACCGGCGTCTTGATCTGGTCGAGATCGGCCGGAAGGCAGTCCGCGTCGTTGCGGATCGCGGGTAGCAGTGCGTCCAACATCGTGAATTCTCCTGCTCCCCTGGTGAATTCGAGAGCTTCGGGGAGCGTCAGCCGGTCGCCGTGGATCATCGCCTCACGGAAGGCGAGTCGGCGAGCTTTGGCGCTGCGCAGCACGAAAGGTGCTACCGGGAGCGACTTTCGGGCTCGCGGGACCAGCACGGCGAACATGTGTGCCGTTCGCGCTCCCTCGGGCGAGCCGGGTTCCCAGCCGAAGGCCGGGGAGATCGCGACGACGCTGTGCACCCGGCCGCGTTTCGCCAGTTCGATCCCGAGCGCTCCGCCCAGGGAGTTTCCGGCGGCGTGCGCCTGGTCGACGCCGAGGGTGTCGAGTTGACGTTCGAGTGCGTCGGCCGCGGTGGAGATCGTCCAGCGCACGTTCACGGGGAATCGTGGACCGCCGACGTGGGCGGCGATGGTCGGGGCGATCACGTCGAACGAGGTGGTCAGCTTCGGCAGGACCGGCCGCCAGTGGTGCCAGGTTCCGGTGCCGCCGTGCAGCAGCAACAGCGGTTGCCCGGTGCCGCCACGAAAGCAGGCCGCGGTCTCGCGGCCGTCTGCACTCGTCGTTGATTGCATATAATCTATGTTACATCGCATTCATGCAATCGACCGTAGGCGTGCGCATCGAGTCGGGAAAGCTAGTCGAGGTCGAGTTGATAGGCCTCGGCGACGACCTGCTGAGCGGCGATGCGGAAGATCGCCAGCACCGACTGACCGGCGAGCGAGGACACCCGTTCGATCGCCTCCTCCCGGTCGGCCGATGGATCCGCGGTCTCGATGTGCTCTTGGAATATTCGCAGGAAATCGGCCGCGATCGAGGTGGAATGCGCATAGATGGACTCGGTCAGCTCGACCACCTCGGCCAGCGGAACGCCGAGGTTCGCCAGCTCGGTCGCGGCTTGATACAGCCGCGGCGAGCGCACCTCCCAGCGCCCGTCAGGAAGGACGCGGACGTGGCCGAAGTCCACGATCCGTTGCAGCAATTCCGGGGTGACCTGCTCGCCCCACAGGTCGATCAGCTCCGCCGGTTCGGTGATGATCGGCGCTTCCGGGCCGAACGGGTTGGCGGTCGCGCCGGCCAAGGCCAGCAGTTGCTCCGCGCGTCCGGTCGGCATGCGCCCCAGGAGTTCGCCGATCGCGTCCAGCGAGAGCCCGGATTCCTGTAGCGAGCGGATGGTGTCGAGCCGCTGCTCGTGCTCGCCGCCGTAGTAGGCGGTGCGGCCGCGCAGCTCGGGGGCGGGCAGCAGGCCGCGGGTCTGGTGTGCCCGGACGTTGCGGACGGTCATGCCGACCCGCCGGGCCAGCTCGTCGATCGTCAGTTCCGGCACGGTCGAATCATCCCATAGTGGCTATGTAACACCGCCCCGGCGCAACGGTTCGGCGCCGGTTCGCGCCCTGGCGGCGTGGTACTGCTCGGCGATGTGGGCAACGAGGTCGTGCACGTGCTGGATCCCCCGTACACCGGAGACGCTGTGCCCCGCACCCCAGAGATTCCGCTGACCGAGCAGCGTGGCGAAGTCGAAACCCACTGACGGCGCGACCTTCTCGACAGCGGCACGGGCATCCCGCCACTCCGGCCACGACGCGAGGAAATTGGTCGGCAAACCCTGAGCCAGCGTGGCCGTCACGACATCGTCCAGCGAGGCCGCGACCAGCGCGTCCCGATAGTCCGGCGCGGCACTGCTTTCCGCGGTGGCGATGAACCCGGTGCCCATGTAGGCCAGATCGGCGCCCAGGACCTCGGCCGCGGCCAACGCGGCACCGTCGGACACACCGCCGGCCAGCACGATCGGCCCGTCATACCGGTCGCGCACGGCGCGCACGAACGCGAACGGATTCAGATTCCCGGTCTGACCACCCGCACCCGCCGTCAGCAAGACCAGTCCGTCGACACCGGCCTCGAGCGCCCGGTCGACATGACGCAGACTCGCCACGTCGGCGAAGACGAGGCACCCGGCGGCCTGCAGCGGCTCGATCACCGGATCGGGCCTGCCGACGCTCGCGATGACCAGCTCGACGCCGCGCTCGATCAGCACCGCCACGTCCTCCGCGAGCCGCCCATTCGTCTTGTGCACCACCAGATTCGGCGCGAACGGCGCCGGCTCGTCTCGCAGCGCGGCGTTGATCCGCGCGAGCCAGGCGTCGAGTTCATCCACGGTCGCCGCATTGTGCGTCGGGAACGACCCGATCACCCCCGCGCGACCGGCCGCGATGACGAGTTCGGGACCGGAGACGCCGGTCATCGGCGCGGCGATCAGCGGCAGGGACAGACGCCCGGCGAGGCGGCTGGGCAAAGTCATGGTCAGCTCCGGTTTTCCGCGTCCATCAGCAACCTTAATGTTGCATAGCATTGATGTTACATAATGCTCATGCAATACTTCGGCACAGTGCGAGTCGCCGGGAGAACACCGGCGCGCCGGGTTCGAGGAGGAGCCGATATGACGTCGACACAGCAAACACCGGAAGCGCGCATCGCCGAGCTGGTCGCCCGCTATGGCACCGAGGATCTGTGCGTGGCCGCGGCGCTGTGCGACGACCATCCGGCCGATGCGGTCGCGTTCACCATCGTCGAACCCGACCTGTCGAGCGTCGACCTGACCTACGGCGCACTGCGCGAGATGTCCGAGCGCGTCGCCGCCGGGCTCACCGAACTCGGTGTCGCGCAGGGGGATCGAGTCGGCGTGCTGATGGGCAAGTCGGTCGACCTGGTGGTGTCGCTGCTGGCGATCTGGCGACTCGGCGCGGTGCACGTGCCGCTGTTCACCGCGTTCGCGCCGGCGGCCATCGCGCTACGACTGCGCGGCAGCGCCGCGAAAGTGGTCATCACCGACACCGAGCAGCGCGCCAAGCTGGATCCGTCGCCAGACCTGCCCGCCGACGCGCCGTGGCGGATCGTCACCGCGGGCCCGGGCGCCCGCGCGGGCGACACCGCCTTGGCCGACCTGCTCGCCGCCGAACCGGCCACCCGGCCCGAGCCCGTGATCGTCGGCGGGGCAGGCGAATTCATCATGGTCTTCACCTCCGGCACCACCGGCGCCCCGAAAGGTGTTCCGCACGCGGCCGAATGCCTTGCGCACAGCACGTCCTACCTCGAATTCGCTTGCGGTCTGACACCCGACGACGTCTGGTGGTGCGTGGCCGACCCCGGCTGGGCGTACGGCCTGTATTTCGCGATCATCGGTCCACTCGCGAAGGGACAGCGCAGCATCCTGCTGCACTCCGGCTTCGACCCGAAGCTGGCGTGGCAGGTGCTGGCGAAATTCGGCGTGACGAACTACGCCGCGGCGCCCACCGTCTTCCGCGCGATGCGCACCACCTCCACCCCGGACGGACTGGTCGTGCGGCGCGCCTCCAGTGCGGGCGAACCGCTCACCCCGGACCTGATCCCCTGGGGCGAAACGGTTTTCGGCGTGCCGATCCGCGACCATTTCGGCCAGACCGAACTCGGCATGGTCGTCGGCAACGCCTGGCATCCGGACCTCGAACAGCACATCGAACCCGGCTCGATGGGCCACGCCCTCCCCGGCTGGACCGTCGAGGTCCTGCGTGACGACTCCGACGAACCGGCACCGCCCGGCACCCTCGGCCGACTCGGCGTCGACCGGAACAGTCCCCTGTTCTCCTTCCGCGGCTACCACAACGCCCCGGAGAAGACGGCCGCTCGCTTCACCGCCGACCACAAATGGTTCCTCACCGGCGACGCCGCCACCCGCGACGAATCCGGCCGCGTCTACTTCTCCTCCCGCGACGACGATGTGATCATCATGGCGGGCTATAGAATCGGGCCCTTCGATGTGGAAAGCGTGCTGCTCGCCCATCCCGATGTCGCCGAGGCGGCCGTGGTCGGCGTCCCCGATGAGCTGCGCGGTGAGGTCGTCGAAGCGTTCATCGTGCTCCGCGCGGGAGCCACGCCCTCCGAAAACCTCACCGCCGCACTACAACAACAGGTCAAGACCGGCTTCGCCGCGCACGCCTACCCCCGCTCGGTGCACTACGTCGGCGAACTGCCCAAGACCCCGAGCGGCAAGGTTCAGCGCTTCCTGCTGCGCACTCAACGGCGCGAGCAAGTCGGGCAGTAGGACCGCTGGGCGGAGTCAGCGAAGGTCGGCCGCAGCCTTGCCTTTGCCGGCTCCGCCCTTGCCCTTACCTCCCTTGCCTTTCCCCTTGCCGTCCTTGCCTTTACCGCCTTTACCTTCGTCGGTCTTGCCTTCACTCACCCCGTTGGCCGGTTCCGTTGCGGCAGGCTTGTCCACGTCGGACGCCTGACCCGACGCCATCTGCTGCTGGCTACCGCCCCCCGAGATGCTTGCCGGGACGGCCGAAGCCGTGCCCGTGGCCAGGGCAATCGACGTGGTGGCGACGAACAGGCTCAGCGCGACGAGTGCCGTAGTCTTGCGGATCATAAGCAGCCCTTTCCAATTCATGGCCGGTACGACCGAGGTCCCAACCGGTTGGTCGGGACCTCAGGTATTCGGTGCGGCCGACGATGCGGATAGGCAGCGGATCTCGCGGCTAGCGAGTCTTCTCCAACAGCTCGAGAATTTCGGCGGTGGTGCCGGTTTCACCGAAGCGCGGGAGGACTCGGGTGACGCTGTGCTCGTGGATGCTCCCGTCCATGTCGGTCATGGCGTCGGTGGCGAACGTGACGTGGTACCCGTGATCGTGGGCGGCACGGGCAGTGGATTCGACGCCCATGCTGGTTGCCACGCCACCCAGGACGATCTGGGAGATGCCACGGCGGCGCAGGTGCAGTTCGAGATCGGTGCCGTAGAACGCGCCCACGTTGCGCTTGGTGACGATGAGATCTCCGGGGTGGCCGGTCAATTCGTCCACGATCACATCCCAACCTTCCGGACGCTGGCCCGAACGGCGCGGGGCATCGCTGCGGCCGGCCGCGAAGTCCGAACCGTCGGGAGCTCCGCTGACCCGCACCAGGATGACAGGCAACCGGTGCGCACGGAACGCGTCCGCGAGTTCGACTGCGCGATCGATGATCTCGGACATCGGGTACGGCGACCCGGGAATCGCGGTGATGCCTTTCTGGAGATCGATGAGGACGAGCGCGGTGCGGGCGTCGAGGGTGCTGAGTGCCATGGGTGCTGCTCCTAGTCGGTTGTCAGGGAAACGCGCGGATCCGAGTCCCGCTCGGACGGTGTGGATTCGGTTCGAGTGCCGCGCAGCACAGCGATCGCCGCCAATGCGGCAAGGATCGCACCGAACGCGAACACGATGACCAGACCGGTGTGGAACGGCCCGGAGATCAACTGCGGGAAGAACTCTCGCCCGGTCAACGTCTGTTGCCGCGCGGTGGTGAGGGTCGGCAGCACGCCGCTCGGTTCGAGCATGTGCTGGATCGGATTGACGCCGAGCTGAGCGGCGAACAGTGTGGCGACCGGCGGCAACTCGGCACTCTGCGCGGCGACCGACGCCGGAACACCTTGCTGCTGTAGCCCGTTGGTGAGCGTGCTGGGCAGACTGCTGGCCAGTCCGGTGATCATCAGGGCGAAGAACACCGCGATCGACACTGCGGTACCGGTGTTCTGGAAGGTCGAACGCACCCCCGACGCGACGCCACGCTTATCCGCGGGCACGCTCCCCATGATCGCCGAGGAATTGGGCGACGCGAACATGCCGCTGGCGATCCCGTTGATCGCGATCAGCACCGCAAAGGCCCAGTAGCTGAAGTTGATCGGCAACAGCAGCAACCCGATGAAGCTGGCCCCGAACAGCCACGCACCACTGCTGGCCAGTCCCCGCGAGCCGAACCGATCCGACAGATACCCGCAGACCGGACCGGCGGCGAGGAACCCGGCGGTCAACGGCAGCATGAAAATGCCCGCCCACAACGGAGTGTCAGCATAGTCGTAACCGTGCAGCGGCAGCCAAATGCCTTGCAGCCAGATGATCAGAATGAATTGCAGCCCGCCCCGGCCGATGGCGATGGCCAGACTCGCGAGATTGCCCGCGGTGAAAGCGCGCACCCGGAACAGGCTCAGCTCGATCATCGGTGCGCCGACCCGCTTTTCGATCACGACGAACGCCGTGAGCAGTCCGAGCCCGGCCGCGCCCAGCCCGATCACCGCCGGACTGGTCCACCCCATCGTGTGCCCGCCGTGCGGTTGCAAGCCGAAGGTCGCCGCCACCAGCAGCGCACTCAACCCGACGGCGAAAGTGATGTTCCCCCACCAATCTATGCGCCCGCCGACGGCCCGGCTGGTCTCCCGCAACGTGCGATAGGCCCACACGGTGAAGAAGATCCCGATCGGCACGTTCACCCAGAACACCGCCCGCCAGTCCCACGCGACCAGCAGCCCGCCGGCGACCAGCCCGATGAACATCCCGGCCAGCGCGGCAACCTGGTTGATACCCAACGCGAATCCGCGCTGCCGCTCCGGAAACGCATCGGTGAGAATGGCGGCCGAGTTCGCCGTCAGCATCGATCCGCCGATGGCCTGCAACACCCGCCAGCCGATCAACCACATCGCCGCGTGCCCGCCGTCGAGCGGATCGACCGACAGCAGGATCGACGCGACGGTGAACACCGCGAACCCGGCGTTGTAGATCCGCACCCGGCCGTACATGTCGCCGAGCCGCCCGACGGTCACCGTCAGCACGGCCTGCACCAGCCGGTATCCCATGATCATCCACAGCAGATAGGCAATGTTGCCCGGCGCCAACGGATCCAGATGAATGCCGCGAAAGATGGCCGGCAGCGCGATCAACACGATCGAACCGTCCAAGGCCGACATGAACACGGCGGCAGTGGTATTGGTCAGCGCGGCCCACTTGTAGCCGTCGGGGGTGGACGCTTCGGTGCGCTGCTGGTGGAGATCGATCATCAGAAATGCACCTATCGAACGTTGCGGATCAGATGTCGTGCGCGAGCCGCTCGATCAGCGGCGCGGCCGCGGCCAGCTGTTTCAGCTGCGCGGCCGTGAATTCCTCGGCAAGCACGCGGGCCATCAACTCGGTTTTGGCACTGCGTTTTTCGGTCAGCACCCGGGAGCCCGCGGGGGTCAGCGCGAGAACGACGCGTCGACGGTCCGCCGGATCCGAGTGCCGCTCGACCAGGCCGCGAGCCTGCAATGCGCTCAGCGTCGCTCCCATGGCCTGCGGGGTGATCTGTTCCTTGCGCGCCAACTCCGCCGAGGTCGCGGGTCCTTCCCGATCGAGCCGGGCCAACGCGGTGCGCTCGGGCATCGTGAGCGCGTCCTCCAGCTGTAGATGTCGCAACCGGCGAACCAGCGCGCCGACTCCGACCAGCAGGGCGGAGGCAACGTCGGACGCATCCAGATCGTCGGTCATATCCTGAGCTTACCTAATCAGTCTAGTTTATCAACTTACCTTAGCAACCTCGGACGTCACGTCATGGATTGCGGAGGCATAACCAAAGAGGCCAAACAACGCGCGGAATGACCTGAATTCGGCTTCCGGAGGACCATCCGATGCCCGAAACTTGAAGATGCATCCGGTTCCGGGCGCTTCGCTCCCTTATCTCGGGTACGCGCAGAACGACCGGTCCACCCAGAGGAATATGGCTGGTCGCCGGGGCCGGATGCACCTCGACCGTCGCCAGGGAAGGCCTACCTTGCCCACGCAGCTGGACAACCGAGAGATGGGGGACGCGCGATCGCGCGCGCGAGCCATGACACCGAGCCGCCGTAGTGAGGCACGAGCCGGTCGCATTTGCCAGCGGCCCGCACCGGCTCGCGCCGACCACCTCACGTGACCGTGCAGACCGCCGACGGACCCAGGGCGCGGGCCATGTCGATCGAAGGCGGTGCCCGGCGCCCGCTCCTGCCGGACTGGCACGAACTGTCCGCCGCACTCCGCTTGCAGACCGGCGACCGCCCCGGCGACCACCTCGTCATCCAACTGGCCCGGGCCCTGGCGCAGCTGCACCACACCCGCCGCGCCCAGCCGGAGCGCCTGGTCGAAATCGACTGCCGCCGTGCCGAAGTCGTGGCCGTGATCGACGACTGGGTGGCCAAGCAGGTGCCGCCCCGGCGCAGCAAGGAGCGCCCGCCCGAGTCGCTCGGCGGCACCGTCGATCGCATGGCCGCCGCGCAGATCCTCGCCGATCATTTGTTGATGAACGCCGAGAACGTGCCGGAACAACGGGTGCACGCGGCCTGGTCCCGGCTCGCCGCACTAGCCATCAAATGGACCGATCTCGCGCACGACATCGAGTCCCGCCGACCACGTTCGATCGACCGTCGCTGATCCACCGCCCTCAGGTGATCGTCGGAATGGTCCAGAGGTAAGCCGATATCGGGGGCAGTTCCGTCGTATCGACAAGGGGGTCGACACGTAGTAGGCCGAGGAATTCTTCCAACGACGTATACCGCGCCAAAATGTCCTCCAACAGGCGGCGCGCGGCGTCCTCCGGTTTCATGACCGGGTTATGCCCACGAGTCCGATAAACAAACCGGCCCATAGGTTTCGCGATCCGTTCATTACGGCCCTCCAGGAGTTGGGTCAGTGCCGATCGGACTCATTGAATTACCGTTCCGTCTGTCGGCGGAACGTACTCAGATTACCCATCCGGCATGCGTCGAGCCGCATTCCCGCAGTGTGCGTCGCGAACTTTTCAGACAGGGAAATTCAACGATGGATCCCGACCAGTCGGTAATCGCGACCGGTTACTCCGCTACACCCCGAACTGGGCGGCGGTACTTGACATCTCGTGGCGCCGATAGGACGAATGCGCCGCGCCCGGCAGGCCCGGGCAGCAGAATGTGGTCTATGACTGCCTTGGATCAGGAAGCCCTCGACTGGCTCGTCCAGTTCGGGGCACAGGCTCGCAACGACGAGCAGACCCAGCAGCTGGTCGACCTGGTCGACGGCAAGATCAACGAGGTCAACGCGCAACTGCCGGGCGACGCCGAACTCGCCGAGATGCTGCACGCGGCGACCCGTTCGCACTGGCGCAGCTTCCTCGCCATGGTGAGCCGGGAGGTGTTCGAGGTGCATCCGCCCGCGGAGGTGCTCGCGCTCTCCCGCACGGTCGCCCGGCGCGGCTTCGGCATCGACGTGGTGATGCGGACCTACCGGGTCGGGCAGGCCATGCTCTGGCAGTTCATCACCGATTTCCTGAACAAGGCGATCGAGGACGACCAGCTGCGCAGCGCGGTGCTGCTGCTGTTCTGGGATCGGGTGCTCGAATGGACCGACACCTGTGTGGAGGCGTCGGTCGCGGTCTACACCGACGAGCGCGAGCAGTGGCAGCGCGGTGCATTGGCGCGGCGGTTCGGGCTGGCCGGCTCGCTGCTGCGCGGCGACGCGATCGACATCGACCACGCCGAGGCCCAGCTCGGCCATTCGCTGCGCCGCTACCAGACCGCGATCGTGCTGTGGGCCGACGACACGTCCGCTACCCCGGACCCGGTGCGCACGCTGGAAAAGTTCGGCAACGACATCGCCGCGCTGCTGGACGCGCCGCGCCCGCTCATGCTCTCCTCCGGCGTGCGCGGCATGTGGGCGTGGATCGCCACATCGAACGTGCCGGATCTCGCAGCGCTGCCCGCGGTCGGTCAACCGGGCCTGCACGCCGCCATCGGTTCGTCCGCGCCGGATATCGCCGGGTTCCGGCAGAGTCATCGCGAGGCCATCGCCGCACAACGCGTGGCCATCGAAACCGACCATGCCGCAACGGTGATCCGTTATGCCGACGTCGAATTGGTCTGTCTCACCACCGGCGACGGCAGTGTCGAGGCGATGCGGGTCATGGCGGCAAGGGAATTGGGCGCATTGACGAGTGCCGACGAGACCACCGCCCGATTGCGCGAAACTCTGCTCGCCTATCTGGCCAGCGGACGCAATGCCCCCGCCACCGCGCAACAATTGAACGTGCACCCCAACACGGTTCGCTATCGCATCAACCAATCCGAGGAATTGCTCGGCCATTCCATCGAGGAACGCGCGACCTATATCGAATTGGCGTTGCGCTGCGCGCAGACCTACGGCGACAAAATCCTTACCCCGCAGCCGGATCGGGCCATCGCCTGAGTGGTCGGGCATCAGTCGATATCCGCCAGGAAGCTCTGCACCAGCGCGGTGACGACGCCCGGTTGCTCGAGCACGCAACAGTGGCCGGCCTTCTCGATCACCTCGAAGCGCGCCTTGGGAATCAGCTCGGTGAGCCGCCACGCGTCCGCGATCGGGGTGACCGCGTCGTCGACGCCGACCGCGACCAGGGTCGGCGCGGTGATGGCGGTGATCTCCGGGTCGGCGGGCGTGCGGCCGATCGCGCCGCGGATCGCCTTGCGGGTGCCCGCGCTGTCGATCCGATCGAGCCGCTCGGCCCATTCGGCGATGGTGTCCGCGGCGGCCGGATCGGCCAGGAACGCGGGCCCGAACAGCAGTTTCGCCACCTTGCCGCGCACCATATCGACGCCGAAAAGTCTTACGGCCCAAGTCAACCGGGTGTATCTACCGACCTTGCTCCGATCCTGCGAGCCGGCGCTGGTGGACAGCAGGGTGAGTGAGCGGACCAGTTCACCGTGCCGGGCGGCGACGCGTTGTCCGACGAAGCCGCCCATGCCGATGCCGACCCAGTGCACCGGCGCGAGGCGCAGCGCGCGGATCAGCCCGACCGCGTCGGTGGTCAGCGTGTCCATGTCGTAGCCGTCCCTGGTCGGCTGGGTGCCGCCCTGGCCGCGCCAGTCGATGCCGATGCAGCGGTAGTGCTCGCGCAGCACCTCGATCTGCGCACGGAACATCCAGCTGCCGAACAGCAGGCTGTGCGCGAAAACGATGACGGGACTGTCGGATCGGCCGTTCGGATCGCCCGTGTCGGTGTAGCCGATCGGTACGCCGTTCACGACGATCGTCCGGATGATCGTGGAGAGCATCATCGGGCAGGAGGGTCGAGGGTGCGATCGCTGGCGAGCGTGGACAAGAGAGGCTCCTCGGGAGTGGCATCACCGAAATCCGGGATAACGCTGCACTCAGCCTGGCAGAGGCGGGGCCCGCGGCGCTTGGCTCAGCCACCAATGCGGCGACCGCGAGTTGTGACCGAGCACAAGCTCGGACCCGCGAGCAATCCCTGGTACAGGGCGTGATTCAGGAAGGAGCTTGTGCAATTTGCACAGTCGAGGCGTGCAGAAATTAGTATTTTGCCTCTGGTCCCGCATTCAGTTCTAGCATTTGCTGTTACTTAGCCTTACAGACATTCTGGTGGGTCAAGCGCGGCGTGCCGTACGCAAGCACGCGGTCGTGGCCGGAATACTTTCTGCGCCCGACAGATCCATTTCCTGGATCTCACAAGCACCTCTCACCAGCGAAAGAAGCTCAATGAATACCGTCGTACCCGGAAAGCACGGGCGATTCCGCGCTGCGGCTTTCATCGCCCTGATCGCGACTTCCATTCAGGTAGCTGCCGGAATACCGGCAATTGCGACACCGGCCCACAACCCGGTGGCGCAGCAGGTTCCGGTGCAGCCGCCGCTGCCGTTCCCGATTCCGCCGGCGCCGCCGGAACTCGATCCGGGATTCTATGCACCACCCGCGGACCTGGTCGCCTCGAAGCAGCCCGGCGAAATCATTGCGGCCCGCGAGGTGCATCTGGCGTTCTACTCGGTCATCCCGTTCAACATCGACTCCTGGCAGCTGTCGTTCCGCTCCACCAACACCAGGAACGAACCGATCGCCGCCGTCACCACGCTGATGAAGCCGCGCGGCGACAACGCGGGCGCGCCCCGCCCGCTGCTGTCGTATCAGTTCCCGCAGGACTCCAACGCGCAGTACTGCGCGGCATCCTATGTGCTGCAACAGGCTTCGGTGCCGGGCAATATCACCGGCCAGTTCGACATCCCGTTCGAATTCGTGCTGCCGCTGACCGCGCTCGGCGCGGGCTGGGCGGTGGCGATGCCCGACCACGAGGGCCCGAACTCGGCCTTCGCCGCCGGCCCGCTCGGCGCGCGGATCACCCTCGACGGCATCCGGGCGGCGGAGAACTTCGAGCCGATGGGGCTGAACCCACAGACCAAGGTGGGCCTGGCCGGGTACTCCGGCGGCGCGATCACCACCGGGCACACCGCGGAACTGGCCGCGGCCTACGCGCCGGAGCTGAATATCGTCGGCGCGTCCGAGGGTGGCGTCCCCGCCGATATCAAGGCGATGTATCGGATGGCCAGCGGCAATCTCGGTTCCGGACTGATCTTCTCCGGGCTGCTCGGCGTCGCGCAGGAGTATCCGGAGTTGGCCGCGTACAACGCGCAGCACATGAAACCGATCGGCAAGACATTGGCGCCGATCAAGAACTCGCTGTGCCTGTACTCGGCCGCGCTGCTGCCGTTCATGAACCTGACCGACGGCATGTACGACTCCCCCAACGCGCTCGACGATCCCGTGCCCAGCAAGGTGTTCGACGCGCTGCGGATGGGTCATTCGGTGCCGAAGATGCCGATGTTCATCTTCAATTCGAACCCCGACTGGATCGCTCCGGTCGGCCCGGTGAACACACTGGTCGACGAGTACTGCCGCGATCCGAACGCGCGAGTGCATTACACCCGCGACCATTTCAGCGAGCACATCACGCTGGAGATCGACAGCATCGCCCGGGTGCTGCTGTGGATGAAGGACCGATTCGACGGCGTCCCCGCCGAGCCGGGCTGCTCCATCCACGACGAGGGGTCGATGGCACTGGATCCGGCGAGCTGGCCGATCTGGCTGCAAGGAGCGGGCACGCTGCTGGCCGGGCTGCTGCAACAGCCCATCGGCAGCCGGTAGGCCGCTCGATAATCCGTCGCGATCCCTGGCCGACCGTGCCACAGTCGTGGGATGACCGGGCAGCGGACGGAGGCACCCGTCCATCGGATCGTCGCGCCGGACCGTACCGGCGCGACGATCGCCATTGCCGTTGGCGCGCTGATGGTTTCGACGTCGGGCGTGTTCATCGCGTTGGCGGGCGCGCCGACCGAGGTGTCGACCTTCTATCGCTGTGCGCTGGTGTTGCCGGTGCTCGCGGTGTTCGCCTGGTCGGAGAGCCGCCGCAACGGCCGCATGGACGCGCGCGAATGGGGTTTCGCGCTGCTGTGCGGCGCGTTCTTCGCCGCCGACATGTTCTGGTGGGGCGCGGCGATTCTCGAAGCCGGCGCGGGGCTCACCACCGTGCTGGTGAACGTTCAGGTGGTGGTCGTACCGCTGATCGCCTTCCTGATCGATCGCGAAAGACCAAGTAGACGTGTGCTTTTCGCGCTGCCGATCATGATCTTCGGCCTCGCCGCGGCCAGCGGAATTCTCCAGCAGGGCAGCACCGGTCCCGCACCGATGGCGGGCGCGGCACATGCCATCGTGGCCGGTATCTGCTACTCCGGCTTCCTGTTTCTGTTGCGGCGCAGCGGAAGACAGGGACGCAACCTACAGACCTACGCCGTCTCGATCGCCGTCCCCGCCGTGGCCGCGCTCGCCTGGGCGCTGATCCAGGGGTTCCCGTCGACGCTGCACATCGACGGCCCGGCACTCGGCTGGATCGCGCTC
The DNA here is from genome assembly GCF_040681495.1 of Nocardia sp. NPDC051756. Taxonomy (NCBI): domain Bacteria; kingdom Bacillati; phylum Actinomycetota; class Actinomycetes; order Mycobacteriales; family Nocardiaceae; genus Nocardia; species Nocardia sp. NPDC051756. Next base: position 184,603 of record NZ_JBFAYV010000010.1, on the reverse strand, counting down.
ACCGCGCTCACCAACGGGGCGATCGGCTGGCTGCTCGTCGCCCGGTATTCGCCGCTGGTGCCGAGCGCGGTCGGCGCCGGACTGCTCCTGCTGACGCCGGTCGGTTCACTGCTGCTGGGCGCGCTGATCCTCGGCGAGCGCCCCGCGCCGCTCCAAATCATCGGCTGCGCAGTGATTCTCGCGGTCGCCTACGGCGCCTCGGCGGTCAGAAGAGGGTCATCGGTTCGATAGGCGCGGGTTCGGGCAGCGGGACCAGTTCGGGCACCTGGGCCGCCACCTCGGCGTGGAAGCGGCGCGCGAGCGTCACGCCTTGCGCGTTGTCCGGGGTGTGGATGAAGACGGTGGGCGAGCGTCCGTCGCGCAGCCAGTCCGCCACCGTGCCGATCCACGGCTGCCAGCCTTCGACGGTGCGCTCGGTCGAGTCGCGGCCGTGGTACCGGACGATCGGGTACTCGGTCAGCGCGCGCGTCCGGCGCGGCAGGCGCGGCTTCTTCGAATACGCCTCCTGCTCGGCGGCGGTGACCGGGAGACCGTCGAAAAGCGTTGTGGTGTCGAAGGGTATCCATTCGGCGCCGACCCGGCCCAGCACGCTCTCCAGCTGCCGGGCAGCCTGCTCGTTCTCGAAGAACGCGGGATGGCGGACCTCGACCGCCGAGCGGTAGTACGGCGGCAGCCGCCGCAGGAACAGCGCGAGCGCGTCGAGATCGTTCGGCCCGAACGAACCGGGCAACTGCACCCACAGCGCGTGCGTGCGCGGGCCGAGCGGCTCGATCGCGGACAGGAACGCGTGCATCTCGTCGTCGACGCCGGTCAGCCTGCGTTCGTGGGTGATCGATTTGTGCAGCTTCACCACGAACCGGAAGTCCGTCGCGGTCTGCGCGGCCCACGACTCGACCGTGCGCCGCGCCGGTATCGCGTAGAAGGTGGTGTTGCCCTCGACGGCATTGCACCGTTCGGCATAGGCCGCCAGCCGATCTCCCGAGGCCGGTTGCCATTCCTGCCATGCCGCGTGCGTCCACATCGCACAGCCCACGTGAAGCCGCATACCAGCGACGTTAGTACAGCGGGCCGACACGCCTCGCGGGTGCGTGGACCGGGGAATGAAAGCCCGGACCCGGTGTTAGTACAAGGCATGAAACTCGACGACGATGCTCGCGCGCTGATCGGCGCCGGTGCGGACGCCACGCTGGTCACGATCAACCCGGACGGCAGCCCGCAGGTGAGCGTGGTGTGGGTGGCGCTGCAATCGGGCCCGGACGGCGACGAGCTCGTCACCGCCCACCTGGGCGAATACAAGAAGGTGCGCAATGTCCGCCGGGACGGCCGGGTCGCGGTGACGATCCTGTCCGCCGAGCGCGGCGAGGTCATGCGCCCGTACCTCTCGGTCACCGGCACCGCCCGGATCGTCGAGGGCGGCGCTCCGGAACTCCTCACCGAACTGGCCAAAACCCTGGCCAGCCCGGACGCGGGCTTCCCGCCGGCCGACGCGCCGCCAGGACTGCTGACCCGCATCCGCATCGACAAGGTCGGCGGCATCGGCCCCTGGGCGGGCTGAAGCGAGGCGCAACGAAGTGTGACGTTGTACCGGACGGACCGGGAAGTCAGGACGAATACTCGTTCGGCTGCTTACAGTTTCGATAACGCCGTTGCGGGCACCCGAGTTGCGCGGGGTGCCCGCGCTAGGTTTCGACCCTGAGGAGATCGTCCGTCGTGGTCCGTCCAGACAAGATCAGACCGTCCCAGCAAGCAGCAACCAACACCACCGCCCGCTCCGGCCCCGCCGTCGTGTGGCCCGATCCGAGCCCACTGGCCGCCTGGTGGCAGCAGGTGATGGAACCCGGAACCGGCGAGTTCCCGGCGGCGCTCGAGGCGATGTCATGAGCGAGGGCGAGGCCTGGGTGCAAGGCACCGTTCGCTGGTTCGACACCGCGAAGGGCTTCGGGTTCCTGGAATCCGAGGGTTACCCGGACGGCGTCTTCGTCGAATACTCCTGCATCGACTCCCCCGGTTTCAAGACACTCACCCCGGGTCAGCCGGTCACGTTCATCGGCGAACTGCGCCCGCGCGGCGTCGAGGCCGTCGCGGTGCGCCCGCTGGCGCTGTTATCCACTGCCGCCGCGTAATCCGGACAGGCCGAGCACCTCGGCGCCGATCGCCGCCGACGCGGACACGAGGTCGGGGAACGCGCGCAGGTGCGAGGTCAGCGCGAGATGGCTCAGCATCGATTGGGCGGCTTGGACTCGCATGCGAGCCGGGATCGGGTCCCAATCGGGATGCAGCTTGCGCAGCAGGTGCACCCATTCGGCGATGTAGGCGCGTTGCGCCGCCTTCGCTCGGTGATGGTCCGCGTCGGGCAGGTGCCGCGCCTCCGAGACGAGCGTCTGCATGAGGTGCGGATTCTCGAACACGAACGCGCCGTAACCCGCGAGCAGCCGTTCGAGTCCGTCCCGCGGGTCGGTGGCCTGCGCGAGCGCGCGGTTCAGGTCGATGCGCAGCCATTCGTCACCGCGGACGATGGCCGCCATCAGGATGTCCACCTTCCCGGGGAAGTGGTTGTAGAGGCTCGGCCCGGCAATGCCTACGGCGGCGCCGATTTCGTCCATGCTGACGCTGACGAAGCCGCGTTCGGCGAAGAGGGTGGTCGCCTCGGTGAGGATCGCCTCGCGCCGTGAACGCGCGGCGAGGGGCGCCTGCGGGACGCGCCGATTCCGCCGCTCGCCCAGCGTCGGTTTCGGCGCGGCGAGCACCGCGGCGATCAATTCGCTGAGCAGCGTGGTGAATTCGGGCTCGGGCAGCGAAAGGCTTTGGAACGAAACGCTGTTCGCGACCGCCAACGCGGCCCAGGACAGCAGGTCGGCCGCCGCCGGATCCAGTTCGGGACGGCGCGCGGCGATGATCTCGGCCAGGCGGGCGCCGATCTGCCTGGCCTGGATGCGGAACGCGGCCCGATCCTCGTCGGACAGGTGCCGGGCTTCGCGCCGCCACAGCACCCCGACATCGCGGCCGGCCAGCACGGTCGCGGCCAGTGTGCGCGCGAGGTCGTCGGGTTCGCGCGCGGCCGATTCGACCGCGGCGGCGAACACGGTCAGCGCCTCCTCGACCACCGTCGCCAGCAGGCTCTGCTTGCCGCGGAAATGCCGGTACAGCGCGGACGGGCCGATGGCGACCGCCTCGGCGACCTCGCCCATGCCCACGTTCCCGTATCCGTTGCGGCAGAACAACTCCGTGGCCGCCGCGACGATCAGTGCACGCCGGTTCGCCGGCCTGGTGCCACGGGCCGGACGGACCAGGTCCGGCCCGTTCACCATTCGATGTCGCCCCTCAGGAAACTTGACTGTCGCTGGGATCCCAGTATTTCTTGCGCAGTTCGCGCTTGAGGATCTTACCGGCGCCGGAGATCGGCAACGCGTCGGTGAACTCCACCGTGCGCGGGGCCTTGTATCCGGCGATCAGCTCTTTGCAGTGCGCGCGCAGCTCCGCCTCGGTGGCTTGCGCGCCGGGCAGCAACACCACGACGGCGTGCACCCGCTCGCCCCATTCGTCGTCCGGCACGCCGATCACCGCGCACGACGCCACCGCGGCGTGCGCCGCGAGGGCGTTCTCCACCTCGGCGGAGTACACGTTCTCCCCGCCGGTGATGATCATGTCCTTGATCCGGTCGACGATGAAGACGTAGCCGTTCTCGTCCATCCGGCCGCCGTCGCCGGTGTGCATCCAGCCGCCGCGCACGGCAACGGCGGTGTCCTCCGGCCGATTCCAGTAGCCGAGCATGACGTTGTCGCCGCGGACGACGACCTCGCCGACCTCGCCGCGCGGCACCTCGTTGTCGTCCGGGTCGACGATGCGGACCTCGACGTGCGGCGTGGCGCGGCCGGCCGAACGCCGCAGCGCCGGGTTGTCGTGATCGGACGGCGAGAGCAGCGTGGCCACCGGCGCCAGCTCGGTCATGCCGTACGCCTGCGTGAATCCCGCTGTGGGAAAAGCCTTTCGGGCCCGCCCGAGAACCGCCTCGGCGATCGGCGAGGCGCCGTAGGTCACCGTCTCGACGGTCCCGAGATCGAAATCCACCACCGCCGGATCGTCGACCAGCATTTGAATCATGGTGGGCACCAACAGCACATTGGTGACACCGTGCTCGCTGATCGCGCGCAGCACGCCCGCGGGCGTGAACATCGGCACGATGACGTGGGTGCAGTTGACCAGGTTGCCCGCGGTCATCATGGCGATATCCGCGAGATGGAACATCGGCGCCGCGTGCAGCACGGTGCCGCCGAGGCTGACGAATTCGCCGCCCGCCGTGCTGCCCAGCGCGGAGAGGATCATGTTGTCGTGGCTGAGCATCACGCCTTTGGGACGCCCGGTGGTGCCGCCGGTGTAGAAGACGCCGGCCAGGGTGTCGCCGCCGGTCCTGGTGTCCTCGACCGGCTCGTGCTCGGCGACCAGCGTCTCGTAGTGCAGCACGTCGGCCGGCGGTTCGCCGTCACCGCAGAAGATCACCGAGGTCAACTCCGGAAACTCTTGCCGCAGTACCGGAATCATGGCGGCGAACGCGTCGTCGACGAGCAGCACCCTGGTGTCGGATTCGCGCAGCGAGTACCCGATCTCCGCCGGACTCCAGCGAATGTTCACCGGGTTGACCGCCGCCCCGATCCACGGCACCGCGTACAGATATTCGTAGTAGCGATCGGAATTCAGCGCCAGCATGCCGACCCGATCACCCGGCCGGACCCCGAGCGCGACCAGCGCGCCGGCGAAACGCGCTATGCGATCGGCGGATTCGGCGATGGTGCGCACCCGGTCGCCGTAGATCGTCAGCGGGCGATCCGGATTCTGTTGCAGATTGCGGTGCAGGGATTGGGTCAGGTACATGGCGGTCCCTCGGTCCTAGATGTTGAAGCCGCCGCCACAGACGAGAGTCTGCGCGCTGACGTAGTCGGACTCGGGCAGGCACAGCAGATACACCGCGCCGGCGGCCTCGGCCGGCGTGCCGCCGCGGCCGAGCGGGATCATCTGCTCCATCGCGGCCAGCAGGTTCGGGTTCACCCCGACCTTGATCTCCTTGCCCTGCACGTCGATCGTGCCGCCGGTGCCCGCGGGCGCCTCGGTGAGCCGGGTCTTGATCAGGCCGAACGCGACCGCGTTCACGGTGACGTTGTAGCGGCCCCACTCCTTGGCCAGCGCCTTGGTCAGGCCGAGCACGCCCGCCTTGCCGGAGGAGTAATTCGCCTGTCCCGCATTGCCTCCGGTGCCCGCCATCGAGGAGATGTTGACCACCTTGCGGCACGGCACCGGCTCGCCGGCCGCCTTGGCCTGCTTGACCGCCGCCGCGATCACCGGCTGCGCGGCCCGCAGGATCCGGAACGGCGCCTTGAGGTGCACGTCGAGAATGGCATCCCACTGCTCGTCGGTCATCTTCTGGATGACCGAGTCCCAGGTGTAACCGGCGTTGTTGACGATGATGTCCAGCCCGCCGAACTCGTCGACGGCGGTCTGCACGAAGCGCTCGGCGAAGCCCTCCTCGGTGACACTGCCGACACACGAAACCGCCTGTCCGCCCGCGGCTTCGACGGCGGCGATCGTCGCCTTGGCCGGTTCGGCGTCCAGATCGTTCACCACGACCTTCGCGCCCTCACTCGCCAGCTTCAGCACGATCTCGCGGCCGATGCCGCGGCCCGAGCCGGAGACGATAGCGACCTTGCCATCCAGAGTTCCCATGTGCTGCAAATCCTTTCAGAGCGCGACGACGGCGTCGCCGGTGAGTGTGACGGTGCCGTCGGCGAGGGTGACGGCGAGTTCGAGGGTGGCCCGGCGTTCGCCGTCCACGGTGTCGATCGAGACGACCTTGCCGGTCGCGGTGGGCTCGGCGTGCACCGGCGTGATGGCCGCGAAGCGCACCCGATAGCTGCGGATCGACTGCGGGTCAACCCAATCGGTGAGCAGCCGGCCGAGGTAGGCCATCGACAGCATGCCGTGCGCGAAGACGTCGGGCAGCCCGGCGGACTTCGCCACATCCAGGTCGATGTGGATCGGGTTGTGATCGCCGGACGCACCGGCGAACAACGCCAACGTGGTCCGGGAGATCGGCCGCACCCGCAGCGGCGCCAATTCCGTGCCGAGGTCGACGGTGGCGAGGTCGGTCATTTCGCTGCCTCCGGGTTGCGCACGACGATCACGGATTTCAGCTCGGCGACCAGGGTGCCGTCGGCGCGGGTGACGGTGGAGGTCTTCTCGATGAACTCCAGCGCGCCGCCCTTCTTGGTGTAGACGTTGCCGATGGTCGGCGTCGAGGTGAGCACGTCACCCGCCACCGCGGTGGCGTGATAGGTGAACGACTGCTCGCCGTGCAGCACCCGGCGCAGGTCGATGCCGAGGTCGGCCAGCCAGCTGAACGAATCGGGGTTGTCCAGCTCGATGCCGAACAAAAACGTCGGCGGCACTGGAAGATTCGCGTACCCGGCGGCCTTCGCCGCGTCGAGGTCGGTGAAGATCGGGTTCCGCTCGCCGATCGCCTGGGCGAAGAAACGCAGCCGTCCGGCCTCCACGGTCAGGGTGCTCGGCGGCAACGGTGTGCCGATTACGCTCTGGTCCAAGGGCATTCGATCAGTTCACCTTCTCGTACAGGGTCACCACGGCCGCGCCGCCGAGCCCGATGTTGTGCTGCAACGCGAGCTTCAGGTCGTCGGCGACCTGACGTCCCTCCGCCTGCCCGCGCAGCTGCCAGACCAATTCGGCGCACTGCGCGAGCCCGGTCGCGCCGAGCGGATGCCCCTTGGACAGCAGCCCGCCGGACGGATTCGTGACAACCCGGCCGCCGTAGGTGTTGTCGCCGTCGTTGACGAATTTCTCCGCCGTGCCCTCCGGGGTGAGCCCGAGCGCCTCGTAGGTGAGCAGTTCGTTGGCGGTGAAGCAGTCGTGCAGCTCGACCACCCGGATGTCCTCGGGCGAGACGCCGGCGGCGTCGTAAACCTGTTGGGCCGCAGCCTTGGACATGTCGTAGCCGACGATCTTCGTCATGTCCTTCTCGGCGAAGGTGGACGGGAAGTCGGTGGTCATCGCCTGCGCCCGGATCACGATCGACGGGTCGATCCCGTTGGCCCTGGCGAAGTCCTCGCTGACGATGACCGCCGCGGCCGCGCCACAGGTGGGCGGGCAGCATTGCAGCCGGGTGAGCGGGCCGTAGATATGCGGGGAGGCAAGCACTTCGGCGACCGTGACCGGATCCTTGAACACCGCGAACGGATTGTTGGCCGCATGCCTGCGCGACTTCACCGAGATCTTGGCGAAGGTCTCCGGCGCCGTGCCGTACTTTTCCGCGTACTGCCGCCCGGCCCCGCCGAACATCTGTGCCGCGAACGGGGATTCGTCGCGCTCCTGGATCTCGTCCATCACCTCGTCGAAGCGCGCGAACGGACTCGGCCGGTCGGCGTAACCGCGGGCCAGCGCGCCGCGCTGCATCTGCTCGAAGCCGACGGCGAGAACCGCTTCGGCGGCACCGGATTCCACCGCCTGGCGGGCGAGGAACAGGGCCGACGATCCGGTCGAGCAGTTGTTGTTGACGTTGATCACCGGGATGCCGGTCTGCCCGAGCCCGTAGATCACCGCCTGCCCGCAGGTCGAATCGCCATAGACGTAGCCGGCGTAGGCCTGCTGGATCTGGGCGTAGTCGACGTCGGCATCGAGGAGCGCGGCCCGCGCCGCTCTCGTGCCCATGACGTCATAGGTCTGGCTCCGGCTCGGCGTGGTGAACGGAATCATTCCCACACCGGCGACGACGGCGCGTCTGCTCATGTCGTTCCCATCAACGGTGACTAGCGGATATTCACTTATTGAACATCATGCGGCTCACACCTGGAAGAGCAATCGACAAAGACGCTGGTCAGTGACCTGCATTACGCTATGGCTGATTCACTTAACCGTTCGAGGGACCCCCGGAAACGACTCGAGCCCCCGCATCTCGTCGAGAGATGCGGGGGCTCGGGTCATGTCCGGCGTCAGGCGTGCGGCGGATTGACCTCCCCGACAGCAGACCCGGAGCCATCTTCGGCTCTACTGAATACCGGCTGATGATGTACGTCACTGCTCTCGGCAGGCGTATACACCTGAATGGGAATGGTGTCATGGCTGAACAGCCCGGACCCTTGCCCGCTTTCCTGACTCATTCGTCGAGCCTCCTCCGATCGGCCGCGAATAGCCAATCCCCTCTATTCAACCCCTTCGGCTCGCGGAACCGCGAACGATCGGCGTGGCAAGGGGATGTCGCCGGGTTCCGGCGCGCGTATCCGGCGCGGTCATGTCCCGTTGTACTGGCGTCCGCCTGCTGTTGCCGTGGCGGTGTCCGCGGCGCTGGTACCGTCGAGGCAAGAATCATCGTCGGCCATTTCTTCGGCCGATCATCGAGCTCGGTTCACCTGAGCAACGCCGATCACGACACGCGTCGGCGGCCTGACCGGGCTTTCCTGCGCCTGCGCAGCCGATCCATCCGAAGAGGACCAATGGCTATCACCGACATTGCCGTGTACACGCACCTGAGCAAGGAAGACATCGAGGCGCTCGGCAGCGAGCTCGACGCGATCCATCGCGACGTCAGCGAGTCGCTCGGCGGGCGCGACGCCGCCTATATCCGGCGCACCATTCGATTCCAGCGCGCGCTCGACATCGCGGCCCGGCTGCTGATCGCGGTGAATCGGAACAAGGCGACCTGGTTGCTCGGCACGGCGGCGCTGGCCGCGGCGAAGTGCGTCGAGAACATGGAGATCGGGCACAACGTCTCGCACGGCCAATGGGATTGGATGAACGACCCGGAGATCCACTCCAGCACCTGGGAATGGGACATGGTCGGGCTGTCTTCCCAGTGGCGGTACTCGCACAACTTCCGCCACCACGTCTACACCAATGTCATCGACATGGACGACGACATCGGCTTCGGCGTGATGCGGGTGACCAGGGACCAGGAGTGGAACCGGAGCCATCTGCTGCAACCACTGCAAAACCTGTTGCTGGCCACCACCTTCGAGTGGGGCATCGGCCTGCACGGCCTCTACGCGGACCGCGACCGGTCCGAGTCGAAGGCCGAAAAGACCGCGGTGACAAAGGCTTTCCTGAAGAAGATCTCCCGCCAGGCGATCAAGGACTACGTGCTGTTCCCCGCGCTGAGCGGAAAGCGCTGGCGCCGCGCCCTGACCGCGAACCTCACCGCCAACGTCGTGCGCAACGCCTGGACCTACGTGGTCATCTTCTGCGGCCACTTCCCCGACGGCGCGGAGAAGTTCACCCCCGCCGCGCTCGAGGACGAGACGAAGTCCGAGTGGTACCTGCGCCAGATGCTCGGCACCGCGAACTTCGACGCGGGCCCGACCCTCGCCTTCGCCAGCGGAAACCTCTGCTACCAGATCGAACACCACCTGTTCCCGGATCTGCCGAGCAACCGCTACGCCGAGATCGCCGTCCGGGTGCGCGCCCTGTGCGACAAGTACGACCTGCCCTACACCAGCGGAACCCTGCTGCGGCAGTACCTGCTCACCATGCGCACCATCCACAAGCTCGCGGTCCCCGACCGCTTCCTGATCGCCACCGCCGACGACGCGCCGGAGACCGCCTCGGAGCGCAAGTTCCAGAACGGCGCGACCCTCGCCGTCTCCGAAATCACCGGCGCGGCAGAGGGTTTGCGCACCGCACTGCACAACGGACGGCTGCGCCTCGAGCTGGAGGCCGGGCTCAAGGGCGGCCGGTTGCGCCGGACCGCGCAGCGAGTGCGTTCGAATATCGAAGGCTCGCTGCGCAGGCCGGTCGTCACCAGCGGATAGTCGGCGTCAGGCGCCCGCCGGATGGCGCTTCGAACGCTTCCAGCCGAAGGTCAATTGCACTGCGCGCTGCCAGTTCTCGTATTCGTCCGCGCGGTGCACCGGGTCCATCTGCGGACGCCACTGGGCGGCCAGTCGCCAGTTGTTGCGCAGGCCCTCCAGGTCGGGCCAGTAGCCGACCGCCAGGCCGGCCGCGTAAGCCGCACCGAGGGATACTGTTTCGGCGTTGAACGGGCGCATGACGGGGACGTCGAGCACGTCGGCGACGATCTGCATGAGCAGGTTGTCGGAGGTCATGCCGCCGTCGACGCGCAGGGCGCGGGCCTGTAAACCGGAGTCCGCGTTCATGGCGTCGACCACCTCACGGGTCTGCCACGCGGTGGCCTCCAGGACCGCACGGGCGAGGTGGCCCTTGGTGATATACGACGTCAGGCCGACGATGAGGCCGCGGGCGTCGCTGCGCCAGTGCGGCGCGTACAGCCCGGAGAAGGCGGGCACGATGTAGCAGCCGCCGTTGTCTTGCACTGTGCGCGCGAGGGTTTCGATCTCCGGCGCGCTGGCGACCAGGCCGATGTTGTCGCGCACCCACTGCACCAGCGAGCCGGTGACCGCGATCGGGCCCTCCAGCGCGTACACCGGCTGCTCGTCGCCGATCTGATAGCCGATGGTGGTGAGCAGGCCGTGCGAGGACTGCACCAGCTCGCGGCCGGTGTTCATCATGAGGAAGCCGCCGGTGCCGTAGGTGCACTTGGTTTCCCCACGCGCGAAACAGGTTTGGCCGAACAGCGCGGCGTGCTGATCGCCGAGCGCGGCGGCGATCGGGATGCCCGGCACGACGCGGCGAGTGGTGCCGTAGGACGCGGTCGAGGGCTGGATGCGCGGCAGCATCGCCGCGGGGATGCCGAAGAAGCTCAGCAGTTCCTCGTCCCAGGCGAGCGTGGCCAGGTTCATCAGCAGCGTGCGGCTGGCATTGGTGACATCGGTGAGGTGCAGGCCGCCGTCCACTCCGCCGGTCAGGTTCCAGATCAGCCAGGTCTCCATGGTGCCGAACAGCACCTCCCCGCGTTCGGCCCGATCACGCAGGCCCGCAATGTTATCCAGCAGCCAGCGCAGCCGCGGCGCGGCGAAGTAGGTGGCCAGCGGCAACCCGGACAACTCCCGGATATGTTGCGCGCCAGGCTTTTCCTCGAACTCGCGGACCAGATCCTCGCTGCGGGTGTCCTGCCAGACGATGGCTCGCCGGATCGGCGTGCCGGTGCGCCGATCCCACACCACCGTGGTCTCGCGCTGATTCGCAATGCCAAGGGCCGCAATCTGATCGGCGGTGATGCCGGCGTCGCGCAGCGCCTGCGGCACGATCCGGTCGACGTTGCGCCAGATCTCCATCGCGTCCTGTTCGACCCAGCCGGGCCGCGGATAATGCTGCTGATGCTCGCGCTGCGCGACCGCGACCAGGCGTGCGCGCTGATCGAACAGGATGCACCTGGTGGAGGTGGTGCCCTGATCGATGGCGAGCACGAACCGCTGCGTCATCCGCGTCCTTTCTGAGGTGAAACGGTGTGGTCAGTGTCCGGCGCCGAGATCGCGCGAGACCGCGTGCGCGGCGTCGCGCACGAGGGTGATCAACGCGGGGCGGTGCCGTAATTGCGGGTCGCAGAGCCGGTCGACCGGTCCGCTGATGCCGATCGCGCCCACCACGAGTCCGCCGTGCGCCCGGATCGGCGCGGCGATGCCCGCCTCGCCCGGCCGGAACTCCTCGGTGTCCCCCGCCCAGCCGGCCTGCCGGACCGCGGCGAGGGCTCGATTGAGCGCGACGCGGTCGACGATGGTGCGGCGGGTGAGTGAGGGCAGGTCGCTCCCGCGCACGGCGGCCGCGAGTTCCGCGTCGAAGGCGAGCAGCACCTTGCCGAGCGCGGTCGCGTGCGGGGGTAAGAGTTCGCCCAGCTCCAGGGCCTGTTCGGTGTTGTCCGGACGGAATACGTGATGCACGACGACTACCGCGCCGTCGACCGGCGCGCCGATGCGGACCGCCTCGCCGGTGCGGGCGGCCAGCGCGTCGGCCCAGTTGATCGCGCGCGAACGCAGCTCGTTGGCATCCAGATAGCTGGTGCCGAGATGCAGCAGCGCCGCGCCGAGTTGGTACTTGCCGGTGGCCGAATCCTGCTCGACGAACCCGACGCCCTGCAAGGTGCGCAGGATGCCGTGCGCGGTGGGTTTGGCCAGGTCGAGCGCGCCGGCGATCTCGCCGACGCCGAGGCGGCCCGCGCCGCGGGCGAGCAGCCGCAGAATGGCCGCCGCTCGTTCGATCGATTGGATCGGACCGGGCATGAACCGAAACCTAACCTCTCGGTTCGACAATGTCGAACACCTAGTAAACGGAGAGCAACACACCCGACGCGCCGGTGTGACGTGCGTCATGTCGACCCCCTCGGGCGCCCGACAGTAGCGGCAGCGGTCACCCACAGCCAGCCCAACCGTTCAGCATTGTCGAACGTGTCCTATGTGCCCCGTTTGAATCCCGTCGTAACGTCGAGGTCCGCAAGGTCGCGACCGCGGCCGGCAGGGCGAACGGAGACTCAACGGTGAACTTCGGCTCGATCTTCCTGAGTGAAGCACTCGGCACGGGAATGCTGGTGCTACTCGGTGTCGGCGTAGTCGCGAATGTGTTGCTGACCAAATCCAAGGGATTCGACGGCGGCTGGCTACTGATCAATTTCGGGTGGGGCCTCGGCGTGCTCGCCGGCGTATATGTCGCCTATAAAACGGGCGGCCACCTCAATCCCGCGTACACGATCGGCGTGCTGTTCAGCGGCGCGGACGAGTACACCCCCGGCGTCGAGATCACCGTCGCCACCACCCTCGCTTATATCCTCGGCCAGCTGGTCGGCGCGTTCGTCGGCGCGAATCTCGCCTACGTCGCCTACAAGCGGCACTTCGACGAGGAGACCGACGCGGAGAAGAAGCTCGGCGTGTTCGCCACCGGTCCGGCGATCCGCGGCCTGTCCTGGAACTTCGCCACCGAGGTGGTCGCCACCTTCGCCCTCGTCCTGGTGCTGCTGGCCATGGGCCACACCGCGACCGGGCTCGGCCCGCTCGCCGCAGCGTTGCTGGTCGTCGGCATCGGCGCCTCGCTCGGCGGGCCAACCGGTTACGCCATCAACCCGGCCCGCGATCTCGGGCCGCGCTTGGCGCACGCGCTGCTGCCGGTGCACAAGACCACGGCGGTGCGGGAGCCCGCGACCGTCGGCGCCCGCTCGGCCGAGCCGCTCGCCGATCCCGGCCCGGCGCAGGTGCCCGCGGGCAAGAACTCCGACTGGGGATACGCCTGGGTGCCGATCGCCGGTCCCCTGCTCGGCGGCGTGCTGGCCGGGTTGGCCGCACAGGTCCTTTTCTGAATCTCATTCTCTCTCAATAGTTTTCTTCGAAAGGACCACGATGAGCCAGTACGTCGGCGCCATCGACCAGGGCACCACCAGCACGCGCTTCATGGTGTTCGATCACAGCGGCAACGAGGTCGCCCGCCACCAGCTCGAGCATCAGCAGATCCTGCCGCAGGCGGGCTGGGTGGAGCACGATCCGACCGAGATCTGGGAGCGCACCCGCGCGGTCATCCAGAGCACCCTCACCAAGGCCGATCTCCAGGCGAGTGACCTGGCCGCGGTCGGCGTCACCAACCAGCGCGAAACCACGGTGGTGTGGAACCGCAACACCGGACGCCCCTACTGCAACGCCATCGTCTGGCAGGACACCCGCACCGACCGCATCGCCGCCGAACTGGAGCGCGCCGGCCACGGCGACACCATCCGGCACAAGGCCGGATTGCCCCCGGCCACTTACTTTTCCGGCGGCAAGCTGCGCTGGATCCTGGACAACGTGGCCGGCGTCGCGGAGGCGGCCGAGCGCGGCGAGGCGATCTTCGGCACCACCGACAGCTGGCTGCTGTGGAACCTGACCGGCGGCGTGGACGGCGGGGTGCACGTCACCGACCCGACCAACGCCAGCCGCACCATGCTGATGGATCTGGAGACGCTGGACTGGGACGACGAACTGTTGTCCATCTTCGGCATTCCGCGGTCCATGCTGCCGGCCATCGCGCCGTCGTCGAACCCGGAGCTGTTCGGAAAGACCAGGGCCGACGGGCCTTTCGGCGGTGAGGTGCCGCTCTCGGGCGTGCTCGGCGATCAGCAGGCGGCCACGGTCGGGCAGGTGTGCTTCCGGCCCGGCGAGGCGAAGAACACCTACGGCACCGGAAACTTCTTGCTGCTCAACACCGGTGAGGAGATCGTGCGGTCGCAGCACGGGCTGCTCACCACGGTCGCCTATCAGCTCGGCGACGCCAAGCCGGTGTACGCGCTGGAAGGTTCGATCGCGGTGACCGGCTCGGCGGTGCAGTGGCTGCGCGATCAGCTGGGCATCATTTCCGGTGCGTCGCAAAGCGAATCGCTGGCCAGGCAGGTCGAGGACAACGGGGGCGTGTACTTCGTGCCCGCGTTCTCCGGCCTGTTCGCGCCGTACTGGCGCTCCGACGCGCGTGGCGCGATCGTCGGGCTGTCCCGGTTCAGCACCAACGCCCATCTGGCGCGGGCGACGCTGGAATCCATTTGCTACCAGACCCGCGACGTCGTCGAGGCAATGCAGGCCGACTCCGGGGTGCCGCTGGATGTGCTGCGGGTGGACGGCGGCGTCACCGCCAACGAGCTGTGCATGCAGATCCAGGCCGACTTCCTCGGCGTGCCGGTGTCGCGGCCGGTGGTCGCCGAGACCACCGCGCTCGGCGCCGCCTACGCGGCCGGGCTGGCGGTCGGATTCTGGAGCAGCACTGACGAACTCGTGCAGAACTGGCACGAGGACAAGCGCTGGAACCCCACCTGGTCCGAGGAGCAGCGCGAACGCGGCTATGCCCGCTGGCAGAAGGCCGTGTCGCGCACCCTCGACTGGATAGACGTAGACGACTGAGTCGCCGACGCGAATATCACTGAAACAAGGAGAGATTCATGTCTGCACGACTAGACCCCACCTACCGCGCCGAGGCAATCGACGCCCTGGGTGACGAAGAGATCGATGTGCTGGTGATCGGTGGCGGCGTGGTCGGCGCCGGCGCCGCACTGGATGCCGCTTCACGCGGGCTGAGCGTCACCCTGGTGGAAGCCAGGGACTTCGCGGCGGGCACGTCCAGCCGCTCCAGCAAGCTCATCCACGGCGGGCTGCGCTACCTCGAGCAGCTCGACTTCTGGCTGGTGCGTGAGGCTTTGAAGGAACGCGGCCTGCTGCTGAACAAGCTGGCGCCGCACCTGGTGCGCCCGGTGTCGTTCCTGCTGCCGCTGCAGCATCGGGTGTGGGAGCGCGCGTACATCGGTGCGGGCGTTGCCCTGTACGACACGATCGGTGGGGCACGGGCGCTGCCGATGCACCGGCACCTGTCCCGCACGCGCGCACTGGAATTGGCGCCCGCGCTGCGCGAGGACTCGATGACCGGAGCCATCCGCTACTTCGACGCACAGGTCGACGACGCGCGGCACACCATGACGATCGCCCGCACCGCGGCCCAGCACGGCGCGACCGTGCTGACCCGCACCAAGGTGACCGGGCTGCTGCGCGACGGCGACCGGGTCGTCGGGGCGCACGTCACCGATCTGGAGACCGGGTGCGAGTACACCGTGCGCGCCCGCCGGGTGATCAGCGCGACCGGCGTGTGGACCGACGAGATGAACCGGATGACCGGCGTCGAATTCCCGTTCCACGTGCGCACTTCCAAGGGCGTGCACATCCTGGTGCCGCGCGAGCGGCTGGACCTGGACACCGGGCTGATCATGCGCACCGAGAAGAGCGTGCTGTTCGTCATCCCGTGGCACCAGCACTGGATCATCGGCACCACGGACACGGATTGGTCGCTGGACAAGGATCATCCGGCCGCGAGCAACGCCGACGTGCAGTACATCCTCGATCACGTCAACGCCGTGCTGCGTGAGCCGCTGACCCGGGACGACATCGTCGGCACCTACGCCGGGCTGCGGCCGCTGGTGTCCGGCGCGTCCAGTGATACCGCGAAGCTGTCGCGGGAACACGCTGTGGCGGAACCGGTTCCGGGTCTGTTCGTGATCGCCGGCGGCAAGTACACCACCTACCGGGTGATGGCCGCCGACGTGGTGGACGCCGCGGTGCAGGGTCTTGGTCGCGCGGTCGCGCCGTCGGTGACCGACAAGCTGCCGCTGCTCGGTGCGGTCGGCTACCAGGAGATGGCCGCCGATCTGGACAGCGTCGCGCAGCGCGCCGGGCTGTCGCCGGCGACCGTCGAGCACCTGCTCGGCCGGTACGGCTCCGCCGTGCACGACCTGTTCGAGCTGATCGCCGAGGATCCCACGCTGGCCCAGCCGCTCGCGGGCGCCGAGGAATACCTCGCCGCCGAGATCGTCTACGCGGTAACCCACGAGGGCGCACTGCATCTCGACGACGTGCTCACCCGCCGCACCCGCATCTCCATCGAGGCCTCGGACCGCGGCCTGCTCGCCGCCCCCGAGGTGGCCATGCTGATCGGCGCCCGCCTCGGCTGGGACGCCGCCGACGCCGAACGCGAACTCACCCGCTACCGCGATCGCGTCGAAGCCGAACTGGCCGCCAACCAGGCCGCCGACGACGAGGCCGCAAACGCCGCCCGCCTGGTCGCCGTCGCCTGATCCACGTCCGCGGCGAGCTCGAACCGTCGAGCTCGCCGCTATGGCTCGCGGAGGGTAGCCAGGTGCAGCGTGGTTGACCTCAACCTCGGTTCAGGGTGGACGATCGGGGGATGACGAGATCAGCTGAGTTCTGGGATTCCGCTTATGACAACGATGTTGCGCCGTGGGTGATCGGTGAGCCGCAGCCTGCGATCGTCGCGTTGGAGCGCGACGGTTGGATACGGGGGCGGGTGCTCGATCCTGGTTCCGGTGCGGGTGAGCACACGATTCTGCTGACGAAGCTCGGATACGACGTGCTCGGTATCGATCTTTCCTCCAGCGCGGTCGGGTTCGCGCGCGGAAACGCTGCCGCGCAAGGGGTTCCGGGAGCGAGGTTCGAGGTCGCCGATGCGATCGCGTTCGGTGCCGGCGAGGATGCGCCGACCTTCGACACGATCGTGGACAGTGCGCTGTTCCACGTCTTCGGGACCGAACCCGAGCCGCGGGCGGCCTACGTGCGCAGCCTGCACGCGCTCTGCAAGCCGGGCGGGCTGGTCAATATCCTGGCGCTCTCCGATGCCGGGCCCGGTTTCGGGCCGCAGATCAGTGACTCGGTGATTCGCGAATCATTCGCCGACGGTTGGGAATTGGAGGATATCCAGTCCACCCACTATCGCGGCAGGGTCACCGCCGCGGCCCTCGAACAGAATCCGGACCTCGGCGTCCCCGAGGGTGATTCCATCGACGTCATCGCGTGGCTGGCGCGCATCCGCCGCGTCTAGCACCGGTTCGGCCGCGTCCGGTACCTGGGTATCGCAAGGCGGAGTATCGGTTTGGCTCTCCGGGGTGAGGTGCGTCCGGTCAGAGCTTCCTAGCATAAGTCCTGCCAACTGTGGGAGGACGAAATGCGCAGGTACATCGGTATTCTCGGCGCTGTTTGCGCCACCGCCGCGCTGACGCTGTCCGCGTGCGGGACCGCGGATCACCCGGACACCGCGGCCGCGCCGAGCTATGCCGAGGTGCGAAACATTCTGCAACGGTTGACCACTGCCGACGGCGCACCGGGCGTCTTGATCGAGGTGCGCGACGCCACCGGCCGGACCGTGCTGACCAGCGGTGTCGCGAACCTCGAAACCCGGGCGCCGATGGTGGCGGACAGCCGGTTCCGCATCGGCAGCATGGCCAAGATGTTCGTGGCCACCGTGGTGCTGCAACTCGCGGGTGAGCATCGGGTGGCCCTCGATGCGCCGGTCGAGCAGTACCTGCCCGGCCTGATCCGCGATGGCGGGCAGGGTGTCAGGGTGCGGCAGTTGCTCCAGCACACCGCTGGGCTGCCCGATTACCTGGACTATCTGTCCGTCGAGCAGGTACTGAAAGATCCACTCGCGCACCATGATCCATTGGAACTGGCGAACCTCGCACTGGCCCAGCCGCTGTCGTTCCCACCGGGAACCGGCTGGGCGTACTCCAACACCGACTACCTGCTGGCCGGCCTGCTCATCGAGAAGGTCACCGGCCGGCCGTACGCGGAGGCGATCGACCAGCGCATCATCCGACCGCTCGGCCTGCACGACACCTTCGTTCCCGGGGACGAATCGAGCATCCAGGGCAATCACCCACGGGGCTACTACCGCAAGGGCAGCTCCGATCCGGTGGATGTCTCCGAGTTCAATCCGTCGGTCGCGGGCGCGGCAGGCGGGATGATCTCCAGCGCAACAGATTTGAACCAGTTCCTGGATGCCCTGCTGAACGGTCGCCTCCTGGGCCAACCCGAACTCCAGGCGATGATGACGACCCGGCCGACCGGCAATTCGTTCGACGACGCCTACGGGCTGGGTCTACAGAGCACACCGCTGCCTTGCGGTGGCCTGTACTGGGGGCACGACGGCGGCATCCCCGGCTTCCAGACCATGGGCGTGACCACGACCGACGGCCGCAGCGCCACCGTGATGGCCAACCTCTACCCCGGCGCGAGCGAGGCACAGGACGCGGACATCCGCGCCGTCCTCACCGCGGCGCTGTGCACGACCGCCGCCGCGAAACCCGGTGCCTAAGCGTCCATTCCGCCGTGCCCGTCCGGGGTCGACTCGTCGGTTTCGAGTTCGGCCCCCTGCGGATGCTCGTCGGCGTGCGTCGGCTTCGAATGCTCTTCCGCGAAATCCGGCTCCTGCTGTTGCACTTCGGCCGTCGTCCGATCCTTCTCCGGTCCACTCATGCCGCCCGGATACCCGCTCTCGATCCGGGCATGCAGATGCATGTCGTGCCAGCCGTCGGCGTGCAGCGCCGCGCTGCGCATGGTCCCTTCCAGCGCGAAGCCCAGCTTGGCGGCCACCCGGCAGGACGGCCGGTTCGCCACCGAGTGGGAGAGCTGGAGTCGATGGAACCCGACCGCGAACGCCCAGTTCGTCATCGCGACGACGGCACGCGGCGTTACGGCTCGGCCGCGGGCGGCAGGCATAGTCCAGTAGGCGACCTCGGCCACACCGCCGGCCAGCTCCAGGTTCTTCAACGCGGCGCGGCCGACCAGCCGCCCGGTCTCGAGGTCGGCGACCGCCCAGTTGGCGGCGGTGCCCGCACTCCATGTCTCCGCCCACCGCTCGAGCCAGTCACACACCTCGGCAACCGAGCCCGCGCTGCGGACGTGCCAGCGCTGAATCGCGGGATCGCTGTATGCCTCGAATACCGCGGGCGCGTCATCTGCCGTCCACGGTCGCAACAGCAACCCGTCGCCGGTGGCGATTTCCGGCTGCGCGGACTGAGTGAACCGCTCGGCCGCGACCAAGTCGTCGGTCAACACTGGCATGCGTCGATTCTTCCCGCCCGCGCCGCACGCGACGCAAGAAACGTGCTCATGATTCGACGATCGCGCGGGGTCCTCGCGTGTGCGGAGCGACTACTGGTCATGCGCCCGAAATGATCTAGTGTCGGGGTTATGGAGACGCTGGATGTGGTCGAGGCCGAGCGGGTTTCCGCGCTGCTGGCGGCGGAGGCAAAAGCGGTCGCGTTGTTCGACGAGGTGATCGCGCGCGGGATCATCGCGCCAGGCAAGTACGAATCGGCGGTCAGCGACGAGGTGCGCGACCTCGCCGACGAGATGTTCGGCACCCGGCGGTTCTGGCACAAGCGGATCGTGCGATCGGGGATCAACACCCTCGAGCCGTACGACGCGAAGCCGCCGGACCGGGTCATCGGCGCGGACGACATCTGCTTCCTGGACTTCGGGCCGATCTTCGCCGAATGGGAGGCCGACTTCGGCCGCACCTACGTGCTCGGCGACGATCCGGCCAAGCTGAAGTTGCGCGACGCACTGGAACCGTTCTGGGAACAGGGCCGGGCCTACTTCGAGGCGCAGCCCGACATCACCGGCGAACAGCTCTACGCCTGGGTCGGCGAGCAGGCGAAGGAGCAGGGCTGGGAGCTGACCGCGAAGATCGCCGGGCACCTGGTGGGCGAGTTCCCGCACAAGCAGATCTCCGGCACCGCGGTGACCTCCTACGTCGCGGCGGGCTCGACCCCGCCGATGCGACGCCTCGATCCCAAGGGCCGGATCTGCCATTGGATCCTGGAGATCCACCTGGTCGATCGCGCGAACAACATCGGCGGATTCTTCGAGCAGCTGCTCGACATCCGGCCGGCCGAGTAGTCGCTCAGCGCTCCGCGGCGGCGGCGATGTCGTCGAGGTCGCGGCGGAGCATCCGGCGGGTCGGGCCCTCGAGCAGCTTGCCGATGAGCGCCGCCACCCGGCCGACCTTGCCGTGCGGTTTCCCTTCGAAACCCATTGCCAGCAGGGTGTTGTCGCCCTTGGCGGTGAGCGTGAAGATCGATCGGTAGTGGGTGCCGTGCGAATCGGCTTCCGTGGTGTAGGACTGGCCGGGCACGATGGCCGTCACGGACATCGTCTCGGTGGCGGACTTGCCGAGCATGACCCGGGTCTCCCGCCAGCTGGTGCCGACCTCGAAGCCGGTTCCGCCAGCAACGCGTTCGAGCTGGGTGATACCCCGGATGACCTCGGCGGTACGGTCGAGATCGGTGATCACCGACCAGACTCGTTCCGGCGGGGCAGCGATCTCGCGGGTAACCGTGATCATCGACATAACGCGCCTCCTTCGACCGCCGACACCGGCCGCATTCGGCCGAACTAACGGCAAGTTCTATCACAGCACGGGCTATCCGATCGCCGCGAGCAGGTCGTTCGCGGGGAGCGAGCCGGGCGCTCGGCCTTCCCGAGCGAAGGCGTTGGCCAGTCGATGGATGCGCTCGTTCACCGGGGTCGGGACGCCGTGCAGGCGGCCGAGGAGCACGATTTCGCCGTTGAGGTAGTCGGTTTCGATGGTGCCGGTGCCGCGGGCCAGGCTCTGCCAGGACGAACTGCCGGACCGGCGCGCGCGGTCGACCTGCAAGATGTCACCGCGCCGCGCTTGGTCTTCCGCCGACGAGACGAACGGGATGCCCGCCGCGTCAAGGACTTTCCGCCCCTCGGCCTGGGCGAGTTCGAGCAGCTCGGCGACGCCGTCGCCCGGCTGCACCGTCGCATCGATCGCGTTGCCGAGGTTCATCAGCAGCTTGTGGTACTTCCAGCGCATGACGTCGGCCCGCGGCTCGGAATGGCAGCCCGCCGAACGGAACGCCGCCGCAATGGATTCCGCTGTCTCGTCCACGTCCGCGGGGTATCGGCCGATGTCGAGGATGGCGGGCACCGGCCACGCGTACGGCTCGACGACGCCCGGCTCCAGGTGTGTGCTCGGGAACATCACGCAGACGCCGTACACGTTCGGGAACAGGCGCAATGCGGCGCGTTCGTTGGCGACGCCGTTCTGCACGCAGACGATCGGCGTCGCCGGATCGACCACCGCCGCCAGGTCCCGCAGTGCCGCTTCGGTATTCATGCTCTTCATCGCCAGCAGCACCACATCGCCGGGCGCGCTGTCGAGTTCGGCCGGACTCGGCACGGCCTCGATCGACAACGCCTCGGCACCGTCGCCGGTCACCAGGCGAAGGCCGTTCGACCGGATCGCGTCCAGATGCGGCCCGCGCGCGATGAGCACGACCTCGTGTCCCGCCCGGTGCAGCAGCCCGCCGAGGCTGCCGCCGACCGCACCCGCCCCGTACACAATGAACCGCTTCGTCGCCATGCCCCGAGCCTGCCATTGCGGGCCCGATGCCGCCCATTCAGCCGGCCGCGACCCACTCGACCTGCTCGCGGTCGCCCGCTCGCGCGGCCAGGATCAGTAGGATCGGTTCCGCTGTCGGGTGGGGTTCCACCCCAGGTCGCATTCGCTCAGAAGGATGGCCGATGCTGCGTTTCTTCCTGTTCGGCGCGCTGGTTCCGCTGGTGCTGATCGTCGGCTTCGCCGCCGTGATCGGCGGCTGGGCCTGGTCGGTCGTGCTGGTCCTGCTCGGCGCCCTGCTACTGCTCGGCGTCTACGACCTGCTCCAGCGCAAGCACTCGTTGCTGCGGAACTATCCGCTGATCGGGCATCTGCGCTATCTGCTCGAGGAGATCCGGCCGGAGATCCAGCAGTACTTCGTCGAGCGCAATTTCGACGGCCGCCCCTACGACCGCGAGATCCGCTCGACGATCTACGAGCGCGCCAAGGGAATTCACGGCGAGCAGTCCTTCGGCACCGAACGCGACCTCAACGAGATCGGCAGCGAATATCTGGTGCATTCCATCGCGCCGGTGCCCGAACCCGCGGAGCCGCCGCGGGTCGTGGTCGGCGGGCCGGATTGCACCAAGCCCTACGCGATGTCGCTGATGAACGTCTCGGCGATGAGCTTCGGCGCGCTGTCCGCCAACGCCATCCGCGCCTTGAATCGCGGTGCGGCTCTTGGTGGTTTCGCGCACGACACCGGCGAAGGCGGACTCACCTCCTATCACCTCGACGGCGGCGGCGACCTGATCTGGGAGCTGGGCTCGGGCTACTTCGGCGCCCGCACCGAGGCAGGCGAATTCGACCCGGCGCGGTTCGCGGACAAGGCCGCCGACGACCGGGTGAAGGCAATCTCGTTGAAGCTCAGTCAAGGTGCGAAACCGGGCATCGGCGGCGTGCTGCCCGCGGCGAAGGTGACCGCGGAGATCGCCGGCTTCCGCGGCGTGCCCGCGCACGTGAAATGCGTGAGCCCACCGATGCATTCGGCCTTCTCGACGCCGCGGGAGATGATCGAGTTCATCGCGCGCCTGCGCGAACTGTCCGGCGGCAAACCGGTCGGCTTCAAGCTCTGCGTCGGCTCCCGGATCGATGTGCTCGCGTTCTGCAAAGCGATGGTGGCCGAGGGGATCACGCCGGACTTCATCACCGTCGACGGCGCCGAGGGCGGAACCGCCGCCGCGCCACTGGAATACGAGGACCATGTCGGCCTGCCGCTCACCGACGGGTTGATGACCGTGCACAACGCGCTGGTCGGCACCGGGTTGCGCGACCGGATCAAGCTGGGCGCCAGCGGAAAGGTCGCCACCGCAAGCGATATCGTCATCCGGCTGATCCAGGGCGCGGACTTCACCAACTCCGCGCGGGCCATGATGATGGCGGTCGGCTGTATTCAGGCCATGGTCTGCCACACCAACAAGTGCCCGGTCGGCGTGGCCACACAGGACCCCAAGCGCGCCCGCGCGCTGGACGTGGCCGACAAGAGCCTGCGGGTCCAGCGCTACCACCAGGCGGTCGTCGAGCAGGCCGTCGGGCTGATGTCCACCCTCGGCGTCCAGCATCCGGCCGATCTCACCCCGCATATGCTGCGTAAACGGGTTTCCGCCACCACCGTTCGCTCCTACGCCGAACTCTACGAATGGCTCACCCCTGGCCAACTGCTCGCCGACACCCCCGAGTCCTGGCTCGAGGACTGGAATTACGCCTCGGCCGACTCGTTCCGGATCAACGCGCCGCATCCCGCCGCACGGTGAGTCGTCAGGCGACCTCGGTCGCGCAATCGCGGTGCGCGGCAACGCCATAGCCGGGCACGTTTATGCCGGGCACGTCCGCGCCCAGCGCGATGACCTGGTTCAACGTGTTGTGATGCTGCTGCACCTCGGCGATCTGGCCATCCTGGAACCGGATCTCGCTGAGAAATGTTGCGTGGTAATGACGTTGACTCTCCAGCGCGGTGAAGTCGCCCTCGATGTTGGCGAACCAGGAATGCGGCGCGGCGAACGGGCGAACGGCGATCCGGCACAGGCTGCCCGGCTGCCACAGCTCGGTGCTCCACCAGAGCATGCTCTCGCCCAGCTCCGCGCGGCCCTGGATGGTGTCCGGCAGACCGGGCAGCTGCCACGGCGCGTGGAACCGCACATCGGTGGTGACCAGGTCCAGGATCTGCTCGTGGTCCTGAAGGAAGAGCAGTTCGTAGAAGCGTTCGATCGCGGCGCGTTCGACAGCCGCGTCGGGTAGTCCGACGGATCCGTTGCTCCGGGCGCCGATACGTCTCCGGTCCTGCGGAGCGGTTGTCATGCTGATCATCACAAGCCTTCCCATCGTGCCGGGCGATCACTCGAAGATGAGTCAGCAAATCATGAGCAAACATGAGCCGTCAACGAGTATCCGGTAGATCCGCTGTGGCGCTCGCCACTGGTCCTCGGCGACGAAGCCGCCCAGCAGTTGGCGATCCGGTTTCGACCAGGCCCCGACAACTGACGGGCCGCCACCGGCGAAAGCACACTCTCGCGGGCCGGTAAACTGCTGAGCGGGATAGTAAGTCGAGGGTGCGCAGCGGGAAGCGCACGGCGAACACAGGAGAAATCATGTCGAGTCGCCGCTTCCGATCCAGTGTTGCCGGGATAGTCATCCTGGTAACAGCACTGGTGGTTGCCGGTTGTTCAGCGTCGGAGTCGAAGAAGCCGGGATCGGCCGACCCCGCGCCTCCCGCCATCTCCATCACCCCGGCGTCGGGCGCGAAAGATGTCGATCCGAAAACCCCGGTCCAGGTGACCGCGGGCGACGGCGTGCTGACCTCGGTCACCATGACCAACGAGAAGGGCAAGCCCATCGAGGGCATCTTCACGCCGGACAAGACGGCGTGGAAGCCCACCGAACCGGTCGGCTACGGCCACTCGTACACGATCACCGCCGAGGGGCTGACCATCACCGGCCGTAGCGGCCCGCTGACCTCGACGTTCTCCACGCTGACGCCGAACAACCAGACCAAGGTCTACTTCGAGACCACCGGCGGCGGGCTGCTCGACGGCGGCACCTTCGGCGTGGGCGCGGTGATCGCCGCGCACTTCGACGAGGACGTCCCGGATCGCGCGCTCGCCGAGAAGCGGCTCAAGGTCACCACGACCCCGCAGGTGGAGGGCTCCTGGTACTGGCTCGACGACCAGCACGTGCACTGGCGGCCGAAGGAGTACTACCCGTCCGGCACGAAGGTCTCGGTCGAGGCCAATATCTACGCGGTCGACCTCGGCGGCGGCCTGTACGGCCAGGAGGACACCAAGGCGTCGTTCACCATCGGCGCCTCGCACGTCTCCATCGCCGACGACAACAACAAGCAGGTCCAGGTCTTCGAGAACGGCAAGATGATCCGTTCCATGCCGACCTCGATGGGCATGGGCGGCAGCGAGAACGTCGGCGGCAAGACCATCACCTTCTGGACCCAGCCGGGCGTCTACACGGTGATGAGCAAGGCCAACCCGGTGATCATGGACTCCTCCACCTTCGGCCTGCCGGTCAACTCCCGGCTCGGCTACAAGGAAACCATCAACTGGGCGACCCGGATCAGCACCGACGGCATCTACCTGCACGAACTGGCGTCCACGGTGTGGGCGCAGGGCAACACCAACACCTCGCACGGCTGCCTGAACCTGAGCCCGGAGAACGCGCGGTGGTTCTACGACTTCGCCGTGCCCGGCGATGTGGTCGAGGTCCGCAACACCGGTGGCGCGCCGCTCGACGTCTGGCAGAACGGCGACTGGGGCCTGCCGTGGGACCAGTGGCAGGCCGGCAGCGCGCTGAAGTAGCAAGGCCAGCGTCTTCGGACTGGCTCCGGACAAAACGGGTGGGTCACTCGTAGCGTCGGGGTGTGGACGAAAACCTGGCCAACGACCTCGCCGAGCTACCCGCACTGCTGGACGCGGTGCGGGAGTCGGCGACCGACATGCTGACCGGCATCGAGACTCGGCCGGTCGCGCGGGCGCCGAAAGCGGTGGGGGCCGAGGAGCTTCCGGAACGCGGCGTCGGCCTGCGTGCGGCGCTCACGCGGTTCCGGGAGCGGTGGGAGCCGCAGTTCTCCGGGAGCGCGGGGCCGCGCTACTTCGGCTTCGTCACCGGCGGCGCCACGCCGGCGTCGGTCGCGGGCGACTGGCTGACCGGGGTGCTCGATCAGAACGCGATGTCGGGCGAGGATTCCGCGGCGGTCGAGCTGGAACACCAGACGGTGCGCTGGATCGGGCGGATGTTCGGGCTGGACGAGCACACCGGTGCGTTCGTCAGCGGGGCGACCATGTCGAACTTCGTCGG
The DNA here is from genome assembly GCF_040681495.1 of Nocardia sp. NPDC051756. NCBI lineage: Bacteria > Bacillati > Actinomycetota > Actinomycetes > Mycobacteriales > Nocardiaceae > Nocardia > Nocardia sp. NPDC051756. Next base: position 158,701 of record NZ_JBFAYV010000010.1, on the reverse strand, counting down.
CCTCGCGATCGCGCGGGAGTGGCTCGGTGAGCAGCTGGGGATTTCGGTGGCGCAGGCCGGAGTCGGTGCGCTCGGGGCGGTGCGGGTGCTGTCGGGAACGCCGCATTCCAGCATCGTGAAGTCGTTGTCCATGCTCGGCATCGGCCGGGACAGTGTGCGATTGGTGCCGACCCTGCCCGGACGGGAGGCGATCGATGTGGATCGGCTTGCCGAGGCCCTCGCAGCGCTGGATGGCCGGCCGGCGATCGTGGTCGCCAATGCGGGCACGGTGAACACCGTCGACTTCGACGATCTGCGCGCGATTGCCGCACTGCGGCAACGGTATCCGTTCTGGCTGCACGTCGACGGCGCGTTCGGTGCGTTCGCGGCGCTGACGCCGGAGCATGCCGCGCTGGTCGATGGTCTCGGCCAGGCGGATTCGGTGTGCGTCGATCTGCACAAGTGGTTGAACGTGCCCTACGACGCGGCGGTGCAGTTCACCCGGCATCGGGATCTGCAATTGCGGGTCTTCCTGAATTCCGCCGCCTATCTGACCGCCCCCAGTGACACACCGGATTTCGGGCATCTGGTCCCGGAGAACTCACGACGGTTGCGCGCGCTCACCGCGTGGTTCTCGCTGACCGCGTATGGGCGCGACGGTCACCGAGACATCGTGCAGCGCAATATCGCCAGTGCAAACAGCCTGGCCGAACAGCTCACCGCGAGTGGTCTGCTCCGGCTCGTCGCTCCGGTCCGGCTCAACGTCGTCTGCTTCACGCTCGCCGACCGGCCGACGTCCGAGCGGGTCGACGCGCTGGTCGACGCGATCGCGGAGACCGGTGAAACCTTCGTGACGCCAACGGTTTACGACGGTCAACCGGCGATCCGCGCCGCATTCAGCAACTGGCGGACGACCGACGCGGACGTGGACCGGGCGGCCAAGGCGATCACCGCGGCGGCACTCGCCCTGTCCTGATCGTCAGCCGGCCGCCTCCGTCGCGGGCGGCGCGTGGAAGCCCGGACCGGGCTGCGGCTCGACGTCGCGCGGGTCGATCTCGGTGCGGCAATGCTCGCACACCAGCAGCGGCGTGATCGCGTGACCACACGTGCGGTGTTCGAGGATCAGCGGCGGTCCGTCCGGATCGGCCAGGTGGCGGTCGCCCCACGCCGACATGGCGATGATGATCGGATACAGCTCGCGGCCCGCGGCGGTGAGGTGGTAATCGACCCGGCCGCCGCCCTCGTCGGTGCGGGCGAAGATGCCCGCGTCGATCAGCATGCGCAGGCGGCTGGTCAGCAGGTTGCGGTTGGTGATGCCGATATTGCGGGCGAAATCGCTGAACCGGCGCACGCCGAAGAACGCCTCGGCGATGACCAGGATGCTCCACCGGTCGCCGAGCAGCTCGACGACACGGGTCACCGAATCATCGGCCGGGCGTCGGATGGTCATGCGGTTATCTTCGCATTCGTCATCGGTATTGCATTCCTACTGTTGGTATCGGAATAATACTACTCAGCCGAGCGCAGCAAGGCACGGGCCGATGAGGTGGGAGTCCCATGACGTCAGATCAGTCGATCGCCGATTACATCCGGTTGCTCGATCCCGCGGAGCGGCCGGACCCCTATCCGCTGTTCGCGCGGCTGCGCGAGCGCGGGCCGTTCCGGATCGGCACCGCGCCGGTCGTCATCGTGCCCGGCCACGCCGACTGCACGGCCATCCTGCGCGATCCGCGGGTGAGCGTCGACCGCTCGCTCGGGAAGCTACAACTCAGCTCGATGCCGATCTACGACTCGTCGAAAACCACGGTGGAGCAGGCGAAGCCGTCGTTCCTCTTCCTCGATCCGCCGGACCACACGCGGCTGCGACGGCTGGTGTCGAAGGCGTTCACCCCGCGGGTGGTGCAGCAACTCGAACCGCGGATCACCGAACTCGTCGACGACATCCTCGACAAGCATTCGGCGGCAGGGACATTCGATGCCGTCGCCGAGTTCGCCTATCCGCTGCCGGTGACCGTCATCTGCGAACTGCTCGGCGTGCCGCTGGAAGACGAAGCGCAGCTGAGTCATTGGTCCTCGCTGCTGTCGCGCACGCTGGATCCCACCTCCCGGCACGCCGCCGAGCATCAGGTCGATCCGGCCGAATTGCAGCGCGCCGGAACCGAACTCAGCCTCTACTTCGAGCGACTGACCGAACGCCGCCGCGCCGATCCCGGACCGGACCTGCTCTCCCAGCTGCTCGCGGCGGAGGACGCCGGGGACATGCTCACCCACGACGAGCTGATCTCCACCTGCGCGCTGCTGCTCGTCGCCGGGCACGAGACCACGGTCAACCTGATCTCGAACGCGACCCTCGCGCTGCTGCGCCGCCCCGCCGAACTCGCCGCGCTGCGCGCGAATCCCGAACGGGCACAAGGCGTGGTCGAGGAAACGCTGCGCTTCGATCCGCCGGTGCAGTTGATTCCGCGCATCGCCGCCGACGATCTGCCGGTGGGCGACCTCACCGTCGAACGCGGCGACCTGGTGGTGATGCTGGTTGCGGCCGCGCAGCGCGACCCCGCCGCGTTCGCCGACCCGGACCGCTTCGACCCGGCGCGCGACAACCGGCACCTCGCCTTCGGACTCGGCGCGCACTTCTGTCTCGGCGCGCCGCTCGCCCGGCTGGAGGCGCGGATCGCGCTCACCCGGCTGGCGCAACGCGTCGAAGCGCCGCGCCTGCCCACGGATCCGCCGGTCTATCGCGAACATGTGAACCTGCGCGGGCCTGCGCATATGCCGATCGAGTACGCCGCGATCCGGCCGCGTTAACCGTCGTACGAGGTGTGCGGCGTCCATTCGTCGAGGGGCCGGATCGCGGCGGCGTGCAACGCCTGCGCGACCCGCTCCCTGGTGAACGCCCCCTCACCGAGCACGCCGTTGATCTGCACCGCCACGGCGCGAAAACCCTTGGGCGCCAGGGTGGTATCCAAGCTGGTGACCAGGTTGCGGACCGCCGCCTTCTGCACGCCGAGCGACGCGGCCTGATTCCACGGCTTGTCCGCCGCCGCACTCCCGGTGACCAGTACTCGCGCGCCCTCGGCGAAGAACGGCAGCGCCGTCTGGACGGCGGGCAGCAGCGCGGCGGCGCCGATGGTGAAGTCCTCGATCAACTCCGGCACCGACAGCTGCAACGGATCGGACTGCCGGAACATGCTCGGGTTGAAATGCAGCACGTCGATCCGGCCGTGCTGCTCCCCCACCGCGGTCACCACGCGGGCGATGTCGGCCGGATCGGACAGATCGACGCCGACGCCCTCCGCGTCGAAGCCCTCGCCGCGTAACTGTTCGGCCAGCGGCTCGGCCTCCGAGGGCAGCCGGCAGGCGAGGAATACCGCATAACCGTCGTCGGCGAAGAGTCGGGCGACAGCCAATCCGACGCCGGGACCGGCGCCGAGCACGAGAAGCACGGGAGCAGACATGATCTCGAGCCTAGAGCCCCAGTTGCCGCGCCCTCGATTTCCGCTACATAACCAGCGATGATCCGGGTATTACGCGCGCGTGCGTACTCTCGAACGAGTCGGACGAGGAACAAGACGGCGAGGAACGATCCGTGGCGCGAGTGCCGAGGAAAGAGCAGGGCACAGAGTCTGCGGCGATGGCCGACGACGACACAGTCGAGTTTGCCCGGGTCAGCGACCCGCCCGCGCGACCGGCGCGGCATCGGCGAGCCGCGCCCAAAGCACGGCGGGTGGCCGCGAAACCGCCGCGTCCGGCGGCGAAACCGCATCGGCTGCGCAGCGCGGCGAAGATCGGGGTGCGGGTCGTCGTCTCGGTGACCGCGCTCGCGGTGCTCTCCGGCACCGGGTTCGCCTGGTCAGCCAAGATCGACTTCAACAACGGGTTCAACCGCTCGGACGCGATCGGCGCCGACGCGCCCCACTCGCTCGGCGGTGACCTGAACATCCTTTTGATCGGCCTGGACTCGCGCAAGGATCAGAACGGCAACGACCTGTCGAAGGAGATCCTGGACCAGTTGCACGCGGGCGACAGCGACGACGGCGGCTACAACGCCAATTCGCTAATCCTGCTGCACATACCGGCGGACATGCAGAAGATCGTCGCGTTCTCCATCCCGCGCGACGACTACGTCGCGGTCTCCGGCATCCCCGGTTACGACCACGTCAAGATCAAAGAGTCGTACGGCCTGAAGAAGGCGGACGCGGAGGCCAAGCTGATCGCCAAGGGCGAGAAGGATCAGGTCACCTTGGAACGCGCGGGTCGCGAGGCGGGCCGGGCGTCCATCGTGTCCACGGTCCGCAACCTGACCGGCGTGCCGATCGACCGGTTCGCCGAGGTCGCCCTCGCCGGGTTCTATCACCTGGCCGAGGCGTTGGGCGGCGTCGACGTGTGCCTGAACAAGGCGGTCGACGACAGCTACTACTCCGGCGCGAAGTTCCCCGCCGGGCCGCAGCACCTCAACGGCTCCGACGCCCTCGCATTCGTCCGCCAGCGCCACAACCTGGAGAACGGCGACCTCGACCGGACACACCGGCAGCAGGCGTACCTCACCTCGGTCGCCAAGTCGCTCAAGGACTCCGGGACGCTGACCAACTTCGGCAAGCTGAACGACCTGATGAAGGTCGCGCACCAGGACGTGGTGCTGTCGGACAACTGGGACCTGCTCGATTTCGCCAAGAATCTGGGGGCGGCGGGCTCGATGTCGGTGGAGTTCCGGACGCTGCCGGTGTTGCGCTACGACAACATCAACGGCCAGGACGTGAACATCATCGATCCGGCCGCGATCAAGAAGGAAGTGCGGGCGGCGTTCGGGGTCCAAGCGCCGAGCACCACCCCGGCGCATCCGCCGACCAGCACGGTCGACGTGCAGAACGCGGGCAGCGCGACCGGCATGGCGGGCAAGGTGTCCACCGCGCTGACCAACCTCGGCTATCGCGAGGGTGAGGTCGGCAACCTCGGCAGCACCCTCACCACGACCAAGGTCACCTACGGCGCCGGCGCCGAGGCGGACGCGACCCAACTGGCCGAGACCCTCGGCGGACTCACGCCGACGGCCTCGCCGAACGTCACGGCGGGACACATCCAGGTCACCCTCGGCAGCGACTTCACCATGCCCACCGAGTTGGCCTCGAGCACGAGCACGCCGACCACCGCGTCGACCACCCCGGCCACGCCGTCGACCGCCGCCGACCCCGCGCCCGATGCGGGCAAGCCGGTCACGACGACGATCGGCAGCACGATCCCCTGCGTGAACTGACCTACTGCTCGACGAACGCCTTGATGCGGTTCAACGTCTCCCGCATGCCCTCGACGTTCGTCTTGGTGCGGGCCCGCCCGGCCAGCAGCCAGTACACCCGCAATACGGGGTTGCTGTGCAGGTGGAACGACTCGGTGACGTCGGTGCCGCCCTCGACCGTTTCGAAGCGGTAGGTCCAGGTGTTGATCGACATGCCGCCGGGGCCGAGCACCGTGAACGCGAATTCACGGCCGGGATCCGAGGCGATGATCCGGCACACGGTCCAGTACTTGACGCCCCAGCCGTTGCGGTTGACGTGCCCGCGGAACTTCACCCCGACCGCGGGCGCGGTAGCCCCGCCGAGCCATTCGGCGGCGAAGGTCTCCGGGCTGAATCGCCCCGTGTTCGTGATATCGCTGACCAACTCCCAGATCTTGTCGGCGGGCGCGGCCATTCGCACTGTCACACTGTCCTGCATGCTCGAACGCTAGCAGGAGTAAGCACCGCGCTACCGGGTGTCGGGGAGGGCGGTCAGTGCGTCGAATTCCGCGTGCCAGCGGTCCGGGTCGGTGAGTAGCGCACCGGGTGGCAGCTCCCAGTAGGCGGCGAGCAGGTCGTAGCCGAGGTGCGCGGTGGCGGCGTGGGCGGGCCAATGCTCGGCGGTCCAGCGCGGATCCTCGGTGGCCGAGTCGATTCCGGTGCGGGCGACGCCGACCAGTTCGAATTGCAGTTGCTGGGTCAGCGCGACGGCGCGGGCGCCGGCGGGTTCGGTGCGCGAAAGTTCCAGCAGCGCGCGGGCGACGGCGCAGACGCGGATTTCGATCCAGCGGAAGGTGTGGCGGTGGGCGCGCGGGACGACGAGATGCGGGACCAGCACCGCGACGCCGACGCCGATCACGGTCTCGATGAAGCGATCTCGGATCAGCGGCGCGACGGCGCCGCCGGGTGTGGTGCCGACCGCGAGCAAGGCGATCGGCGTGATGAAGATCGCGGCAAGGGCGTAGTTGCGCGGCACGAACAGCTCCATGCAGAACAGCAGCGCGGCGACCAGGGCGATGAGGGCGTAGCCGGTGAACGCGAGCTGGTGGATCACGCCGAAGAACACCAATCCGACGACCGTGCCGACGAAGCGGTGGATGCCGCGCACCTTGCCGCGGACGCGGTCCGGGCCGATCTGCAACACCATCAGCGCGGTGAACACCGCCCAGTGCGGGCGGTCCTGGCCGAGCAGGGCGCTGAGGCCGCCGGCCACCAGGCAGGCGATGCCGACGCGGAACGCGCTGATGGCGGCGTGCGAGTCGAACGAGAGGGATCGGCGCAGGCGGAACCAGACGCCGGGGCGGACGAAGGAGATCAGCGGGTCGACGACCAGGTCGTTGGTGTCGTCGTAGGCCGGGCCGGCGAGGCGGCGGCGGGCGGCGACCAAGGTGGCCAGCAGGTCTGAATCAGGCGTTCTGGTGGGCAATCCCGCGTCGTACACCGCGGCCCAGGCTTCCGCGACCGCGCCGCCTGCTTGATGGCGCAGGTCGATGGCGGGACGGCCGGCGGCACGCGCCGACAGGTAGGCGTCGACGGCGCCGATGGCGGCTTCCACGGCGACTCGCTCAGGCTTGCGGCGGTCGCGCAGGACGCCGGCCATCGAGGCCACTACCGACGCACCGACGCCGAATGCCGTGCAGGACAACAGCGCCGCCGTCGAGATGCCCGCCTCCGCGGCCATCATCGCGCCGCCACAGGCGATCACGAAGAGCAACGCGCCCGGCGGACCCAGGCGCAACGCATCGATGGCGTAGACGGCGACCACCGCGACGACCGTCAGCATAGCCACCGTGAGCAGCGAAGCGCCGAGCCCACCGGAGAGTCCATGGCCGAGCACCGCGCCGACACCGCACGACGCGAGCAGCGCAAGACCGGTGGTGAGCACCACCCCGGCGCGCATGCGATACGCCCGGCGCTCCCCGTACATCACCGCGAACGCACCGAACAGCACGAACAAGGCCTTCTCCGGATGCCCTGCGGCCACGACCACCGCGGCGGGCAGCGCGAACGCCGCCGCGGACCGCAGGCCGGGACTCCAGCGCCGGCCCGCAGGCGGCAGCGCGAACAGCAATTCGCCGATGCGCCCTTGCGGCGGCAGTGGGTCGGAGACCGACGGGACCATTGACTTCCTTCCGATTCGTCAAGCCTGGTTGCCGTTCCACCGTATGCGCGTGACGGCCACCACTGGACAGACGGTCCGCCGCGCGCCGGGTCGCTAGATTCGAAGGGTGACCGCTGACGCTCAGACCCGCATCCACTCCTTCGCCGACGACGCGCTCGGCGAGCACGACGCGGTCGCGCTGGCCGAGCTGGTGCGCAGCGGGGAACGAAGTCCGCGCGAACTCGCCGCGGCGGCGGTGCAACGAGCGCGCACGGTCGAGGAGTTGGCGGCGGTCGCGTACGAGAGTTACGACAAGCCGCTGCTGCCCGCCGAGCGAACCGGGGCGTTGTACGGGGTTCCGACGTTCATGAAGGACAACGCCGATATCGCCGGGATGCCGACCACCCACGGCGCCCAGGCGTTCCAGGCCAAACCCGCGCGGGCGCACGGCGCGTATACCCGCCAATTCCTCAGTGCCGGAATGACGGTGCTCGGCAAGAGCACGCTGCCCGAGTTCGGGTTCAACGCGACCACCGAACCGCCGTTCGCGCGGCCGACCCGAAACCCTTGGCACACCGGCTATTCGGTGGGCGGATCGTCCGGCGGGACCGCCGCGCTGGTCGCGTCCGGCGTGGTGCCGATCGCCCACGGCAACGACGGTGGCGGATCGATCCGCATTCCGGCGGCCTGCGCCGGGCTGGTCGGGCTGAAGCCGAGCCGGGGGCGGCACATCGATTCCGCGCTGACCCGCAAGTTGCCGGTGAATATCGTCAGCGAAGGCGTACTGACCCGGACGGTACGCGATACCGCCGCGTATACCGCTGCGGCGGAACAGTATTGGAGCAACCCCGCGCTGCCGCCGATCGGGCATGTCGAGGGACCGGGGTCGAAGCCGCTCCGTATTGCGTTGCTGCTGGAGAACATCGGCGGTTCGGTACCCGCGGGCCCGACCCGGGACGCGGTCGAAAAGGTCGCTGTCACACTGGAATCCCACGGCCACCACGTCGAACAGGTACCCATGCCGTTCGATGACACCCTCGAGACGGCGTTCCTCCAGTACTGGGGCCTGCTCGCCACCTTCGTCGCCTCCACCGGCAAGCTCGCCGACCGCCACTTCGACGCCGCCCGACTGGACGACCTCACCCTCGGCCTACGCCGCTACTTCCTCCGCAGCGCCTGGCGCGCCCCCGTCATGCTGTACCGACTACGCGCCGCAGCCGCCACTTACCAACGCGCCCTTGGCCCATACGACGCCGTACTCCTCCCCACCCTCGGCCACGAAACCCCCGAACTCGGCTACCTCAGCCCCACCGTCCCCTTCGACAACCTCCTCGATCGCCTACGCACCTACGTCTCCTTCACCCCCATCAACAACATCACCGGCACCCCCGCCATCACCCTCCCCGCCGGCCTCACCCCCACCGGCCTCCCCATCGGCATCCAACTAGCCGGCACCCACGGCAACGAACGCACCCTCCTGGAACTCGCCTACCTCCTAGAGGCCGAACAACCTTTCCCCCGCCTGAACCGGTAGCCGGCGACCGCCCCGCTATACGACAACACCGGTCGCCATCATCGAGTCGAATGGTCGCTAAACGATCTCCAACAGCAACCATTCGACTCGACTCAAGTAGAAGCAGACAGAATGCGCGCATCGACCAGGGGCAAATGGCAACTCACCACGTAAACAGCAAACCCGCACCCCCACTAGGGTTCCGCGCACAATCCGCACCCTAACTAGGGATACGCACCAGCTTTAGGGCCCTATTCTCGGTGCGGACCCCGAGAAAGAGTGCGGATCTTCGGCGAGCCCGACCAGAGGGCGGCCCGGCAGCCATTCTGGGCGCTTGGGACCCGCCAGAAACCACCATCGGAACCACCACCGACGACCGTCGAAGCCACCACCAACCAACCCCTTCTTGTCCAAAGCGCTTGTAACGCAACCACAGCCAGATGACCACGCCGGAACACGACACCGCGCACCTGACTGCGGAGGTAGGTCGGGTACCCCACCTGACGCGCCCAGCACTACTCCAGGGAAAACCGTGGTAGGTCTTCAGTTTTCACTCGACAGGTCACCCCCGGGAAGTCTCTAGGCGTACCCCCCGAAACAGTGCACCTGCTCCAAGCGAAAGATCCCCGGTGAGAGCTGGACGATAGTTCTGAAGACCTTTCCCACGTTTTCTCGTGAGTAGTGCTGGGCGCGTCGCCTGCCGTACCCGACCTACCTCCGCAGTCGGTCACGCAACGTGCATGTTCCAGCGTGGTCATCTGGCTGTGCTTACGTTGCGAGACACCACTATCCAGGCAACACCGGCGCCCAACGGGGCGATCCATCGGCTGCACACCCTTTACGTGAGCCGCACACCCTCTATACAGGGTGTGCGGCTTTTCGAAAGGGTGTGCACCTTCGCCGTGTGGGAGCCAGCGCACGCCACCTAGTGGGTGTGGCCGACCTCGGGGCGCTCGCGGTGGACGGGGCCGTGGGACTCGTCGCAGTGTTCTTCGAGGACCGGGAGTAGGCGGTCGGCGCTGGGGCCGGTGGCGGCGGAGACCAATTGGGAGTGGTCGACTTGCAAGGTGGTGTGGGTGATTTCGTAGTCGTGGTCGAGGAGGCGTTCGATCTGCTGGCGCAGGCCGTGGCAGTCGGCGCCCGGTTGGACGAGCACGTGGGCGGACAGCGCGACGTTGCCGGAGGTGATCTGCCAGACGTGCAGGTCGTGCACCTCGTCGATGCCGGGCATCTCGACCAGGCGACGGCCGAGGGCGTCGGGGTCCACGCCGGCCGGGGCGGCCTCGAGGAAGATACGGCCGGATTCGCGGACCAGGCCGAGGCCGGCCTTCACCATCAGCGCGACGACGACCAGGGTGGCGATCGCGTCGGCGCGGGCGAATCCGGTGAGCAGCACGACGACGCCGGCGACGGCGGTCGCGATGAAGCCGTACAGGTCGTTGAGCACGTGCTGGAACGCGCCTTCGACGTTCAGGCTGGAGCGGTTCGCCTTGCTGATCGCCCAGGCCGCGGCCACATTCACCACGATGCCGACGATCGCGGTGGCGACCACCAGCCCACCGGTCACCTCCGGCGGATCGAGCAGCCTTCGAATCGCCTCGTAGGTCAACCAGCCGGCCAGCACGAGCAGGGTGATGCCGTTGGCCTGCGCGGACAGGATCTCGGCTCGCTTGAAGCCGTAGGTGTATTTGCCGCGCGCGGGACGAGCGGCCAACCGGATCGCGGTGAGCGCCAGCACGATCGACGCCGCGTCGGTCAGCATGTGCGCCGCGTCCGAGAGCAGGGCCAGCGAATTGGCCAGCAGGCCGATCACGACCTCGATCAGCATGAACCCGCCGATCAGCGCCAGCGCGACGGTCAGCCAGCGGCGATCGGCATCGCCGGACACTCCGTGCGAGTGCCCGTGGCCGCCGTTCCCATGGCCGTGTCCGTGCTCGTGTTCATGTCCCATTAGCCGCCCGCTTTCATCACCGCCACGTATGCGCATATCTGCATCTGTTTACCCACCTTAGCCCACCCTATGCCGACCGCAGCCTACTACGTCGAATGACGTGGATCACAGGCCTGCGGTCGGCGGGCGGTCAGCTGAAGAGACCCTTCGCGAGCACCGGCCAGGACGCCACGAACGCGTCCTGCCAGTAGCCCCACGAGTGCGTGCCGGTCGGGGTGAAGTCGAAGGTGGCCGGGATGCCGAGCTGGTCGAGCCGGTATTGCAGATTGGCCGAGCAGGCCCGGATGCCCGCCTCGATCGCGCCGCCGACCACCAGCTGATCGGCCCACTGCGAAACGCCGGGCTTGATCTGGAACGGCCCGTCCAAGGTGTCGTGCGCGCCGGGTAGTCCACTGCCACTGGAGACGAACAGGTTCACGCCGCGCAGCTTGTCCGCGTGCACCAGCGGGTCGTTGGCCGCCCAGAGCGGATCGCCGGGCGGGCCCCACATGTTGTCGATGGTGCCGCCGCCCCGTTCCACCGTCATCTGGACGAAGGCCTGGCCGATCGGGTCGCTGGTCTGCGCGCAACCGCTGTAGGAGGCGACGCTGCGATACAGCTCCGGCTTGGCGATCGACAGCGCCAGCACCGAGGTGCCCGCCATCGAGAGCCCGGCGATCGCGTTCACCTTGGTCGTGCCCAGTGCGGCATCGATCAGCGGCGGCAGTTCCTCGGTGAGGTAGGTCTTCCACTTGTTCGGGCCGAGCACCGGGTCGTAGTTGATCCAGTCCGTGTAGTAGCTGAACTGCCCGCCGACTATCTGCACCACATTGATGTCCTTGTCGGACAGGAAGTCCAGGACATTGGTGCGCAACTGCCAGCTGGCGTCGTCGACACCGCCGCCCGCACCGTTCAGCAGGTACAGCGTCGGCCGGGCCTGCGAGGTATCGGCGGGCCGCTGAATATCGACCGGGAAGGTGGCCCCATCCATCGCCGCCGACCGCACCCAGATCCGGATATTGCGCCCGTCGGGCTCCTCGACCCGCGCGATGACGGACCCATCGGGCGCGGCGGGCGTATCGACCCATGCCGTGCTCGGCGAGGCCGGGGCCTGCGCCTGCGCGCCGGCCGCGGTGCCGACACCGAGGCACAGCGAAGCCGCCACGACTATCGCCCTAGCTCGAAACCTCCACGTCGATCTGCGATCCACGAACACACTCCAAAAACCCCGACCCACACGGCTCCGAACTCATTCACAACTCCCCCACCGTGTCGGTCATATGCCCAGGTCTGTTACTGGATGTTCGCTGGGCCACAGCGCAGCGAAGGGACCACCTGGACGCGGGACAACCCTGCCGCGCCCAGGCGCCCTCCTAGGGGCGATCGCAAGATCCCCCCATAACTCAGCGCGCTCCCTCGGCTCCGCGCCGCGCGACCGAGTCGATGGCGACCGAGATCGCGAGCACGGCACCGGTGACCATGAAGCGCACCGAGGAGTCCACGTTCAACAACAGCATGCCATTCGTAATCGATTGGATGACAAGAATTCCCAGCAATGCGGCATACGCGCGGCCGCGTCCGCCGAACAGGCTGGTCCCGCCGATCACCGCCGCGGCGATCGCGTTGAGCAGGATGTCGCTGCCGCCGGAACTCTGATTGACCGCGACCAGGCGCGACGCCGCGAGGATGCCGCCGATGGTGGCCAGCGCGGAGCAGCCGACGAAGGCACTGATCCGAATCCAGGTGACGTTGATGCCGGCCCGGCGCGCCGCCTCCGCATTGCCGCCGACCGCGTACATGCGGCGGCCGAACACCGTTCGCCGCAGGATCAGGTCGAGGCCGAGGACCAATCCGCCGAAGATCACCAGGGTCAGCGGAACGCCGCGATCGGAATTCAGCACGATGACCGTGATGGCCAGCAGGATGCCGAGCCCGCCGGAGCGCGCCACGATCCAGACCGGGGCGGTCGCGTCGAGACCCGCGTGCACCCGCTGATGCCGGGTGATCAGACTCGCGACCAGGTGTCCGCCGGCGAGCAGCACCACCAGTAGCCAGCCGAGCAAGGCGGGCAGCCAGGTATCGCTGATGGTCGCGATGCCGCGGTCGAACGGCAGGTTGACCGTGCCTTCCTTGCCGAGCAGATACAGCATCAAGCCCTGCCAGCCGATCAACCCGGCCAGCGTGACGACGAACGACGGCATGCTCAGCATCGTCCGCATCAGCCCGTGCAGCAGACCGATCGCGGCGCCGACCGCGATGGCGGCCAGCACGGCGAGGATGACGTTCCAGCCGTGCCGCACATAGAGCAGCGTCATCACCACGGCGGTCAGGCCGCTGACCGAACCGGCCGACAGATCGATCTCGCCGAGCAGCAGCACCAGCACGATGCCGAGCGCGATGGTGCCGGTCGCGGCCATCTGCAAGGCCAGGTTGGTCAGGTTCTCCGCGGACAGGAAATGGGCGTTGAGGTGGTAGAACACCGCGCCGATGATGACCAGGCCGATCGCCACCGGCACCGATCCGACTTCGCCGCGACGTAGCCGATCCATGGCGGCATCGGCCAATCCGCGCCCTTGATTTCCCTGCCAGACCGGCCTTTTCATAACTACGTCACTCATGCAGCTGCTCCCGTGATCGCTGCCACGATATCTTCTTGAGTCGCTTTGGCGGTCTCGAACTCACCTGCGTTGCGGCCGAGCCGCAAGACCACCACGCGGTCGCTGACCGAACGCACGTCGACCAGGTTGTGCGAAATCAACAGCACGCCCAGGCCGCGCTCGCGCAATCGCCCGATCAACGCGAGCACCTGCGCGGTCTGTTCGACGCCGAGTGCCGCGGTCGGTTCGTCCAGGATCACCATCCGCGGCCGACCGAGCAGCGCCCGCGCGATGGCGACCGATTGCCGTTGCCCGCCGGACAGCGCGGAGACCGGTGCGCGCACGTCCTTGATCTTCACGTCCAGCGAGGCGAGCAGATCTCGTGCGCTGCGCTCCATTTCGATCTCGTCGAGCACACTGCAAATGCTGGTCTCCGCGCCGAGATGCAGGTTGGCGACGACGTCGAGGTTGTCGCACAACGCGAGATCCTGGAACACGGTGGTGATGCCGAGCGCCTGCGCGTCCTGCGGGCGGGTGATGCGGACCGGCTCGCCGGCGAAGACGATCTCGCCCTCGTCGGCCACGGTCACCCCCGAAATCGCCTTCACCAGGGTCGATTTGCCCGCGCCGTTGTCACCGACCAGGGCGACCACTTCGCCGGCGTGCACCTCGAGATCCGCACCCGCCAGCGCCTGCACCGCGCCGTAGCGCTTGGTCAGGCCGCGGGCCGAGAGAACCGTTGTGGGAGCTGTCATTTGATACCTGCGGCCTGGCAGGCTGCGGCCACATCGGGCGTGCAGATGTCGGCGACGGTGTATAGGCCGTCCTTGACGATGGTGTCCTTGATGTTGTCCTTGCCGACCGCGATGGCGTCGAGCAGGTACGACGGGATGTCGGTCGCGCCGTTGTTGGTTTTGGCCGGGGCCGTGGGCTTTTCGCCCTTCGCCAAGGCGACGGCCAGCTCGGCCGCCTTCTCCGCCTGGGCGCGGTAGTCCAGGTAGATGGTCATGGTCTGTTCGCCGGTCAGGATCCGTTGCACACCTGCGAGTTCCGCGTCCTGCCCGGTCAGCGGCGGCAGCGTCGCGTAACCGGCCCGCTTGAGCGCCGCGATCGCGCCGCCGGCCATGCCGTCGTTGGCCGAGTACACGCCGACGATCGCGTCCTTGCCGAGCGCGGTAATGGCCTGTTCCATCTGCTGCTGCGCCTTGTCCGGCGACCAATCGGGAGTGTCGAATTCGCGCCCGATCTTCACCTTGCCGTCGAGCGCCTCGTGCGCGCCCTTCTTGTAGTCGCCAGCGCTGGGATCGGTCGGCGAGCCGTTGATCACCACCAGCTGGCCCTTGTCGGCGGTGCCGCGCTTGGTCAGCTCGGCGAGCAGCGCCTCGCCCTGCACCTTGCCGACCTTCACATTGTCGAAGGACACGTAGTACTCGTAGCTGATGCCGGAGATCAGCCGGTCGTAGGCGACCACCGGGATCTTCTTCTGCCGCGCCGTGTTCACCTGCGGCGCAACGGCATCCGCGTTGACCGCGTCGAAGACCATGACGTCGGCGCCCTGGGTGAGCGCGGATTCGAACTGGCCCTGCTGCTTCGCCGCGTCTTGATCGGCGTTGAAGTAGAGCACCTTGCAGTTGCCGCAGAGCTGCTTGACCTTCGCCTCGAACAGCGGGCGGTCGAAGGCTTCGTAACGGGTGGTCTTGGATTCTGGGAGCAGCAGCGCGATCGTCGGGGAGTCGCTGCCCGATTTCGCGTCTTTGGTGCTGTCGCCGGAGCTACAGCCTGCCGCCAGGACGAGTGCGGCCGCCGCCGCGGTGAGGAGCTGAATTCGACGCATGAGGTCACCGTGCCGAGAGGAGAGTGAGAGCGCCCGGTTGAGCGTTGGTAAGAAAGGTAGTTTACTAACACCAAGGTGTCCAGTGGTACGAGCAGGAGGATTGATGAGTCGGGTCGGCAATCCCCAGCTCCTTCGGACGATGAACGAGCGGCTGCTGCTCGACTACCTGCGGCTCAGCGGGCCGGCCTCGCGCGGTGAGCTGGCCAAGGCCAGCGGATTGTCGAAACCGACAGTGTCGGCGGCGCTTTCGGGACTCGAACACGCCGGGCTGGTGCAGTTGGTCGGGTCGCTCAGCGGACGGCCGGGACCGACCACCGCACTCTACGACGTGAACGTGCGCGCCGGTGTGGTGTCGGGCATCGACATCGGCCGCAACTGGATTCGGCTCGCCATCGCCGACCTGCGCGGCGACTTCATCGGGCGCCGCGATGTGCGCAACTCCGCGCGTTCGGCCGCCGATCTGGTGCGGCGGGTGCGCGCGCTGGCCGACGAGGTCGCCGAGGAGGCGGGCGTCGACTGGTCGGATGTGCACTATGCGGTCATCGGCAGTCCCGGCGTGCTCAATCCCGGCACCGGGCGCCTCGACTACGCGCAGAACCTGCCGGGCTGGGGGCGCGCCGGGCTGGTCGGGCAGCTGCGGGACGCGCTCGAGGTCGAGTCGACCATCGAGAACGACATCAACCTCGCCGCCGTCGGCGAACTCACCTTCGGTGCGGGCGCGGGGGTGCGCAACTTCGTGCTCATCTCGATCGGCACCGGTGTCGGCATGGGCATCGTGATCAACGGTGAGCTGTATGTCGGCAATACCGGTGCGGCGGGCGAGGTTTCATTCCTGCCCGCCACCGAGGTCGACGCTCCCCCACTCGATGCCCGCGAGCGCGGCATGACCGAAACCGTCGCCGCGGCGGGCGGAGTCGCCCGGGCGGCCGAACAAGCCGGTCTGCCAGGTGCTTCCGCCAAGGAGATCTTCGGCGCGGCGGCCGCGGGTGACCCGCGGGCGCTGGCGGTGGTCGAGTCCGAGGGACGGCGGATCGGCGCGCTCATCACCGCGGTCGCCGCGATTCTCGACCCGGAACTCGTTGTGCTGAGCGGCGGTATCGGCAACAACCTCGATCTGCTCGGCGAGGCGATCGCGCGGCGGATGGCCGAACTCGGGCCGCTGCATCCGCGCATCGTCGCCAGCACGCTCGGCGACGACGGGGTCCTCACCGGCGCGGTATCGCGCGCGCTGTCGGTCGCCCGGGATCGGCTGTTCGAAAGGCGTTCGACCGGAGGCTGATTCAGCGAGCGCTCAGCGGCGGACCGTATTGCGGGCCCTTCGGTTCGGCGAAGACGCTGGGGCAGGTGCGGCGCATACGGTCCATCGAGCCGTTGAGGGACGTCAGGGCAGCGGTGACCGAGTCGGCGACCGACTGGGCCGGGTTGCCGTTGTCGAGGACGGCGGCGAAGTCGGACAGCGAGTTGTGTAGTTGACCGCCGGCCGTGGCGACGTCGCGGTAGGCGCTGCCGATGAGCGGGGAGGCCATCCGGTCGACCACCGGGTTGATCGTGTTCGAGACCTGGTTGGACAGCCACATGCCCTGGGTGACGCGGGTTTTCACGTCGTTGACGTCGCCGCGGGTGGCGGCCGGGCCGAGCCCGTCGAGTTGTTCGGACAGTTGACGGAAGGTGTCGCGCAGGCCCGCCACGGCTTGGCCGCCGAGCGCGCAGTCCGCGGTGTCCGCGTTGGCGACGCGGTCGCGCAGGCCGTCGGTCGACCCGCCGCTCGAACACGCGCTGAGCAGAGCGGCGGCCAGCACGGCCATGGCCGTCACGCCGAGGGAGGCCCCCCGGCGTGACGGCCGCCCGCCCGCGTTACCCGGCATGGGTCAGCACCGTGAGGATCGCGTTCTGCACGGCGGGCACGAAGGCGAGGGTCAGCACCATCGCCATGCCGAAGCCGGCCTGCACGTGCTGGTGCCGGTTCCACCACCCGATCGGGGCGGTGCGGGACCGGGTATTCCACTCGACGCCGCGCGCGACGGCGACCTCATTGCGTTCGTAGTAGCCGAACGCGATGGGGGCCGAACGGACGTCGAGCAGACCACCGAGCGTGTCGGTGGCCACGCCACCGGAACCGATGTTTCGCGAATCGAACATGGTGCCAACCCCTTTCGGGCTCGTCGTGGACTACACGTCGATATTGCTGCTCCATGGCTGCATCAGCTCGTCGTAGACGGCCTTGGTGAATTCGCCCTGGCCGACCAGGTCGCTCAGGACCGCGGCGGTGACGGCCTGACCGACCACGGTCACCGCGCCGATCGAGCCGAACGATTCCAGCAGGCCGCTGAGGTCGCCGGGGCTGGTCGCCGCGTTCGGGGACACGGCCTGACCGGCGATCAGGCCGGCCACCTGCACGTTGCGGGAGCGCCCGAACGCCTTGGCGGTCGCGGTGGCGATATTCAGCGGATGTGCCGCTACCGACTGGGCATTCGCGCCCATGCCGAGCCCGGCGAGCAGGCTGCCGAGCCCGCCTTCCAGGCCGGAGCCGTTGGACAGGGCCGAAACCTTGTCCTGCATCAGCTTCTTCGCCGCGGCGTTCAGCTTTTCCCGTTCCTCGGCGGTCAATTGGCCGGACCGCTCGATGATCCGGATCGCGTCCTGCCACTGCGGGCCGTAGAGGTACTCGAGGTGCAGGGTCTCCGTGGTGTGCGTCATGTCTGAACTCCTTCGCTAGATGGCTTGACACAGTGCAGGATTCGTCACAGCGAAACGCTGACGAGTCGCGAGGCGCGATCGTGCGCCACCGCTTCGGCAGCCCCCTTTCCGGTGTAGGGCAGGTCGGCGAACGCGACCGGCGCGGGCGCGGGTTGGCTGGGGAGCGGAGCAAGCAGCTGCTGCAATGAGGCCGCCAGTTGCTCCAGGGTCGGATCGTCCGGGATGTCGTCGAGGAACTGCGTGCCGGCCGCGGCCGCCCCACCACCCGAAGCACCCAGCGGCCCATTGCGATCCAGCGCCGCCCGAATACCCGAGATGATCCCGACCCGAGCCCCCGGCGTCAGCAGCACGGCCACCGCCAGCGCAAGCGCCGCCGCAGCCGCAGCCCCCAACGCGGCCAACGGTGCACCGATAAGACCCGCAAGCCCGACCAGCGGCGCGGCAACCAACGCCGCCACACCGATCGCAGCAAACGGCGCCAGCAGCGTCGCAGCCCCCGCAGCCAACGCCCACCCGATCAGCAGCTTCGGAATCTCGATCAGCGCGAACAACCCCAGCGCCGCCAGCGGCACCCCAATCACCGCAGCCAACGCTCCACCGGCCAACAGCACCGGAAGGGCCAGCAGCGCGAGCGCGCCCACCGCAGCCAACGGGATACCCACCAGCGCAGCGAGACCCGCCAACACACCGCCGATCAACAAGACCGGAAGGGCAAGCAACGCAAGCGCACCGACCGCGGCCAACGGGATTCCGACCAGCGCGACCAGTCCAGCCAACGCGCCACCGGCCAGGAGCACCGGAAGGGCAAGCAGCGCAAGCGCTCCGAGGGTCAGGGGTAGGCAGATCAGTAGTTTCACGGCGATGAAGGCGGCGGCGAGGGCGGCTAGTCCGCCGCCGACCAGTAGCACCGGGACGCCGACGAGAGCAGCCAGGGCACCGCCGGCCAGAAGGACCGGGAGGGCGAGGGCGGCTAGTGGGATGCCGACGAGGGCGGCCAGGGCGCCACCGACCAGCAGGACTGGAATGGCAAGTAGCGCAATCGCGCCCACTGCGGCCAGGGGTACGCCGATCAAGGCGGCCAGGCCGACTAGCGCTCCACCGATCAGTACGACCGGCAGGGCGAGCAGGGCCAGTGCGCCCAGTGCGGCGAGTGGTACGCCGACCACCGCGGCCAGTGCTCCGCCGATCAGCAGGACCGGCAGTGCGAGGAGGGCGAGGGCGCCGGCTGCGGCGAGAGCCAGCAGCGGCACGATCACCAATAGGGCCAGTGGAGCGCCGAGTGCGAGGGCACCCAGGACGGCCACTGCGAGGGCAGTTGCGCCGGCGACCGCGCCGGCCACGAAAGTGGCGCCCAGAGCGGCCAAGCCGGCCAGCGCTAGTAGCGGTATCGCCACCAAGGCGAGGAGTGCGAGGACCGGTAGCGCGAGCACTGCGATCACCGGAATCGCCACGGCGGCAAGCGCACCGAGCGCGGCCAAGCCGAGGACCGGCAACGCAACCACGGCCAGCACCGGCAGTGCGACCAAGGCGAGCGCACCCAGCGCGGCCAGGCCGAGGATCGGCAACGCGAGCAGGGCCAGCACCGGCAGTGCGACCGCCGCGAGCACACCGAGTGCGGCGAGGCCGAGCACCGGCGCGGCCAGCAGCGCGAGAACCGGCAGTGCGAGCAGTGCCAGCGCGCCGAGTCCGGCCAGTGCCACCAGCGGCGCGAGTACTGCGGCGGCGAGGCCGAGCGTGGCGAAGTCGATGAGCAGGCTGCCGAGGACCAGTGTGACCGCGAGTGCCGTCGTGATCGCCACCACCGAGACGCCGATGATCGCCGCTAGCACCGGCAGACCGATCAAACCGAACAGGCCGATGCCGACGCCCAGCGCCGCAACCGCCAGGCCCGCCACCAGGATCGGCGACCAAACCGCTAGCAGCGCAAGGGCGATAAACGGCGACAGCGCCGTCGACACCACCACAGCGAACGGTCCGAAGATCAGGAAGGGCAGCGTGAGGACCGCGGCGAGCACGAACCCGACGATCCCGACCGCGGCGGTCGCGATCACCGCCGCCACGGCGAGCACGGCCGCAATCAGCCCGCCCGCCAACAGGATTGCGCCGAGGCCCACGCCGCCGACGGCGAGCGTCGCGAGGGCGAGCACCGCCATGACCGCGAAGGCCGCGGCCGCGAGCGGCACCGATATCAGCAGCAGCGGCGGGAACAGGGCGGACGCGGCCACGAAGACGCCGAGCGCCAGCACACCGAAGAACACCCACGAGGCGACCAGGCCGAGCCCGAGCGCCGCGACAAACCCGCCCAGCAGCGTGCTGACCACGGCGACGGTGCCGATGGTCGCCAACGTGCCGAGCAGCACCCCGCCGAACAGCAGCGGCAGCGCGATCAGCGCCAACGGCGGATTGATCACGATCAGCGCGAGCGCGGTGAGGGCGAGCATCGCGAACGTCAGCACCGAGACGACCAGCCCACCGGCGAACACCGTCGCCACGACAGCGAGCGCGAAGGCGAGCAGGCCGAGGACGATCGCACCACCGCCGAGCCAGGTCACCACCGTGAACGCCGCCGCGACCACGCCGATCCCGGCCCCGGCGATGATCGAAAAAGCCAGCGCGGCAACGAGAATGATCGGGATCGCGTACGGCATGGTGACCATGAACACCAGCGTCGCGAGCAGCGTCGCCGAGGCCAGTGCGGCGATCGCCAGCAGAGCCGTCCCGGTCAGGGCGAACACCGAGAACGCGATCAAGCCGAACCCGCCGAACAACACCGCGAGCCCGATCGCCGCCGGAATGGCGACGAGACCGATGAAGAGTAGCGGAGCCAGCAGCGGCCCGAGGACCGGCACGGCGAACACCAACGCGATGGTGGCGAGCAGACCACCGACCACCGCGAGCGCGACACCGACCGCCCCGAGCGCGGCGAAAACGATTCCCGCAGCGGACAATCCGGCCCAGAACACGGCAGCGGCGACAAGCTGAACGGCGGTCGCCACCACCGCGAGCGCGAGCAGCACGGTCACCGCGGCGCCACCCGCCACCGAGAGCACCAGCAGTCCGGCCAGCGCCACCACGGCCAGGATCACGCCACCCGCCAGCCCGACCGCGCCGAACGCCACCAGGGCGACGGCCGCGAGCGCGATCAGGATCGGAACGGCGATGAGCCCGAACGGAGTCAGCAGCGACAGCAGCCCGACGCCGGCAAACAGTGCGGCAGTGGCAAGTCCGGCCACACCGAGCACCCCGAAGAAGGCCACGGCCGTGGCGACGAGGCTGACCACGAGGAACGCGAGCGCACCGGTGAACAGCAGCGGCGCGACCAGCAGCCCGAGAATCGGCACGAACAGGGTGGCCAGCAGCGCAGCCACGGTCAGCACCGCGAAGCCGACGATGCTCAGCACCAACCCGCCCGCCAATGCCAGTACGGCAAGGGCGATTCCGCCGACGATGGCCACCGCGATCGCGGCGATCCCACCGACCAGGATGACCGGCGCCAGCACCGAGAACGCGACGATGGCCACCGGGATCGCGATGAGCAGCACCGGAATCGCGATCACCGCGAGCACGATCAGCACCGGGATCGCCAGCACCGCGAGGATGAGTCCGCCGACGATCAGCGCACCGATCACCAACGGCGCCAACACGATCGCACCGAGCACCACCGCGCCGAGGGCCAGTACCGCAGCCACGCCGATCCCGCCCGCGAACAACAACGGCACGATGGCGAGCACCGCGATCACCGGAATCGCGAGCAGCGGCAACGCCGCCGGATGCCTGGCGTCGGAGACCAATCCGCGCACCGCCTCACGAATCTGGGTGAAGACCGCGCCGATCCCGGCAACCGGATTCGAAGCGAGCGCCAGCAGCGGTGCGAGGAACGCGAGCACCGGCCCCGCGCCAGCCAACTGCGGCGCGAACAAGCCGATCACGGGCGCGGCAATCGCGAGCAGTCCGGGCGGCAACTGTTGCGCCACCGGATCCTGCTGTCCCACAGCCGGAGTCAGCAGATCACGCAGCCCCTTGACCGGATCGGGTCCATCCTTGGGGAACCCGAACAGCGTGCGCGCCTGATCGATCAGGTCATCGATGGCCGGGGTGGTGCCACTGCGCCGGGTACCGGCCAACTCGGTGGCCTGCTCGACGAACGCAAGCAGATCGTTGACCGGCCCACGCATCGGACCATCGGGAAAAGTCTTGTTTGCCCAGGTGGCGAGCTGATCGAGCTGCATCCCCGACCCCGCGATTTGCGCGACGGTAGCCGCGAGATCAGCGACGGGAGCGGGAACGCGGCCTGCCACCTCGGTGGCAACCGCACCGGGGGCACTTTGACCACCCGCACCGGAACCACCGAACCAGGACTCCGGCGACGGCGGCGCGCCACCCGCACGATAGGTGTCGATCGCCGAGTTCACCTGATCGCCGAACGGTGTGCCCGCACTTGCCGCGCTCGCCGCACCGAGCGCGTTGTTCAGCGCGTCCTGCTGGCCGGGGTCGAGCACCTGTCCCGCGACATCGCCCGCGCCGGACAACATGCCGTTCAGATCGGCGGGCGGCGGCGGCAGATCGATGTCGGCGGAGGCATGACCCGCGCCGATCATGGCGGTCGCCATCGAGGCGAAGGTGGCCGCGGCATACATCCCGCGCCGGGACTTCTCGACGCTCTTACGGTGCTTGGCCGATGCTTTGGTTTCGCGCTGACGTTCCTTGGTGACTACACGCATTATGGAGCCTCTCCGTGAACCCGTCCGATGGACGTGCTGGTCGACGATGCGCACACGGCCCTGTAGTCGAGAGTTCGCGGGCTCCGGCGCGGAAGGCGATATCGGGGTCAAAAGCCCCGCCCGGGTCAGACCGGACCGGTTTCGGCCGGGGCGCAATTGGCCCTGGACCATCCGCCATCGGTGCCGATGGCGGTGCCGATATGGGTGTGGGGCAGGCCGAGCAGGTCGCGGCAGCGGATGAAGGCGTGCTCGCCGACGCCGGCGCCGGGGTCACACGTGATCGTCAGTTCGTTGGGAACCGACGAATCCGTGGTGCAACCGGAGATGTCCGGGTCCGCGGCCGCCGCGCCGGGTCCGGCGAACCATCCGCCGGCCAGCACTGTGCACAACACCAGCAGCGCGGCCGGGAAGGTACGGCTCAGCCGCACCAGCCTTTGCTGAACATTTGCCAGATGTGCCATGCGGTCCATGGTTCGCGCACGGCGGAATCTCAGTCAACATAACGGAGATCACCATTGACCATTCACCGAGGTCAACCGGCACTTTTTGCTTCAAGAAAGCCACTGCGCGTCAGGGAACCGTAAACGGTTGTATACGCGCTTTCTTATTCGGTCTATGATTCAAATCTCAAACTGGACACATGACCAGTTATTGATTTAGCACCGCACACGAACACCGGAAACCGCAGGCCAGCACCAGTTTCGAAGGATTACCCGACTGCGGCCACGCGATAATTCGCCAGCACCTCGGCAGCCGCTCGTTCCCCGGATCGGATGGCCCCCTCGATATAACCCGTCCATTCCGTGGCGGTTTCACTCCCCGCCCAATGAATCGCACCGATCGGCTGACGCAGCGCCGAACCGATACTGGTCAGCACACCCGGCGGGAAAAACGCCCCGTAACCGCCGCGGGTGTAGGGATCATCGGCCCAGACCTTCTCGCGGAAGTCGATCGGATCGCGCGCCGAATAGCCGAAGGCGCGAACGAGCGAGCCGATGATCATGGCCCGGCGTTCGTCGGCGGACAGCGCCGCCAGCCGATGGGCCGCGCGGCCCGGCACGAGCGCGCCGAGGCAGCCCGGTCCGCCGGGGCGGGTGGCGTCGAAGGTGACCGGCACCGGATCGTGCAGGTTCAACGCCTGCCCGGTTAGTCGGTCATCCCGCCAGAACGGCCGGTCATAGACGGCGAACGCCTTCAACACCGATCCCATCGGCATCCGCTGCGTCAGATGATCGCGGGCGGCGGGCAGCGGCGGGTCGTAGGCGATCCGGCCGGCCAGCGCGGGCGGCAGCGCGACGATCACCTGTGCGGCGCGCACCTCACCGAATTCGCCGCGCACCGAAAGACCTTCCGCCACTTGCCGAATCGCGGTGACCGGAGCGTTCGAGCGCAGTGTGTCGCCCAATTCGGCGGCGATCGAGCGGGCCGGTCCGTCGGCACCGTCGACGAACAACCGGGTGACCGTCTCGGCCGTCACGCCCGCCTCGACACCGCCCGCGGCCCGAATGGTGGTGAGCAGCGCCAGCATCGAGACGCTGCCGACGTCGACGCACAACTCCTCACCGATCATCACCTCGGCGAGATGCCTGGCCCGGCGCTCGGGCAGGCTGCGGCGCAGCCAGGTCGCCGCGGTCATCGCGTCGAGCCGATCCGCGCCCGGGGTGGCCCACGGCCGGGCGAGGTCGATGCGCGCGGCCAGCCGCTCGATCCGCCACATGGCCTGCGCGAGAACGACGAGCACGAGCGGCGGCAGCGGCGGGCGGGCACCGGTGAACGGCCGCCGGACCGCGCCTTCGACCAGCAGATTCACCCCGTCCGAGGGGGCCGCGTACGTTTCGGCGCCGTACTCCTGCGCCAACGCGGCAAACCGGGTGTGACCACCGGAGATCCACTGGGCGCCGAGGTCGACGGCCCAGTCGTCGCCGATCCGATCGGTCAATGCGCGCCCGCCGACCCGCCCCGCCGCCTCGAGCACGACGATCTCGCGTCCGGCCGCCCGCAATGCCCGCGCCGCGGACAGTCCCGCATATCCGGCACCGACGACAACCACGTCCGCGTGGTCCATGTCGGCCTCCCGTCACTACACCGTTGGACACCACTGTTGATCACCGTCCGCCGATGCGCAACCGCTCGACGCGTCCGAATTGCCGAACGCGATGTCGCGGTGCCGGATCCGGTCAGCGCGGGAGCAGCCGGAAGACCGCCTCGACCGGCGGCCGCACTACCTGCTCGATCGGCGGCGGCAGTTGGCGCAGGAATTGCTCGACCGGCTCGGGCAGCGGCGCGGCGGGCGCGGGCGCCTGCTGCGGCGGATTCTGCTGCGGCGGTTGAATATTGCCGCCACGGAGGTTGCCGCTGCGGTCGACGCCACTGCGATTGAACCCGTAGCGGTCGAATCCCGCGCGGTCATAACCGTTTCGGTCATAACCGGAGCGGTCGCGCCCGAAGCTGTTGAACCCGTTGCGGTCATAGCCGAAACGGTCGAAGCCGTCGCGGTCGTAACCGGCGCGATCCCGACCGGACTTGTCGAAACCCTTACTGTCGTAACCGGAATTGTTGTAGCCGCCGCGGTCCCGGCCGGCTCGGTCGAATCCCTTGCGGTCGTAGCCGGAGGTGTCGAAACCGGCGCGGTCGTAACCGGCGCGATCGCGGCCCGCTTTGTTGAAGCCGCGACGATCGAAGCCCAATCGGTCGTACCCGTCACGGTCGTAACCGGACGCGTCATAACCTGACTTGCCGTAGCGGTCGTCCTCGAGGGCGGTTGCGGTGCGGACGGTCCGAGTCGACGGTTCGGCGGACGCGGGAACGGCGATCAGCGCCGCCGGACCCACCGCCACCGCGGCGGCGACAGCGGTCAGGATGTGCCGCTTCGTATTGCGAGTAGTCAATTTGTCAGCCATGCGAAAAATCCTCCGTAGTCTTCTGTTTCGAGAAGGCGTCCGGCACGAACCGCCGGCCACAGCAAAGCAACGATTGCTGAGAGAATCCTTGGATTCATTCCCGCGGAATCGCGGAGAATCTGTGGATATCGATCGGAACAGGCAGCACGGACCCGACCGCCGTCCGGCCGAATCATGCTGCACAGCAAATGCTTTCATCGACTCGCGACCATCAGCCCAACCCTGGCCCCAATGATGAATGTCACGAGATGTGAGTTATGCCATCCCCCAACACAAATGACATAGCCCGGCGTTACATAACAATCGAGCATCTTCACCGACGAAAGACTTGCCGATGCGGTCATGCGAAATTCTTATGCTAATTTCCGGTCGGCCACAACGCTCGCCACCAGAAAGGCGCAATGACTTCACATTCCGTTGAAATTTCGACTACCGACAAATCCTGGGCGGTCAAAGCCTGGATTCTGCAAATCGCCGCGTTCGTCCTGACCTTCGGCGCACCCACCGTCGTCGCCGTCGTCTTGCTGGTCACCCGAACCGACCCCGACTGGACCGGCTTCCCGGCCGACGCCTACCGCATCGCGGGCTGGACCGCCTTCCCCTTCGCCGCACTCGCGCTCTGGGCCGCCCATCGATGGCTGGGCCTGACCACCGCCGAACTCGGCCTACGCGCAGGTCTGCCTACCCGCGCCGGCTTCTTCGGCGCGATGGGCGCTGGCTACCTCACTATGTGGCTCGGCCTGTTCGGCCTCGGCTTCTTCCCCGACTGGGTCACCAGCACCGACGGCAGCCCGCTCGGCGCCATGTCCGCGTGGGACGGCGTGGCCTGGAGTGCGCGCGCCGGATTGGTCGAGGAGACCATGCTGCTCGCCTTGCCGATGGCCGTCATGCTGCGGCTGCGCTGGTCCTGGCCCGCGCAATTGGCGGTGCTCATGGCGCTGCGCCTTCCGTTCCATCTCTACTACGGCCCCGCCGCGCTGCTCATGATCGTGGTCTGGTGCACGCTGCTGCGCTACGCGTACCTCCGTGTCCAGCTGATCTGGCCGTTCATCGCGGCTCACGTCCTCTACGACCTGAACGTCGCGGTCGTTCCGCTCGGCCCGCTGCGCGCGGCGATCACCCTCGCGATGCTGGTCCTGGGCGTCCTCGCCTTCGTGTCCTGGTGGCGCGGGCGACACTCGGACCAGATTTGCCCGCCGATTGCCAACGGATGACAAACTGACCCGATGACGGACACCTTGGCGATCGTGGAACGCGGCGCGGCCGAACAGGGCCGCCGGGCGCGCAAGCGAGTCGGACGGCGGTCGCTGGGCGGGTGGGAGCCGCCGGCCGACCGCGCGGACCCGATCGCCATTCTCGAACGTCAGGCCAAGACCCGGGTGCCCGAGCTGGTGCCCATCCGATACGCGCGGATGGCCGCGGGTCAGTTCCCGTTCCTGCGCGGCGCGCCCGCGATCATGGCCGCCGATTTGGCCGCCTCGCCCAATACGGGACTGACCGTCCAGTTGTGCGGTGACGCGCATCTGTCCAACTTCGGCCTGTTCGCCTCGCCCGAACGCGCGCTCGTGTTCGACCTGAACGATTTCGACGAGACCCTGCCCGGCCCGTTCGAATGGGACGTCAAGCGACTCGCGGCCAGCATCGCGGTGGCCGCCCGGGCCAACGGCTTCGCCGACACCGACGCCGAAACCGCGGTCGGCGCGGCGGCCCGGGCCTATCGCGAGGCGATGCTCCGGCTGGCCGGGCTCGGCGAACTGGCCGTCTGGTACGAGAAGATCGACGCCGACCGATTGGCCGCCCTGGCCCCGAAACCCAAGCGCCGCAAGGGCGTCGAGGAAGCCCTCGCCGAGGCGCGGTCCCGCACCAACCTGCAAGCGCTGGAAAAGCTGACCGAACCGGATGCCGACGGCGTCCCCCGCATCCGGCACCGCCCGCCGCTGCTGATCCCGATCGGCGAGTTCGACGCCGCCACCATCCAGCGCGTGTTCAGCGACTACCGCCGCACCCTGGCCGAGGAACGCCGGGTGCTGCTCGACCGGCACGACATGCTCGATCTGGCGATCAAGGTGGTCGGCGTCGGCAGCGTCGGCACCCGCTGCTTCATCGCCCTGCTGTCCGGGCGGTCGAGCGGCAGCCCGCTGTTCTTGCAGGTGAAGGAGGCCGAACAGTCGGTACTCGCGCCGCACACCGCGGCGAGCAAGTTCCGCAACCAAGGACATCGGGTCGTGCACGGGCAGCGGCTCACCCAGGCCGCGAGCGACATCTTCCTCGGCTGGGCGGCCGGCCCGGACGGGCGGCACTACTACTGGCGGCAGCTGCGCGACATGAAGGGCTCGGTGGCCATCGAGGAGATGTCGCGGTCCTACCTGCGCGATTACGCGGCGCTGTGCGGACTCACCCTCGCCCGCGCGCACGCCCGGTCCGGCGATCGCGTCGCCATCGCCTCGTATCTCGGCTCGAGCGACACCTTCGACCGCGCGATGATCGACTTCGCCGTCGCCTACGCCGATCAGACCGAACTGGATTACGAAAAGCTGCTCGCCGCAATAGATTCCGGGCGAGTTGTGCCGGCGGAGAAGGCCTACTGAGGCTCAGCTCGCGCGCCGGGACCGATGCTCGGCCACGTGCACGCGGTTCGAGCACCGCGACGAACAGAACCGGCGTCTGCCATTGCGGGAGGTGTCGACGAACACGTCGTCGCAGCCGTCGCGGGCGCAGCGTCCGATGCGATTCGGGTCGTCGCAGAACAGCGTGGCCAAACCGACCGCCGTGTACGCCTTGACCCGTTCGTCGACCGGTGCGGTCTCCTGCGCGAAGTGCAGGTGCGGCAGCCGGTCGTCGTGCGTGGAGATGTAGGGCTGACTGGTCGTTTTCGCGAGCAACGCGTTGAGCCGCCGCACCGTCGGATCGTCGAACACCGCGCCGAGCTCGCCGATCCACCGGCGCAGTTCCGCGTCCTGCGCCGGCTCGAGCGTGCCGAGCGGTTTGTAATCCGCGGCGGCGAGTAACTCTTGCAAATCCTCGTCCGGACCTGCGTTCACCAGCCGGACGGCAAGTTCGGCGGCCGTGCCACCGTAAGGGTTGAAATGCACTAGCTCATTACATCAGGCTGGGGCAATGGACCTGACCTGCCCCTCCTGTTCCTGGCCGTCGCCGACGGTCGTGTCCGCGCACGGCAACGTCTGCTACCTGCGCTGTATCTGTGGTCAGTGGCTGATCGCCGAGCATGGTCTCGTTGTGGCAACGACCGGAAACAGCTCGTTCGGTATGCGCGATACACCACACAGAGGTGATGAGCCCGAAAGGCCGTGCGGGGCTCGGTATTCGGGCTAGCCTCGATGGGCAGTCTCATGTGGAGGGTATGTCGACATGACCACGGCTACCGTCATTCGGCCGTTGGCACCGAGCGAGGAGATCTTCGCCGGTAGTGAGGTTCTCGTCGGCTACTCGATGCGACTGTCCGGTCGGTTGAATCTGGTCGCGCTGTCCGCCGCGTTCGACGCGGTGGTCCGCGCGCATCCGGCGCTCGGCGCGCATCTCGAGCCCGACGCACACGGGCACCTCCTGGTCGAGTCGCTCGGCAGCACACCCGAGATCACCGTGATCGACGGCGATCCCGAGCAGTTGCTGAACGGCGCGCGACTGGATCAGCGCGCCGCCCTCGCCGCGCTGTGCGTCGTCCGCGACGGCGACAGCACCGGGGTGACGCTGGTGATCCATCACAGCGTCGCGGACGCGTGCCACGCGCTCGCGGTGCTCGCCGAGATGTGGGTCGGCTACACCGAGATCTGCCGCGGCGGCACGCCGGCGGACACGACACATCGGTTTCCGGACACGGTCGAGGATCTGCTGCACGCCCGAGGCGTGGAAAAGATGTCCGGCGGAACGGCCTCCACTCGCCCCCTGGCCCTCGCCGGATCGCTCGGCGAGCCCCCGCTCGTAGCGGACGACACGCCGTATCTACTACCACTGACGGCTCGCTGCCGTCTGACCAAGCGGGAGACCGCCGCCCTCGCCACGCTCGCACACCGCGAGGGAACCACGATCAACGGACTGGCCTCGGCCGCGATCATGCTCACCGAGGCCGAACTGCGCGAGCTGCCGTTGACCGAGCTCAGCTACACCTACTCCGTCGACCTGCGGAACCGGGTGACCCCGGCGATCGGGCACACCGAGGGGACGAACGTCCTCGGCTTCGCCGATTTCGTGCCCACCCGGCAGGCGGGCACGACGCTGATCGGCCTGGCCCGCGGGATCAGCGACGGGCTCCGCCGCGGGCTGGCGAGCGGCGTCGTGCAGCAGACGCCGCTGCACATCCCCGACATCGCCGCCGGTCCGCCGCCGCGTGCTCCCGGCATCGTGCTGGCCACCAACTGGGGCCGGATCGATCGGCCACGACTACCGGACGGGTTGCGGGTCAACGACTTTCGCACGGTGATGATCGCGAAGCCGGACCGGGCCGGGCATCGGTTGCAGCAACCGAGCGGCACCATCATCATCAGCACGTTCGACGATCAGCTCAGTATCGAGATCCATCACCCGGTGGAGACCACGGTGCAACAGCGGCGCCGGGTGCGGCTGCTCGCGGCGCATCTGGACGCGGTCCGCGAGGCCGGCGTCGCCTAGCGCGTTGCGGCGCGAAACCGCGCTGAGACGTGGCTGAAACTCCCCTCGGCGATCGTTGACGGCGGCCGGATAACCAATTGCCCCGGCGTGCGTGCAGGGTCTTTGATCTCCGGTTGGCACGCATAACTCGGTACAGCTGAAGGGGAGCTCCATGACCATGTCCACTGTTGTCCGCCCGCTCGACCCGAGTGAACTGATGTTCGCGGGGGCCGGAGCCTATGTGGGATATGCCGTCGAGGTGTCCGGCCGATTGGACCTGGCGGCTTTGTCCGCCGCGTATGCGGCGGTCGTGCGCGCCTACCCGGTGTTCGGTGGGCGGCTGGAACCGTCCGACGACGGCGGCCACGTTCTGGTTGCCTCGACGGCCACGCCGGAAATCTCGGTGGTCGACGATGATTCGGGTCACTTGCTGATCGACCAGAAATTCGATCAGCGGGTCGCGCTGAGTGCGGTGTGCGTGGTCCGCGACGGTGACACCGCGAGCGTGACGTTGCTGACCCATCACAGCGTGGCCGATGCCTACCACTCGCTGGCGGTGCTGGCCGAGCTGTGGTCGTGCTACACCGATGCCGTTGCCGGACATTCGCTCGAGCGGCGGGTGCGCGGGTATCCGGCGTCGATCGAGGAGTTGCTGGCCGAACGCGGCGTCGAGAAGATGACCTTCCCGGATCCCGCTGGGCAGCCAGCGGCATCGACGCCTGCCGTCGACCCGGTGGTGGACGAGCACGGCTGGCAGAGTGCGCCGCAGGTTTCGCGGTGCCGCCTTTCGGCTGCCGAGACCGCGGCGCTGGTCGAGCTCGGGCATCGGGAATGCGTGACCATCAACGGACTCGTCTCCGCGGCAGTTCTGTTGAGCGAGGCCGAGATTCGTGAATTGCCGCTCACCGAACTCCTATACCTCTATCCGGTCGATCTGCGCACCAGGATCACACCGACGGCCGGCCTGACCGACGGCACCAATCTGCTCGGGTTCGCCAACTACACCCCGGCCGAGCCGGTCGAACTGCTCGAGCTCGCCCGCGGTATCTGCGAGTCGCTGCGGGTCGCATTGGACGCGGGCATCGTGCAGCAGACGCCGCTACACATCCCCGACATGGCCATGAACGTCACCGCCCCGATCCCCGGCCTGGTGATCATGACCAACTGGGGCCGGATACCGGAGCTGCGAACACCGGAAGACTTACATATCAATGACTTCCGCTCCACCCTCACCACGGCGATCGACGCCGAAGCGCCGAGCGCACCGCAGCAACCCGGCGGCGGCACCTGCATCCTCAGCACCTTCGGCAGCCGCCTAAGCATCGAGATCCATCACTCGAAAGCAGCTGCCGCACAACAACAACGGCGTGTCGACAGCTTCGCGGCAAAGCTGCGCGCCGCCATTTCATAACCGGGTAGGTCGACACGTTGTGCGGAAGTCTCGCGTTGTGGCGTGGACAGCCGTGGGTCGAACCGGCAGATTCGCCGGAGGTGGCTACTGCTTGATCAGGACGATCCGGCGGTGGCGCCGGCGACCAGCATCGACATCACCCAGGCGAAGGCCTGGCCGAGGACGGTCATCCAGTCGCCTACGTTGAACGAACCCATCGCGAATTTCCTTCTGGTTGTGATTTTTTCAGCGAGCTCCCGCGTCGGGACGGACCTCGTCGCCGGCGGCGGTCAGGTCGCAGGAGTGGTCGTTGCTGAGGTTGCCGCCGGTGGAGATGATGACGGCGAACACCTTCTTGCAGTTCTGTTCGCCGAGGCCGGCGGTGTTCTGCGCGATGGTCGAACCGCGCAGGATCAGGTGCCCCATACCGGGATTGACCACATCGGTGAACTGGTACGGCAAGGTGTCGAGATAGGCGGGGGCGATGTTGATGCCGCCACCGCCCTCGTCCGCGCTGTTGCCCGTGACGACGGTGTCGATGAGCACCACCTCGCCGACGCCGCGGATGTCGAGTCCGCCACCGCGGCCGGCGAATCCGCCGAAGCGGTACCACTTGGTGCGCGGGTTGACCACGTGGTTGTCGGTGATCTCGGTGCGGGTGAAGGTGCAGGTGTTGTCGCAGCGGACTCCCCCGGCTTCGCCCGCCGCGTTGGCGGTGATGATGCTGTCGGTGGCCTTCAGGTCGGCGACCGGGATGCTGAAGATGCCGCCGCCGTAGTCGGCGGCGTTCCCGGTGACCGTCACATGATCGAGAATCAGCTTGCCGGAGTTGGCGATTCCGCCGCCGCCGGTCTCGAAAAGCGGGATCTCGTGCTCGCTCGCGTTGCCGCCGGTGATGGTCAGACCCGAGATCGAGACGTGTGCCGTGGTCAGCACGGCGCGATCGCGGTGCCCGGCGTCGATGACGGTGCGATCCTGACCCGCGCCTTGAATCGTGGTGTCGGCGTTGACATCGAGATCGCCGGTGGCCGCGTCGATGAAGGGACCGTTGGTGTTCCAGAAGTTCGGCGGGATGGTCAGCCCATAGCGGCCCTCCGGAACTCGAATGGTGCTGCCCGGGCGAACATTCGCGGCCTGCACCGCGGCCCGCAGCGTGCACTCGCCCGCATCGGTCCGGCATTGCCCGTCGAACGGATTCGCGGCGGCACCGTCGGCGGTGGTGGTCACGGTGAACACCCCGGGCGACGTTCCCGCCGAGCCGGTATCGGCCACCGCGCGGACCGGCGCTCCGCACAGCACGCCGAGGAATACGACACCGATCATCGAAATAGGCGAAATCTTCATCTGACCAACCACTCCCGGCACTGTCTCAGTCGTTTCGGTTCTAACAGAACCGAAACCCCTGTCGTGGCCGGTCGGACAGTTCCTTCGCTATTGCACAATCGCCCTGGGCGTGTCGACAGGGCCGCTCACGGCAGTGGATAGGGCGGGGTGCTCTTGCCCATGATCCGGTACCGATCCCACAGGTCACGGTCGCCGACGACGGCGGGCCTGGCGTCCGCGCCGGCGCGCACCACGCAGGCGGTCCGCTGTTCGTCGCCGAGGATCTCGGTGAGGGCGTTGTTGGCCTCGACTCGGCCGACCCAGCGGTAAACGCCGTCCGTCGGCTCCGGGTAGCCGCGCAGCTCCAGGCGGACCGGCACCTCCACGCCGCGCACGACGAGCGTCGCGGCACCGTGGTAGTCGGCGCCGGCGTGCGGGCTGCGGTCGGCTGCGCTGCGTTGCGCCATGGCGTCCACCTTTTCGAACCGTTCAATCTGTGTCTCAGACAATCTTGACAATACCGACCAGTGGTTCCAGACTCAAGGGTGTCGGTACCAGCGGTACCGGATACAACTTTCGCGATCGTGCGCCGTTGCGGGTCGAGGCCGGCGACGCACGTGCGTGACCCGGAAGAGAGCCGAGCACGATGGGAACGCCGAGCCC
Source organism: Nocardia sp. NPDC051756 (assembly GCF_040681495.1). Taxonomy (NCBI): domain Bacteria; kingdom Bacillati; phylum Actinomycetota; class Actinomycetes; order Mycobacteriales; family Nocardiaceae; genus Nocardia; species Nocardia sp. NPDC051756. The sequence continues at coordinate 125,179 of NZ_JBFAYV010000010.1, read as the reverse complement.
CGAGCCGATCGAATTCCACTCGCCGACAACCACTTCGGGCACGCCGGTGCGGCGCCGTCGCACCGTGACCGAGCGCAGGCTCAGTGCCAAGCGGCTGCTGCTCGATGCCGCGGACGAAACCTACGACGGCGACCTGGATATCGACTGGTCGGCGCCGATCGATCCCGGAAAGCGCTGGCTGCCGGACAATCTCAGCACCATTCACGGCACCTGGCTGTGGCATCGGATGGGCACCGAACAGCGCGCCACCCTGGCCAAATACGAGCTCGCCAATCTGCTGACGCTGGCCATCTACGCCGACGCCGCCCGGTCCATGCTGCTGTTCCGCGAGATCATCGAGGCCTCCGGCCCGGCCGACGACGAGACCCGCGCCGCGCTGGCCGGCATTCACGCGGACAGCCGCACCATGGCCATGTTCGGCCGCATGGTGCACAAGAGCGGCCTGGCTCCGTATCGGCGGCCGGTGCTCGCCCAGGTGGTGTCGCGGCTGGTGCTGTTGACGCCGAAGAACACCGCGACCTCGGCGGTGACGCTGCTGATCCAGCAGGCCATGTACGACCTGGCCGCCGCGATCGCCGACGACCCGGACATCCAGCCGCATCTGCGTCAGCTGATGAAGATCCACCGGGTCTCGGCGCGGCGCAATCTGGCCTACGCCCAGGACGAGCTGATCGCCGAAATCGACGAGCACGGACGGCTTTCCAACGCGATCGCCGCGCTCTGGACCGCGGCGGCGACCAGCGTGCTGTATCCGGCGCTCCTCGCGCCGCGCCCGTATCGCGCGGCCGGCGTGCGCGCCCGGCATGCGCTGCCCACCGCCCTGCTCAGCCGCCACTATGCGGACTCGGCCCGCACCTACACCGAATCGTTTGTGCACCAGGGAGTTCAGATCGGCCTGTTCGGCGGCCCCGTGACCACCACCATTCTCCGGCTCGGCCGCGTCTGGCCCGGCTCCACCTCGAGGAGGCAGCGATGACCACCCACGACACCACGCCCGCCAAGCGGCACGCGGTCAGCACGGCAGGCATGTCGACCACCCGCGGCAAGAACGTCGGCGACCGGCAGAAGACCGCCCAGCGCCTGCTGCGTTCCGCGGCCGATCGCGCGTATGACGGTGAGGTCGACATCAATTGGGACGCGCCGCTGGATCCGGACAAGAAGTGGATGCTCGATCATCGGCAGACGCTGTACGGGACGTACCTGTGGGACCGGCTGACCGAGGAGCAGCGCCGCACGCTCGGCATGCACGAGGCGGTCAGCGCGCTGAGCTTCGGCATCATCGTGGAGTCCGGACTGTCGGCGTTCCTGCTGCGCCAATTCCTCGAGCACGGGGACCCTGGCGACGACCACAGCCGGTACGCGCTGGCCGAAGTCGGCGAGGAGACACGGCATTCCACGATGTTCAGCAGGCTCATCAACAAGTCCGGCCTGCCCGCCTATCAGCCGTTCCTGCCCAAGGCGCTGTTCAAGGCGGTGCGGCTGGTCGGCCTGGTCCCGATGGGCCCGGCCACCATGGGCGGGCTACTGCTGGTCGAGGAGACCCTGGACCGGTTGCAGCGCGAGAGCATGGACGATCCGCGGATCCAGCCACACATGCGGCAGCTCAACAAGATTCACGTGCTCGAGGAAGCCAGGCACATCACCTACGCCCGCGAGGAGTTGGTGCGGCAGATCGCCAAGCACGGCAAACTGGTCAACGCCGCTCATCGACTGGTGTTCTCGGTCATGGTGTTCGGGATCCAGCCGGCCATCGTGACGCCCCGGGTCTATCGCTCGGTCGGCATCCATCCGCTGCACGGGCTGGCCGTCGCCTTGCTGAGCCCGAACTATCGGGAGAACTCCAAGTTCGCCGGAGAGATGTTGCTGCGCTTCGCCTATGAGGTCGGGTTCGTCCGCGGCGCGGTCAGCACCCGGATCCTGCGGCTGGCCCGGGCGCTGCCGGACGACGTCATGGCCGAGCTGTCGAGGACGGCGTGACGATGGCCGACCCAGACATCGCCGCGCCGCCGGTAGACACGCCACTGCCCGCGGCGACCACCAATTCCCATGTGCACGAGCTGGAAATCGTCGAGGTGATCCGGGAGACCGCCGAGGCCGTCTCCCTGGTCTTCGAGGTGCCGGACCTGCTGGTTCCGCGCTTCCGGCACCGCCCAGGGCAATTCCTCACCCTGCGCGTACCGAGCGAGCAGACGGGCTCGGTCGCGCGCTGCTATTCGCTGTCCAGCTCACCGCATCTCGACGACGATCTGATCATCACGGTCAAACGCACCGAGGGCGGCTATGCGTCGAACTGGCTGTGTGACAACGCGGCTCCGGGCCTGCGGATGACCACCCTGTCCCCATCCGGCGTCTTCACCCCGAAGTCGTTGGACGCGAACCTGTTGATGATCGCCGCGGGCAGCGGCATCACCCCGGTCATGTCGATCATCAAGTCCGCCTTGATCGCCGGCACCGGCACGATCTACCTGTTCTATGCCAATCGGGACGCGCCCTCGGTCATTTTCGGCACCGAACTCGCGGACATGATGGCCGAGTACCCCGATCGACTCATCGTCGACCACTGGCTGGAGTCGGCGCAGGGTCTGCCCTCCGCCGAGGCATTGACCGAGCGTCTCTGGCCGTACACCGGCTTCGACGCTTTCCTCTGCGGCCCAACGGCATTTATGCGCACCGCGCGCACCGCGATGATTGCCGCGGGCATGACCGAACGGCACGTGCACACCGAGATCTACCAGTCACTGACCGGTGATCCGTTCGCGGAGATCGTGATCACCCGCGACGATGCCGAAACCCCGGCCACCGCAACGGTAGAACTCGACGGCCGCCGCCTGGAACTGTCCTGGCCGCGGCACACGCCGCTGCTGGACGTCCTGCTCGCCAGCGGCTACGACGCCCCCTACTCCTGCCGCGAGGGCGCGTGCAGCGCGTGTGCCTGCACCGTGCGCTCCGGTGAGGTCCGCATGCTGCGCAACGACACCCTGGTCGACGCCGACCTCGCCATCGGCCTCACCCTGGCCTGCCAATCCGTCCCGCTCACCGACCACGTCGACATCGCCTTCGACCAATAGGACCGACCATGGCGGACCCCGCCGACGACTACGACTACGAGGGACCGGCGACCGTCACCATCGACGGCGCCGGGATCCCCGTCGAACTGACCTTGCGCGGCCATTTCCAAGGCATCGACGGAATCTATCGCTGGTACGGGCGAATTCGGCCGAACCCCGAACTCGCCGCCGCCGTCGGCGACGAAGCCGCCGGGGAGGTCAGCACCGCCTACGGCACCGCCCCCGCCCGCATCGGCGACCTCGACTTCTGGGGCCGCTACCGCGTTTCCGGCCGCAGCAGGCCGCCGTTCTTCGTGCCGAACAGCCTGGCCGAGCTCGACGGCCCGCGCTCAGTACACTGAACCGCCCGGCAGCACAACAACTTCCGCCGCCATGTCCACCGCCAGCTCCGTCCAGTTGCGCGCGATGAACGCCCGGAACGATCCGGCCTCGCGCCCGGTCACGTCCGGCACCACCGACGTGACCCGGTCTTCGCTGCCGCGCCGGATATCGTCGTCGAGCCCGGCGAGAAACGCCGCGTAGTCGGTGGGCACGCCGGATTCGCGGACCAGCTCGGTGAATTCGGCGACGCCGATCGACTCGTGTCGCACCACCCGCCCGGTCTGCTCGGCGATTATGACCGCGGCCTGCGCGTAACTCAGCGCCTCCGGCCCGGTGATCACGTGCTCGGTGTTGTGCGGCACCGGATCCAGCAGCGCGCGCACCGCGACGGCGGCGATGTCCTCCGCGTCGACGAAGGCCACCCGGCCGTCACCGGTCGCGGTCACGATCTCGCCCGCGGCGCGGATGCCGGCCGCCACCGGATGCCCGCCGACGAAGTTCTGCATGAACCAGGACGGGCGCAGCACCGCCCATTCCGGCACCGCGCGCACCAGTCCGTAGAGCGTGCCCAGCCCCGGCGTCTCGTCGGTGACCGCCGACGAACCGAGCAGCACCACTCGCCGCACACCGGCCCGAACCGCCTGCGCCAGAAAGGGTTCCACGATAGGGGCCGGATCGGTCGCGCCGATCGGCGGGACCAGGTAGATGGCATCCACTCCGGCCAAGGCGGGCCCGTACGTCTCGGGATCGTGCCAATCGAATCGAATGTGTTTGTCGCCCTGCGGGTTCCGGCTGGCGATCCGCACCTCGGCACCCTCGGCGTCCAGCCCCGCGGCGATCCGGCTTCCGGTGGTCCCGGTGCCACCGGTGACCAGGATGGTCGGCTCGCTCATGGATTCCCCCTCCGTCGCACCGAACGATGCCAGCTCACCGGCGCCACCGAGCGCCTCGGCGGCGGCGAGCGGATTCCAGTAGTCGCGGTAGTGCACGATCTCGCCCGCGCGCACGGTGATCACCGCGATGTAGCGCATCCGGTACGGCCGCCCGGTCCGGACGGCGACGCCGTCCGCGGTGAACTCGACGATGACGATCTCGGGGTCGCCGGTCACGTGCACGGTCGGCGCATCGATCGCCCGGATGTCGAGCTGCTCGGGATAGTCCCGCAGGTAGTCCTCGATCGCCGCGCGCCCGGTCACCTCCGCCGGGTACCCGGCCGGCGCGAACGGGAATTCGATGCTGCCCCGTTCCGCCCAGAGTCCCGCGAATCCGACCATGTCCTTGGCCAGGAGCAGCCGCAACGCCTCCGCGACGACCTCGGCCGGGGTACGTGCCGATTGAGGCATGAGCCCTCCCATTCATTTGGACGATACGGTACCGTCCCGTCCTAATATAGTCGGGACGGCACCGTCTCGTCCATTCCGTATACTGCGGCCATGTCCGAGAAGCCCCGACGCGCCCCCACCGGTGCCGCCGTCCTGCAACCGCAGATCACCGCCGCCGTCGCCGCGGCGGTGATGGAGGAACTCGCCACGAACGGCTATGCCAGGCTGTCGATGGAGGCGGTGGCCAAGCGCGCGGGCGTCGGCAAGAGCGCCCTCTACCGGCGCTGGTCGTCCAAGCAGGACATGGTGGTCGCGGTGCTCGGCGAGTTCAGCGTCGAGCTGGCCGAATTCGCCGACACCGGCGCGCTGCGCACCGACCTGATGGCCGCCCTGGAACTGCTGCACACCTGGTTCACCCACCCGAGGATGGCGGCGATCCTGCCCGACCTCACCGCCGAGGCCGGGCGCAATCCCGTTCTGGCACAGGCGGTTCGGACCACCATCGGGCAACCGCGGCGGGCGCTGGGGCTCCAGCTGTTGCAACGTGCCATCGACCGTGACGAGCTGCCCGCCGAGACCGACATCGAACTGGCGCTGGATCTGATTGCGGGACCGATGTTCTGGCGCTTGAGCGTCCGGCATGCCGAAGCCGAGCCGGACTACCTCGACCGGCTGGCCGACCATCTGGCCCGTTCCCTGAACGCCCGCTGACGTTACCGCTGCCGGAACCGCGACTCGCGCATGCCCTGCGCCGCCTTGTTGCGGTACATGGCCGTATCGGCCGCGTGCATGAGTTGATCCGGCGCGGTGGGCACTTCGTCGAGGAAGACGGTGCCGATGCTGGCGGCGACGGACACCAGATGGTTCTCCACCTCCATCGGCTCGACCAGCGCATGCGACAGCCAGCCGGACACCTCTGCCAATTTCTCTGCGCCCGTGCACTTTTCGATCAGGACGATGAACTCGTCGCCGCCAAGCCGCGCGACCAGCCCATCGACCGGCCCGACGGCCGCGCGTAATCGCTCCCCGACCACGCGAAGTACCTTGTCCCCCACCGTGTGTCCCCACACGTCGTTGATCTCCTTGAACCCGTCGAGATCGAGGTAGCACACGCCGATCGGCGGGCTCGCGTTCGCCAAGCGGTCGAAAAACAGTGTGCGGTTGGGCAATCCGGTGAGGCTGTCGTGGTTGGCGTCGTGCCAGAGTCGGTCGGCCAGCTGCTTGCGCTCGGTGATGTCGACCGCCACCCCGATCAGGAACCGCACCTGCCCGGCGCTGTCCCGCACGGCCGACATGGACAGGTCGATGGTGGTGATGGTGCCGTCGGGGCGCAGATGATCGGTCTCCAGCCGGAATCGGTCGGATGCCCCGGTCAGCAGTCGCTGCAACTCGGCGAAGGCGTACCCGATGTTCGCCGGGCCGAGCAGCGCGTCCACGGTCTGTCCGGGCATGACTTCCACTGGCAGACCGAGCATTTCGGCCATGGCCACGTTCGCGTCGAGCACCCGACCGGTGACGTCGATGGTGCCGATGCCGACCGAGGCGCCGGCGAAGACGGCGGCGAATCTGGCCTCGGACAGCTGCCGTTTGGCCTCGGCGTCGTGCGCGGCGGCCAGGGTCGCGACCAACGTGGCCTCCTGCTCGGCCAGCGCCGCCGACCGTAGGGCCGCGGTGAAACCCGCCGCGAACTCGGCGGCGGCGATCACCGCGCGATCCCGGATCCGCTCGTAGTCCGCGCTGCCGCGGTCCGGGCAGACGTCGGCCACCAGGTCGTGGCAGATCACCACCACCGAACGGCTGACCGCCACCGCGTCCCGATAGTTCGCCGCGACCAGCACGGACGCGGCATCGCGGGCGACGCCGAGTTCGGCGGTGCCGAGCACCACCGCCTCCAGCGCCTCACCGAGCCCGGCGAGCATCGCCTCGATCTGGGTCCGCGTGAGGGTGGGAGCCACTGCGCCGTCGAGCGCCTCGGCCCACCGCATCGCTAGCTCGTGCGACCCCACTCAGGGACCCCCTGCTGGTTCGGGTTCGCGCTTCAGACCTTTCGACCGACGCCGGCCAGGCCGAGCGAACGGCCCGGTGCCTCGTGCAGATCCCGCTCGGACTCCGGGCGCCAGACCGGCAACTCGACCACGCCGGGCTCGATCAGGTCCCATCCATCGAACATAGCGACGATGCCGTCCCGATTGCGAAAATGGATACCAACTCGACTCTTGTCGGTCGCGTGCGCGCCGAGCTTGCCCGCGTCCTCGGGGCGCATCTCCGAGGTCAGGTGCGAGATGGCCACGTAGCTGCCCGGTTCGACCGCGGCTCGCAGGTCGGCGACCTTCTTGACCGGCTCGTCGTCATCGGAGAGCAGGTGCAGCACGGCGATCAACAACAGACCGACCGGTTGGTCGAAATCGATCAACCCGGTATCGCCTGCCCGATCGAGCAGCTCGGCGGGCTTGCGCAGATCCGCCTCGATGGCGGCGGCCCGGCTGTTGCCGCGCAGGATCGCGCGCGAGTGCGCGACCGCCACCGGATCGATGTCCGCGTAGAGCACCCGGATTTCCGGATCGATGGTTTGCAGGATTTCATGCACATTTCCCGCTGTCGGGATCCCCGACCCGATATCGAGGAACTGGCGAATTCCGGAATCGGCCAGGAAACGCACCGCCCGGCGCAGGAACGCCCGGTTGCTCAGCGCCAACCTGGGCAGATCCGGCACCAGATTTTTGGCCATTTCCGCGGCCGTGCGGTCGATGTCGAAGTTGTGCGAGCCGCCGAGCAGCGCGTCGTACATTCGTGCCGGGCTCGCCTGTTGCATATCCACGCCTTCGGGCGCCCACGCCGGCCTATCCATCGAAACCCCTTTTGTCGCTCACGCATCGTGTGCTCGATCACCCGAACGGTGGTCTGCGCATAGTAGTCGGCTTTGGTGAGCAGCGGGAAGCTCGCAACCGACCGCGGTTGGCCCACACCCGGTTTCAGGCGCGCGCGGCGGAGATCCGGGCCAGCGTCTGCACCGGATCGGTCAGCACGTCGGTGAACGCGAGTTCGGCCGCGCCGATCAAGGTGGCGTCCCCACCGAGGGCCGAGGTGCGCAGCCGCACCCGTTCGCGGACCGCGAGCAGCGCGTCGACCGCGACCCGGCTGCGCACCTGGGCGGCCGAGGCGAGGTAGATCTCGCGCAGCACGCCGCCGAAGACGACCATCGACGGGTTGAAGATGTTGACCAGGTTGGCGACGCCGTAACCGAGCCAGTCCCCCACCTGGTGCAGCGCGTCCCTGGCCGTCGAATCGCCGCGGGCGGCGGCCTCCACGATCGCCTCGACCGCGGCCCGGCCCGCCGGGTCGTCGCGGCCGGCGGCGGCGATCAAGCCCAGCTCACCGGCCTCGACCTCGAGGCAGCCGTGTGAACCGCAGGCGCAAGGTCGTCCGTCCCGGTTGACGATCATGTGGCCGACCTCGCCCGCGTAACCGCCCTCGCCGCCGAGCAGCCGACCGCCCATGATGATGCCCGCGCCGATGCCGACGTCGCCGTGCAGGTAGATCAGGTCGGACAGGCCCGCGCCGACGCCGCGCTCGCGTTCGGCGAGCGCGCCGAGGTTGGCGTTGTTGCCGACCACGACGCGCAGGCCGAGGTCGAGTTCCCTGGTCAGGCTGGCGCCGAACGGCACATCGACCCAGCCGATGTTCGGGCCGTAGCGGACGACGCCGTCCTCCTCCCGCACCATCCCGCAGAACGCCACGCCCACACCGACGCACAAGGCGTCGCGCGCGGCCTTGCCGATCAACTCGCGGGCCATGGTGGCCAGCGTGGCGATCACGTCGTCCGGGTCGAAAGTGCCACGCGGCCTGGTGGTTTCGATCTGGTCGAGCACCGAACCGCCCAGCCCGACCCGGGCCGCGGCGAGCCGGTCGGCGCCGACGTCCAACGCGATGACGTAGACCCGCTCCGATTCCGGCCGCACCACCAGCGACGGACGGCCCGCCTTGCCGGTCTGGCCCGGAAGTTCTTCGCGGATCAGACCGGCCGCGGCGAGGTCGGCGGTCAAGGCCAGAATGGTGCTGCGGTTCAGCCCCATTCGCTCCGCGAGCGTGGCCCGCGAGACCGGACCGTCGCGATGGACGTGCCGGAGCAACACAGCCAAGTTGCTCTTGCGGATCTCATCCGGAGAAGGGGCTGCTCGCATTCACCGTCCTTCGCTATGCGTGAGTTACCTACGGAGTAATGTGCGCTTGCGCGACAAGGCATCTACGCCGGCCGCCAAGAGCAGCACGAATCCTGTCACAACGAACTTCGTGCCCGCGCTGTAGCCCATCAGGCCCATTCCGTTGTCGATCACCGCGACCACCGCGGCGCCGAGCACCGCGTCCAGCATTCGGCCGCGTCCGCCGAACAGGCTGGTGCCGCCGATGACCGCCGCGCCGACCGCGAGCAGCAACACGCTGCTGCCGCCGGTGTTGGGATCGACGGAGTTGGCCCGGGACGCCGCGACCAGACCGCCGACCGCGGCCATCGTCGAACACAGCACGAAGGCAAGGATTTTCACCCGATCGACGGTGATGCCCGCGCGCCGGGCCGCCTCGGCGTTGCCGCCGACCGCGTAGATGTGCCTGCCGAACGAGGTCCGGTTGAGCACGAAGGTCCACAGCAGCAACAGCACCGCGATCAACGGCACCACGATCGGCATGCCCTTGAGCGAGTGCAGTTCCGGGTTGCGGCTGCGTTCGCCGTTGAGCACCAGCACCGCGATGCCGAGCACCACCGCGACCGCGACGATCCGCGCCACGATCACCGGCGCGGTTTCGCCGGTGAGCCCGAGTTTGTTGCGGGCCCGCAGTTTCCGGTATTGCAGGAACGCGAACCCGGCGATGAGCACGAGGTACATCAGCCAGCCGAGCAGCGGTGGGACGTTCTTGTTCGCGATGGCGAGGATGGTGTCGTCGCGGATGGAGATGTTGCGGCCGTTGTCCATGATCTTCAGCGCGACGCCTTGCAGCGCAAGGAAAGCCGCGAGGGTCACCACGAACGACGGGATGCCGATCTTCACCACGATGGCGCCGATGATCAGCCCGATCACCACGCCGGTGAGCAGCGACGCCACCACCGCTACGTACCAGGGCCAGCCGCGGTCGGTGAGCAACACCGCGAGCACCGCGGCGCAGACGCCGCTGGTGAAGCCGGCGGACAGGTCGATCTCGCCGAGCAGCAGCACGAAGATCAGGCCCATCGCGATCACCGCGATCGCCGCGCCCTGGGTGAACAGGTTGGCGAAGTTGGCCTCGGACATGAAGACCGGGCGCGCGGCCCAGAACACGCAGGACAGGATGACCAGGGCGAGCACGGACGGCAGTGCGCCCATGTCACCGCTGCGCACCCGGCCGACGTAGGTGTTCACTAAATCGGAAACCGGTGCGGTAGTGGGCTTTTCGTCGATAACGGCGCTCATCCCTTGACTCCATTCGCGTCCAGGCCCAGTGCGCCGCTGCGGCCTGCCGTAATCAGTTCGACGACCTGGCCGTGGGTCACATCGGAGGTCCGGACCTGGGCGGCCATCCGCCCCAGGTACAGCGCCGCGATCCGGTCGGAGACCGCGAAGACGTCGTTCATGTTGTGCGAGATCAGCACCACCGCGAGCCCGCGGTCGGCCAGGCGGCGCACCAGTTCGAGCACCTGCTGGGTCTGCTGCACGCCGAGCGCGGCGGTCGGTTCGTCAAGGATCACCACCTTGCTGTTCCACAGCACGGCTTTGGCGATCGCGACGGTCTGCCGCTGGCCGCCGGACAGGCTCGACACCTGCTGGCGGACGCTCTTGACGGTGCGAACGGACAAGCTGGCCAACGTCTTTCCGGCCAGTTCCTCCATCGCGTACTCGTCGAGCACGATCCCGTTCTTGCGTTCGCGGCCGAGGAACATGTTCTGCACGATGTCGAGGTTGTCGCAGAGCGCGAGGTCCTGGTACACGATCTCGATGCCGAGCGCCGCCGCGTCGCGCGGGCTGTGCACCTGAACGGGGTTGCCCTCGAACAGGAATTCGCCCGCGTCGATCGGGTGGGTGCCGCCGATGCATTTGACCAGCGTCGACTTCCCGGCGCCGTTGTCGCCGACCAGCGCGGTCACCTCACCCGAGTAGGCGCTGAAGGCGACGTCGTGCAGGACGTGAACCGCCCCGAAACTCTTTTCTAGGCCGCGTAATTCGACTACGGGCGTTTCCGGCCCACCCGTCGCCCGGCCACCGCCCCTCATCGAATCGCTTCGCGATGCTTCACTCATAGTGCTGCTCCTGAGAAGGAGCCCCCTCCGCCGTCCCCTCATCGAAACGGCGGAAGGGGCTGGGTGCGATCAGATGCCGTTGTCCGCGCAGAGTTTCGCGATCTCGCCGGTGCACAGCTCGGCCTTGGTCACATAGCCGTCCGCGACAACGTCTTTCACCTGCTGCGCGTAGATCGGCTTGGGCTCCAGCAGCACCGACGGCACGTCGGTCTTGGCCTCGGGATCCTTCACCGTGCCGTTCGCCTGGCCCGGCTGGCCCTTGGTCAGCGCGATAGCCAGTTCGGCCGCCGCTTCGGCTTCCTTCTTGATCGCCTTGTAGACGGTCAGGCACTGGTCGCCCTTGAGCACGTTCTGCAAGCCCTGCACCGTGGCGTCCTGGCCGCTCACCGGCACCTGGCCGTTGAGCTTCTGCTTCTTCAGCACCGCGATCGCGGCGTTGGCCAGGCCGTCGTTGGCAGCGACCACGCCGCCGATGTTCGGCGTGCCGGTGAGCATCTGCTCGAAGATGGTGCCCGCCTGGGTGTTATCCCATTCCGGCACGGCCTGGTCCGGGCCCTTGACGAACTGGCCCGCGTCGAACTTGGGCTTCAGCACGCCGTCGTAGCCGGTCTTCAGCAGCGTGGCGTTGTTGTCGGTCGGGCCGCCGTTGAGGTAGGCGACGACCGGCTTGTTCGCGTTCTTGTCGGTCAGGCACTTGGCCACGCCCTCGCCGAGCAGGCTGCCGACCTTCACGTTGTCGAAGGACACGTAGAACTGGGCGCCGCCGCCGAGGGTGAGCCGGTCGTAGTCGATCACCGTGACGCCCTGCGACTTGGCCTTCTGGATCACGGCCTTGCCGGTGCCGCTGTCCAGGTTCGTCATCAGCAGCACCGAGGCGCCGTTGGTCATCATCTGGTCGGCGATGGTCTGGAAGGCGGTCTTGTCGCCCTGCGCGTTCTGGATGTCGGCCTTGACGCCGGCCGAGTCGAACGCCTGCTGCAGGTACTTGCGGTCCGCGGTTTCCCAGCGGGCCGAGGTCTTGCTGTCCGGCAGGATCACCCCGATCTTGGCGCCGCCACCTCCCGAGCTCTTCGAGTCGTCACCACAAGCAGTCAAAGTCAAGGAGGTCAGCACGGCGACCGAGACGGCCGCAACGCCGAGAATGCCCTTACGCATGAGGGGGCCTTTCGTGGAACCACCGCCCCGGGCGTGCCCGGGCGGTCGAGATCGAGCGAATGTTGTTCGCTGCAACATATTCGACTGTGACCCACAGCACAACCTGTTCAAGCGACCAATTTGTTGTTCGAGATAACAATCAGGACACGTGAGCATGTGCTCACATGTCCCGGGGGTTCGAACCTTGATCGCGGGCGTCCGATCTGGCTAGCCGTCCGCGGCGAGTGCCGCAGCCAGGGTGCGGGCTTCCTGGAGCCAGGTGGTGCGCTGTTGGTCGGTCGAGTCGGTGACTGTGCGGAATACCTTGCGGCGCACGTCTTCAACGCCGATGTACGGGAGGACGCAGGCTGCCCAGATCTGCTGGAGTGGGTCGCCGAAGACGTCACGTTCGCGGTCTTCCGTGGTGTCGGAAGTGTTGAGGATCAGGGCGCGCTTGGCTCGGAGCAGGCCGACGGGCTCGCCGGCGGCATCGGACAGTTTGTAGGCGACGGCAGGGGTGAGCACTCGCTGGATCCAGCCGGTGAGGATGGCGGGTGGCATGCCCCACCAGTTCGGGTGGATAAAGATCAGGGCGTCGAGTTCGGGCAGTTCGTTCTGGTATCGGCGGATCTGTTCGTTGACGGCCGGTGTGCTGTCGACGGTTTCGGTCTCCCCCGCGGCGAGTGCTGGATCGAAGTTTTCCGCGTAGAGATCATGCGGTACGACCTCGACCGCTCGGCCCCGCAACTCGTCGACGACTGCGTCGAAGAGGGCTCTGTTGAAACTGTCGGGTCGGGGGTGGGCCAGGTATACCGCGATACGCATGGGGATCACTGTGCCGGACAGGTTCATACCCATCGTCCATCGGGCTCTACGGCCGAGAAGCACTGGTCTACATGATGATTCAGCCGAGCACCGCATTGTTCGTGAAATCTCCCAATTTGCGAACAACACTATTCGCAAATGGGGCATCTGCTTTAGATTCATTCGTGCGGGATCGCACGGTTCGGAGCCGATCCCGAGAGGAAAGGATCACCCGTTGCCCCGACTCAGTCGACTCACCCTGGCCGTCGCCACCGTAATCGCCAGCCTCACTGCGCCTTTCGCGGTCGACGCACCCGCCGAGGCCGCAGCGGGCACGGTCCGCTGGGAAACCAGGGTCAGTGACCGCATTCTCGATATCGGCGTCTCCTCCCCCAACCTCGAAGGGCCGGACTGGTCGGTCAAGGTGGTCCGGCTGCTGCTGCCGCCCGGCTGGACCAAGGAATCCACGCGCAGCTGGCCCACCGTCTGGGTGCTGCACGGCGGCTTCGACGATCACAAATCCTGGACCGACAAGGGCAATCTCGAGGCGCTCACCGCGGGCAAGAACGCCATCTTCGTGCTGCCCGAAACCAGCTGGTGCAGTGCCTATTCCGACTGGTACAACGACAATCACGACGGCCCGCCGGCCTGGGAGAAGTACCTGCTCGACGACGTCCGCACCATCCTCGAATCCACCTACCACGCCAACACCACCCGGGCGATCGCGGGCAACTCGATGGGTGGCCTCGGCGCGATGAAGTTCGCTGCCGCCCACCAGGGTTGGTTCAATTCCGCCGCCTCGTTCAGCGGGAACGTGGACCCGTTGCACGAGTCGGGCGCGCCCGGCGAACCCGACAAGCCGGGTCAGGGTTGCGCCGCCGACTGGAAACGGGTCTGGGGCGACTACCGGGATCATCGCGAGATCTGGGTCGCCAACAACCCCTACAGCCAGGCCGACAAGCTGACCGGCATCCCACTGTTCGTCTCCTATGGCAACGGCGATGGCGTGGAATCGCTTGCCTACGAACAGAACTTCCGCTTCGTCGACCACCTGCAAGATCTGGGCGCGACGGTCGACGAGCGCTATGTGCCTGCGCAAGGCCACAACTGGGACGCCTGGAAGGTGCAGATGCAGAACGCCCTGCCCATGCTGCTCGGCTCGATCGGCGCCTGATCCGCCGGGCAGCGGTCAGTTCGTTTCCCGGCGCAGCACCGCCTGGTATTCCCAGGCGTCCCAGAGCGGGTGCGTCGTCGAATTGCGCTGATCCGTCCGGAGTTCCGCGCCGTCGAGTTCCATCCGCTCGACGACCAGGCCGGTGCCCTCGGCCAGCAGCAGCAGGTCGGCGGGCGCGTAGCAGCGCCCGAACTGGTCGAGGGCTTCGGCTTCCTTGTCGACCGGCCACCAGCGGTCGCTGAAATGGCTGGTCAGCGGGTCGTAGTCATTCAGGTTGGCGAGGTCGACGAGGTACTGCTCGTGGTCGATCTCGCCGGCGGCGCGGGCCCACTTCCACGGGCTGAACACGTCGAGGATCATCGCGCCGCCGGGGCGCAACCATTCACCGCTGACCCGGCGCAGCAGCGTGCGCTGGTCGGCGTCGCTGCCGACGCCGAAGCCGTTCCAATAGACCACGCAGTCGAACTGCGCACCGAGTTCGACCTGGTAGAAGTCGCCTTCGATGATCCGCAGGTCCCGCCCGTCGACCTCGGCGGCGCGCTCCCGCGCCTGCTGCGCGCGCACCGAACTGAGTTCCACCGCGGTCACCGAGTAGCCGAGATCGGCCATCACCACCGCGGTCGTCCCGCTGCCCGCGCCCAATTCGAGGACTCGTTCGATCCCGTCGCCCGCCAGCCGCGCGATGGACGCCGCGCGCTGCCGGTCCGACTCGCGCACCGTCTGCGGACCCCACCACATCGGCGCGGTCTCGAAAAACAGCTTTACCCAATCCATGGAAGATCCCCCCGCCAGAGGTCACCGGCCACTGCCCCAGGCCGATTTTCGGTACCAATCGGATACTGCCCGATGTTCGCCCACACGGAAAGGGCAAATCGCCGGGATGCATCACGATTGCGTAATCTGTCACGATGTATGCCGTGACCGCGCGGACCGAGACGAACGAGTGGGTGCGCGCGGCCGCACTCGACAACGCCGAATGGTGCGCCGCGATGTGCCGGTCGCATGGGTTGACCAGTGCATTCGATGCCACCGCGTGGGCGAGTGCCCAGCGGACCCCACCGCTGTATCCGGACGCGGTGACCCTCGGCCCGCACACGGCCTCCGATCAGTTGCTCAGCCGAATCGACCGCATTGCGCCCGGAGCATCGATCAAGGACAGCTTTGCTTGTCTGGACCTCAGTGCGGCGGGCTTCCACATCCTGTTCGAGGCGCAGTGGATCTATCGACCGGCCGAGCTTCCGCCGCCCGCCTCGTCACGCCCTTGGACCTTGATCGATGCGCCCGGCGCGCTGGCCGAGTGGGCGAGCTCCTGGAGTCAGGATCCGGTGCTCCGCAAGATATTTCGACCGGAGCTGCTGGCCGACGATTCGGTGGCGGTGCTCGGCCGCGGGGACGGCGACCGGTTCACCGCCGGTGCGGTCGCCCACCGAAGCGGGAACGTGGTGGGCATAACCAATCTGTTCTATTCCGGCCTAGAGGCAACCGATGCCTGGGCCGACTGCTTGAGCGCCGTTCACCAATTGTGGCCTGGCCGAAGCGTCGTCGGCTACGAGCAGGACGAAGACCTGGCTGCGGCAATCCACCACGGCGGCAAACCGGTTGGCCCGCTGCGGGTTTGGCTTGCCTCGGCCTAGACCGAGATCAGCCGACGTGCGGCAACACCTCGGCGGTGATTCGTTCCATCTGCGCCGACGCGTCGAAAAGTGGGTTGATCAGGATCATTTCGGCGCCGGCCGCGGCGACCGCGCGCAGTCCGGCGACGCAGGTGTCCGGCGATCCGCAGACGGCGACCGGCAGCAGGCGCTTGCCGAAGTCGCCGTATTGGGCGATCAGGGCGTCGGTCATCCGTTGCCGGGCACGATCGGCATCGTCGTCCACCGCGATGTAGACGCGTTTGGCGATGCGGAAATCCGTGGCGTCCCTGCCGGTTTCGGCGAGCGCCGCGCGGACGATCGGGACCTGATCGGCGAACTGCGCCGTGGTCGAGGACCCGGCGCCGAAGAACCCGTCCCCGTGCCGCACCGCCCGGCGCAGCGCCGCGGGCTTGCTGCCGCCGAACCACAAGGGCGGGTACGGCTTCTGGAACGGCTTGGGCTCCATCGCGGCGGCGGCCAGTTGCCAGAACTCACCGTCGAGATCGACCGACGGCTCGGTCCACAGCGCCTTCATCACCTGCAAGCCCTCGTTGAAGCGCCGCACCAGGTTGTCTTCGGGATCGACACCGAACGCCGAGAACATCCGGTGCCGCCCGCCGATCCCGACACCGACCTCGAGCCGGCCCCTACTCAACTGATCCACCGTCGCGATCCGCTTCGCCAGATGCACCGGATTGTGCAGCGGCGTCACGAACACCGCACACCCCAGCCGCATCCGCTCATTGCAGGCCGCCGCGAACGCCAACGTCTCCAGCGGACTCGAACTAGGCGAGGCCCCCAGCACCTGCTCGGTCATCCACGCACTCTCGAACCCGAGCTCCTCGGCCCGATCCAAATACTCCCGCAGATCCCTCGGCTGAAAGGCCCCATCGGCGGCATGCTGCGGAATCGAGATCGCGTATCGCATGCCCCCGACCCTAACGCGACAAGCCAACGACGCCCGTCACCCGAGGTCAGCGGCGGTGCCGGGGTCCGGCGAGCCCCGGTTTCGTCAGTTCTCGAGGGTGAGGGCGACTACGGGGATTACTCGGTCGGTCTTCTGTTCGTATTCGGCGAAGCCGGGCATGACCTCGACCATGGCGGCGTAGAGGCGGTCGCGTTCTGGACCTTCGGTGATCGGGGTGGCGGTGGCCTTGTGGGTTTCGGTGCCGATTTCGACGGAGACTTCGGGGTTGGCGCGCAGGTTGTGGTACCAGTCGGGGCTGGTGGGCGCGCCACCCTTGGAGGCGATGATGACGACGCGGTCCTGGTCGCGAACGAAGGCGACCGGGCTGGTTCGCGGGAGGCCGGATTTGGCGCCGGTGGTGGTGAGCAGGAGCAGGTCGTGGCCTTCGAAGGGACCGCCCACCTTGCCCGCGTTGGCGTGGAATTCTTCGATGATCTTCGCGTTCCAGTCAGACATTCGGGCTCCTAGAGTCGGAAATAACACCGTCCACCGACCCTATCCAGAAGATCACCCCGGCGAACGGGACAGCACCGTGGCGACACGCGGGTGCGGCCGCGGTGCTGTCCCGTTCGATGATCAGCGCAGCGCCAGGACCGGTTCGCGGACGGCCGACTTCGGGGTGGCGGCGAGGGTTTTGTTCAGGTCGGTGCGCAGGGTGGTGGCGGAGTCGAGCAGGTAGTTCTGCCGGACCTTCCAGGGGTGGCGATCGCCCTGGTGCGGGAAGTCGGCGATCGAGCGCTGGATGTAGCCGGCGGCGAGGTCGAGCAGCGGTTGCTGGTTGAGTTCGCCGTCGGGCTTGGGCACCACGGCGGCGTAACCGCGGCGGTCCATGTGGTTGATGATCTTGCAGACCAGGCGGGAGCTGAGGTCGGCGCGCAGGGTCCAGGAGGCGTTGGTGTAGCCGACGCAGACGGCGAAGTTGGGCAGGCCGGTGAGCATCGCGCCCTGCCAGATGAACTGATCGGACAGGGTGACCGGTGCGCCGTCGACGCGCGGGGTGATGCCGCCGAACGGCAGCATTTGCAGGCCGGTGGCGGTGACCACGATGTCCGCAGGCAGGATTCGGCCGGACTTCAGCCGAATGCCTTCCGGCACAAAGCTATCGATGTGGTCGGTGACCACCTCGGCCTTGCCCTTCTTGATCGCCCGGAAGAAGTCGGCGTCGGGGACCGCGCACAAGCGCTGGTCCCACGGGTTGTAGGTGGGCGTGAAGTGTTCGGCTACGGCCTTCTCGTCCTTGAGGATTCGCGTGGTGAGCGCGGTGAGCAGCTTGCGCGCGGCGGCCGGACGACGACGGCAGTACTGATAGAAGCCGATGGAGAACAGGATGTTCTTGGTGCGGATCACCCGGTGCGCCAGTTTCGGCGGCAGCAGCTCGCGGATCCGGTCGGCGTACTTGTCCCGGCCGGGGACCGCGCTGATCCAGGTCGGGGTGCGCTGCAACATGGTCACCAGCTCGGCTTCGCCGGCCATCGACGGCACCAGGGTGACCGCGGTGGCGCCGCTGCCGATCACCACGACCCGCTTACCGGCGTAGTCGAGGTCCTCGGGCCAGAACTGCGGATGCACCACCTGCCCGGAAAACGAAGCGAGACCGGGGAATTCGGGCGTATAGCCGCGGTCGTAGTTGTAGTAGCCCGCGCACGCGTACAGGAAGCCACAGGTCAGCTCGCGCCGCGTCGCGGCGCCCGCCGCGTCGCGCTCTTCGAGAGTCAGTGTCCAGCGGGCGGTTTCGCTCGACCAGTCGGCGGCGACCACCTTGGTCTGGTAACGGATGTGCCGGTCGATGCCGAACTCTTCGGCGGTCTCGTTGATATACCGGCGAATCGACGGCCCGTCCGCGATCGACTTGGCCTCGCGCCACGGCTTGAACGGGTAGCCGAGGGTGAACATGTCCGAGTCCGAGCGGATGCCGGGATAGCGGAACAGATCCCAGGTGCCGCCCATCGCGGCGCGCGCCTCGAGCACGGCGTAGGTCTTGCCGCGGCACTCGGTCTGCAACCGGTAGGCGGCGCCGATGCCGGACAGACCGGCGCCGACGATCACGACATCGAGGTGTTCGGTAGCTACGGTCTCGCTCATGGTCCCAGTCTGGAACCGAATCGACCCGCATTCTTGACTTTGCGCGACAACTATTTAACTCTGGGCGACATGAGCGTGATCCGATCCGCCGGGCTGCGCGGCTTCCGCGCGACGGTGGCCGAACTCGGCGGCGATGCCGAGGAGTACGCCCTCGCCTGCGGTCTGCCGGTCGCCGCGCTCGACACCGACGACCTCCTGGTCCCCGATCAAGCGCTGGCCGCGGTGCTCGAACTGGCCGCGCAGCGCCTGGACTGCGACGACCTCGGCCTGCGCATCTCGCTGCGCCAGGACCTCGACATGCTCGGCCCGCTCGCCCTGGCCATCCGGAACTCGCCGTCGCTGACCCACGTCCTGGAATGCTCGGCGCGCTACCTGTTCCTGCATGCCCGCGCGCTCACGCTGACCCCGGAACCCGACCCGTACGGCGATCGCGGCGTGATCGCGCTGCACTACGGCGTCCAGCCCGGCATGCTGTCGCCCATCCAGGCAACCGATCTCGGACTCGCCTTCGTGCATCACACCATCGAACGGCTGGCCGGCGACCGCTACCGGCTCCTCTCGGTCGAGCTGCCGTACCGGCCGCCCGCACCGATCGCCCGCTACGCGGAATTCTTCGGCGCGCCGGTGCGGACCAACCGGCCGTACGCGGCGCTGCGAGTGCCGCGGAACCTGCCTGCGCTGCCGCTGAGCGGCGGCGACGAGAACCTGCACCGGTTGGCGATGGCCTTCCTGGCCGGGCAGGCGGGCGGCATCGACGGTTCGGTGGTGCCCAAGGTCCGGGCCACCGTGCAGCAGTTGCTCGGCACCATCGCACCCGAAATCGGTTCCGTCGCAAAGTTGTTGACCGTGCACCCACGCACGCTACAACGCCGTCTGGCCGCGGAAGGCACCTCGTTCGCCACCATCCTGGACGACGTCCGCCGCGACGAAGCCCGCCGCTACCTCACCACCACCGACATGCCGATGAGCCAGGTCGCCTCGGTCATCGGCCTCTCGGAGCAGTCGACGTTCACCCGTTGCTGCCGAAGATGGTGGGGCACAACGCCGACCGCGATTCGGCGCAACCGGGCGTGAGGCCGGCTACTTGGCCACGCGCAACCCGTCGAGCGTGACGCCGATCAGCCGTTCCGCGGCCTCTGGCGTCTTCTCGCAGGCAATGCCGATGCCGTGGCCCAATCGCAGCATGTCGCGCGGCTCGATATCGGTGCGGATCACACCCGCGTCCTGCGCGGATTTCAACAGCGCGGCGGCCGCGCCGTTGATCAGGCCCCGGCACAGGGCGAAGGTCTCGGAGTCGTGATCGATCAGCGCCTTCAACGTGGTGGTGAGACTGCGCTTGTCCATCACGAACTCCACCTGCTCGCGCATCCACTTCTCGAATGCGTCCGCGGGAGAGTCTGTTTCGAGTAATTCGTAGGCGCGCTGACTCAGCCGTTCGATGCTGGCCCGGTACACCGCCTCGATCAGCGCCTCCCGATTCGGGAAATGCCGGTACAGCGTGCCGGGGCCGACCGCGGCGCGGCGCGCGATGTCGTCCAGGGGCACCTCGGGTCCGTCCTCGGCGAAGGCCTCGCGCGCGCACTCGACGATCCGCTCATAGTTGCGCCGCGCGTCGGCCCGCATCGGCCGCGCGGTCGACGGTTCGGCCACGATCCCTCCAGTGGAAACGGATGAAGTCTCCGGTTAGTCTTGCGTAAACGGAGAATCTCTCCATATGATAGCTCTATCGGAAGCGGAGACTCTCTCCGTTTAGCTCACGAATCGATGGAGCGCTTCTTGTCCACGAACACCATCTCCGCGGGCACAACCACGTCCGCCGCCAGCACCCGGCCGTTCCGTTCCGGCCTCGTGCTGGTCACCCTGTTGACCTGCCAATTGATGATCATCCTCGACATCACCGTGATGAATGTGGCGCTGCCGCGCATCCGCACCGACCTGGAATTCAGCGCCACCGGCCTGTCCTGGGTGATGAACGCCTACACCCTGGTCTTCGGCGGCCTGCTGCTGCTCGGCGGCCGGGCCGGCGACCTGTTCGGCCGGCGCAACCTGTTCATCGCGGGCACCACCCTGTTCACCCTGGCCTCGCTGGCCGGCGGCCTGGCGCCGTCGGCGACCTGGCTGCTCGTCGCGCGCGTCGTGCAGGGCATCGGCGCGGCCATGGCAGGCCCGAGCACGCTCGCCCTGCTGACCACGACCTTCAGCGAACCGAAGGCCCGGATGCGGGTGCTCGCGCTGTTCTCCGGCATGTCCAGCGCGGGCTTCGCCATCGGCCTCATCCTCGGCGGGCTGCTGACCGAATGGCTGAGCTGGCGCTCGGTGCTGTTCATCAACGTGCCCTTCGGCCTGGTCGTCGTGCTGCTCGCGCTGCGGTACCTGCCCGACGCGGTGCGCCGGCCCGCCCGGCTCGATCTGCCCGGCGCGGTGACCGCGACCGGCGGCGTTGCCGCACTGGTCTACGGCTTCATCAGCGCCGCGGCGAACGGCTGGCGCAACGAGACCACCGACATCTCGCTGGCCGCAGGCGTGCTCCTGCTCGTGGCATTCATCGCGATCGAACTGCGGACGGCACAGCCCTTGCTGCCGTTGCGCCTGTTCACCGATCGCAATCGCGCCGCCGCCTACGCCAACATGTTCCTCGGGCCGATGGCGGGCATGTCGATGTTCTTCTTCCTGACCCAGTATCTCCAGGAGGTGCGCGGATTGAGCGCGCTGGCAACGGGTTTCGCGTTCCTGCCGACCGCGGTGCTGATGTTCACGATGATCCGGCTGATCCCCCGGCTGCTGCCGCGGTTCGGGCCGAAGCCGGTCACCCTGGTCGGCACGGCATTGATGGGATCCGGACTGGCTCTGCTGACGCAGTTGCGCACCGACAGTGGATATTTCCCGCTGCTGTTCGTGGCCATGGTGCTGATGGGCTTCGGTATCGGACTGGCGTTCTCGCCGTTGAACGTGATCATCATGTCGAGCGTGCCGCCGAGTGACGCCGGGGCGGCGGGCGGTGCGTTGCAGACGTTGCAGCAGACCGGCTCCGCGCTCGGCTTGGCCATTCTGGTCACGGTGTTCGGCACGGCGGCGCGGGGCGCGACCGGATCGCCCCAGCAGGTGCTGGTCAGCGGCACCACGACGGCGTTCGCCGTGGCGGTCGGCATCGCGGTGCTGACCTTCCTCGTCGCGCTCACCTTCCGCAGCACCCGCACGACCACCTGATCGCGTCGACGCAGGAAGCCGGAGGTCCAGCGCCCACCCGCGGCGCGGGGCCGCCGGCTTTCCGGCGTATCCGGCCTGGCCGATATCCACTCCTCGGTCGGGACCCGGCACCGCGATAAACTCCCAGCGTTCGGGAGGTCGGTTGGTGCAGTTCGTGGTCTTGGGCGAGGTCAGGGCGTGGCGCGGGGAGGAAGCGCTACAGCTCGGACCGCCACAGCGTCGGGCCGTGCTCGCGGCCCTGCTTTTGCGTGCCGGCAGCGCGGTCACCGCGGCCGAGCTGGTCGAGGGCATCTGGGGTCAGCGGCCGGTGCCGCGCGCGATCGCCGCGCTGCGCACCCACGTCGCGCAGTTGCGCCGCACGTTGGAACCCGATCGGCTGGCGCGTGGTCCGTCGACGGTGCTGGTGTCCATCGGGGACGGCTACGCGCTGCGGATACCGCCGGGGTCGACCGATGTGGCGGAGGTGGAACGGCTCGTCGCGGCGGCCGGACAGGTCCGCGACAGCAGACCCGCCGCGGCGCGGGCGAATCTGGTTGCCGCGCTGGGCAAGTGGCAGGGCACGGCGCTGAGCGGGCTGCCCGGCCCGTTCGCCGAGCGGCAGCGCTCGCGGCTGGAACAGTGGCGGCTGGCCATCCTGGAGGACCGGCTCGCCCTGGACATCGAGACCGGCCGCAGCTCCGACGCGGTCGCCGAGCTCACCTCGTTGATCGAGGAACATCCACTGCGCGAACGGTTCCGGGCCCTGCTGATGACCGCGCTGTACCACTGCGGCCGCCAGTCCGACGCGCTCGACGCCTACGCGCAGGCCCGGCGCGCGCTGGTGGACGGCGTCGGCGTCGAGCCGGGTCCGGAACTGACCGTGGTGCACGACCGGATCCTGCGCGGCGCGATGCCCGCGATCACCGAGTCCCGCGCGGAGCTCGTCCTCGAGCAGGCGCCCGCCCAATTGCCGCCCGACATCGCCGATTTCACCGGCAGGGAGCGACTGGTCGACGAATTGGCGGCGCAGCTGACCGGCGCGGGCAGCGCGGTGGCGATCTCCGCGGTCGGCGGCATGGGCGGGGTCGGCAAGACGACCCTCGCCCTGCACGTCGCGCACCGGGTGCGAGATCGGTTCCCGGACGGGCAGTTATACGCGAACCTGCACGGCGTCGACCCGGTGCCCACTCCCCCTGGCGCCGCGCTCGGCGGTTTCCTGCGCGCACTCGGTGTCGCCGAAGGAGATATCCCGTCCGGCGTCGACGAGCGAGCCGCCGAACTGCGAACTCGATTGTCCGGCAGGCGAATTCTCATGGTGCTGGACAACGCACGGGACTACGCGCAGGTGGCCCCGCTGCTCGCCGGGTCGGCGGTGCTGATCACCAGCCGGTCCGCGCTGACCGAGCTGCCCGCGGTGACCCGCACCCGGCTCGACGTGCTCGAAACGGCCGAGGCGATGGCGTTGCTGGTCCGCATTCTGGGCGCGGAACGCGTTGGCGCCGAGGTGGGGTCGGCGCGGGAGGTGGTCGCGCATTGCGGCCTGCTGCCGCTGGCGGTGCGGATCGTCGGTGCGCGGCTCGCGGTCCGGCCGCAGTGGACGATCGCGTCGTTCGCCGAGCGGTTGGCCGACGAGAAGAGCAGGCTGAACGTCTTGAAGACCGGCGATCTCGCGGTCGAGGCGGTGTTCCGGCTCGGCTACGGGCAGCTGGTTCCCGCGCAAGCCAAGGCGTTTCGCACGCTGGCGCTGGCCGAGGTGCCCGATCTGTCCATCGACGCGATCGCGGCGATTCTCGGCATCGCCGCGCACGACGCGGAGGAGGTGTGCGAATCCCTGGTCGATCTCAGCCTGTTGGAGACCACCGCGCCCGGCCGCTACCGATTCCACGATCTGCTGCGGCTTTTCGCGCGCGCAGTGGCCGACGAGGACGAATCCGCCGTGCTGGTCCGGGTTCTCGACTATCACCTGGCCAGCGCGAAGAACCTGCTCAGCGCGATCGACTACAGCAACACCACCCGGCTGCTGGTCGCGACCGATGTCCCCGGCCGCGCGTTCGACAGCGGCTCGGATGGGCAGGCGTGGAACGATATCGAGCGTCCGGTGGTCATCGCGCTGCATCAACAGGCGGCGCGAGTCGGCGGCCGGGCGCTCGACGTGGCGGCGGATCTGGCCTGGGTGATGGCCGAGTTGATGGACGCGGGCACCGGTGCGCGGGAGCTGTCCCGTGCGCTGGAGTCGTTGCTGGACACCGCGATCGCCGAGGACAACCTGGCCGCCGAGCGCCGGATCCGGACTGCCCTCGGCGCGCTGCTCCAGGTCGGGCTCGGCGAGGTCGAGGCGAGCCTGCCGCATCTGCGCGCGGTCTCCGGTCCGCCGACCAACGATGTCGACCGCAGGCTCTCGGTGCTCGCGTCGGTGTTGTTGGGTGTCGCGGCCCGGCGGATGGGCGACGCCTATGCCTCGCATCGGCATTTCGAGCACGCCACGGAACTCACCCGCACCCTCGGCGATCGATCGATGGAGGCCTGGTGCCTCGCGCTGGTTACCCGAACCTACTGCGAGGCAGGACAATACGACGAGGCGGTGCAGATGGCGGAGCGGGCCATCGCGCTCGCGCGCGAATCGTCCAACCCGGTCGCGCTCGGCTGGGCCACGCACGAACTGGCTGCCACCCTGTCGATGCTCGGCCAGCATCAGCGCGCGATCGAACTCGGCGGCGAAGCGGTGCGCGCGGCGCAACACAACGGCGTACGGCTGTGGGAAGGCTGGGCGCGCACCCGGCTGGCGCAGATCCATCTGCAAGCAGGCAATGTGGCCGAGGCGGAGACGCACGCGGCCGGCGCGCTGCAACTGCTGACCAAGGCCGCCGATCCGATCGATCGGGCGCGGGCGATGGCCTTGCATGCCGCCGCGCTGGCGGCGCGGGGTCGGCCGGTGCGGGCCGAGCAGGAGTTCCGCGAGGCGGCCGAGATCTTCACCCGCGCGGGGCTTTCGCCGCCGAGCATCGACCGGTTGTTCGGCACCGGCGCGGACTGACCGCTTGCCGCGCCGAATAACGAACGTTTATTCGGTATTTATCGGTCGCTGAACCGCGGCTGGCATCCTGCTGAGTCGATGCGACCACACCATCGCCAATGGTGCGCAGGAGAGGGGTCGTGCGGACTCGCGACCGCCCGGAACTGGGACCGAGCGGTCACTCGGGTCCGCGCCGACTCGCGCTCGCGGGGTGCGCGAGGCGTTGCGCGGACCCGCGCTGCCAAGGCTCGAAGGTCAGATCGAAGAGCCCGCCGAGTTGATCGAGGGCGGCGGGCTCGCCGAGGCTCAGAGCGCGACGACCAGTTTGCCGGTGGCGGCGCCGGATTCCATGTAGCCGTGGGCTTCTTGGATCTGGTCGAGGGTGAAGGTGCGGTCGATGGGGATGGTGATCCGCTCGGCGGCGGCCGCGTCGAGGAAGTCTTGGAGGACCTCGGCGGGGAGGTCGCTCGCGTCGCCGCCGTAGGCGGTGAGGCGGACGCCCTGCGGGAGATAGCCGATGGGGTAGAAGTTTTCGACGAGCCATTCGTTGGACAGCATGCCGGTGAAGCAGACGACGCCGTGGATTCTGGTGGCGCGCAGGGTGTCCGGCAAGGTTGGGGTGCCGACGAGTTCCAGGGCGGTGTCGACGCCGTCGGGGGCGATGCGGCGGACCTGGTCGGCAACCTCACCGTTGTCGATCAGCACGTGATCGACACCGAGGTGTTTCAGTGCGTCGGCCTTGGCCGGGTTGCGCGTGGTCGCGAAGACGATCATGTCGCGCTGCTTGGCGAGGATCGCGGTGGCCGCGCCGACCGAGGAGGTGCCGCCGCGGATCAGGATCGATTGGCCCGGTTGGCCGTCGAGTCCGATGGTCAGCGAACCGTAGGCGGTTTGCAGCATTTCCGGTACCGCGCCGAGGGTGGGCCAGTCCAGGGCGCTGGTGAACGGAATCACCTGGGCCACAGGGACACAGGTGTACTCGGCGTAGCCGCCGTCGAAGGTGCGGCCCATGCCGCCCATCATCGCGACGACCTGTTGGCCGGCCGCGAATTCACCGCCGGGACTGGACGCGACGATGCCGGTCGCCTCGATGCCCGGCACGCGCGGAAAGGTGACGCCTTCGGCCAGTCCGAGGCGGGTATGTAGTTCGGACCTGTTGAGGCCGAACGCCTTTACCTGGATGAGCACCTCACCAGGTTGCGGGGTCGGGACGGGTATGTGTCGTATCCGCAAGGCGTCCAAGGGACCTGGGCCGTCCAGCACGACGGCCCGCATGGTGGTGGGAATCGGGGGCATTCGACTACTCCTTCGCTAGCTCCGCCGTGGGCGCGGCGGACAGGTTGGCGGAACGGAGCAGACGCAATGTCGCGTCGAGGCGGTCCACGGAATCGGGACCGAGTACCGCGCCGATCCGATCGGCGAGTTCGGCCTCGACCGTCGCCGTCGCGGCGTGCAGCAGGCGGGTGCCGCTGCGCGTCAACGTGATTCGATGCGAACGACCGTCGGCGGGATCGCGCCGCCGTTCCGCGTAACCCGCGGCCTGCACTCGATCGACGACCTTGCTGGCGCCGCCCTCGGTAATGGTCATCGCCTCGGCGATATCCCGTACCCGCGCGCCACCGAGGCGGTCGGTGACGCGCATCATCTCGAACCAGGGCAGCGGCATCGCGTGGTCGTCGCGCAGTCGGCGCTCGACGGCGTTCCACAGCAGGATTTCCACCCGCACCAACTGGTCGAACAGTTCAGCCAGGCGCGCTTCCGCCACGAGATACTCCATTCCTTGTCATACTCATGGACCAACGGGGTTGGTCTATGAGCACTACTTAGTGGAATTATCGTCCGTCAGAGCCGAACAACTTCATTCCATGGAATGGAACAGCCAGAATGGCTTCCAATATTCCTGTAGGTCGAGCGGACTACCGACAGACTGTCCCCCGCTCGGGCACCGCACCCTCGCGCAGGTAGGCGTTCACCACGCGATCGACGCAGTCGTTCACGCCGCCATACGCACCGTGCCCGACTCCGTGATAGGTCACCAGAACACCCGACCCCAACGCCTGCGCCAGCTCGGACACCCACTCGATCGGCGCCTCCGGATCACCCGTATTGCCGATCAACACGATCGGCGCCGCACCCGCACCACTCAGCGGAGCCCGGCCGACACCGTGCACCGGCCAGTGCGCGCACTCGGCCAGCCGGAGCCCGGTCAGCTCGCCGAAACGCGGTGAGACCTTGGCGAACTCGGGCAGGAACCCGCGAATCTGCTCGGTGCTGTAGAAGTCCGGATAGTCCGCACAGTTCGCGGCCGTGTTGATCGACGCGAAGTTGGAGCGCGACCCGTCCGGGCGGCGGCCCGCGAATAGGTCCGCGTAACCGATGAGTTCGTTGCCGTTGCCCGAGAAGGCCTGGGCGAGTGCGGTGGTCAGGTGTGGCCAGACTTCCGGTGCGGCTACCCCTAGGCCGAGCGCCGCCGTGGCGACCGGCCTGGTGAGCGGAGCGCCACGATCGGTCATCGGCGGCGACACTTCGACGCGGGCCAGGAACGCGTCGATCCCGTCTGCGGCTGCTTGCTCCGTGCCGCCGAGCGGGCAATCCCCCTGGGCCACACAAAAACTCAGGAACTGCCGCAATGCCGCCTCACTACCCGCGGACTGATCGAGCAGACTTTGCCGGAACGTGCGCAACGGCGTGCCCGGCGCGTCCAGGAGCATGCGGCCGACCCGCTGCGGGAAGAGCGTGGCGTAGGCCGCACCCAATTGACCACCGTAGGAAACGCCGAGGTAGTTCAGCTTCTCGTCGCCCACCGCAGCACGCACGAGGTCGATGTCGCGCGCGGAATCGAACAGGCCGATATGCGGAAGCAGCGGTCCGGACGCCGCCACACACGAGTCGGCGAACTGCCTACTGCTCGCATCGATCGCCGACCATTCGGCGTCGGTACGCGGAACCCGTTCCGGCAGTGCACCATCCGAGCAATTGACCGCGGTACTGCGCCCGACGCCGCGCGGATCCCAGGACACCAGGTCATACCGATCGAGCAAGGCCGAGAACCGAGAAGCCACGCCCACCACGGTTTCCAGGCCGGAGCCGCCGGGACCGCCCGGGTTGTAGACGAGCGAGCCGAGCCGCCGCGCCGGATCCGCGCTGCGAGTCCGGATCAGCGCCAGGTCGATCGTGCCCGCCTCGGGTGCGCGGTAGTCACGGGGCGCGGTGATCGTCGCGCATTCCCACACCCGCCCGTCGCCCGCGATGCCCTGACACGGCGACCACGCCGGCTCATCCCGCTGCGCCGGGCCTCCCCCGCAGGCGGTCGCCAGCAACGCCACGACCCCGAGTGCTACGCCGAACCACCGCATCCCTGTCCCCACCTTTCCCAGCACGACTGTGTTACTTATCGAAAGCTAACACAGTCGTGCTACAAATACGAGGTGGCAAGAACCGTCGACCAACAGGCGCACCAGCAGCGGCGGCAGGAGATCGCCGAGGCCGTCTGGCGGGTTATCCAGCGCGACGGGCTGGAGAACGCGTCGGTGCGCAAGGTGGCGACCGAGGCCGGCGTCTCGATGGGCAGCCTGCGGCACTACTTCTCCACCCAGTCCGAACTGCTCGCCTTCTCGCTCGGCATGGTCGGCGAGGGAATGATGGACCGGATCCGGCAACTGGACCTGGCCGACGATCCGGTCGACCGCGCCGCGCAGATCCTGCTCACCGGGTTATTGCCGACCGGTCCCCGGCAACGCGCGGTGACCAAGGTGTGGCTCGCGTTCCTCGGCCGCGTGCTCACCGAACCGGCGCTGCGCAAGAGCAGCGACGAACTCTATGACTCCACCGCGGAACTCGTCACCTGGGTGATGCAGGAACTGGCCGCGAGCGGTCGCCTACGCGACGGCATCGATCTCGAGTCGGAGACCGATCGGCTGTATATCTTCGTCGACGGCCTCACCGTGCAGTCGCTGATCCGCCCGGAAAAAGTTCCGCCGGAACGGGTTCGGGAGTTACTGAGGCAGTATCTCGACCAGCTGTGCCGCTGAGCTCGACGACACCCAGGGGCCGCCATACACCTTCCCGCCTGCGGGAAACCGGCCGCCGCGCGGATTTCGGTATCGTCGGGCGGGTGACCGGCCTGCGACGAGCTGGAATCTTCTTCGGAGCCCTGCTCGCCCTGGTCCTGCTGATCGGGCTCGCGGGTCTGCCGGTGTACGTCTATCCGCAGACCGATCCGTTGCGCAAGGCCGACGCCATCGTGGTGCTGGGCGGTACCGCCTACGAGCGGTTCGATGTCGGGCTCGAGCTGGCCGAGCAGGGATACGCTCCGACGCTGTTGATTTCGCGTTCGACCGGGCTCGACGACCACGAGATGGACAGGTACTGCGCGGGCCATTTCGCCTTCACCGTCAGCTGTTTCGTCCCGGATCCGTGGACCACCGAGGGCGAGGCGCAGGAAATCCGGCGGCGGGCAGAGCAATTCGGCTGGCGGCACATCATCGTGGTGACCTACACCCCGCACGTGTCGCGGGCGCGCTACATCGTGTCGAAATGCTTCGACGGCGAGCTGACCATGGTGGCCAGCCCGAGCGCGTCGGGGCCGCGGTTCTGGGCGTGGATGTATATCCGGCAGTCGGCCGGATATCTACGGGCGTTCCTGTCGCTGGGCTGCTGAGCGGCTACCGGACCGCAGGCCGAACTTCGCTTAGTCTTCGAATCATGGACGAGACGACCAGTGCGCCCGCCGGCGCGCACCCGCACGAACCGCACGCCGAGGGGTTGGCGTCCAAGCTGAACTGGTTGCGCGCCGGAGTGCTCGGCGCGAACGACGGCATCGTGTCCACGGCCGGCCTGGTGGTCGGCGTCGCCGCCGCGACGACCAGCACGGGCGCGATTTTCACCGCGGGCATCGCGGGGCTGTCGGCGGGTGCGATCTCGATGGCGGTCGGCGAGTACGTCTCGGTGAGCACCCAGCGCGATTCCGAGCGAGCCCTGCTGGCGAAGGAACAGCGCGAGCTGCGCGAGGAACCGGAATTTGAGCTGGCCGAACTGGCCGGCATCTACGAGGCCAAGGGCCTGTCCGCCGACACCGCCCGCAAGGTCGCCGAGGAGCTCACCGCGCACGACGCGTTCACCGCGCACGCCGAGGCCGAGCTGGGACTCAACCCGAAGGATCTGACCAACCCGTGGCAGGCCGCGTTCTCCTCGGCGGTCTCGTTCACCTTCGGCGCCCTACTGCCGTTGCTGGCCATTCTGCTGCCGCCGGTCCCGCTGCGGATTCCGATCACCTTCGCCGCCGTGCTGGTGGCGCTGGCCGTCACCGGGTCGGTCAGCGCCCGCCTCGGCGGCAGCGAGCGCGGCCGCGCGGTGCTGCGGGTGGTGATCGGCGGTGCGCTGGCCATGGCGGTCACCTACGGCATCGGCCAGCTCGCGGGCGTCGCCGGGATCTGAGCCCGGCGACGCGACGACCACCCAGCAGGCGACCGCGATCACTCGACCGGGAGCGCTTCGAAAATGCCGTCCAGCCAATCAAATACGCGCTGGTGGGTCAGCAGCATCGCGCCCATGTGGCAGTGCGCGCCCGCGCCCTCGGCGGTGGTGCCGACGATCAGTTCCTTCGGGCAGGTGAGGGCCGCGTAGACGCGCTGCGCCTCGCCCTTGAAGAACAGGTCGTTCTCGGCGTCGAAAACGAGTGTCGGGCAGTCGATCTGGTGCACGATGCCGTCCAGGGTGTACGGCTTGGTCTTGCGGATGTAGTCGGCCGGCGAGGTCGCGCCGAAGGTCCAGGCGCCGTTGCGCAACGCCCACCGGACGGTGGTGTTGTAGGCCATGAGCAGTCCGGCGACCGGCAGCGCCTCGGCATCGCGGCCGGATTCGACCCACTCGGTGAGGAATTCGGGCATCAGCCTGGTGTTGGAGTCGTGGTAGTCGAAGAGACCGTCGTTGAGCACGAGCGCGGCGATCCGGTGCTCGAAGGCGGCCGCGCGGGCGACCAGGTAGCCGCCGAGGCTGTAGCCGTACACCGCGATCCGTTCCGGGTCCACCTCCGGTAGGTTCAGCGCGAAGTCGAGGACCGGGGTGATGACCGCCTCCCAGTCGTGCCGGAACGGCAGGCCCTGCTCACGAATCACCGCGCCTTGACCGGGTCCGTCGTAGGCGAGCACGTGGTAGCCGCGCTCGACCGCGGCGGCGGCCAGGGCGAACCACGCTTCCTCCAGGGTGGAGTCGAAACCGCTGGTGAAGATCACCGTCGGTCGCGGTGCGCCGGAATCGTCGGCCAGGAACAGATAGCCGGGAAGAGTGGTGTCCTGGAAGGGAATTGCCACCTCTCGTACCGGGGTATCGAGCAATTCCGCTGCCTGCGCGAAGGTTTCGCGCGCGCGGCGGGACAGCTCGCGGGCGACCGGGTCCTCGGCGGGGTTGTCGCGGAGGTAGAACTCGGCGGTGCGGTAGTAGTTCGAGGCGCGCAGCAGGGCCTCGCGGGCGCTGACCGGGTGGCCCTTCGCCAGTGCGTCGGTGCCGATCGCGTGCACCCGCTCGGCGGTGGCCTGCCACTCGCGCTGCCAGGCCGCCTCGTCGCCGTCGGTGATCCGGCTCGCGGTGGCCAGCACCTCGCCCAGATCGGCCCCGCCGTAGCTCGCGAAGCCGGCCGCGCGTAGCGCCTCGAAGTCGAAGGACTCGTCGTCGAACTGGAATTTCATCGCTCTACCTCGATCTATACGTCGATACGGTTGCGTTTCGTCGTGCTACACAGACGGTACGACGACTCACGACGAAACGCAACCGTGTCGACGTGGTTAGGATGAGCGCATGACAGACTCCCCCCGCGTCCCCGCCGGAGCCGCGGTGATGCAGCCGCAGGTCACCTCCGCGATCACCCGGGCGGCCTTCGCCGAGCTGGCCGAGGTCGGCTACGGCAAGCTGACGATGGAGGGGGTGGCGCGACGCGCGGGCGTCAGCAAGCCGACGCTGTACCGGCGGTGGGCGACCAAGGAGCAACTGGTGCTCGCGCTCGTCGAACAGGTCGCGGTGGCCGCCGCGGAGGTGCCGGACACCGGGTCGCTGCGCGGCGATCTGCGGGCCTTCCTCGAGGTCACCGCCGCTGGTTTCAGCCATCCGCTCGCCTCGCGGATCATCCCCGACCTGCTCGCCGAGGGCGTCCGCTCACCCGCGGTCGCCGACGCGTTGCAGGCCGTCGGGCACGGCCGCCGCGAAAAAGTCGGGCAAATACTGCGGCGCGGGATCGATCGGGGCGAACTCCCGGCCGGCCTCGATCTCGCGCTCGCCCTCGATCTGTGCATCGCCCCGCTGTTCTGGCGGCGGCTGCTGGGCGGGGAGCCGACCAGCTCCGATTACCTGGACAACCTGACGAGCACGCTGATCGCGGCATTTCGCGGCTGAGGCTCTCCTGAGGATTCGAACCACCTAGCGAATTCGCCGCTACCCTGGGTTGGGTGCCATGTCGCCGAAGAACCTACGCGGCGAGCCTGCTGCTCGCGGTCGCGCTGATGGTCGGGACGGGGGCGCCGGCGTATGCGGCGAACATCGCGGCGGCGCAGGCTTCCGCGATCACCGAAGCACAGGCGGTGACTGACCGGACCGTGCGGCTCCAGGTCTATTCGGCGGCGATGCAACAGGACATCACCGTCGATGTGCAACGGCCGGCGGACGATTCGGCGCCGCGGCCGACGCTGTACCTGCTGAACGGCGGCGGTGGCGGCGAGGACCAGGCAACCTGGCAGCTCAACACCGACGCGCTGAGCTTCCTCGGCACCAAGGACGTCAATGTGGTGCAGCCGGTCGGCGGACAGTGGAGCTACTACACCGATTGGCGGGCACCCGACCCGAAACTCGGGCTGTACAAATGGCAGACGTTCCTCACCGAGGAGTTGCCGCCGCTGATCGACGCCAAGTTCGGCACCAATGGCGTCAATGCCATTGCGGGGCTGTCGATGTCGGGGACCTCGGCGTTGCAGCTGCCGATCGCGAAACCCGGCCTGTATCGGGCGGTCGCCGCGTACAGCGGGTGCGCGCAGATCAGCGATCCGGTCGGGCAGAGCTTCGTTAACCTGGCGGTGCAGATGTGGGGCGGCGGCAATACGGTGAATATGTATGGGCCGCCGAATGATCCGATGTGGGCGGCGAACGATCCGTACGTGCACGCGGACCAGTTGCGCGGGCTGAAGTTGTTCCTGTCCAGCGGAACCGGGGTGCCCGGGATGTACGACGTGCCCGGCGGCAAGTATGTGCAGCAGGGCCCGAACGGCTTCGTCGATCAGGTCGCCGGAGGCAGCGTGATCGAGGCGGTGGCCGACTGGTGCACGCGGAACATGCGAGATCGGCTGGACGCCTTGGGCATTCCGGCGACCTATGATTTCCAGCCGACCGGGACGCACTCGTGGGGGTACTGGCAGGACGCGTTGAAAGCGTCATGGCCGGTGTTAGCCGAGGGGCTTGGTCTGCCCCTCGGCTGAACAACCGGCCATCCGGTCAGCGTTTGAACGCGTCCCGCAATTTGTCCGCGGCGCGTTTCACGTTGCCGCGAGCCTGTTCTCGACGTCCCTCGGATTCCAGGCGGCGGTTGCCCACCGCCCGTCCGAGGTATTTCTTCGCATTGCCCCTGGCGGCTTGCACCTGGTGCGCAATCCGATCTTCGAACTTACTCATGGTCGGTCCCTAGTAATACCAGCGCCGACCACCGACCGGGCGGCCGACCGATCCGGCGATCATGAGCACGAGGCCGACGACGAGGATGATGATGCCTGCGGTGGTGAGCAATCCGATTCCGAGCAGCCACCCCGCGATGAGGAGGACAAGTCCGAGAATAATCATGGTCGTATTTCCTTTTCTCGATGATTATTTCGACGCCGGCGCCTGCACGCGGGTCGTGCTTTCGGCGCGCGGGGTGCCACCGGCTGGAGTCGTGGCCGGACGGCGCACGAATCGACTCCAGACGGGCTCGCGGTGCGGCTGCGGTACGGGCTCCTGGCGAGCCGGCGGTGTGCTGCCGTCCGCTAGATCGCGCCGGACCGCCGCCATTTCGCGGCGGGATTGCCTGAGCTCACGACGTGCCACCATGTTTCGGCGGGATACACGCCAGACACCGGTCAGCAGTAAGGAAAGGCCGACGGCGCCGATGGCGCCGAGGACGATGCCGTAGCCGAACAGCAAACCGCTGGAGCCGTGGAAGTGGTAGTCGAAGACGGCGAAATCACTTGATAGGAAGTGGGCTTCGCCGTTGTTCGCCACCACGCCGGCGACTCCGACGATCACAGCTGCGATCAAGACGACGAGCCCGATGATGATGATCATGACAATCCTGTTGTGTCGAGTTGTATGACACCCCGGCTATTCCCGGGGACTCGACGACCAAACGTAGGGAATCGAACTCGACTGCTCGTCGGCGTTTACCCGCCCGGAATCGGTCTATCCGAAGAGCATGAGTTCGTACACCATCACCTTGCACAACGTCACCCACGAGTCCGCCTCCGCCATCGAATCCTCCCTACGCAGCGTCAACGGCGTCGACTACGTCGACATCGACGTGCCGTCCGAGTCCGCCACGGTCAACTCCGACCTCACCTACAACGAGGTGCTCGAGGCGATCCGCAACACCGGCGTGGCCGCCAGCTGATCTTGCTGCCCGCCTGGACGATTCGATCTTCGGCCGGTTCAGCGCCTGCCGAGATCGAGCCGCCGGGTCACTCGATCCACGAGGTCCGGCGGCATGCCCGGTTCACGCCGGGCATTGAGCGCTTCGCGGCGACCCGCTTCGACCACCTCGTCGCGGATGACGCGTAACCGCTTGGCCAGCTTCACGTTCCGCTCGGCCTCGGCTTTGGCATCCGCGTCGGCCGCCTGCGGGTCGGCGCGCGCCATTCGCTGCCGGAAGCCGTCGCGGAGGCGTTCGTAGACGTCGTCGGGTAGATCTTGTTCGGCGGCAACCTCTTTCAGCCGCGTCAGCTCGGCCTTGATGACGCGGTCCCACAGCTGGCGTTCGAGTTCGCGTTCCTTCTGGGTGTCCGCGTGCACACCGGTGAGACGGACGACGAACGGCAGCGTCGGTCCTTGCAGCAGCAGCGTGAACAGGACGACGACGAACGCCGTGAACAGGATTTCGGTGCGCCCGGGAAAGTCGGTCCCGTCGTCGGTCACGAACGGAATGGCCAGTGCCAGTGCGACCGTCGCGACGCCGCGCATCCCGGCCCACCAGGTGACGACCGTCTCCCGCCAGGTGTAGGGCTCGTCCGCGTTGGGCCACCAGGCGCGGCCGATCGCCCACGTCGTCAACAGCCAGACCAGGCGCAGTCCGACCACGACGGCGACCACCGCGCAGGCCCCGCCGAGCAGCTTCGGCCAGTCGTGACCGGTCGCGTCGAGCACCGCGCCCAGCTCCAGGCCGATCAGGCCGAAAGCGAAGCCGCTCAACAGCATTTCGATGATGTCCCAGAACGAGGCGCCGACCAGCCGGTAGTCCGAATCGCCGAACTCGGTGACCGCGTCGGTCAGATACAGCGCGCAGACCAGCACCGCGAGCACGCCCGACCCATGCCACGCCTCGGCGAGCCCGTACGCGGCGAACGGCAGCAGCAGGCTCAGCGCCACCTGCCACGTCGCCTCCGCGAGATAGTTGGTCAGCCGGCTCCCCGCCCAGCCGAGCACCAACCCGACCGCGATCGCGACCACCGCCGAGATCACGAATTCCGCTGCGGCACGGGGCGCGGAGAACTTTCCGGTGACCACGGCTTGCACCGCGACGCCGTAGATGACGATCGCGGTGACATCGTTGAACAACCCCTCGCCGCCCAGCACCACCACCAACCGGCGCGGCAACCCGAGACTGCCCGCCAACGCGGTGGCCGCCACCGGATCCGGCGGCGCGACCACCGCGCCCAACGCGACCGCGGCGGCGATCGGCAACGCCGGATACCAGGCATGGAACACCGCGGCCACCGCCGCGGCGGTGGCGATCACCAGCCCGAACGCCCGTAGCGCGATCAAGCCCCAGCTCTCTGCGAATTGCCGCCACGATGTCCGGCGCGACGCCGCGTACAACAGCGGCGGCAACACCAACGGCAGGATCAGATCCGGCGGAATATCGATCCGCGGAGCGAACGGAACCAGCGCCACCGCACACCCGAACACCGTCATCAACACCGCCGACGCCACCCCGAGCCGCTTGCCCAACGGCTCGGCGAAGATCGCGGCGAACAGAATCACGAACATCAGCACCAACTGGTCCATGACCGACCAGTCTGCGACGCACGGGCGACGTTCCTCGGCCGCCGCGCCGATTCGCGGGTGTGAGATTTGCCGGGCGATAGCCTGCTGACCAGGCGGCGGCCGGCCTCGGGCCTTCGAGAAGGCTTGGTGCGCAATGGGAGATGATGAACCGGTGACGGACGCATTCGGTGCCGGGTTCGCGGCAGATCCGTGGCCGACGCTGGCCAGGTTGCGCGCCGAGGGTGGGGTGCATCGGGTGCGGACGCCGGATGGTCCGCCCGCGTGGTTGGTGACGACGTATCGCGACGTGCGCGCGGGACTGTTGGACGATCGGCTGTCGACGAATGTGCACCGGGCGGGCACCGAGGACTATCGGGGTTTCGCGGTCCCGCCGTCGGTGGCCGCCTTCCAGGTCACCGACCCTGCCGAACACGCGCGCCTGCGCCATTTCGTGACCAGCGAACTGTCACCGCGACGACTGTCCGGATGGTCGCACCGTGCCCCGATGCTGATCGATTCCTTTCTGCAAGAACTGGATTCGGGTACCGAGGTCGATCTCGTCGAACGACTCGCCGTCCCGCTGCCCGCCGCCGTGCTCGGCGAACTGCTCGGGCTCAAGGCAGCCGAACGCGAAAGCCTGCTCGGCTGGGCGAATTCGACGCTGCTCCCCTCCGCCGATCCCCCACGCGCCCGCGACACGCTGACCACGATGCTCGCGATCATCACCGCGACAACGGAACAGGCCCGGGCCACCCGCGCCGACACCCTGCTCGGCCGACTGGTCGCCGCCCACGACGACGCCGGCTCGCCGTCCACGGACGAACTCGCCGGGCTGCTGTTCTATCTCCTGTTCGTCTGGTACGAGGTGCTCGTCGACCTGATCGCCGGCTCGGTGCTGACGCTGCTCGGCCGCCCGGATCAGCTGCGGATCCTGCACAGCACGGCGGAAAAGCATTCGGCGGTAGACGAATTGCTGCGCTACCTGTCGCCCCAGGTCCTGGCCGGTCCACGCTTCGCGACCACCGACCTGACCATCGGCGGGCAGACCATCCGCGCCGGACAGACCGTCCTGCTGTGTCTCGCCGCAGCGAATCGCGACCCCCAAATCTTCGACCGCCCAGACGAATTGGACCTTGCCCGGGCACCCCATGCCCAGCTCGGCCTGGGCTA
Organism: Nocardia sp. NPDC051756; assembly: GCF_040681495.1. Lineage (NCBI taxonomy): Bacteria > Bacillati > Actinomycetota > Actinomycetes > Mycobacteriales > Nocardiaceae > Nocardia > Nocardia sp. NPDC051756. The sequence continues at coordinate 87,831 of NZ_JBFAYV010000010.1, read as the reverse complement.
CGGCCTGCACGCCTGCCTGGGTAACGCCCTGGTGCGCACGCTGACCGCGACGGCCCTCGACCACATCTTCACCCGCTGGCCGGGTACCGCATTGACGGTAGATGAGCGAGATATCGCATGGCGCTCGGGTTTTCGGCATCGCGGACCGTTCACCCTCCCGGTGAAGCTCGGCTGATCCGCCCACTCACCGATACCGAGTCGGCTCCGGTACGCGCCTCGCGGGGACCAACTCCCACCAGGTCACGCAACGCCAGAGCCATTCGAGCGGGCCGTAGCGGAACAGCTGGAGCCAGGCCCAGCTGGCGACGGCTTGGATGACGATGATCGCGGCGGCCAAGGCCAGGAGGAGGCCGTATTTATCGGTGCCGGCCAGGCCGAGGTGGGGTTCGGCGAGCAGGATCAGCGCGGTGGCGCCGAGGTAGTTGGTCAAGGCCATTCGGCCCATCGGCGCCAGCACCTCGGACAGGACGCTGCCGGTTTCGGTGCGCAGGAGCAACAAGAGGCCGGTCAGGTAGGCGAGCGCGCCGAGGAGGCCGGCGATCGGCGGGGCGTTGCTGATCAGTAGGTCGAGGTAGGGGACGCGGTATTCCCACAGTGCGGTCAGGACCGCGGCGGGAAGGGCCAGCGCGAAGGCGGCGGCGATCTGCCAGCCGCGTTCGTCGAGGGTGTCGGCGATGCCGTAGCGGGCGGTGGCCAGGCCGAGCAGGAAGAGTCCGGGGACGAGGCCGAAGCCGCCGCCGAGGGTGACCGCGACCCCGATGGTCGCGGCGAGGCCGGCGACCAGTATCGCCAGGCGGGGCAGGCCGGCGGCGGGCAGCAGGATGACCAAGCCGACGAGCGCGTACGGCAGCAGCGCTTCGCCGGGCTGGAACTGGTGGTGCACGAGTCCGAGCAGGCCGAGCGCGACGAGGCGACGGATCAGGACCAGCCGGGGACGGTCGGTGCGCTGGGCCGCGCTGTCCAGGAACAGGGCGAAGCTCAGGCCGAACAGGAACGAGAAGATCGGGAAGAAGCGGCCCTCGAACAGCACCGAGAGCAGGTGCCGCAGCGGGATCATCTCGCCGGGCGCTCTAACCACGGCCAGGTCGGTGAGCTGCCAGATATTGACCACGAGGATCCCGCACAGGGCGAATCCGCGCACGGCGTCGAGCTCGTGGATGCGGCCTGTGTCGTTGTGCATGTGTCTCAAACTAACGATTTCCCGCGCCGGAACCACGCTTCTCCGACGTGATGTCGCCCATACACTTCATGCACTAACTGTTTGTGCGTTAATCTTAATGGCAGTTCGACAGGAGGACAGATGGACGATCCGTTGCAGCTCGACCGGCAGGTGTGCTTCGCGCTGGCCGTAGCCAATCGCGCGGTGCTCGGCGTGTATCGGCCGCTGCTGGAACCGCTCGGGCTCACCCACCCGCAGTATCTGGTGATGCTCGCGCTGTGGGGCGAGGCACCGATGTCGGTGAAGGCGATCGCCGAGGCCATCCAGCTGGACTCGCCGACCCTGTCGCCGCTGCTCAAACGGCTGGAGAGCGCCGGGCTGATCACGCGCGAACGGGACAGCCGGGACGAACGGAACCTGGTCGTCAACTTGACCGAGGCCGGTGTCGCGATGCGCAAGCAGGCCGAGAAGATCCCGCCGGCCGTGGTCGAGCGGCTCGGCGTCACCCTCGCCGATCTCGAGGAACTGCGCGAGGTGCTGACTCGCGTCAACCAGGCCGCGCGTCGATCGCTGACCGTCTAGCCCGGCAACACCATGAGGAGTTCGCACATGTCCCGAAACTCGCGGCGGCCCAACCCTATCCAGTGGATCGGCTACGCCTTCGGCCGCCGCCTGCCCGACTCGATGCTGGACTGGGTGCGTAACGACCTGGCCGGCAAACATGCGACCACCCGGCACATCGTGCGCGGGATGATCCCGTTCACCCCGCCGTTCGTCATCTTCCTGCTCTTCCCCGGCGAGCTGTGGTTACGCGGTTCGATGGTGCTGCTCGCCGTGCTCCTCGCACTGTTCTATACCGCCGCCTTCATGCCGATGAACCGCGCGCACCGCCTCGCCAAGCACGGCCTGCCCGCCGACCTGGAGAATCCGGACCGCGCTCGCCGTCGCGCCCTCGAACGCGCGAGATACGCTGCCCAGCACCCACATTGATCAGGCAACAGCCAAGGTGAGACGCTGATGGCGACGGACGAAGATGCTCGGAACCCAGTGGGCCGCATCAGGAACCAGGTGGAACTCAGCGGTGCGCTCGAGTAGCGCGGCAATAGCGATCCGGACTTCCAATCGCGCCAACGCGGCACCGACGCAGAAGTGGATGCCCTTGCCGAAGGCCAGATGTCCGCGTGGGACGCGACGATTCAGCCGGATCTCGTCCGGCTCGGCGAAGACCGCAGGGTCGCGATTCGCGGCACCCCACAACAGCAGCAGGTGACTGCCCGCGGGCAGCTCGACACCGCCCAGCTCGGTGTCACCGACGACATGGCGATGATGGGCGCGGAAGGGCGATTCCAGCCGCAGGGTCTCCTCCAGAAAGGGTTCGAGCAGGTGCGGTTCCGCGCGGACCCGGCGCTGCATGGGCTGATCCGTGGCGAGCAGCCGAGCGGCGTTGCCGAGCAGACCCGCGGTGGATTCACCGCCCGCGCCGACCAATTGGACCAGGATCAGGACGGCGACCTCGCGGCTGAGATCGCCTGCGCCGCAAGCCCGGGCGAGGTCGCCGAGCAGATCGTCCTGCGGTGCGGCGCAGGCGATCGCGAACTTCTCGTACAAGTAGCCCGCCAACTCGACCGACGCCGTCACGACCGCGCCGAGCCGCTCGGTGGTGACCACACCGGCGAGCAGTTCGGTGCTGGTGTATCCCCAATTCATCAGCTGCGCAACGTCACCGCCGGGCAGGCCGATCAGCCCGGCGACCACGGTCATCGGCAACCGATCGCCCATCGCCGCCATCCACTCGATGCGTTCGCCGTCGAATCCCTTCTCCCACAACCGATCCACCGTCGCGGCGATCGTCGGCTCCAGTGCCCGAATACGTTTCGCGACCAAGGCAGGCAGCACCAGCTTCCGGTGCCGCAGGTGCGCGGGGTCGTCACCGGTGGCGAGCACGTGCACGGCGTCGCGCCGGTCGTCCAGGCCGAACACCGCCGAGGACCCGTCCGGCCGACGAATCAGCGCGCCGGTCAGGTTCGAGGAGAAGTCCGCGGTCCGGCCGGTCGCCTCGACCACCAGATCCCATCGGCTGACCAGGAAGAAGCCGGTGTCCGCCACCCGATGCACCGGTGAGCCGGTCCGCAGCCGGGCATAGAGCGGGTACGGGTCGTCGAGCAGGCTCGGCTCGAACAGGTCGATCGCGTCCAGCGCATTGGTCATCTACAACAGATTTCGCAGGTTTCCCGGCCGCGTCAACCGTTTAGGAAAAGTGAGAATTCGCTGGTCATCGCCCCTATCCGCGGATGTCTCCGGTACCGAGGACACCTGCGGATTCCTGTGGCAGACTGGGCGAATCCGTCTCACTATGAGACAAAATAGTTCGACCGTATCTCGCCCGAATCGGGGTTCCTGATGACCCGGCAACCGGATTGGCTGGTCGGCGGCGACCGCCACCAGCTCGCCGTCGAGCGCATCCACGCGGCCGCCGCCGAGCTGATCGCCCGCGGCGGGATGGGCGGGCTGAACATCGACCAAGTCGCCGCGCAGGCGGGCTGCGCACGCGCGACGGTCTACCGCTATGTCGGCGGGAAATCCGCCTTACGCGAGGCGGTCCTGACCGGGGCCACGGCGCGAATAGCCCAGACCATTCAGCGCTCGGTGGCGCCGCTCGACGGCGCTGAACGCGTGACGCAGGCAATCCTCGGGGCGTTGACCGCCGTCCGCGCCGACCCGGTGGCGGTCGCCTTCCTGAACGCCAGCACCCCTCAGGAAATCGACGGGTTCCTCGCGGGCAATCCCCGCCTCGCCGACGCCGCCGTCGAACTCACCGGAATCGCCACCGCCGACCCCGCCGCTGGGCAGTGGATCGTCCGGGTGGTGCTGTCACTGTTGTTTTGGCCCGCAACCGATCCCGCCACGGAGCGGGCGCTGGTCGAACGGTTCGTCGTACCCAATTTCGCCGCATAGCAACCACACTCAGCGCAACGCCCACGGCGCGATGTCCTGCACCGCGAGGTAGCCGTCGTCGTCGAGGTCGTCGTCGTCCAGGAAATCCAGCCAATTCCGCACGGCGCGAACGAGAGTCCACGCTCTGGCCCGGTCTGCGTCGAAGCCCGCGCCGTCGACGATCGCGGCGAAACGGTCCGCCAGCGCGGACTCCGAGCGGCGGTTCCAGATCAGCGACAGGGTGGTGAATTCGGGATCGCCGACGAGTGGTTTCGGATCGATCACCAGCCAGGGTTCGCGGGTGCCGGCCAGCACGTTCTCGTAGTGCAGGTCCTCGTTCGCCAGTAGCCGGGCGGCGCTGGGGCCCAACTGATTACACACATCTACGGCCGCGTCCAGCAGCTTGCGCGGGAACGGCCGGCCGAGGCGCTGCCAGTCCCGCGGCAGTTCGATCGCGTGGCGTTCGGCCTCGGTCCGCAGGTCGCGGCCGAGACCCGGCGGGGCCGGGATCGCCAGTCGGCGCAGCAGGTCGGCGGCGATCCGCACGGCATCATCGATCGGCTCGGTCTCCAGCGACCTGGTCGAATCGAGGCGTTCCAGCAGCAGCACGCCGCGCTCGGGATCGCTGTCGAGCAATCGCACCGCACCCACGCCGGCCCAGGTGGCGAGCGCGAGCGGTTCGTCGCGGGTCTCCGGCATCACCATGCTGAGTTTCAGCACGACCGGGGTGCCGTCGGCTCTGGTGGCGGGCAGCACCAAGCCGACGTAACCGTGCATCGCCGGGCCGTCGAAGGTCAGCTGCCAGCGTTGCCGGTATTCCTCGGCGAGCGCGGGCAGGCCGGCCAGCCAGGCACGTGCCTCCTCCCCCGCGGTCCGGGCAATGTGCTCGGTGAAGAACTCGGGAACAATGCTCACCTATCGAGCCTCTCAGCCGTGTCCAGCCAATTTCAGCGGCCGCGGACGCCGAGGACGGCCAGTTGAACGCGATTGGTGCTGCCGGTTTTGGCCATCAGGTTGGTGATGTGGGTTTTGACCGTGGTGATGCCGAGGTGCAGGCGGTCGGCGATGTCGGCGTTGGCGAGGCCCTCGGCGACCAAGGCGAGGACCTCGGATTCGCGGGTGGTCAGGCCTTCGGGCGCGACGGGTGCGCGCGGCGGTGCGACGGTGCGGGCGGCCAGGGCGGAGTCGACGACGCGGCGCAGGATGTCGGGCGAGAAGGGATGATCGCCGGCGGCGGCGCGGTGGATGCCGTGCAGGAGGTCGGTGGGTGAGGCGTCCTTGACCAGGAACCCGCAGGCGCCCGCGGCGAGGGCCGGGTAGAGGTGATCGTCGTCGTCGAAGGTGGTGAGGGCGAGCACGCGGGCGCTGGGCCGGTTGGCGAGAATCGCCGCGGTGGCGCGGATTCCGTCCATGCCGGGCATGCGCAGATCCATCAGGATCACGTCGGGCGTCAACTGTTCGGTGAGGCGGACGGCGTCGGTGCCGGTGGCGGCCTCGCCCACCACCGCCAGGCCGTCGTCGGTCTGGCAGAGCATGCGCAGGCCCGCGCGGACCAGGTGCTGGTCGTCGACGATGAGCACGCGAATCGTCATGGCAGCACCGGCTTTCCGAGCGGAAGACGGGCCGCGAGTTGCCATTCCGCGCCGACCCGGGCGGCGGCGCATTCGCCGCCGAGCAGTTCGACGCGCTCGTGCAAGCCGATCAGGCCGAGCCCGTGGCCGCTGGATCGGTTCACGGCGGAACCATTGCCGGATTTCGATGGAATTCCGTTGTCGCGCAGGGTGAAACGGATCTCGCCGGCCGGCATGGCGATGGTCAGCCGCGCGTGCGCTCCGGCCCCGGCGTGTTTCGCGATGTTCGAGATGCCCTCCTGGGTCAGGCGCAGCAGCGTAAGGGCAAGTACCGCATCGACTTCGATGATGTCGTCGGTCACCTCGGCGTCGACACTGATCCCCGACTGGCGCGCGCGGTCCAGCACGGCGGTGAGTGCGGCGGGCAGGTCGGCGGGGGCGAGGAAGGAGTCGCCGGTCATCGCCGGATCTCGCAGGATGGCAACCAGTCTGCGCAGATCGGCGAGGGTTTCCTTGCCGCTGGCGTGGATGTCGTCGAGGACCTCGAGTGCGCCGGGTGGCGCGTCGGGCATGGCGTGCCTGGCCACGCCGACGCGCAGCACGGTGGAGGACACGTGGTGGGCGATCAGGTCGTGCAATTCCCTGGCGATGGCGGTCCGTTCGACGGCGCGGGCCGCGGCGACCTCGGCGTCGCGGCGCTGGGCGATCTCGTGCGCTTCCCGGCGCGCGTGGTCGGCGCCCGCACGCGCGGTGCGCAGCAGGATGCCGATCAATACCGGTGCGCCCGCCATGACGACTGCGCGATAACCGTTCGCGGCCAGATCACCGCTGGGATGCAGGAGGTAGGCGGCGGCCAGCGCGCAGGCAGCCAGCCACGGTTGCCAGCCGGATCGGCGCGCGGACAACTCGATCAGCGCGATCGCGGCGGCCACCTTGGCCACCACCGGACCGGTATCGCCGATCTCGAAACCGAGCAGCAAGAGCGCGCTCACCAGGATCGACGTGCCGAACGGCCAGCGCACCCCGCCCGCGGTCGCCAGCACGGCAAGCGCCCCGATCGCCCAGTCCAGCAGGCTCGGCCGATCGGCGAGGAACACCAGGTACCCCGCCGCCGCGACCGCGAGCACCAGCATCCGCACCGGCAGGAACCGCGCGTCGAGCCACGATTCCACGCCACGTGTCATTCCCGCCGATCGCACCACGTCCTCATCATGCCGCGCGCCGCTACCGCCCGGCTCCTCCCTCCGGAGGAGCGGCCTCCTCCGCGCGGCCGGGATTCGGGCCCGCAGGCGGAGTCGCCGGGCCGCGGTTGCCGGGAAGGTGAGGGCATGACGAACGACAACGACTCGGTGCACGTGGCCGACAACGGCGAAGCGCACGACTCGACCCACCCCGCTGCGAGAACCGGCAAGCCACAGCCGAGCCGCAGGCGCCTGCTCGGCACGATGGCCGCGTCCGGTCTCGCGGTCGGCGCGGCCGCGGGTCTCGCCGGTGTTGCGCTGGGCACGGATTCCAACCCGCCGAAGTTCACCCCGACCGCGTTGCGGCGATTCGAGGGCAAGACCGTGTTGATCACCGGGGCGACCTCGGGCATCGGCGCGGCGGCGGCGCGGTTGTTCGCGGCCGAAGGCGGGCGGGTCGCGTTCTGCGGGCGACGGGAAGACCGCGGCCGTGCGGTGGAGCGCGAGATCCGCGCGGCGGGCGGCGAGGCGACCTACATTCGCGCGGACGTCCTGGTCGAGGAGGACATCCGCAATTTCGTCGACGCGACCGTGAAAACCTATGGCGGACTGGATGTCGCGTTCAACAACGCCGGCATCACCGTGCAGAAGAAGCTGCACGAGTACAGCACGGCGGACTTCGATCGGGTGCTGAACACCAACCTGCGCGGCACCTTCCTCGCGATGAAATACGAAGTGCCGCACATGCTCCGCCACGGCGGCACCATCGTGGTCACCTCGTCCAGCAACGCACTCACGACGGACGCGGGCAGAGGCGCGTACACCGCGAGCAAGCGCGGCCTGGTCGGCCTGGTGCAGGCCGCGGCGCTGGACTACGCGGCGAACGGCATCCGGGTCAACGCGCTGATCCCCGGGACCACCGACACCGAATTGGTGCGCCGGGCAGGCGGATTCGAGAACATCCCCGACGACGTGTACCAGGTGATGATGAAACAGTGGGCGAGCAGCAATGTTCCGGGGCTCGGCCGGCTGGCGACGGCGGCCGAGATCGCCGCGTTCGCGCTCACCCTCGCCTCCTCCGACCATCCCTACCTCACCGGCGCCCAGCTGGTCATCGACGGCGGAAAGACCGCGCACGCCTGAGGGTTCAGCGCAGCGCCCACGGCCCGATCTCCTGGACGGACGGGTAGCCGGGGTCGTCGCAGTCCGGCTCCTCGGCGAACCACAACCAGTTCCGGGCGCACTGCACGAGGGTCCAGGCGCGGGCCAGCTCGGCGTCCAGTCCGGCGAGGTCGACCACGGCGGCGAAGCGGTCGTCGAGCGCGGATTCGGTGCGGCGACTCCACAACAGCGACAGGGTGGCGAATTCCGGATCGCCCGCCAGCGGCTGCGGATCGATGACCAGCCACGGCTCGCGTTGTGCGGCAAGCACATTCTCGAAGTGCAGGTCCTCGTTCACCAGCAGCTGGTCGGCGACGGGTCCGAGCTGGGTGCACACCTCGACGGCCGCATCCAGCAGCTTGCGCGGGTACGGTTCGCCGAGGCGGGCCCACTCCCGCGGCAATTCCTCGGCCCAGCCCGCGGATTCGGTGCGCAGGTTCCGGGAAATGCCCTGCGGCACCGGGATTGCCAGCCTGCGCAGCAGTTCGCAGGTGATCCGCACCGCGTCGTCGATCGGTTCGGTGTGCAGCGAGCGCCCGGCATCCAGGCGCTCCAGCAGCATGGCTCCGTTCTCGGCATCACTCTCGTAGAGCAGCACCGCGCCGTCACCCTGCCACGCGGCCAGCGCGACCGGCTCGTCCTTGGTCTCGGGGGTCAGGTAGGCCAGCTTGAGCACGGCCGGACTGCCATCCGCGCGCCGGACGGGCAGCACCAGCGCGCCGTAGCCGTGCATGGACGGTCCGTCGAAGGTGAGGCGCCAGCGGTCGGCGTAGTGCGCGGCGAGGTCGGGCAGGCGGCCGAGCCAGGCGCGGGCCGGTGCGCCCTCCTGGCCGGCGAGTCGGGTGGCGAAGAATTCGGGCACGACGGTCACGCCATCGAGCATCTCAGCCGTGTCGATCGATTTTCGACGGACCCGATCAGGGGGCGGGCGGCGGAGGCGGCGGCACCTGAATGAACGGCGGCAGCCCGGGAATCAATGGCGGCGGGGCGGGAGCCGGCGGCGGGGCCGGCGCGGGCGGCGGGCCGGGATCGGCAGGCGGCGGGCCCGGGTCTGCCGGCGGCGGGCCCGGATTCACCGGCGGCGGGCCGGGGTCCATCGGCGGCGGTCCGGGATCGGCGGGCGGCGGGCCCGGATTGGGCGGCGCCGGCACGGGTGCCCCCGGCGGCAGCGGAACGCAGACCCAGCGACCGTCCGGCGGCAAACCCCACTGCGCGGCGATCCCGTCGTGCGAGCAATCGTCACCGACCGCGTGGATGTCCGGCCCCTGCCCCTGCGGCAGGCAGACCGAGCGCCCGTCGTGCCCCCGCCCCCACCGGGCGACGATCCCGTCGTGCGAGCAGTCGTCGCCGATGCGGTGCACGTCCTGCCCGGCCGGGACACAGGCCCACTGCCCCGCGCGCAGATCCCAGCGGGCGAGAATGCCGCCCGCCGAGCAGTCGTCGCCGAGCTTGCGGGCGGGCTGCGGCACCGGCGCGACCGGCGTCGCGGGACCCGGGCTCACCTGGGTGGGCTTGGCGGTCGCGTTGCCGCTGGACGACGGGCTCGCGGTGACCGTGGTCGAGGCCGTCTTCTCGTCCTTCGAGTCCCCGCCCGACCCGAGCAGCAGCCCGACCGCGACCACCAGCACCAGCGCCGCGGCCACCACCGCGGCAATGACCAGGCCACGGTTGTCGGCGCCGCCGCCCCCTTCGGGTTCGTGACTGCCGCCGGGTGCCACCATCGAAACCGCCTTCACTGTATGGACAGGAAATACCGGTACGAAAGTTGATCTTCACGGCACGCTACCCGAAGGTTGCTGAGTCGATGCTCACTTTATGTAGTTTTTATTTATGCAGGTAGAAGCCATTTACGAGAAATAGCTACCGGTAAACTCGTTTGCTGGGGCAGGTCACTGCTTGGGCAGCGCGCCCGCGACCCCGCCGACGTCGGCGACCTTCCAGCCATTGTTCGGATCCACGTTCACCGTGTAGGTGACCGTGGTCTGCGCGCCCTCGGGCGTCTGGGCGCTGGTCGAGGTGACGTTGAGGAAGACGTTCACCTTGTAGACCCCGTTGTCGGTGTTCATCACCTTGGCGGTGATCGGGGTGGAGGTCGAGGTCCACTTCAGCGGGACCAGGATGTCCTGCAACTTCGACGCGGTGGCGTCGAACTTGCCGGCCAGCTGCGGGGTGGTGTTGGCCTTGAGCTTGGCCACCCAGCCGTTGACGTCCTGGAAGTTGATGTTGGACGCGCCGACCGCGTAGTCGGTGGCGACCTGCTCGGCGTGCCGGTCGGCGGCGGCCGCGGCGTCGCGGTCGCTGACCTCGCCGCGCGCCGAGGTCCACAGCGTGGCGAACACGGCGGTGGCGGCGGCCAGCGCCACCAGCGCGGCGCCGAACGCGACGGTCGACAGGCGGATCGATACGGTCCGCCCGCCCTGGTCCGCCGCGGGCGCAGGCGCGGCCGCGGTGGGTTCTTCGTCGGTGTTCGACTTCGGTTCGGTCACAACGTCGTTCGACATCGCGGCCTCCTTTCCTACTTGACGGCGACCCGCACCTTGACGGCGCCGCCGGCGTCGACGTCGGCGAGGGCCTGGGAGATCAGGGCGGAGATATCGATCCGCGGCGCGGCCGAGACGATCGCGTCGAGCAGCGGACGCAGGATCGGCGCGAGCGAACTCAGCTCCGGCTGCAACTCGCGCAACGCGGCAACGGTCTTGTCGGTGAACGGAGCGATGCCGTTGCCGGTGGTGTACTGGTCGATCGGCTCGCTGTCGACCATGCTGCCCACGTGCGTGACCAGGTTACTCACCGCCTCGGCGAACTTGGTCCACTCGGGTGCGGCGGCGCTGAACGACGGGCCGACCCAGTCCATATTGGTCGCCGTGTTCTGCAAGCTGTTGAGCAGCGAGACGATCTGCGGGTTGCGGCTCATGATGGCCGCGGCGAGCAGGTCGCCGGAGCGCGCCAGGTTGGGGATCGCGCCGTCGGTGCCGACCAGGGACTGCTCCGCCGTACTCACCAGCGAGCCGACGATGTTCGGGTCGAGCTGGTTCAGCGTCGCGGTGGCCAGCCGGGCGACCTCCGGAATCGACAGCGGCGTCCGCACATTCGCGGTCTTGAGCTGCTGGCCGTCCCGAATGTACGGTCCGCCTTCGGAATTCGGCCGGAACTCGACGTAAGGCTCACCCAGCGCGGACAGGTGCTCGATGGTGACCATGCTGTCGGTGGGCACCTGCCGGTCGGCGACCAGCTTCAGGCCGACCTCGACGCCGGCGATGCTGTTGGTCACCGAGTTGACCCGGCCGACCTCGATGCCGGTGAGCAGCACCGGCGAACCGACCGCCAGCCCACCGGAATTGGCCAGCACCATAGTGGCGTGGGTGTAGTCGCGCAGCGGATCGACCCGCACCACGCCGAAGGTCAGATACCCCGCGCCGAGCACGATGATGGCGGCGATGCCGCCGAGCGAGGCGAGCGAACCGAGCTTCATCGGACGACTCCGATCATGCGTAGCGTCTGGATGATCCGGTCGGTCTGATCCTGAACCGGCACCGCGGCGCCGTCGGTCCGCGCCCCGACGATGTTCACCTTGGGGCCGCGCTCGGCGAACGGAATGATCTTGTCGCGGATCAGCGAGACCAGGGTCTGCAGGTTCGACGGCTGGCTCAGATCCAGCGGCCGGGCCGAGGCGAGCAGCGGCAGGAACGCCTGCACGGTGCCGTCGGCGCTGGTCAGCAGCGGGCCGAGCCAGGTGAGCGAGGTGCCGATCGGGCCGAGCGCGTCGAAGATCTTGGTCACGCCGATGATGGACGGCGCGATGCCGTTCATCTGATCGACCGACTCCTGGGTGAGCAGCTGCGCGAGTTCCGGCCGGATCTCGTGCAGCACATTGGAGTTGCGGTCGATGCCGTCGAGCAGCGAATCCAGCTTGTCCAGGTGGTTGCCCAGATCGACCGCATCGTCGGCCATGGTCTTGCCGATCTGCGCGGTCCGGCCGGCATCCTTGGGCAGCACGTCGTTGAGCTGTTCGATGGTGTCCTGCACCTGCTGGATCGCGCCGCCCTGGGTGAAGGTGGCCAGCGCGGACATCGTATCTTCCAGCTGCACCGGGGGTTTCGTCTGCGACAGCGGAATGGTGCCGTCCGCGGGCAGCAGCTTGTCGAAGCCGTTGGTCGGGGTGAGCAGCGCGAGGTGGATGTCGCCGAGCACGGTGTTCTGCCGCAGTTCGGCACGGGTGGCCGCGGGCAGCTGCACCGATTTCGAGATGCGGGCCTCGACCACGACGTAGCCGCCGCGACCGCCCGCCTTGGCCGAATCCACCACCGTCACATCCGAAACCGTGCCGACCTGCGCGCCATTGGCCATGATCTTGGCCCGCGCGGGCAGGTTCAGCACGTTCTGGAACTGGATCTTGATGGTGTAGGTGGCGCCGGAGACCTCGGCGCCGGGCACCGGCACCGACGACGGGTCGAAGGCGCAACCGGCGGCGGGCAGCACGGCTACCATGACCGCCGCGGCGCCCGCGGTGAAACGCGCAGCACGCCTACTACTTTCGCGACGCTGGAAGGAAACGGTCCACTGACCCGCGTCGTCTCGCTGAATCTTCATCGCGCACCTGCCATTCCGAACACCAGGTCCGCCATGTCGATCTTCGCCACGCCGCCGTCCGCGGTGCAGCGCCCCGGCGTCACCACGTTCACCGCCGCGCAGGCCTCCTGCGGGATCGCGACCTTCGGTGGGGCGTAGGCGATCCCCTTGCCCACCGAGCGGAAGGCGTCGGTCAGCACCGGCATCATCGAGACGACCTGGGCCAGCGAGCCGACCCGGGCGCGCAGGAACTTCACCAGCGGCACGGTGAAATCGAGGGTCTGCATGATCGGATCACCGAACGCGGTGGTCAGGTCGTTCAGCACCGGAAGCAGTTGGGCGAGACCGTCGATCACGTCCGCGCCCGGCACCAGCAGGTCCGCCCGAGCCGTGACGAGCACCGGGGCCAACCGGGTGAACATGGATTCGATGTCGCCCCAATGCTCTTCGACCTTCTTGCCGACCGAGGAGAACGCGTCGAAGACGCCGACCAGGTGGCCGATGTCCGCGTCCGGGGAGGCCATCGCGCCGCTGAGCTGCTTGATGATCTCGTTGATCTGCGGCCCTGTACCCGCGGTGGCCGCGTTCAACTGGGACAACCCGTTGGCCAGCGCGTCGGGCGTCTTGGAGTCCGGGCCGGAGATCTCCGCGGACAGCTGGGCGACGGCGTTCAGCGTCTCGGTGACGCTCTTCGGCGTCATCGTCTTGGTGATGCACTGCGCGGAGTTCCAGCGCGCGGTGTTCTTGCCGGTCGACACCACCGCCAGCTCACGCGCCGCGACGATGCTGTTGGCCAGCGTGGTCGCGCCCGCGTCGGCGTAGACCGGCTTGTCCGCCTCGACGGCGAACTCCACCTTCACCGCTTTCCCCTGCGGGGCAATGGAAGTCACGGTGCCCACCGGAATGCCGCGCATGGTCACCTGATTGCCGACGTAGAGCCCGACTGTGTCCGGCATGATCGCGCAATAACTCTCGGTCTTCTTCAGCGGATCGAAGACGATGAAGTAGCCGACGACCACCAGCGCGATGGCGACGACCGCACCCGAGACCGACATGAACGCCCGGGAACCGAGGACCTTGTGCAGCATCAGCAATCCCTCCCCGGCACCGGGACACACACGCGCGCAAGCGCGTTCGGGGGCGCGGTAATGGTCTGGCCGGACTGATCGATGGTCACGCCGTCGTCCGGGATGGCCAGCGCCGACAGCTTCTGCTGGATGTCCTGCACGGAACCGACGACCGGATCGAGCCGGCCGAGCAGCTCCTCCATTCGCGGCACCGCGTCGAAGAGCGGTTGCAACTTCGGCTTGATCTCGGCGTAGGTGGGCGCGATGGCCGCGGCCTTGCTGATCACCGCGTTCAGCAGCCGGATGCCCTCGGCCAGCTCGGCGCGCTTGTCCAGCACCAGGTCCTCCAGGAGGTTGGTGGCGGCCACCAGCCGGCCGAGCGAGCCCTTGGCGCCGTCGTACATGGTGACGTACTCGTCGGCGTTGGCGATCGCCTTGGAGATCATCACGTGCTGGCGGTTGAGGTCGTCGACGAAGCTGTTGAGGCTGTCGAGCGTGGTGCGCAGGGTGTCGGGGGCCTGCGCGACCGAGGTGCCGAGCGCGGCGAGGTTGCGCCGCAAGGTATCTCCGTCGATCTTGCGCAGCGGCTCGGCCGCGTCCTGGAAGGTCTGCACCAGGCTGTACGGCAGCCGCACCCGGTCGGTCGGAATGTGCTTGTCCCCCAGCGGTTTAGCGCCCGAGGGGAACAGCGCGACGTAGTTACCGCCGACGATGGTGAGCATGCGCACGTCCAGCGTGGACTGGTCACCGACGAACACCGAGGAGTCGACGGTGAACCGCATGATCACCCGATCCGGTTTCAGCTCCAGTGATTTCACCGTGCCGACGCTGACGCCTGCGACCCGGATGTCGTCGCCGGACTGCACCGACTGGGCCTCCGACAGTTCGGCCGTATAGGTCTTCTTGCCGAACGGGACGACATAGAGCACCCCGGCCGCGATCGCCAGGATCGCCACCAGCACCACGCCGACGATGCCGAGCCGGATCTCGCGCCGCTTGCGCTCCGGCTCGCCGATCACCCGGCGATCGGGGAACATCCTGCTCAACCAGCGCATACCGCCACCTGCTGTCCTGCGATCAGTACGCCGAATACCTGCGGCACGTCGGCCTGGCCCTTGGAGCACTGCGGCTTCCAGCCCGCCACCGCGGATTTGGGGATGGCGGCGTCGAAGCCGGCCAGCAGCCCGGGCAGCTTGTCGAACACCTCCAGGGCCTGCTGGGGATCGGGGAAGATCTTCTGGATCAACGCGTTCACGTCGTCGGGGCTTTGCAGGCCGAGCGCGTTGAACAGGTTGTCCAGCGGCCCGAGCACCGACGGCGCGGCCGCGGCGAACTGCGCCAGGCCGGTCATGTTGGATTGCAGGCCGGAGATGACGTCGGCCAGCCGGGCCAGGATCGGCACCATGTAGTGGATCTTGCCGCTGGCCGTGTCGTGCAGGTCGGACAGGTTCTGCAGCACCGCGTCGATCACCGTCTGCCGGTCCTTGACGTGCGCCGCGAGCTTGTCGATCGCCTCCAGCGCGGGCCCGATGCCGTTGCCGTCGCCCTCGATCAGCGCGACCATGCTGGCGCTGAACTGGTTGATCTCCTCCGGGGAGATGGTGGCCAGCACCGGCTTCAGGCCGTTGAACATGCTGGTCACGTCGAACGAAGGCACCGTGTGATCGGTGCCGACGGTCGCGCCGGCCGGGATGCGCTTGCCGGGCTGGGGCTGCTGTTGCAGATCGATGTAGCGCTGTCCGGTGAGGTTCTGGTAGCGGATGGCCAGCTTCGAGTTGTCGTAGATCGGCGCATCGGTCTTGAGCGACAACCGGACTCGGGCCTGGGTGCCGTCGAGCGCGACGCCGTCGACCTTGCCCACCTGCACGCCGTACATGCGCACGTCGTCGCCGACCTTGAGGCCGTTGGCGTCGGTGAACAGCGCGGCGTGCTGTTCGGTCGGGCCGGACACCGGCCGCTTGATCGCGGTGCAGACGATGAACAGCACGCCGATCATCACGGCGGCGAACAACGCGAGCCGCCATGCGGCGGAACGTACTTTCATCGGACACCACCCAGCAGCGGCGCGAGCACCGGCATCCCGCTCACGTCGACCTCGGCGTTCAGCACCGGGCCGTCCGGGGTATCCGGCATGGCCGCGCGCAGGCGGCGCAGCAGTTCGGTCAGGTCGGCGCCGGACTGGCGCGGTTGCGGCACCATCTGCGCGAGCAGCGCCAGCACCGGGCCGAGCTGGTCGGTGAGGCCGGAGAGGTCGCCGCCGAGCGCACCGCCGAGATTCGCGATGCCGGGCAGCAGCCGTTCGGTGTGCATCCGCACGCCCGCGTCGTAGGCGTCCCGATTGCTTTGCAGCCGTGGGATATTCCGCAGGATGTAGACCATCAGCTCGTTCGCGCCGGCGAAATCACCCGCGCCGTAGAACGCGGGACCGAGCCGGCCGGCCAGCTCCGAGGGCGGCATCCGCTGGTTGTCGGTGACGATCTGGGCGACCTGGATGATCGACTGCGCCAGCGGCGTGAACGCCTTCATGTCGTGCGAGACCTGGCTGATCACCGTGGCCATCTGCGGGGTGAGCACCGAGTCGCCGGTCTGCGACAGGCTGCGCAGCATGCTGCCCATGGTGGCGTCGAACACCGCGTCGGTGTGGCTGCCGGTCAGGTCGATCACGCTGTCGTCGCGCAGCGCCGATCCGCCGGAACCGCGGCGCAGGCCGATCTCGCTGATGCCGAACAGGTTCGCGGGGGCGTAGTCGACCTTCATGCTGTCGTCCAGGCCGTGCAGTTGAGCCGGGTTGAGCCGCAAGGTGATTCGCTGCGTGCCGCGTTCGTCGGGGGCGATCGCCGCGACCGTGCCCACCTGGACGCCGTCGACCCGCACCGGGGTGCCCTCCAGCACGCCGTCACCGATCTGCTCGGTGTGCAGGGTGATCTGTAATCCGTTGTCGGAGCGGAACTCCCGATAGATCAAGCTGGCCGCCAGGACGGCGACGATCACGCCGACCGCGACCACCCCGACCAGCCGGGTCTGCCGCTTGTCGATGGCCACTCCGGGCATTCCGTACTTCGGCATCGCCATTACCCCGTAAAGCTGATCGTCGCGTTGAAGCCCCACAGCACGATGGTGAGGACCATGTCGATGGCCACGATCGCCACCGACGAGGCGCGCACCGCGCGGCCGGAGGCAATGCCGACGCCCTCGGGTCCGCCGGTGGCGAAGAAGCCGTAGTAGCTGTGGATGAGGATCACCACGGTGGCGAAGATGGCCACCTTGATCACCGCGGCGACCACGTCGAACCCGGACACGAACTGGAAGAAGTAGTGGTCGTAGACGCCCGCGGATTGCCCGTGCACCAGCGTGATCAGCCCGCGGCAGGACAGGTAGGCCAGGATCAGCCCGATCAGGAAGGTCGGCACGATCGAGATCGCGCCGGCGATCACCCGGGTGGTCACCACGAACGGCACCGAGCGCAGGCCCATGGCCTCGAGCGCGTCGATCTCCTCGGAGATGCGCATGGAGCCGATCTCGGCGGTGATTCGGCAGCCGGCCTGCGCGGCGAAGCCGATGGCCGCGGCGATGGGCGCGAGCTCACGGGTGGTCGCGTAGGCGGAGACGATGCCGGTGACCGGGCCCATGCCGAGCATGTTCAGCATGGTGAACGATTCGACGGCCACCGAGGCGCCCATGACCAGGCCGAGCACGATCATCATCGGCACGGTGCCGCCGCCGACGATGACCGAGCCGCGGCCCCAAGTCATGTCGGAGATGATGCGCAACGTCTCGTCGCGGTAGTGCTTGAGCGTCGACGGGATCGAGGACAGCACCTGCCAGACGAAGGCCAGCACGAAGCCGAGCGATTCGAAGCGCGCGAGGAGCAGGCCGCGCCGGTGGTAGAAGCGGGCGATCCAGCCCAGTCCCCTGGGCGCGTAACTGGAGGCAGCCACGTCAGACCAGCCTGGTCGGCAGGAACATCTCGACCACCTGGGTGACGCCCAGGTTGACGATGGCGATGGACACGACCGACAGCACCACGGCCGCGTTCACCGCGTCGGCGACGCCGCGCGGTCCGCCCTTGGCCTCGAGCCCGCGCTGGCAGGCGATGACCACCACGAGGAAACCGAACAGGGCGGCCTTGAGCAGCGAGACCCACACGTCGGCGACGGTGGTGAAGGAACCGAAGGTGGCCCAGTAGCTGCCGGGGGTGACGTTCTGGCCGCCGACGGCGACCGCGTAACCCGCGACGATGCCGACGAAGATGATGAGGATGTTCAGCAGCGGCGCGACCAGGATCATCGCGACCAGCCGCGGAATCACCAGGCGCGGAATCGGACTGATGCCCATGGTGTTGAGCGCGTCGATCTCTTCCCGGATGGTGCGTGCGCCGAGATCCGCGGCGATGGCCGCGGCGCCCGCGCCGCCGAGCAGGAATCCGGTGGCCAGCGGTGCGCCCTGTTTGATCACGCCGAGGCCGCCGGTCGCGCCGAGCAGCGAGTCCGCGCCGAGGGTGTGGATGAGATTGCCGACCTGAATGGAGACGATGACGCCGAAGGGGATCGCGATCAAGATCGCGGGTATCGCCGTGACGGTCACCAGACGCCAAGCCTGCGTGGTCGCCTCGCGCCACTGGAACTGCCCGCGGGCGATCCCGGTGACCGTGCCGGTCACCGATTCGCGCGCGATGTCCACGGCACGACCGAACGTCCGCAACGACGAGACGACCGTGTCGGAGAAGTTCTTGCGGACGATACGAACGGCAGTAGCGCTCGAGCGAGCCCGGGTCACAGGCGCCACGCGTGGCCCCGGCCAGGCCGGTGTGTCTCAGGTTTCACAATCGCTCTCTCCATGATGGGCGTCACTGCCACCAAGAAGCTATCGGTGACAATCGGTAACAGTAAAGCTGATCACGGTGTGATCATCGCCTCCTATTCGATTGCCGGTGACTAGCCGAAAGCGCTGGTCAAAACGTCCGGATGGAAGTAGTTCGGCGTTCTGCAACAAGTTATCAGCGCATTTTGCTAATCAATATGATGCGCATCACGTAACTCGGTTAACTCCGAGCAAGATCGCGGTGTCCTTGCGATGCGGACCAAATCAGCGAAAAAGACAAGGTAGACGCGGTAGCGCGACAAACCCGTGCACGCTGGGACAACAGTCAGCACACCGAATGGGAGTGACCGCGATCACTCGATCGGCAATTCGGATTCTTATCCGTGAGCTGAATCACGCTTCCGCTACGGACTGGCCGCGAGGAACACGAATGCGGAGAACAGCGCCAAATGCACCCCGCCCTGCAAAAGCGTCGCCCGACCGGGAACAACCGTCAGCACGCCGACCACGATGGTGAGCGCGAGCAACACCATTTGCGTGGCGCCGAGCCCGAGTTCCAGCGGACCGTCCAGCCAAATGGTCGCCACCGCGATCGCCGGAATGGTCAGGCCGATGCTGGCCATGGCCGAGCCGAGCGCGAGATTGAGGCTGATCTGCACCTGATCGCGCCGCGCGGCCCGCACCGCGGCGAGCGTCTCGGGCAGCAGCACGAGCAACGCGATCACCACGCCGACCGCGGACGGCGGCAGCCCGGCGTCGGCGACGGCCGACTCGATCGACGGCGAGACCACCTTCGCCAGGCCGACCACGCAGACCAGCGCGACGAACAGCATCGCGAGGCTGAGCAGCGCGGCCTTGCTGGTCGGCGATTCGCTGTGCTCGTCGTCGTCGGTGACCACGCCGTTGCCCTCGACCGGCAGGAAGTCGTCCGGATGCCGCACCGTCTGGACCATCACGAACAGCCCGTACAGCGCCAGCGAGGCGACCGCGGCGAAGGCCAGCTGCCCGGCGGAGAACTCCGGCCCGGACTGGCTGGTGGTGAAGGTCGGCAGCACCAGGCTGAGCGTGGCCAGCGTCGCGACCGTGGCCAGCGCCGCGCCGGTGCCCTCGGCGTTGAACACCGCCACCCGCCGGCGCAGCGCGCCGACCAGCAGGGACAGGCCGAAGATGCCGTTGCAGGTGATCATCACGGCGGCGAAGACGGTGTCCCGGGCCAACGACGCGGCCTTGTCCCCGCCGGAGATCATCAGCGTGACGATCAGCGCCACCTCGATGATGGTCACCGCGACCGCGAGCACCAGCGACCCGAACGGTTCGCCGACCCGGTGCGCGACCACCTCCGCGTGATAGACCGCCGCGAGCACCGCACCGATCAGGGCCGCGGCCACCGCGACGACGGCCACCCCGGACAGACTTCGGCCCCAGGTGGCCGCCAGCGCGAGGGCGGCAAGGATAGGAATGAACACGGTCCAGCGGTCGGTCAACACACGGATCATGTGTTCCATCGTTGCAGCTAACCCTCCGCATCCTGGTCAGAGCGGTGCCGCAGGGCGATTTGCCCGTTTCTATCGGCCCGCAAACCCAGCTTCGCCGGTCCCGGCCGAGAGCGCGCTCCGCGGCCGGGACCATCGAATCAGTCGCGCAGGGCGTACCCGGTGACGCCGGTGGGGCGGATCGCGATCGCCACCCGGTCCTTCGCGTCCGGTGGCACCACCGGGCCGTTGCCGTAGCGCTCGGACAGGCGGGAGTAGAGCGCGCCCTCGGGGTCGTCGTCGATGTGGTCGAGCACACCACGAACCTCGATGTACCGGTACGGGTTGTCCGGGTCCGAGATCGAGATCGATACCCGCGGCTCGTGCGCGAGATTTTTGAACTTCTGCCGGTAGTTGGTGTGGGTGAACCAGATGAACTCCCCGTCCCACACGAACCACATGGGGTTCACCTGCGGCGCCCCGTCCGGCCGTGTCGTCCCGAGGTTCGCATAGGTGGGCCGCTCCAGCAGGTCCCTGGCCTTCTCGGGAATCTCGATCGTCATACACCCTCCAGTCGATGTGTGCTGTCCGCACGAACGAAACTACGCGCCGCCCGGCGCTTTCCGATGCGGTAACCCGGTCGAGCGTTAACGCCCCTACCGACAGGGGCAGATAACTGGCTACCGAGCCGATACCCTGGGTCGGCCTTGATCGAGACGAACAACAGCGGGGGCGCATGTCATACCCACCCGGCCAATATCCCGGGCAGCCTTACGACCCGAACGCGCACGACGCGCGCGCGGGCGAGCAGCAGGCGCCCGACCATCAGCGTTCAGATCCGACGATGCTCAACCCGATGGGCCAGCAGGGCTACCCACCGCCGCCGGATCCGACCATGCTCAACCCGATGGCCCAGCAGGGCTACTCACCGCCCCCGGACCCGACTCAGCTGAACCCGCTCAGTCAGCCGGATCCGGCTCACCAACCGGTGCCGCCGTCGGACCCGACCGTGTTCAATCCGCTGAGTCAGCCGGATCCGGCGTATCAGCAGGGACAGCCCTACGATCCGTACGCGCAGCAGCAGGTTTCGCAGTACCCGTCGGTGCCGCAGTATCAGCAGCAACCGATGTATCAGCAACCGCCGCAGCAGTATCCGCCGCAGCAGGGCGGCTTTCCACCGGGTCCGCCCCCGCCGGGATTTCCACCGCAGTACGGGCCCGGCCCATCCGGGTCCGGCGGCGGTGGGGGTGGCGGAAAGGTGCTCGCCGCAATCGGTTCCATCCTGCTCACCGTGCTGGTGATCGCCGGGATCATCGGGCTGAAGGTGTGGAAGAACAACGCCAAGCACCACCGCGACGACGCGGGCGCGACCACCACGACCAGCTTCGTCGTCGCCACCAGCGCGGCCGGCGCACCGACCACGCCCCGGCCCAGCGCCAAGGTCCCGCCGATCACCACGGCGCCGACGACCCCGCCCAAGCCCGCGACCGTGTGGATCGCGGCGGCCTACAACGAGGCCAGCAACGAAGTGCACTGGGCCAGAAGCTCGCTCGGCCAGGATGCCGCCGTCGGCCAGGCCCAGGTCGCGTGCGGCTTCTCCTGTCAGGAACCCATCTGGTCGAAGGACGCCTGCGTCGCGTTCGCCTTCGGCCGCAACAACGGCTGGGCCTCCGCCTGGGGTCTCACCATCCCCGACGCGCAGAACAAGGCGCAGGCCAGGGCGCAGAACGACTGGAACGTCCAGGGCCCCTTCGAATTCTGGTCGAAGTGCGCGACGGAGTAACCCGCGGCTAACTGTCCAGGTCGATGCGGACGGTGAGCAGGTCGGTGCCGACCAGTTGCACCACGGCACTGTTGCCGCGCGGGAGTTCGCGCAGCCGGGCGCGGGCGTCGTCCTCGGGCAGCAGGTGCGCGGTGCCGGTGTACCAGCGGCCGTGCAGGCGCAGCCGAACCCGGTTGTTCGCCTTGATGTTCCGGATGTACTGCGAGCGGTCGCCGAACTCGGAGACCAGCCAGAATTCGTGGTCGAGCTTGCGGCCGCCGATCGGGGTGATGCGCGGCTGTCCGCTCACCCGGCCGACGGTTTCCAGCAACTGCTGGGCGGGCACCTTGCGCTGCAACGGATTGACGATCCGGCGCTGCAATGTGGTCACCAGTCGGTGCTGAATATCGCGCTTGCTCGGCATGCGGCGACGGTAGCACCGGCTTGGGCACTGTGCCGCACGACGTGCGTGAATTAACGACACAATGCCGAAAGCGCTTTTGGCACAGTGCAACAGCGAATTGCCGCGGCGGTGGGCAATCCGACGAATTGCCGTGAATAGCCGTGTTTCAGTGTGATGCACGTCATAAAGTCCGTGCCCTGCAATAACTCTGAACACACCAGGACCACTCATGCATGATTCATCCCTGCATTCGCGCGGCCTAGTTCTCGCCGCGACCGCCGCGGCACTGTCCCTGATCGGCTCCGGCCTGATCGCCGCCGCCCCCGCGCACGCCGCGGGGGCGATCAATTTCGCGCCGAAGGTGGATTCACCGTCCGGCGGCCAATTCCCGTCCTGGGGGCCCGGCCCGTCCCCGATCGGCACCGTCACCGCCGACTTCAACGGCGACGGCAAGCCCGATGTCGTCGCGGCCGATTTCCAAGGGGCGGGGCCGATTCTGATGACCGGCAAGGGGGACGGCCGGTTCAACACCGGCGTCAGGGTGGGCGACGTCGGGATCGGTTTCGGCGCGGTCGGCGTCGGCGACCTGAACGGCGACGGCAAGCCGGATGTGGTCGCGCAGGCGTGGACGACGATCGCGACGTTCGTCAACAACGGCGACGGCACTTTCCGCGCGGCGAAGAAGTACACGACTCTCGAAGGCGCACAACAGGAAGTGATCGTCGCCGACGCCAACGGCGACGGCAAGGCCGACGTGCTCAGCTTGGCCCCGGCGGGCGTGCAGACCTGGCTCGGCCAGGGCGACGGCACCCTGGACGCCGGGCCGACCAGCCTGATCCCCGGGGTCGCCGCCGCGTTCACCGTCGGAAAGTTCAACTCGGACAACAAGATCGATATCGCGGTGAACAACGACGTGCTGCAACAGGTGCACGTCTTCACCGGCAACGGCGACGGCAGCTTCACCCGGCGCGGGGCGAGCACGTCCGGCCTGATCACCGAGGACGTGCGCGCGGGCGACTTCGACGGCGACGGCATCGACGACGTGATCACCGCCGACTCGTTCTCCTTCAGCACCACGCTGCTGCTGTCCGACGGGAACGGCGGATTCAAGAAGACCGACCGGATTGCCGTCTCCGGCCTCGGCCCGACCAGCATCGCCGCCGCCGACTTCAACAAGGACGGCAAGCTGGACGCGGCGATGTCGGCGGTGCTGAACTCCAAGATCGTGATCTTCACCGGCAACGGCGGAACCATCAGCAAGACCGGCGATTTCGGCGTCACCTCGCAGCCGCAGACGCCGGCCATCGCCGACTACGACGGTGACGGCAAGCTCGATGTCGTGGTGGCGGGCAGCGCGAACGCGGTGTCTTTCCTGAAGAACATTTCCTGAGCGCGGTCAGCAGACCGAGGTCAGGGTGACGTTGTCGTCGAACGGCAGGAAGCCGTCGACCAGGGCGGTGACCTGCAAGCTGTGCACGATGATCTCGCCGCCGTGGTTGTCCAGGAAGGCGACGTCGGAGGCGTCCCGGCCGGTAGCGATCCGGACCAGCGTCGAGCGCGGCGCGAGCCCGGTGGCGTCGAGCGCCCGCCAGGCGCCGTCGACGTAGGCCTCGGCGACCGCGTGGAAATCCATCGGTGAACAGCCCGGCGCGTACACCGACACCACCCGCGCGGGCACCTTCACCGCGCGCAACAGGGCCACGACCAGATGCGCGAAGTCGCGGCACACACCGGCGCCGGACAGCAGCGTCTCCACCGCACCGTCGATGGGGTCGCTGCTGCCTGCCACGTACCGGATCCGCCGGCCGACCCACTGCGCGACCTGCACCGCGAGCTGCGCATCCGGTGTGCCGGAAGGGAATTCGGTGGCGGCGAAGCCGAGCAGCTTGTCCGACTCGGCGAACCGGCTGGGGCGCAGATACAGCGCGCGGTCGTAGTCGGAACCGGAATCCGGGCTCGCGGCGCCCAGCACGGTCGCGCGATAGTGCGCGCGCAAAGTGCCTGGGCCGACCGAGAATTTGTGAATCCGGGTGCCGTGCGGGCCGAGGATCTCCCACGGCGTGATCGCCCAGCCGTCGAGCTCGAACACCAGCGACTCGTTCAGGTCCAGATTCGGCTGTCTGGCGACGGCGATCTGGAATTCGAGCGTGGTCGGCGCGGTGATCGCCACCTCGAGCTGAGCTGAGACATCGCGCTTCACACCACAATCCTGTCAGTCGCGGTCAAGTGCCCTTCCTATTTTCGGCCAGACCGCACCGAGTTGGCATCATCTGCACCGTCAATTCATGTCCAGGAGGGGATTAGTGTGCCCGGCCGCGCGGATATGGGCGAGAATTTGCGCGTGCGCACCCAGTTCACTCGCGAGCTCGTCGCGTTGACCAATGATTTGACGTTGATGTGCCGGCTCACCCATGACGCGGCCGAGCGGGTGACCGACGCACTCGTCGGCGCCGATCTCACCGCCACCTATGAGGTGTTCGCCTTGGACGAGCAACTACAGAAGATGTACGGCGCGTGCGAGGCGCGGACGGTGGTGCTGCTCGCGTTGCAGGCACCGGTCGCCCGGGATCTACGGCACGTGGTCACCGCCATCCAGATCGCGACGGAGTTGTCCCGAGTCGGCGCGCTGTTCAGCCAGGTTGCCGATCAGGTCTATCAGAGTCATCCGGGACACGTTGCGCCGCAATCGATTCTGGAGATTCTCGCGGAGATGGGCCGACTGGCCGCGACCCGCACCGCGCTCAGCGGCGAGGCTGTCGCCACGGGTCATCAGGAACCGCCCGGTGAACACGATCCCGGCTTGCACGCGATGGAACTGCTGCACAAGCAACTGCATTCGGCGCTCGCCGCGTCCGCGTCGGCCCAGCCGACCACCGCCGCCATCAATGTCGCGTTGCTGGCCCATCACCTGGAACGCTGCGTCGACCACACGTCGCGCATCGATCGGTTGATTCGCTTCCTGGACACCGGCGTTCCCCCGACCGCGCAGCCCGCCGACAGTGCGTGAGGGCTAGCCGGCCCGGGCGATCGAGTACAGCTCGCGGGCGGGGCCGGTCAGTCGTTGCCCGGTCGGCCACACGGCGCGCAGCGTACGTTCCAGGTCGAGGTCGGTGATCTTCGGGGAAACCAATGTGCCGGCGGCGATTTCGGCGGCCACCGCCAGTGAGCTGAGCACCGCCGGGCCGACGTCGGATGCCGCGGCGGTCTTGATCGCGGTGGTGGAGGACAGCTCCAGGGCGACCTCGGGTCGCCAGCCGGGGATCTTGCGCGAGACCGCGTGCTCGAACCAGTTTCGGGTGCCCGAGCCGGTTTCCCTTTGGATCAACGGGGTTTCGGCAAGTTCGGTGAGCGTGACCGAGCCGCGACGGGCCCAGCGGTGCGCCGGGGCGACGACGACGATCAGGTGATCGTGTGCGACGACGTGAGATTGGAGGCCGCGGAAGTTCTGCGGTCCTTCGATGAAGCCGATCGCCGCCTTGTTGTCGAGCACCTCCTTGGCCACCTCGACGGAGTTGCCGGATTCCAGCGCGATGGCCGTGCCCGGCGCGGTGGCCCGCAGTTTCATCAGCCAGGCCGGGAAGAGATATTCCGCGATCGTCTGGCTCGCCGCGACGCGCAGGTGCGAGTCGCGCTCGGCGCGCAACGTGTCGATGCCCGCGTCGAGTTGCTCGGCCGCGCGGACCACGCCGCGGGCCCACTCCGCGATCAGCGAGCCGGCGCGGGTCGGCCGGGAGCCGAGGGTGGTGCGCTCCAGCACCGGCATGCCGACCAGCTTCTCCAGATAGCTGATCCGCGACGACGCGGACGGCTGGCTGATGCCGTGCGCGGCCGCCGCGCGACCGAGGCTGCCCAGTTCGATCACCGAAAGCAGCAGGTCCAGCGCGGCCAGGTCGGGGACACGGGGCGACAGGGGCATAGAACGAGTCTATGCATGCATAGGAACATGCCCGCTACCCGACACCGTGGCCTGCGACGACGCTGAAGACATGACCGCCACCGTGACCTTCCGCCCCGCCTCGCCGCGGCGCGTGGTCGGCGAGCTCGACCAGCGCGCCGACCGCCGCCCCGGCTCCCTGCGCCAACTCGGCCCGAACTGGTTCGCCGCGGTGATGGGCACCGGCATCGTCGCGACCGCGGCGGCCACCCTGCCGATGCAGTTCCCCGGGCTGCGCAGCGCGGCGACCGGCGTGTGGGCGCTGGCCGCCGGGTTGCTGGTGGCCCTGAGCGTCGCGTGGGTCGCGCACCGGGTGCGGTTTCCCGAGACCGCCCGTGACCATCGCAACCACCCGGTGATGTCGCAGTTCTTCGGGGCTCCCCCGATGGCCTTGCTGACCGTCGGCGGCGGAACCCTGATGCTCGGCTCCGACGTGATCGGCCTGCCGGCCGCCGTGGCGATCGACTGGGTGCTGTGGACCGCAGGCACCCTGCTCGGCCTGCTGACCGCATGCGCCATCCCCTACCGGATGTTCACCAGGCATCGGGTCGAGGCGGACGCGGCCTTCGGTGGCTGGCTGATGCCCGTTGTGCCGCCGATGGTTTCGGCCGCGATGGGCGCGCTGCTCGTCCCGCATACTCCCGCGGGCCAGTTGCGCCTGACCATGATCCTGCTCTGCGTGGCCATGTTCGGCCTCAGTTTGCTCGCCGCGCTGGTCACCATCACCATGATCTGGTCGCGCCTGGTGCATCACGGCACCCCGCACGCGGGCATGGTGCCGACGCTGTGGATCGTGCTCGGCCCGCTCGGCCAATCGATCACCGCCGCAGGCCTGCTCGCCAACGCCGCCCCGTTCGCCCTGCCCGACCTGTACGCCAAGGGCTTCCTGGTCTTCTCGGTCATCTACGGCATCGCCGCCTGGGGCTTCGCCATGCTGTGGCTGGCCCTGGCGCTGGCCATCACCGTAAAGACCTACCGGGCAGGCGAATTGACCTTCAACCTGACCTGGTGGGGCTTCACCTTCCCGCTCGGCACCTGCGTCACCGGCAGCACCGTGCTCTACACCCATACCGGGGCAAACCTGTTCGCCGCCACCGCGATCGCCCTGTACGTACTGCTGGTCGCCGCCTGGTCGGCCGTGGCGATCCGCACCGCGCGCGGCGTGCTCAGCGGCGACTTGCTCCGTCCCGCAACACGTTAATCCAGGAGCGGGAAGCGACCGGAATGCAGCAGCCCCGCGATGGCGTCCATCTTCGCTTGCGGCGCAGCGTAATCCGGGTGGGCGCGCAGGACGGCGGCCGCGTCGTGCAGCCGGGTCATCTGCTGTTCGGCCTGGGCGGCGGTGCGGCCGCCGGGGGTGATGGGGTGGCGGGCGAAGTGGGGTGTGCGGACGTCGACGCGGCCCAGGGCGACGGCCTTCTCCACCCGGCGGGAGCAGCGGCAGAAGGCGTCGGGGTTGGCCAGGCCGCAGGTAGCGGTGAGGAAGTTGCCGAGGCGTTTCTTGGCCCGCTCCAGGCGCTTTCGGTAGGCGGCGGGGGGGATGTCGAGAATCCAGGCGGCGTCGGTGGAGTTGAGTTCGAAGACGTCGCCGAGGACGAAGGCGACTCGCTCGTCGCGGGCCAGGCATTGCAGCATGGCCTGCGAGCAGTTGAGCCGGACCTCCGCGGTGAGCAAGGTCGCCTCCGGGCCGCGGTAGTCGTCTTCCGCGAGCCCGTCGGCCAAGCCGTCGCGGTAGGCGTCCAGGCTCAGCTCGGCCGCTTCCTGCGGGGTCCGGCGTTTCAGGTTCAGCAGATAGTTGACGCCGATGCGGTAGGCCCAGGTCAGCAGCTTCGCCTCGGCCCGCCAGGTGGCGAGGTTGCCGAGGACGCGGAGCAGGATCTCCTGGGTCGCGTCCTCGGCCTCGGCGGGGCGCCACACCATGCGCAATGCCAGCCGATACAGCGGGTCTTGTAGCAGGCGCACCACATCGGTGATCGCGTCGCGCTCCCCGGCGACGGCGCGCCCGACCAGTTCCCGCTCCTCGGCCCTGATCTGCTCACCCGTTTGTGCCTGCGCGCTCATCCAGCCAACTTTCGGCTGGTGAGCGGTTCGGCGCAAGCGGAATTGTCAGTAGTCCTTCAGGGTGAGGTACTCCGGGTCGGCCTCCGGCGGGTTGGCCGCCATGGCATCGAAGACCTCCTGCGGGGGCGGCTCGGCGAACAGCATGCCGACTACCTCGACCGCACCTTCCTGATTGGTTTTCACGTATTCGCGCAGCTGGCTTTCGTAGCCGGCGAAAGCGGCCTCGTAATCGCCTGCGGCGGTAGCCAATTCGCCCGCCAGGAGATACGCGCCGATCAGCGCTTGCGAGGTGCCGCGGCCGGACAGCGGGGAGGCGCACGCGCACGCGTCGCCGAGCAGCACCACCCGGCCGGTCGACCAGGTGTCCATCTCGACCTGGCTGATCGGGGTGAAGTACAGGTCCGACGATGCCGCCAGGTCGTTCAGCAGGCGCGGGATCACCCAGCCGTCCCCGGCGAAGTGTTCCGCGATGATCCGTTTCTGCTCCTCGATGTCACCGCGGTCGTAGTCGAGCGGGTCCGAGCCGAAGTACAGCGACGCGCGGGCCTCGGCGTTGTCCCTGGTGCTGAACACATTCGCGGTGCGGCCGCCGGCCAGCTGGCAGCCCCGGCCCTCGTAGTCGAGGTCGAGGAAGTTGTCGGTGGAGAAGATCGCGTTGTATACGCCGAGGTGGCGGATGTACTTCGCGTGGTCGCCGAAGGCCAGGGAGCGCACCTTCGAATACAGCCCGTCGGCTCCGACCACCAGGTCGAAGCGGCGCGGTTCGCCGCGTTCGAAGCTCACCAGAACGCCGTCCGCCTGCTCGTCGATGGCGGTGATCGAGTTGTCGAAGAGGTACTCGGTCTCGTCCTTCGTCAACGCGTAGAGGACGTCGGTGAGGTCGCTCTTGAGCACCTCCAGCTCACCGGCGAAGATCGCCGCCGGCATGGTCACGACGTGCCTGCCGTCGGGGTCGACCACCTCGCTGTCGCGAATCGTGGTGCTGTACTTGCGCATCTCGTCGAGGATGCCCATGCGGTCGAGCACCGTCATGGCCGCGCCGCGGAAGTCGACCGCGTAGCCGCCGGGGCGCGGTTGTGCCGCCCGCTCGACGACCGTCGGCGTGCAGCCGTGCCTGCGCAGCCAGTACGCCAACGCCGGGCCGGCGACTCCGGCGCCGGAAATCAGGATGTTCGTGTTCGTCATTTCGTTCCCACCATCTCTGCACATTCGAGCTGTTGGGATACAACGTACATGAGAGTGCGTACGTTGTACAATGCGTACTAGTGCAGATAGATCCCGTTAAGTGGCTAATATCAATCGCATGCGTACTAGTACAGCCGGTCCGCCGGACCACACTCCGCCCTACCTGCGCATCGCCACCGAGATCCAGGAACGGATCAGCTCCGGCGAACTGCGGTCCGGCGATCGAGTGCCCTCCGCCCGGCAGATCACCAAGGAGTGGGGCGTCGCGATCGCCACCGCGACGAAGGTGCTGGCCGTGCTGCGCCAAGCGGGCGTGGTGCGGGCGGTGCCGGGCGTCGGCACCGTGGTGGACACCCCGCAGGCAGCTCCCCCGCGCGAGCCCGGCCGCGACACCCCGCTGACCGCCACGTCGATCGTGCGGGCGGGCATGGCGATCGCCGACGCGGAAGGACTGCCCGCGCTGTCGATGCGTCGCGTCGCCGCCGATCTCGGCGTGCCGACCATGTCGCTGTATCGCCATGTGGGCAGCAAGGATCGGCTGGTGCTGCTGATGGCGGACGAGGCCTTCGGCGAGGCCGAACTCCCCGACCCGCCGCCCGTCGGCTGGCGGGAACGCCTGGAGGTGCTGGCCCGCGCGCAATGGGCGATGTATCACCGGCATCCGTGGGTGGTCGCGGCGATCTGGGTGAACCAGCCGGAACCGGCGCCGAAGTTGCTGGCGCACACCGAATGGGCCGTGCACGCGTTCGACGAACTCGGCCTCGATCCGGACGCCATGATGTATGCGCATGTCTCGCTGTACAGCTACGTGCGCGGGATCGCGGTGAACCTCGAGCTGGAAGCCGGCATCCGGCGGGCGGGCACACCGGTCGAACCGTGGGACATGCTCGAACCGGAGTACGAGCAGTTCCTGGCCAGCGGCCGCTATCCCACCCTGGCAAGCCTGAACGAGCGCAACGACTTCCAGTTCGACATCGACAAGCTCTTCGAGTTCGGCCTGCACCGTTTGCTGGACGGGTTCGCCGCCTTCGTCGCGCCGGCCGCGGGACCGGAGTAACCCCGGTCCCGGTAACCGACCCTCAGGAGATCGCGGCCGCCGCCGCCGCCAGCGCATGCCGGCGCACCCAATCGGCCACCGCCGCACCGATCTCGTCCGGCCGATCCTCGGGCACGTGATGCCCGGCCGGACCGATCGACGCGATCTCCACGCTCGCAAAAGTCTCTGCGGCCCAATCGATCACCTCCGGCGAACCGAGCCCGACCCCGTTCTCCAGGCCCATCACCAGCTTCGGGACCTCCGGCGACCGCGCCGCCCACTGCCCGTAGTTGTCCACGATCGCGACCACGTCGGCGGGCTCGCCGTCGAGCGGGAACTCGCGCGGCCACACCAGCATCGGCTTGCGCGACTCCGGCGTCGGATAGGGCGCGCGGTACACGTCGTGATCCGCGGGCGACAGGTTCACCACGCCCCGCGGCAGGTTGAACTCGATGAACATATTCTCTTCCAACACCATTCGCTCGCCCTCCGCGCTGCGGAACTTGCGGAACAGCTCCGCGCCCAGCGGTGGCAGTTCAGCCCAGCGCATCGGCCGCAGGAAGGTCTCGATCAGCGCGATCCCGCGCACCCGGCCCGGATGGCGGGCAGCCCAGTCCAGGCCGAGCGCGCCGCCCCAGTCGTGGCCGACGATGACCACCTGGTCCAGTTCCAGCGCGTCGAACCAGGCGTCGAGGTAGCGGGCGTGATCGACGAGCCGGTAGCCACTGTCCGGCTTCCCGGACTCGCCCATGCCGATGAGATCGGGTGCCAGCGCCCGGGTTTGGCCGGTGACGTGCGGAATCACGTTGCGCCACAGGTGCGAGGAGGTGGGATTGCCGTGCAGGAACACCACCGGCACCGAACCGGTGCCCGCATCGCGGTAGTAGATGAATGAGTCGAGGACGTCGACGGTTGCCATGATCTATCCTTCCGGGGTCCGGCTTGCTTGCCTTCACTCGGTTTGGACACGGGATCCCACCGCCCTGTGACCGCCCGGGAAAGTGACCCTCGTCACCGCATCGACCGCCCCCGCGCGCACTGCACAAATCCCGCAACTGACCGGCATATCCGTAGGTATCCAGTAGATATAACTACCAGCCTGAAATGAACCTGAGAATACTCCCGAATCAGGCATATCGACTTGCCAAGATCGAACCCGGTTATCTACTGTCTCAATACGTAGCAACGAGCAAGATTCGGGACGGAGCGAAGCGGTGCAGGAGCGAGAGGCGAATTCCCAGTCGCGGGTAGCACTCTCAGCCGGCGCCGATCGAATCCCGATCTGCCCCTAGTCATCACGAGCGAGTACGCCCGGCGCGGCTCGACATCTCGGGTCCTCCCTCATCGGCCCTGCGATGTCGGCGTGTGCGGTAACGGACTGGACAACCAGCCGCACCACCGCGCGACGGACGATCTCCCTCGTGATCAGCCACCCTCGAGTCGGCGCCGGCACGGCGACTCGAGGGTGGTTTCATATCAAGCCCCCTTGGCTGTGCGGAACGTCATACCCCACAATCACTTCCGCGACCTCGACCTCCGGATACGTTGGCGCCCGTTATAGTTCAGGGTGGTTGGCGTTAGGAAGCTCGATGAAGTTCACAGTTCAGCGGCTCGCTCTGATAGGGCTGGCCATCGCGACATTCATCGGAGTGTCCTACTACTACGTGAACCGAGTCGAATCGCCGAAAGCGAACGCGGGCTGCGGCACCGCGCAGGTCTGCACCAATGCGCCGGCCAGCCTGCCCAGCCACGACGCGCTGGCCCTGCTCGACACGATCCGGGTGGCCGGGCGCGCGGCCAAAACCGGTTACACCCGTGAGCAATTCGGCACCGCCTGGACCGATGACGTGTCCGTCCCCGGTGGCCACAACAAGTGCGACACCCGCAACGACATCCTGCAACGCGACCTGACCGAGGTCACGTTCAAGGACAACAGCCGCTGCGTCGTCGCCACCGGCACGCTCAACGATCCGTACACCGGCAAGACGATCAAGTTCGTCCGCGGCCCGAAGACCTCCGACGATGTGCAGATCGACCACATCATCCCGCTGTCGGACGCCTGGCAGAAAGGCGCGCAACAGCTTTCCGCCGAGCGGCGCCAGGACCTGGCCAACGATCCGCTGAACCTGCAAGCCGTCGACGGTCCGACCAACCAGTCCAAGAGCGACTCCGACGCCGCCACCTGGCTGCCGCCGAGCAAGGGCTACTGGTGCGCCTACCTGACCAGGCAGATCCAGGTCAAAGCGGCCTACCAGCTCTGGGTGACCCAGGCTGAGAAGGACGCCATGACACGGGAACTCACCACCTGCCCCTGAGTCAGGGCATGGTCACGACGACTTTGCCGAACGGGTTGTCGTCGCGGAAGTAGCGGTAGGCCTGCACCGCCTGGTCGAGCGGGAACACGCGATCGATGAGCGGACGCATCCGGTGTTCGGTGATCGTCCGGTTCATCGCCTCGAAGTCGGTGCGGCTGCCGACGGCGATCCGGCGGATCGCCACGTACTGCGTGCCGAACACGTCGGCGACCGACTCCGGCACCGGCGTCCGCGCCGCGCCGATCATGGTGATCTGCGTGTTGTATCCGCCGGAGCGAACGGATTTCGACAAGGTCGGCAGGCCGACGGCGTCGACCACGTGCTCGACGCCGAGGCCGCCGGTCAGGTCCTGCACCGCCCGATCCCAGTCCGGCGTCTCGGTCGAGACGATCACCTCGTCCGCCCCGAGCTTGCGCAGCCCGTCGGCCTTGCCCGGGCTGGAGGTGATGGAAAAGACCCGCGCGCCCAGCATTTTCGCGTGCTGCACGGCGAACAGCGCGACCGCTCCGCTGCCCACGGTCAGCACCGTCTCGCCGGGCGCGACCGGCACCGGCTTCGTGAGTGCCGCCCACGCAACGACTCCCGCGCAGGTCAGCGTCGCCGCCTCCGCGTCGGTCAGGTGTGCGGGCACGTGCACCACCGAATCCTGTTCGACCACCGCGTAAGTGGCGAGCATGCCGTCGAAGTTGGCGCCGTACTGCTCGGCCGCCATGGCCGGCCGCTGTGGGCCGTCGATCCATCGCACGAAGTAGCTGGCGGTGATCCGGTCGCCCAGCGCGGCCCGGGTCACGTTCTCGCCGACCGCGATTACCTCACCGACGCCATCGGAGAGCGGGATGATTCCCGGTGTCGCGGGCAGCGGGTAGACGCCGTCCATCAGCATCAGGTCGCGGCGATTGATCGAGGCCGCGAGCACCTGGATCACCACCTGATCCGGACCGGGCCGGGGAATTTCTTGCGCCGCGACGCTCAGGCCGTCGAGGCCGCGCAGCGGATCCAGGTGGTAGGCAACGCCGTTCATCGGACACCCGCGATGTACTGGTGATCGGACAGGATTCGGCCCTCGTCGTCGAGGCCGATGACCTCGAAGCCGCCGCCGGCCACCGTGCCGTCGGCCTTGGCCACCATCGTCCAGCTCACGCCGATCAGCCCGGCGGGCAACCGGATTGCCGCGTCCTCGACCGCGAACTCGTATTCGCCCGACTCGATGAACATCTCGTAGGCCCGAGTCACCCTGCGGTCCAACGCATCATGGCCGCGGACTTCCAGCGGCGGCATCGGGAACTGCAGTTGCTCCGCCGCTTCGCGCATCTCCACCGGGGGATCGACCAGCGTCTGCGCACCGGTCGGCGCCCACAGCTCGCGGATCGCCTTGCTGCGCGCGGCCGGGTCGGACTCGTTCCACTGCGCCGCGTACTGCTCGGCGAAGCGAGTCAGCTCGTTGTCGTTCAGTTGCTTGCTCATGACCCAGAGTTTTGCGAGCCCGACGATTCCGCGCGATTCCCGCCAGGGAATAGCCGAACCGCGCCCCACCTGCTTGCTCATACCCTGCACGGAATCGCGCCCCGGTGCAGGTCAGATAAGAATGTGAACATGACAACGGCGATAGCGGCACCGGGGTTCGCCCGTGAGCTCAAGCACTGGCGGACCCTGCGTCGGGTCAGTCAGCTGGATCTGGCCATCCGGGCGGACACCACGCAGCGGCATCTGAGTTTCCTGGAGCAGGGGCGGTCGCGGCCGGGGCGCACCATGGTGGTGCGGCTGGCGGAGTCGCTGGATCTGTCGCTGCGGGAGCGCAACGATCTGCTGCTGTCCGCCGGGTATGCGCCCGCATTTCCCGAATCCGATATGGATGCACCGGAATTGGGCCCGGTGCGGGAGGCATTGACGACGATTCTCGACGGCCACCTGCCCTATCCGGCGATCGTGGTGAAGCCGCGCGGTGTGCTGCTCGCCGCCAACGCGGCGTTCACGGTGCTGACCGAGGGGGCCGCGCCCGAGCTGCTGACGTCGCCGATCAATGTGTTGCGCCTTGCGCTGCATCCGGATGGGCTGGCGCGCCGGGTGGTCAACCTGCCCGAGTGGGGCAAGCACGTGACCGAGGCCCTGCGCGGGCGCATGTCGCGCAGCCCCGATCCGGCGCTCGCCGAGTTGATCACCGAGCTGGAAGGCTATCTCCCGCAGGCGGAACCGGGCCCCGATCATCTCGGGTTCGCGGTGCCATTGCGGCTGCGCAGCGACGACGGGGAGCTGCGACTGATCACCACCTTGACCTCGTTCGCCACGGCCACCGACATCACCCTGGCCGAACTACATCTGGAGGCGTTCCTGCCCGCCGACGCGCAAACCGCGGAGATCCTGCGCAAGCGCGCGGCCGACCAAGGTTCCGCCTAGGCATCCGACGCACACCTCCTGATTTCCCGCATACCGATTCGCATGCGATTACGTGTGCGGGAAATCAGGGGGTGTGCGGCTACCAGGTTCGCGCGGCGGTGCGCAGGCGGGCGTGGACCAGGTCGACGTGGGGGCGGGTGTCGGTGCCGGCGCGGCGGACGAGGAAGCCGGTGTTGATCGGTGGGTCCGGTGGGTCGAGGAGGGTGACCAACGCGCCTGAATCCAGTTGTGTTGCACAGAGATAGCGTGGCAAGACGCTGATGCCCGCACCGGCCACGACCGCGCCGGTGACCGCCCGCAGGTCCGCGACGATGACGGCGGCCTCACCGGTCAGTCGGATCCCGAACACGTGCCGCCAGTACCGGCGCAGGATCGGCAGGTCGGGCGCATAGCTGACGAGCGGCAGTGTGGCCAGCGCGCCCGGGCCTTCGGTGCGCAGCCGTGCGGTATCGATCCGGCCGGCCACCGCGGGCGCGGCGACCAACACGAATTCCTCGTCCGACAACGCCTCGGCGATCACCGTCCGTCCTCGCGGCCGCACGGTCGACACCACCAGGTCATAGTGCCCCGCCCGCAGTCCGGTCAGCAGATCCTCCGAGAGCCCGGAACTCACGGTCAGCCGGACGCCGTGCACGATCAACGGCGCGAGCGCCGGAAGCGCCTGTACCGCAAGCAGTTCCGCGGGCCCGGCCAGCCGGACCGGCGGCTGCGGTTCGTCCTCGTCCGTAATCGACCGCCCCGCAACGGCACTCAACGCGTCCAGCGGTTCGGCGATCCGCGCGGCCAGCTCGGCGGCGGCCGCGGTCGGCGCCACCCCGCGCGGCAGCCGCTCGAACAACCGCTGCCCGAGCCGCTTCTCCAACGCCTGCAACTGCGCGGTCACCGTCGGCTGCGACAACCCGACCAGCCGCGCACCGCCGGTGATCGACCCCGCCCGATGCACGGCCAGAAAAGTGCGCAACTGATTCAGATCCAGACTGCCATCAGAATCCCGATCGCTCACCTGGCCAGTCTATCGCCCCACCGATGCGTCAGCCGCCCACACGCACCACTTCTGATTTCCCGCACCTGGAATCGCATGCGAATTTCGGTGCGGGAAATCAGAAGTGGTGCGGCTGCCGGTCAGCGGGGGCGGACCGCGTCGAGGAGTTCGGGGCCGTGGGTGGTCAGGCGCTTTTCGGCGATGCGGGCGGCGATCAGCAGCGCCGCGATGCCGGTGCCGATGCCGACCGGGACCGCGAGCCACTCGATCGCTTTCAGCTCGGTGAAGTGGCCGATCAGCAGGACGGCCAGCACCGGGAGCACGGCGAACAGCTGACCGAAGAGCACGGTGAATTGGAGCAGCACCTTGGCGCAGCCGGGGTTGCCCGAACCGGAGAACGGATTCCCGGTGCGCTGCGGAATCGGATACGGCGCGAGCGCGGAGATGATCACGGCCGCACCGACGCCGACCCCGAGCGCGGCGGCGTACAGCGCGAGCACCCAGGGATACAGGTCCCCGTGACCGAACGCACCCGGCAGGATCAGCGCGAGCAGCAACGTGGGCAGCCCGAGCACGATCAGCAACGCCAGCAGGCGGCCGCGCACGTCCGCGCGGATCGCGCCCGGGGTGACCAGGGCCTGCCACACGGCGGTGCCGTCGTAGCCGTACAGGTTGGCCCCGGCGAGCGCGGCGAACGAGACCGAGGTGACCCCGGCGAACGGCACGCCGCCGGTGCCGCCGCCCTGGAAGGCGGGGAACACCGGCATCAGGATGCCGACCACCAGCACCGGCAGCAGCGCGGCCCGGCGGCGACTGTCCCGCGACCAGGTGCGCAGTTCCTTGATCAGCACGGCGCCGACCGGTCCGCGCTGGCGCACCCGGCCGAGCAGCCCGCCGCCGGTGCTGCCGGTCACGGAGTTCATCGGCGCGGCCAGCCGCCGGGCCAGCAGCACCGCCCAGGCCTGCCACAGGCCGAGCGAGACCACGGCCAAACCGGCCAGCGGCAGCAGGGCGAGCAGCCAATTGCCTTGTGCCGCACCTTCTACCGCGACCGGCGCCCAGCCGGGCGGAATCCAGCGCACCGTCGCGGACGCCCAGGGCGGGAGGTCGCGCAGCGCGCTGATGTGCGAAAAGAGCCAGCTCATCGGGTAGTAGGCGACGCCGAGCAGCCCGGCCAGCAGCACGCCGATGTCCCGGCCGCGGCGCGACCGCATGGCGGCCCCGACCCAGGCCAGCACCACCCGGGACAGCAGCACCACGAACACCAGCTGCAAGACGATCCCGACCACCGCGACCAGCGCTGCCGCCCAACTCAATTGGGCCGCGAGAATGATCAAGCCGCCGAACGCGATCAGGTTGATCACCGGCGCGGGCCCGGCGAACGCCGCGGCGAGCAACCCGCCGGCCAGCTGCCTGCTGCTGATCGGCAGCAGCCGCAGATGCTCCGGCTGGATGGTCTCGTCGCTGCTGCCGATCAGCACCGGGCCGCACAGCCAGCCAAGCGTCCAGATCCCGAAAATCGTTGCGGCGATGGTGATCCCGTTCGCGACGTCGCCATCGCGCACGGCGAACCCGATCAGGGCCGCGGTGATGATCGCGAAGACGGCGCCGAAAAGTACCCCCAGCACGAAGCTGAAGCCCTGCCAGCCGTTGCTCAGCGCGCGCCGGGTGAGCAGCAGCCGCATCCGGATCAGGATGCCAGCCACGACAACCCGTCCTCTCCGCCGACGCGGCCGCCGACCAGCCGGACGAACGCCTCCTCCAGCGTGGTGTCGCCGCGCACCTCGGCCACGGTGCCCGCCGCGACCACCCGGCCTGCGGTGATCACCGCGACCCGGTCGCACATGCTCTCCACCAGCGCCATTACATGACTGGACAGCACCACCGAGCCGCCGGCCGCGACGAAGCGTTGCAGGATGACCCGAATCGTGCTGCCGGACACCGGATCCACCGCCTCGAACGGCTCGTCGAGCACCAGCAGTTTCGGCGCGTGCAGCAGCGCGGTCGCCAGACCGATCTTCTTGCGCATGCCCGCGGAGTAGTCGACCACCAAAGTCTTTTCCGCGCCGGTCAATTCGAAGACGCCGAGCAGTTCGTCGGCGCGCTCGGCGACGGTGGGCTCCGGCATGCCGCGCAAAAGTCCGGTGTAGGTGAGCAATTCGCGGCCGGTGAGCCGTTCGGGCAGGGCCAGGCCGTCCGGCAGCACGCCGACCAGGGTCTTCGCCCGGATCGGATCGGCCCACACGTCGGCGCCGAAGATCTCGGCGCGGCCGCCGTCCGGGCGTAGCAGCCCACAGGCCATCGACAGGGTGGTCGTCTTGCCCGCCCCGTTCGGGCCGACCAGGCCGAAGAAGGAGCCCGGCGGTACCGCCAGGCTCACGTTGTCGACGACCCATGGTCCGCCGAAGCGTTTACACAGGCCGGTCAGGTGCAGTGCGGGCTGATGGTCTGGTTGCATGTGCCCCCGGAGTCCTTTCGGATCGATGTTCTCCAAAGGGTACGGACCATCAGCCCGCGCGGTTCGAGCGAATCAGGCGGCTACCGCGAGTTCTTTCTGCGCCGGCGCGTCCCAGTCGATCCGGTAGCGCTGCTCGGGACCCATGCTCTTCTCCGGGTCCATCAGCTTGACGAACAGCGGCGCCATCAGCTGCATCAGCTTGCGTCCGACCGGCCCGAGGGTCTTGCTGTGGTTGGTCTTCGCGGCGCGCGCCGCGACGGCCTCCACCCTGGGCCTGCGCAGCTGCTCATAGGTGGCGAAGGCAGCCTCCGGCGTCGGCAGATCGCGCAGGCAGCGGGCCACCTGAACGGCGCTCTCGATGGCCAGCGAGGCACCCTGTCCGGAGCTGTTGGATGGCGCGTGCACCGCGTCTCCGATCAGGGCCATCCGGCCACGGAACCAATGCGGCACCGACGGCATGATGTGCAGTGCCCCGGACACTTCCAGCTGTTCCTCGGTGGTGCGCCGAGCGAATTCACCGCCGGGCGTGTCGTCGGCGTAGGTCTCGCGCAGGATGCCGAGCCAGTGCGCCTTCGGGATCGCCCGGGCGTCGTTGAGCGACAGGTACTCCTTGTGCGGCAGGTTCGCGCCCCACATCACCTGCCCCTCGCCGGTCGAGCCGAACAGGTAATAGGCCTTCTTGCCGAACGCGAAGGTCATGGATTCCGGCTCGACGGGGCCGTCGTAGTCGATGAGCGCGCCGAAGCCGAGCATGCCGAGGTACTCCGGGCCGGGCGCGTCCGGGTCGATCAGCCCGCGCACCGTGGACCGGATGCCGTCCGCGCCGATCAGCACGTCGGCGGTGGCGGTGCTGCCGTCGGTGAACCGGGCGGTGATGCCCGAGTCCGACTCGACCACGTCGACCAGGCGCTTGTTGTATTCGAACGGCACGCCGGCGGCGACCGCGTGATCGTGCAGGGTCTGGTGCAGCTCGCCGCGATCGACCAGTTGCAGCGGCGGCAGGCCGGGCAGCCCGCGCATGAACAGGTCCTTGCCGCCGATCGAGAGACCCATCTTGGAGATGGGCAGCGCGATGTCGCGGACCGCGTCGCCCGCGCCGATGATGTCCAGGGCGGCAAGGCCGTTCGGGGCGAGCGCGAGCCCGCTGCCGATGTTGTACGACGAGCCGGGGTAGGCCTCGTAGA
This sequence comes from Nocardia sp. NPDC051756, assembly GCF_040681495.1. Classification (NCBI taxonomy): domain Bacteria; kingdom Bacillati; phylum Actinomycetota; class Actinomycetes; order Mycobacteriales; family Nocardiaceae; genus Nocardia; species Nocardia sp. NPDC051756. Next base: position 48,182 of record NZ_JBFAYV010000010.1, on the reverse strand, counting down.
CGCGGGCGTCGATGCCCGCCTTCAGCAGCGCGGTGGCGGCGACCGGTCCGGCGATGCCGCCGCCGATGACCAGTGCGGTTCTTACTTGTGACATGGGTGTCTCCAGGATTGGGTGGTGCGGGTGTTTTCGAATCCCCGAACCGACCCGTGCACCACGCACCCAGTTATCCTGTGGTTGCCAGCCTTGTAGCCGGGTGCGCGCATGCGGGCGCGGTTCGAGACTGTTCAATCGGGCTCGGCGGCGGTGTTGCCGCACCCCGCCGAGCCCGGTCCAGCGGTCAGGACGATTCCGGTTGGGCCATCCTCCCTTCCACGGCCGCGATCATTTCCGCGGGCGGGATGTTGTCGGCGTGTACCTGCCGCCACCAATCCACCTCGGGGAACGTGCCGTCGACCAGCTCGTCGCGGAGTGAACGCGCCCAAGCCGCTTCGGCTTCCAGCATCGCGAGCCCGTATTCGGATTCGATGATGAACAGCCGCGGCAGCTTCATGGCCGCGAGGTTGTCGAGTTCGGCGCGCACACCGTCGATGGTGTGCCCCAGCGCGTCGATGCGCTTGCCGAGCAGTTCGATGACCTCGTCGGGAGGCAGCACCGCGAGGATGGACAGGCCGGCGACGAAGCGGTGTTGTTCCGGCTCCGGCACGGCGACCAATTCCCTGGTCCAGTCGACGAGTTCGGTGCGCCCGGCGTCGGTGAGCTGGTAGATCACCCGTTCCGGCCGCGCGCCGTCGCGCTCGCTGCCGATGATCTCCAGGTAACCGACCTTCTCCAGGTTCTGCACGACGGTGTAGAGCGAGCCCCACTTGATCGTCATGTCCTGGTCTTTGCCGCGGTCACGCAGCGTCTGCGCGATCTCGTAGCGGTGCTTGGGCCGGTCGATCATTACCGAGAGCACCGCCAGCGCGAGCAGGTTGTTCACCTTGCGCTTCGTGGCCATCACACCTCCTTACTCGTCTACGAATATACGTGCACGAGTATTTGTGACGCAAGGATGTATCGCGGCATGGGGGTGGGCGGAATCAGGTGTGGGCGGGTTCGTGCTCGCCGGCCTCTTGCTCGAGCAGCTTGGCGGCGAGGTTGTCCAGGGCCTGGTCGAACAGGGCACGGTCGGCGGGGTCGTCGTTGTTCCAGTCGTCGAGCCTGCGGTCGAGCCAGCGCCGCCACGCGGCCTTGACCCGGTCCAGCTCGGCCTGGCCCTGGTCGGTCAGGCGCAGCTCATGGCCGTCGTCGACCAGGTAGCCCTTGTCCGCGACCCGGCGATAGATGGGCGCGAGCACGTCGTCGGGGAGCTTGTGCGCCCGGGCGACGGAGTCGAGCGTGGCGCCGCCTTGGACACGGTCGCGCAGGTAGACCTGGCCGAGCGCCCAGGCTTCGCCGCGGCTCAAGGTGCTGCCGGCGTCCGCGAGGATGCGCGGGCCGATCGGCCCCTCGGCATGTTCCTTGCGCAGCGAACCGGCGATGGCGCGTTCGAGCTGCACCACCCGGTCCGCGGAGTCCGGCACCGAAAAGCCTTCGCCCACATCGCCCGCGCTCGTTCGCGCGCTGTCGCGCAGTGGGACCTCTTTGAGGAACCAGGCGACCACGAATCCGACCAGCGCGACCGGGACCACCCAGACGAAGACGTGATCGATGGTGTTGGCGTAGGCATCGATGATGGGGGCCGCCACGTCCTCCGGAACCTGTTGCAGCGCTTGCGGGTTCGCCGCGACCTCGGGCGGCACCACCTTCGCTTCGACCAGCGCCTCGCGCAGGTTCGGGCCGATCTGGTTGCTGTACAGCGTGCCGAAAATCGCGGTGCCGAAGGTACTTCCGAGGGTACGGAAGAAGGTGACGCCGGAGGTCGCGGTGCCGAGTTGCGCGTACGGCACGGTGTTCTGCACGACGATGGTGAGCACCTGCATGGTCAGGCCGATGCCCAGGCCGAGGATCAGCATGTACAGCGATTCTTCCCAGAAGCCGGTGTCGCGGCCCATGGTCGACATCAAGTACAGCCCGAGCGCCATCACCAGCGTGCCGACGATCGGGAAGTACCGGTAGTGGCCGGTCTTGCCGACCACCTGGCCGGACAGGATCGAGGTGACCAGCAGCCCGGCCACCAGCGGCAGCGAGCGCACGCCGGACATGGTCGCCGAAACCCCGTCCACGTATTGCAGATACGCGGGCAGGTAGGTGATCGATCCGAGCATGGCGAAGCCGCAGATGAAGCTGAGGATCGAGCAGACGGTGAACACTCTGCTGCGGAACAACCCCATCGGCAGCATGGGTTCCTCGGCCCGCAGCTCGACCACCACGAAGGCCGCGAACAGCAGCACCGAGGCGGTGAACAGTCCGAGGATCATCGACGAGCCCCACGCGTATTCCTGCCCGCCCCACTCCAACCCGAGGATGAGCGTGGACACCGCGACGGCGACCAGGCCGATGCCGGCGTAGTCGATGATCGGCTTGATCGCCGCGCGCACCCGCGGAATGGTGCGGGCCGACATGACGATCATGATGATCGCGATCGGCACGTTGACGTAGAAGCACCAGCGCCAGCTCGCGTGGTCGGTGAACAGGCCGCCGAGCGTCGGCCCGATCACCGTGGTGACGCCGAAGACCGCGCCGAGCGCGCCCTGGTATTTACCGCGCTGGCGCAGCGGGATGGTGTCGGCGATGAGCGCCATCGCGGTGACCATCAGCCCGCCGCCGCCGAAACCCTGGATGCCGCGGGCGATGATCAGCAGCGTCATCCCGTTGGCCAGGCCGGCGATCATCGAGCCGATGATGAAGATCAACGCGCTGAGCTGGAAGATCAGCTTGCGGCCGAACAGGTCGCCGAGCTTGCCGGCCAGCGCGGTCGCCACCGCCTCGGCGAGCAGATACGCGGTGACCACCCAGGCCATGTGCCCGGCCTCGCCGAGATCGGCGACGATCGTCGGCAGCGCGGTGGACACGATCGTCTGATCGAGCGCCGCCAACAGCATGCCCAGCACAATGGTGGCGAACACGAGGTTGATCTTCGCCCGGCTCATCGGCTCGGGGGCTTTCTCGGCGACAGCGACTGCACCGGTCATTGAAACAGTATGGTCTTGATTCGCCGGGCTGTCCGTCCAGCGACACGGCAGCAAGCTCAGCCGAGCAGACCTTCGAGCATCCGCACGCGTCCCGGCTGACGTAGCTTGGCCATGCCCTTGGCCTCGATCTGACGCGCGCGTTCGCGGGAGACGCCGTAGGCCTTGCCGATCTCGTCGAGCGTCTTCGGGTCGGCGCCGTCCAGGCCGAAGCGCAGCGCGATCACCCGGGCCTCGCGGTCGGTCAGCCCGGCGAGGACCTTCGTGAGCTGGAGCCGAGTCGCCGTCGCGAGGGCCGACTCGGCCGGGTCGGGCGCGGTGGCGGCGAGGAGTTCGCCGAACTCGGCGGTGTCGTCGGCGCCGACCGGGGTGTGCAGCGAAATCGGTTCGCGCGCATGGTCCAGCACCCCGCGCACCTTGTCCGGGGTCAGGTCGAGTTCGGCGGCCAGCTCGGCGATGGTGACGTCGCGGCCGAGTTGCTGGGTGAGCGCCCGGCGGGTGCGGGTCACCCGGTTCAGCACCTCGACGACGTGCACCGGAATGCGGATGGTGCGGCCCTGGTCGGCCAGCGCGCGGCCGATGCCCTGCTTGATCCACCAGGTGGCGTAGGTGGAGAACTTCAGGCCGCGGTGGTGATCGAACTTCTCCACCGCGCGCATCATGCCGACGGTGCCCTCCTGCACGAGGTCGAGCAGCGAGATGCCGGCGGGCGTCGGGTAGCGCTTGGCGATCGAGACGACGAGGCGCAGGTTGGCCTCGATCATGTGGTCCTTGGCGCGTTGACCGTCCGCGATTCGGCGACGCAACGCACGCTGGTCGGCCGGGTCGGCGGTGGCGATCAGCTCGGCGGCCAGGACGCCCGCTTCGATGCGCTCGGCCAGCTCGACCTCCTGGGCGGCGGTCAGCAGCGGGGTACGGGCGATGAGCCGCAGGTAGTCGCGGACCGGGTCGTCGCTGACGGTGCCGGAGACGCGGGTGAGGCGGGCGGTGCAGCGCTGGGTCACGGGTGAGCCCTTCCGAAGGGAGCGAACCGGGCGTCGGCACGTGGCCGACGCCCGGTGGTTGAGCACTCGACGATCAGCCGCGGCCGGGGATGCGCAGCGGGCGCTGCGGAGCCGCACGGAACGCGGCCCGGTTGTGGGACAGGCCCGCGCTCTTGCGGTCGAGCCGGGGCGCGGCGGACGGGAATCCGTTGGTGCGCTGCTTCTTTCGCTCGGACGCGGCGTCGCTCGGCGCGAAGCGGCGCAGGACTGCGTCGATGGTGGTCTGTGCGGTGGTCTTGTCGGCCATGGTGGCTGGTCCCTTTCGGTCGGTGGTGGAGATGGTGCGGGCCGGGGTCGCTTCGACAAGTCCGTAGTTCATGCGCGGTGACGCTCCTTCGTTCTCGGTAACGAGGACAAAATTAGAACAGACATAAAAATATGTCAAGCATAAATTTTGGTCGGTATCAGATATGGTGGTGGCATGAGCGCAGAGACCCTCGGGCTTCGGGACCGGAAGAAGCTACAGACCAGGGAGAACATCTCCCATCAGGCGACCAGGCTGTTCCTCGAGCACGGCTTCGACAAGGTGACGATCGCCGACGTCGCGGCCGCCGCGGAGGTCGCCAAGATGACGGTGACCAACTACTTCCCCCGCAAGGAGGACCTGGCGCTCGATCTGCACGACGTGTTCGTGAATCAGCTCGCGCGAATCGTCCGCGAGCGCGAGCCCGGCGAGTCCGCCTTGGCGGCGCTGCGGGCGGCCTATCTGACGGCGGCGGCCGAGCAGGATCCGGTGGTCGGGTTCTCCGGGCCGGAGTTCGCCAAGCTGATCAGCGACAGTCCCGCGCTGGTCGCGCGGTTGCGTGAATTCCACGACGAGCGCGAGCAGGCCCTCGCCGACGCGTTGGCCGATGAAACCGGCTCGGCCGCAACGGATATCACGCCGCGGGTGGCAGCTGCCCAGTTGGGCGGGGTACACCGGGTGCTGTTCGACGAGACCATGCGGCGCACGCTCGACGGCCAGTCGAACGACGAAATCGCCACGGCCATCATCGAATACATCGGGACGGCGTTCGACGCGCTCGCGCCGTCGCTGGACGGCTACGCGGTGCGCTGATCCGGAACTTCGAGCAGCGACAGCGCGATCGGCACCAGCAATTCCACCAGCTCGCCGACCGCGGGGCGCGGGTCGGCCAGCACCCACTCGTGCGCGAGTCCGTTGATCGCGCCGATGAGCGCGCTTGCGCCCCAGGCACTTCCGCCGCGGATCCGAGCGCCGGGCGCCACCGCGGGCACCAGGATGGTGTCCAGCATCCGCGCCCACGCGTGCCGTCGCTCGCGGCGGTGCCGTTCCATCCGATCGCTGACGCCGACCACCTCGATGAAGGCGACCTTCGCGCGGTACGGGTCGGAGCCGATCGAGCCGAGGTAGGCCGAGACGATCGCGGTCATGCCCGCGGTCATGTCGATGCGCGGGTCGAGGTCGGTCAGCGCGGTCACCAGCACGGCGGCCGCGTCGTCCTGGATCCGGTCGTAGGCGGCGACCAGCACGTCTTCCCTGGTCTGGAACTCCTCGTAGAACTGCCGCTTGGACAGCGACGCGGCGGCGCAGACGTCGGCCAGCGAGCAGTTCGCGTAGCCACGTTCGGCGAAGATCCGGGTCGCCGCGTCGAGGAACCGCTCGCGGCGTTCGGCCTTGCGTTCCGTGACGGCGCGTCCGCCGTACTGCCTGCCAACGATGGTCACCCGTCCACCGTATCGGAGTCGCTGCCGCAACCGTCGTGACCAGGCACGTTTACGTCGGACGCGAACGTGCGGCGACCAGGCTGCGGGCCAGGTCGCACCGACAGGTATTTGTGATCCGCGTCATGGCGTTGCATACTCGGTGCATTCTGAAACCAATCGGGCTCACATGTGCGTCCGGGCAACAAAGAGGTTGATCTGTGGTTACTCCGCACAAGCACGCATCGAAGCTGCTCGTCGCCCTCGCCGCGCTCGCGATCGGGCTGCCGTTCACCCTCGCCGGCCCGGCCGTCGCGGAGCCGGCCACTCCCCCGGTCCTGCCCGCGCTACCGTTCCCGATCCCGCCCATGCCGCCCGGCTTCGACCCGGCGTTCTATCGTCCGGCGCCGGAGACCTACGCGAATCTCGAACCGGGCCAGCTCATTGCGGCGCGGCAGGTGAACGTGGCGAATCTGTCGCTGATCCCGGTCAACGTCGATTCCTGGCAGCTGTCCTACCGCTCGACCAACACCCGCGGCGAGCCGATCGCCGCGGTGGCGACCGTGCTGAAGCCGCGCGGGTACGTCGCGGATCGACCGCTGTTCTCCTATCAGATCGCCGAGGACTCCACCGGCAACTACTGCATGCCGTCCTATCAACTCCAAATGGGTTCCATCCCAGCGACATTCACCGGCTCGATCCTGGTCGCCGCGCAGTTCCTGGAGGTGCAGGCGGCGCTGGCGCAGGGCTGGGCGGTGGTCGTGCCCGATCATCAGGGCCCCGATTCCGCTTATGCCGCAGGACCTCTGGCCGGGCGGATCACCCTGGACGGCATTCGCGCGGCGGAGCACTTCGATCCGATGCAGTTGTCCGGCACCGGCACTCGGGTCGGGATGCTGGGTTATTCCGGCGGCGCGATCGCCACCGGTCATGCCGCGGAACTGAAGCAGAGCTACGCACCGGAACTCAACGTCGTCGGCGTCGCCGAGGGCGGCATCCCCGCCGATCTGTCGGCCGCGCTGAAGATGGCCAACGGCAATCTCTCCGCCGGACTGATCTTCGCCGGCGCACTCGGCGTCTCCCGCGAATACCCGGAGCTGCGAAACTTCCTGGACGCCAACATGAACGGCCTCGGGCAGCTGATGATGGCGGCGAAGGAACAACTCTGCGCGAGCTACCAGTCGATCTTCTTCCCGTTCGCCGACAACATCGGCATGTTGGCGAAGAATCCGTTCACCGATCCCACGGTGGTCTCGGTACTGGACAAGACCAAGATGGGCAAGGCGGTGCCGGACATGCCGATGTTCATGTTCCAGGCGAACCCGGACTGGCTGATCCCGGTCGGCCCGGTCAACGACCTCGTCACCTACTACGCGCAGGATCCGAACGCGCGGGTCGAGTACGTCCGCGATCACTTCAGCGAGCATCTGACCCTGGACCCGATCGGCGCGCCGCGCGCGCTGCTGTGGTTGCGGGATCGGTTCGCCGGCAAACCGGTGGCACCCGGCGTCACGACCACCGATGTCGGCTCGATGATGCTCGACCCGGCGACCTGGCAGGTATGGGGTGAGACGGTCGGCACCACGCTCGCCGCCGCGTTCCAGCAACCAATCGGCAGCGGACGCTGAGTGAATTCCGGGTGGGCAGACTGTGATCCGTGGCGAGCGTCTGGCAGTGCGCCGAGCGCGCTGTTGTTATCTCATACGACTGTGATCTCTGCCGGCTGTGCGCTCGACCGAGTGACAGTAATCACCTCCGTCTGAGACACTCGTCGACAGATCGCGGGGAAACCCTTCCCCAGGAACTTACTCCAGAGTAAGGTTGATTCATGGCGTGGAAACCTTCTGAAATCCCGGATCAGACCGGACGCACCTTCGTGATCACCGGCGCGAACGGCGGGTTGGGCGCCGTGACCACCGAGGTCCTCGCGGCCAACGGCGCGACCGTCATCATGGCCTGCCGCAACGCGGCCAAGGCCCAGGCGGTCGCCGACGGCATCACCGGCGACGTCCGGGTGGCCGAGCTGGACCTGTCCGACCTGGCCTCGGTGCGCAAGTTCGCCGACGAGCAGGCCGAGTTCGACGTGCTGATCAACAACGCGGGCCTGATGAACGTCCCGTTCTCCCGGACCAAGGACGGCTTCGAGACCCAGTGGGGCGTCGACCACCTGGCCCACTACGCGCTCACCGGCCTGCTGCTCGATCGCATCCGCGACCGGGTGGTGACGCTGGCCAGCATCGCGCACAAGCAGACCCCGAAGCTGTGGGTGGACGATCTCAACTACGAGCACCGTCGCTACCAGCGCAATCTCGCCTACGCGCAGGCGAAGCTGTCGAACCTGATGTTCGCGCGGGAATTGCAGCGCCGCCTGGCCGAATCCGGTTCGAGCAAGCGGTCTTACGGGGTGCACCCCGGCGTCTCGGCCACCGATCTGTTCGCCCGGACCGAGACCCCGATCGACCGGATCATCAAGCCGTTCGTCGCCATCATCGGCCACCCGCCGAAGAAGGCCGCGCACTCGTCGCTGTTCGCCGCGACCATGCCCGATGCCGATCCCGAGGTCTACTGGGGTCCGCGCCGGTTCTTCCAGACCCAGGGTCCGGTCGAGTCGTCGCCGTCGAGCCGGCTGTCCAAGAACAAGGACCTGTGGAAGCGGCTCTGGGAAGAATCCGAGCGGCTGACCGGCATCACCTACAAGTTCTGAGCCCGACGACCCGCCCGCGCACCGCGGGCGGGTCGTTGCGCGTCCCGGCCAGGTTTCCGACCGCCGACCTGCTCCTACGGACCGTGTAGTAGACGGGTACCGTAGTAGCCGTGTCCGCTTCACCCCGCCGCTCGGCACACAATCGCCCGGCCCTCATCGTGCTGGTGATCGTCGCTGCGCTCGGTTGCCTGGGTTTGGCCTGGTGGCAGTGGGAGCGGTTCGAGTCGACCAGCGGCACCGGCCAGAATCTGGGCTACGCGCTGCAATGGCCGTTGTTCGCGGCGTTCGCGGTGTTCGCCTACTTCCGGTTCGTCCGGCTGGAACGCGAGGCCGAGGAGAGCGAGCAGCCCGCCGACGACCGGCCGAAGCCCGCGCCGAAAGCCGCTGCGCCGCGCGAGATCCCGGCCGGCCTGCTGCCGGAGCGGCCGAGGGCGGTGCGCGACGAGGATCCGGTGCTCGCCGAATACAACAAATATCTGGCCGCTTTGCACGCCCAAGACGTCGATGATCAGGTCCGCGAGGCGGGCCTGCGGGCCCGCGACACCGAGAGGAGCGCCGGTTGACCGCCAGCGAGAATTCCACCGAGAGCACTGCGGCGCCGGCCACCGAGAGCACCCTGGCACCGGCCCAGATCGGTGGCGCGAAGTCCGCCAAGATCAAGTCGGCGCTGCTGCGCTACCGCACGCTGGCCTGGATCACCGGTCTGTGGCTGCTGCTGCTCACCGGCGAGATGATCGCCAAGTACGGCTTCGACGTGCACACGCCGGGCTGGATCGCGGTCGTGCACGGGTGGGTGTACTTCGTCTACCTGCTGGTCACCGCCGATCTCGCGGTAAAAGTGCGCTGGCCGGTGCTGCGTACCGTCGGCACGCTGCTCGCGGGCACCGTTCCGCTGCTCTCGTTCTTCGTCGAGCACGTGAACGCCAAGCAGGTCAAGCAGGAGTTCGGGGTCTAGCCCCGCACCATCTTCGAAATCAGAAGGCGTGCGGCTCAGTTCTCGGCCAGCTCGGCGAGCGCGGGGAGCAGCTGGGTGAGGGCGCGGCCGCGGTGGGAGACGGCGTCCTTCTGGGCGGGGGTCAGCTGAGCTGCGGAGGTGTCGCCGCCCTCGGGGATGAACAGCGGGTCGTAGCCGAAACCGCCGTCGCCCAAGGGTTTGCGGCCGACTACGCCCGGCCATTCGCCGCGCACAACGATTTCCGCGCCGTCGGGCACGACCAGCGCGCAGGTCGAGACGAATCGCGCGCCGCGCCGGTCGTCCGGCACGTCGCCGAGCTGGGCCAGCAACAGCGCGTTGTTCGCCGCGTCGTCGCCGTGCCGTCCCGACCAGCGGGCCGACAGCACGCCGGGCATGCCGTTGAGCGCGTCCACCTCGATGCCGGAATCGTCTGCGACACAGGCCAATCCGGTGGCGACCGCGCCGTCGCGGGCCTTGGCCAGCGCGTTCTCCTCGAACGTCGCGCCGGTCTCCGGCGCCTCGGCGTAGGCGGGCACGTCGTCCAGCCCGACGATCTCGATCCCCGCGATGCCCGCGTCGGCGAGGATGCGGCGCAGTTCGTTCAGCTTCTTGGCATTGCGGCTGGCCACCAGCACACGACGGGCCATGACTACTTCTTCTTCGACTCGGACGGCTCCGGCAGCACGCCGGGATAGGGCAGCGCGAGCGCCTCTTTCTGGATGGCGAAGATCTGCTCGCAGCCGAGAACCGCGGAGTCGAGCATCTTGTCCAGGGTGGAGCGCGGGAAGGTCGCGCCCTCGCCGGTGCCCTGGATCTCGACCAGGGTGCCGGTGTCGGTGGCGACCACGTTCATGTCGACCTCGGCGCGCGAATCCTCTTCGTACGGCAGGTCCAGGCGAACTCGGCCGTCGACGACGCCGACGCTCACCGCGGCGATCGCGCAGGAGATCGGCTGCGGGTCGGCCAGCACGCCCTTGGCGGCCAGGTAGGTGATCGCGTCGACCAGCGCGACGTAGGCGCCGGTGATGGCGGCGGTCCGGGTGCCGCCGTCGGCCTGCAAGACGTCGCAGTCGATCGCGATGGTGTTCTCGCCGATGGCGGCCAGGTCGATGCAGGCGCGCAGCGAGCGGCCGATCAGCCGGCTGATCTCCTGGGTGCGGCCGCCGACCTTGCCCTTCACCGACTCGCGTCCGCTGCGGGTGTGTGTGGCCGCGGGCAGCATCGCGTATTCGGCGGTGACCCAACCGAGTCCGGAGTCGCGTCGCCACGGCGGCACGCCCTCGGTCACGCTCGCGGTGCACATCACCCGCGTCTGACCGAATTCGACCAGCACCGAACCGGCTGGATGCGTGGTGAATCCACGGGTGATTTTTACCTCGCGGAGTTCGTCGTCCGCCCTGCCATCGGCTCGTCTAGACACGCGCCACAGCCTAGGGGATGGCAGTCGAGGTCAGCCGGGCACCCGGTCAGAGATCGAAGGTCTCGCCCGGGGCGACGGCGTGCACGGGTCCGGAGAACTGCGCCTTCGCCTCGGCGATGACGTCCTCGCGGGAGGTCCACGGCGGGATGTGGGTGAGCAGCAGCTCCTTCACGCCCGCCCGTGCCGCGATCTGGCCGGCCTCGGTGCCCGAAAGATGAATGCCGGGCGGCCGATTCGCCGGATCGTGGGTCCAGGACGCCTCGGCCATCAGGATGTCGGCGCCCTGCGCGAGCTCGTTGACCGAGTCGCACATCGCGGTGTCGCCGGTGTAGACGAAGGTGCGTCCGGCGGCCGTGACGATGCGCAGGCCGTAGGACTCCGGCGGGTGGAACATCCGGCGCGCGGACACGGTGTGCCCGGGTCCGAATTCGATCTCCTCGCCGACCGTCCACGGCCGGTGATCGATCACATCGGACCAGTCGTCGCATTCGCCGCCGACCTCGGCCGAGGCGTTGCCGATGCGCAGCGCGCTGTCCGACGGACCGCGCACGATGGCCCGGCCGACCGGCGGGGTCGGGTGATAGCGCCGCCAGACCAGCAGGCCCGGCAGATCCAGGCAGTGGTCGGCGTGCAGGTGGGTGAGGAAGATGTCGACCTCACCGGGATCGGCGTAGCGCTGCAACGCGCCCAGCACGCCGGGGCCGAAATCGATCACCACGGGCGTCATATCCGGCCCGGTCAGCAGATAGCCCGACGCTGGGGAGTCCGGGCCGGACACGCTGCCCGAGCACCCGAGGACGGTGAGGCGCATTCCCCCATGCTGCCACGACGAATTCTCACTCAAGAACCGATCCCCCACATTCCGTTCCGAGCCGCAGAATCACCGTGGCGACGCAATGATTCCAGCCTGATTCCCGCGACGATTTCGGCGTGCATCACCAGAGAGTACCCAGCCCGCGAGCAGTCCACCCATCGCCCCGAAAAGATGGCCCTGCCAAGAGATTCCAGCTTGCCCGGGTAATACACCCCACAATACAGAGCCGTAAACGGCCAATACGACGAGTCCTAGGATGATCTGACCGATGTTGCGGGCGAACCAGCCGCGCGAGATCAGGAAGGTCAACCAGCCGAAGACCAGGACCGATGCGCCGAGGTGCACGCTGCCGGAGCCGCCGGTCAGCCAGGTGCCGATGCCGGCCACGACCCAGATGATCGCGGTGGCGGCCAGGCCGCGGCCGATGCCCGCGAGCAGCGCGAGAAAGCCGAGGACCAGGACCGGAACGGTGTTGCCGAGCAGATGCGGCCAGCCGTGATGCAGGAGCGGGGCGAACAGGATGCCCCAGAGTCCGTCGGCGGATCGAGGGTGGATGCCCGCATTGTCGAGTTGGTTGTCGTCGAGGGTGTCGACGCCTTCGATGCCATAGAGCAGCACCACGAAACCCGCGATGAGCACGCCCGCGCGCAACCACAATTGCCGGACGACGGCGAAATTGTCCGACTTCATCGGAGCATTCGCCGCGGTCCGCGGCGCCGACGCACCCGGATTCCCCAACCGGGCCCGGATCGCCGCGATCCGATCGGGGTCGAATGACGAACCGATTCCCGAACCGCCGGTCATCGCAGCCTCCTCGTCGAGCTGGCGGACGACTCAGGTGCGAGCCGTCATCCCGCTATTTCGAGGGTACCGGCGTAGACAAGGACGAGCGCTATGCCCAGAGCTGCCCGTCGAGCCGTTCCTCGGCCTCTTCCAGGGTTCCGTCGTACGCACCGGTCGACAGGTACTTCCAGCCGCCGTCGGCAACCACGAACGCGATGTCGGCGCGCTTGCCCGCCTTGGCCACCTTGCGGGCGACGCCGAGCGCCGCGTGCAGGATCGCGCCGGTCGAGATGCCCGCGAAGATGCCCTCCTCGGAGACCAGCTCGCGGGTGCGCTTGACCGCGTCGAACGGGCCGACGGAGAAGCGGGTGGTCAGCACCGACTCGTCGTACAACTCGGGGATGAAGCCCTCATCGATATTGCGCAGGCCGTAGACCAGCTCGCCGTAGCGCGGTTCGGCCGCGACGATCTCGATGTTCGGCACCTGCTCGCGCAGGAAACGCCCGGTGCCCATGAGTGTTCCGGTGGTGCCGAGGCCCGCGACGAAATGCGTGATCTCCGGCAGGTCGGCCAGGATCTCCGGGCCGGTGGTCTCGTAATGCGCCAGCGCATTCGCGGGATTGCCGTACTGGTACAGCATCACCCAGTCCGGGTTCTCCTCGGCGATCTTCTTCGCCAGCGCCACCGCCTGATTCGACCCACCGGCGGCCGGCGAATCGATGATCTGCGCGCCGAACATGGTGAGCAGCTGCCGCCGCTCCACCGAGGTGTTCTCCGGCATCACGCAGACCAGCCGGTAGCCCTTGAGCTTGGCGGCCATGGCCAGCGAGATGCCGGTGTTGCCGCTGGTCGGTTCCAGGATGGTGCAGCCGAGGGTGAGCAGACCGTCGGCCTCGGCCTGTTCGATCATGCGCAGCGCCGGACGGTCCTTGATCGAACCGGTCGGGTTGCGATCCTCCAGCTTGGCCCACAGCCGCACGTGGTTCTCCCCGTCCCACTGCGGGGACAGGGTGCGCAGGCCGACCAGCGGGGTGTCGCCGAGGGTCGCGATCAGCGATTCATAACGCGCCACGGGTCGGTCAGCCGCCGGCGACGGCGGGCAGGATGGTGACGCTCGCGTCGGCGGGCACCTCGGCCTCGAGGCCGCCGGAGAAGCGCACGTCCTCGTCATCGACGTAGATGTTGACATAGCGGTTCAGCTTGCCGTCCTTGAGCAGCCGCTCGGCCAGGCCGGGGTGGTTCGCGTCGAGGTCGGTGATCAGCGCGCTGAGCGTGGCGCCCTGCGCCTGCACGCGCTTCTCCCCTCCGGTGAGGCCACGCATGATGGTCGGGATGGACACGGTTACCGGCATGAGAACTCCTCGGTTTCACGAACAAGCATCGGTTCAGGCGGTTTCGTACGCGTCGACGATCTGCACCGGTTCCTCGGTGACCTCGCCGTCGACGATCCGGTAGCTGCGCAGCTCGTGCTGCTCGGGGTCGCGGGTGGAGATCAGCACATAGTGCGCGAACGGCTCGGACGCGTAGGACACATCGGTGCGACTCGGGTACGCCTCGGTGGCGGTGTGCGAGTGGTAGATCACCACCGGCGTCTCGTCCGCGTCGTCCATGGCGCGCCAAACCTTGAGCTGTTCCCCGGAATCGAAACGGTAGAAGGTGGGCGAGCGCTCGGCGTTGACCATGGCGATGAAGCGCTCCGGCCGATCCGAATCCTCCGGTCCGGCGATGACGCCGCACGCCTCGTCGGGGTGATCGGCACGCGCGTGCGCCACCATCGCCTCCACGAGGTCGGCCCTGATCACCAGCACGAGTCAAACCTTTCCGCAGTGCCGACCTGTCGCTGTCGACAACGAGCCAGAATATTCGGCTATTCCCCGAGCGCTTCGGCTGGTCCTGTGTTCTCCGCGGCTAACCGGGAAATAGGGCGCTGTACGCAGGGACTTCCCCGACCGACACGGCGGACAGGATCGCGTCGACGATCGCGCGTTCCACGCAGAGCGCCGCGGCGGTGCCGAGCAGATCGACCATCAGGATGTCCGGCGGGAACGCGGGCGGCAGCTCGAACGTCGCGGCCGGCGGCTGCCAGGTGCCGGTCGAGAGGGCGAAGAACGCGTCGCCGTCGAACGGTCCGTGCGCCGGGCGGATCGCGCGGGCGAGTCCGTCGTGGGCGGTCATGGCCAGCCGCTGACAGCCGATCGGGTCCAGCGGCGCGTCCGTGGCCACCACGCCGATGGTCGTGTTGAGCCGCATGCTCTTCGCGGGCAGCGCGTTCGCGTGCGCCAGCTGTTCGGCGGTCGGCGGCCGCAAGCCGAAGTGCTCCGGCCCATCGGTGCCGACGCCCCAGGGCAGCCCGGTGCGCGGATCGAAGACCGAGCCCGCCGCGTTCGCCACGACCAGCGCGGACACCGTGGCCCCGGCCGCGAGCCCGTCGCCGAGCACCACGCTCGCGGTGCCGACGCCGCCCTTGATCGAACCGGCGCGCGCGCCCACGCCGCCGCCGACCACGCCGCGCTCGAAGTCGAGCGACGCGGCGGCCGCGGCCTGGTAGCCGAACTCGGCGGTGGGCCGAATGTCCCACGCGCCCAATGGAAGGTCGTAGATCACCGCGCCCGGCACGATCGGCACCACCCGGCTCGGATCGGTCGGGTCCATCGGGATGCCCTCGCTGCGCTCCTCGAGCCAGCGCATCACCCCGTCGGCCGCCGCGAGACCGTAGGCGCTGCCGCCGGTGAGCACGATCGCGTTGGCCCGGCGCATGGTGCGGGCCAGGTCGAGCACGTCGGTTTCCCGGGTGCCCGGGCCGCCGCCGCGCACGTCGACCGCGGCGGTCGCGCCGCCCGGCGCGTAGATCACCGTGGTTCCGGTCGCCGCGCCGGAACCGAGCGTCGCGTCCGGGTCGAGCGCGGTGTGATGCCCGACCAGCAGGCCGGATACATCGGTGAGCGAATTACGTTGCCCGGCTTGCACTTGCACAGTTGCTCCTGCCTCTCGGTCGCGGCGCGATTCGATCTGCCCGCATACAGGTTCTGTTCTACCCCGGTTCGCGGGATCAGGGAGCGAGGGCTTGCAGGAGGGAGTCCTGCATCCAGGTGAGCCAGTGGTAGACGTCCAGGTGCGGCGCCCGCGGGTCGTCCGGGCCGAGATGGTCGGGGGTGTCCGCGTCGATGCCGAGCACGGTGCCCAAGGCCAGCCGGACGTCGGTGAGCGCGGTCAGCCAGGCGTCGGCCTGCTCGGGGGTGAGCACGATCTTGCCGCCGGAGGTCGGCACGGTGTCCAGGATGACGCTGCCCGCGGCCAGTTTGGCGTCGATGATCTCCGGCTCGTGCAGCCCGCGCAGCGCGCTGTTGAGATCGGCGCGGTCGGCGTCGGGGGAACCGGGTTCGCTGCGATGGAAGTCCGGCAGCAGCCGGCGCAGTCGCGGATCGTCGGGCGCGAGGGTGTTTCCGGTGCGCAACCCGGTCAGCGCGGCCAGGTCGTCCTCGGGCGCCGCCTCGGCGCGTTCGGTGAGCAATCCGGAGACCGCACCGACCAGCGAGCGCAGCACGTTGGCCTCACGTGCGTCCATCTCGGATCGCAGTTTGAGGCCGCTCAGCGAGTTCTTCCTGCTCCACTTCCGCACGGCGTCAGGGTAGTCGTCCTGATCAGTTGTCCCGCTGCATGGTCGCCCAGAGTCCTGCGGCGTGCAGCCGCTGGACGTCATGTTCCATCTTGTCCCGCGAACCCGACGAGACCACCGCTTTGCCCTCGTTGTGCACGCAGAGCATCAGCTCGTTCGCCTTCTCTTTGCTGTAGCCGAACAGCTTCTGGAAGATATATGCGACGTAGTGCATGAGATTGACCGGGTCGTCCCAGACCACAGTGACCCACGGGCGATCTTCCGCCTCCAAGATCTCGGTGTATTCGACCGCCTCGGGGGTCGCCTGTGCCGCTGACAGTGTCGCGTCCACGGCGTCCACCACGACGCCACCTCGGACTGTGTTGCACAAGGCCATGACGTCAAGGGTACGACTCGACTCCGATTGAGCAACACCCCACTGAGCTCTGTTTCGAGCATTTCCCGACTCGCTGACCGGGCACCCGCCTATCATGCCGTCGCACAAATTCACGGACTTGCGCGAGCTGAAACCCGACCGTCCTGTCTACAGTTGGCAGCGTGGACATCCGCGACGGCGTCACCAGCACCGCACTGCTGACGGACCAGTACGAACTGACCATGCTGGCCGCCGCGCTGGCCGACGAATCCGCGCATCGCCGATGCACCTTCGAGGTCTTCGCCCGCCGCCTGCCGCACGGACGCCGCTACGGCGTGGTCGCGGGCACCGGGCGGCTGCTCGACGCGCTGGAGCGGTTCCAGTTCGGCGAGGCGGAGCTGGAAGTGATCGCACACTTTCTGCCCGCGCAGACGGTGGATTGGCTGCGCGAGTACCGGTTCACCGGTGACATCGACGGCTACGCCGAGGGCGAGTTGTATTTCCCCGGCTCCCCCATTCTTTCGGTGCGCGGCAGCTTCGCCGAGTGCGTCGTGCTGGAGACGCTGGCGCTGTCGATCCTCAATCACGACAGTGCGATCGCCTCGGCCGCCGCGCGGATGGTCAGCGCGTCGGGCGGTCGGCGGATGATCGAGATGGGGTCGCGGCGTACCCACGAATTGGCCGCGCCGGACAGCTCGCGGGCCGCCTATCTGGCGGGCTTCGACGCCACCTCGAATCTGGAGGCGGTGCGTCGCTACGGCGTGCCGGGCGCGGGTACCAGTGCGCACGCGTTCACCCTGTTGCATACGGGGTCGGCAGTCGGCGAAGCCGACGGGGTGGGTAAACACAGCGGTTCCGACGGGGAGCACGAGGCGGCGGCGTTCCGCAGTCAGGTCGCGGCGCTCGGCATCGGCACCACGTTGCTGGTGGACACCTACGACATCACCCGCGGCGTGGCCACGGCGATCGAGGTGGCCGGGCCGGAACTCGGCGGGGTGCGCATCGATTCCGGCGATCTGGGCGTGCTGGCCAGGCAGGTGCGGGATCAGCTGGACGGGCTCGGCGCGACCAAGACGCGCATCGTGGTGTCCGGGGATCTCGACGAATACGCCATCGCCGCGCTGCGGGCCGAGCCGGTCGATGTGTACGGCGTCGGCACCTCGCTGGTGACCGGATCGGGCGCGCCGACCGCCGGCATGGTCTACAAACTGGTCGAGGTCGAGGGCGTGCCGGTGGCCAAGCGCAGCAGCCACAAGGAGTCGCGTGGCGGGACGAAGAAGGCGATCCGGTTGTCCCGGCAGACCGGCACGATCGTCGAGGAGATCGTCTACCAGGCGGCCGGGCCCGCACCCGCGGTGAACGGGTTCGAGGCACGCGAGCTGCTGGTTCCGCTGGTGCGCGGCGGCAAGCTCGTCGACGACCTGCCGACGCTCTCGGACAGCCGCGACCACGTGGCGAGCGGGCTGATCAGCCTGCCGTGGGAGGGGTTGAAGCTGTCCGCCGGCGAACCCGCCGTGCCCACCACATTCGTGAGCTGAGCGCTCAGCGCCTGGCCAGCCGGAGCAGCAACAGCAGGCCCGCCGCGAACAACATCGCGAACAACACGCCGCTGACGGCGAAGCGGACCCAGTCGGCTTCGCTTTCCGGGCGGTTGCCGAGCAGGACGGTGGTCGCGAGATAGGCGATGGTGCAGATGAGGACGCTGGTCGAGAGTCTGGTGCGTGTCATGGATGCTCCGTGCGGTCAGTCGAGGTGTTGGCCCGGAAAATAGGGGCACCAAGTAATCCGCGGGCGGGTTTGCGATGTTTACAGGGCGGACAAGGCTTTACGGCAAGCCCCCTGTTTCGTCGCCCGGGCCGGGCGGCACAATGCACTACGGGTAGTCAGTTCACACCGCGGGAGGTCATGATGACCCGAGCCCTGATCGTCGTCGACGTGCAGAACGATTTCTGCGAGGGTGGGTCGCTCGCCGTCGCGGGTGGCGCCGCGGTCGCGTCCCGGATCAGCGAGCACATCGCGGCGTCGGACTACGGCGCGATCGTCGCGACCCGCGACTATCACATCGATCCCGGTGATCACTTCTCCACGCAGCCCGATTACGTCGACTCATGGCCGCCGCACTGCCGCGTCGGCACTCCGGGTGCGGAATTCCATCCGAATCTGGACACCTCGCCGGTGCAGGAAATCTTCTCCAAGGGCGCGTATTCCGCCGCCTACTCCGGTTTCGAGGGCGCGGCCGAGGACGGCACCACGCTCGCCGACTGGCTGCGCGGCCATGGCATCGAGGCCGTCGATGTCGTCGGTATCGCCACCGACCACTGTGTCCGCGCGACCGCGCTGGACGCCCGGATCGAGGGCTTCGACACCCGCGTCCTGCTCGACCTGACCGCCGGGGTCGGCGGCGACACCACCGACGCCGCGCTGGACCGCATGCGCGCCGCGGGCGTCGACCTCGAAGGAAGCGTTTCCAGGTAGGCAGATCGGCGCAACGCCCGCCATCGGTGTCGGTCCCGGGCAGTAGGCTGCTCGGGTGCCCGAACTCCCCGCCGTCCCCGAACTTTTGGCCACTGCCGTGCAGGCGCTCGGCGGGAAAGAGCGCGTCGGGCAGGTGACCATGGCGACTGCGGTGGACCACGCGATCGACACCAAGGAGCACCTAGCGGTGCAGGCCGGCACCGGCACCGGCAAGTCGCTGGCCTACCTGGTGCCCAGCCTGCGGCACGCGGTGCGGACCGGGCGCACCGTGGTGGTGTCGACCGCGACCATCGCGCTGCAACGTCAGCTGGTCGACCGGGATCTGCCGCGGCTGTCCGAGGCGCTGAGCAAGCCGCTCGGGCGGGCGGCGAAGTTCGCGATCCTCAAGGGGCGCAACAACTACCTGTGCCTGAACAAGATCAACAGCGTGATTCCGGAGGAGCCGGAGGCCGAGCTGTTCGACGCGTTCGCCATCTCCCGGCTCGGCCGCGAGGTGCAGCGGCTCAACGAGTGGGTCTCCGACACCGAGACCGGCGACCGGGACGAGGTCGTGCCCGGCGTCACCGACCGCGCCTGGAAACAGGTCAGCGTGTCCTCGCGCGAGTGCCTCGGCAAGTCGCGCTGCCCGTTCGGTCAGGACTGCTTCGCCGAGAAGGCACGGACCGAATCCGCGCAGGCGGACGTGGTGGTGACCAACCACGCGCTGCTGGCCATCGACGCGATCAGCGGCATCCAGGTGCTGCCCGAACACGACGTGGTGGTGATCGACGAGGCGCACGAACTGGTCGACCGGGTGACCGGCGTGGCCACCGCCGACCTGGCCTCGTCCGCGATCACCGCGGCCGCGCGCCGCTGCACCAAGCTGATCGACGAAAAGGAGGTCGACCGCCTCGAGGGCGCGGCCGAGGCGTGGCACGACGTCCTGGAGGAGCTGCCCGCCGCCCGCTGGGAGCGGCTGCCCGACGGTGTCGCCCCGGTGCTGGCCCTCGTCCGCGACGCCGCCTGGAACGCCCGCACCGCGCTCGCGCCGCAGGGCGGCACCACCCAGCAGGGTGACGTCGAGACCGCCGCCGCGCGCACCCAGGCCTTGGCCGCGATCGACGAGATCCACGACAGTGCCGTGCGCGCGCTCACCGCGTTCGACGAGCCGGATCCGGCGAAACGCCACGACGTCATCTGGTTGTCCGCCGAGGAGATGCGCGGCGTCGCCCGGCGGTCGTTGCGGATGGCGCCGCTGTCGGTCGGTGGGTTGTTGCGCAGCAGGCTGTTCGGCACCGCGACCGTGGTACTCACCTCGGCGACGCTGCAAATCGGCGGCTCGTTCGACGGGCTCGCGATCACCTGGGGTCTGCCCGCGCAGTCGTCGAACCAAGTCGATCCCGGCATGGCCAACGGCGCCGAGGCGCCCGGCGACGCGGACAAGGTGCGCTGGAGTTCGCTCGACGTCGGGTCACCGTTCGACCACGCCAAGTCCGGCATCCTCTACGTCGCCAAGCATCTGCCCGCGCCGGGTCGCGACGGCCTCGCCCCCGCCTACCTGGACGAGATCGAGCGGCTGATCAAGGCCGCCGGCGGGCGCACGCTCGGGCTGTTCTCCTCGATGCGCGCGGCCAAGGCGGCGACCGAGGCGTTGCGCGAACGGCTGGACACGCCCGTGCTGTGCCAGGGCGACGATTCGACCGGCGCGCTGGTCCGCAAGTTCGCCGACGATCCGGAGACCTCGCTGTTCGGCACGCTGTCGCTGTGGCAGGGCGTGGACGTGCCCGGCCCGTCGCTGAGTCTGGTGATCCTGGACCGGATTCCGTTCCCCCGCCCCGACGATCCGCTGCTCACCGCGCGCCAGCGCGCGGTCGAGTCGCGCGGCGGCAACGGGTTCATGGCGATCGCGGCCAATCACGCGGCGCTGCTGCTCGCCCAGGGCACCGGCCGGTTGCTGCGCAGCGTGGACGACCGCGGCGTGGTCGCCATCCTCGACTCCCGGCTGGCCACCGCCCGCTACGGCGGATACCTGCGCGCCTCGCTGCCGCCGTACTGGGAGACGTCCAACCCCGAGGTTGTCGTGAAAGCACTGAAACGACTCACCGAAAACGCGGTGTGAAACAGCGCACATTGGCGCGCATATGCTTCCGGACAGAAGTAAATTAAGGGTGGTACTTCGGTGAACCCCAATTCCCACACCGAATGTATCGGCGGTCCCCGCGCCAAGCCCTGCACGCGGCGCGGGGACACCACAAATTCCTCCGCGCGCGGTCCGCGCATGAGACCGTTTCCAGATGAAGCACCCTTCCGACAGTGATGTCCTAGGCGAATTCCTGGTCAGCTCAAGATCATTGGCCGAGTATCGCGCGCTATTCGCCCTCTCCGACGCCGATCTGCACGGCCGAATTCTCGACTGCCCCGGCGGCGCAGCGAGTTTCACGGCCGAGGCGAGCGCACTCGGCGCCCACGTCACCGCCACCGATCCGATTTACCGTCGCCCACCCGATGACCTGCGCAAACTCGCGATCGCCGAGACCGATCGCGGAAGCGACTGGGCCACCGCGCATTCGGACAGATACCGGTGGGATTGGTACGGCGGCCCGCGTCAGCACCGCGAGATGCGCCATGCCGCGGCCCGCCGATTCGGCGACGATCTCACCGCCAATCCTGGACGGTATGTCGCCGCCGAACTGCCGTCGCTCCCCTTCCCCGACGACAGTTTCGACCTGGCGCTCAGCTCCCACCTGCTGTTCACCTACGCCGACCGGCTCGACGCCGACTTCCACCTCGCCGCGCTATTGGAGCTGGCGCGCGTCTGCGCGGGCGAGATCCGTGCCTATCCGTTGGTCGACCACCTCGGAAATGCGCAGGACGACCTGGTCGCTTATCTCCGAAAAGAATTGGAAGACAAAGGTATTCGCACCGGCCTCCGAGAGATCAGTTACGAATTCCATCACGGGGCGAATACCGTGCTGGTGTTACGTCCCTGATCACCAGCTGTGCGCCACCGCGCGGTAGGTGGTTTCGATGAGCGAGCGCAGTTGCCGCTGGATCTCGTCCACCGGGCCGGGTGCCAGGGTGAACTCGTCGTCGCCGTGGTTGTGCAGCAGGTAGCGGCCGTCGGCGGGCAGGTAGTCCATCCAGTGGAAGCCGCGGCCGTCGGTGGTCGGCCTGCTGTCGATCGCGCCGCCGGCGAACACGCCGACCTCGCCCAGCCCGGAGCGCGGGCGGCGGACGATGCGGTTGAGTTGCTCGGTGTGCGAGAGGCGCGTCGGATGCTTGGCGTACTCGACCCTGGTCAGATCCGAGCGGCGGCCGCTGATCGCCGGGTATTTACCCGGCGCGCAATTCGGCAGCTGCGCGGCGATCTGCGCGGGCAACGCCTGCGGCGGGCAGCGGGTGAGCAGGATATCGCGCCCGTATTCCTGTGTCGGGCCGGGCAATTGGACGGCGACCGTCGCGGAGCGTCCGGTCATGCCCGCGTGCACGCGCACCACCTGATTGAAATCGCGGCCGAAGAAGCCGTGCACCTCGACGCGAACTTGCGGTTCCAGCAACACATTCAGCGCATTGAACAAATCCGGGCTCGCGAAACCCGCTAGCTGCTGCTTCGCATTCGCGCGCAGCCGCTGATAATCCTCGTAGGCTTCGACGCCTTCGATCGTGTAGCGCAACGGATAAGGCAGACGGTCCCGGCCGAGCGCCTCCAGCGCCAGCTCGAACATCAAACCGTCCAGGCGCCAGCGGGATTCGTTCATCCGCCGATGACCCCGCCCGGTGGGAGCGCGGGCGGCTGCGTGCCCAGCAGTTCCGAACCACGGTCGTAGATCAGGTAGTCCGGAGTCTTGTGCTCCCCGTCCTCGTCACCCTTGCCGCGCCCTGCGCCCGCACCCATGCCTGGTGCGCCGGCCGTGCCCGGTTTGCCGGATGATGCGGCGCGGGCGGCCGTTGTCGCGGCCGTGGTCGCCGGGGTTCCGGCCTTGCCGGGGATGCTCTTACCCGGGGCCGGGGTGGTGGAACTCGGGGTGCCCGGGGTGCGTGACGGTGAGCCGGGGAACGTGGTGGTGGGGGTGTTCGTCGGGGTCGACGGCGTCGAGGGTGTCTTCGACTTGGTCGGATCGTCGGTCGGCGTATTCGCCGGCGTGGTCGAGGCAGGCGTCGTGCTCGCCGCCTTCTTGTCCGTGGTGTCGCTCGGATCCGTGCTCGCCGACTGCGTCGACGGATCGACCGTGCTGTCCTGCTTCTTCGGATCGTCCGTGGACTTCTTGTCCGTCGGGTCAGGCGAGCCGGTGGGGTTGTTGCTGTTCGGACTCCCCGGCTGATTCGAATTCGGGTTGTTGTTCGGGCCACCCGGGTTGTTCTTGTCGACCGTGCTGGTCGGCTCGGGGAGGATCGGCGTGATGCCGTCGACCTCGTTGACGCCGGGGCGGTAGTACTCCGTCATCGCGAAGCGCGCGTTGCTTTCGGCTTCTTGGGCGCGAAAGGTCGGCCCCTTGATGACATTCTGGCCAGGCAGCATGTCGATGAGCTTGTCGCCGGTGGTGTAGCTGTCCGGCTTGGGCACAGAGCCTTTGGCTTGAGCCAGGTGGCCTTGCGTCAGATCCAACCCGTGCCCGACCATCTGGAACGAGGCCGCGAGCTTCGTAAAGGTCTTGGCGAACTCGCGGGTGGCGTCGATCGCACCGCTACCCGACTTACCAGTCCAATGCTCGGTTATAGACCTCTCGACACCCTTGGAGTACTCATCGACCGCGGTTCGGCCGTCCTTGGCCAGATTGCGCCAGCCATCGGCCGCGGTGTTGATCGCGTTCGGATCCACGCCTTGAAGCGCGTCGTATATTGCCTGGTGAGACATGGTTTCGAACGGGTCCTGTGCCGTGATAGCCCTACCCGCGAACGTGGCATTGCCATACTCGGACAGCAAACCGGCCCATTCGTTGTTGACGTACCCGCGGTCCTCGTCCCACTTTGTCTTTTCATCGGAGATCTGCCGCTGATCATCGTGCTTGTTCTTGTCGGCCTCGTTCCGCGAGCTGATCACGCTTCCCGTACCGGCCCCCACAACGGTGTTGCCGATCGCCGCCAGCCAGTCATCCATGGACAACCCCATCACGAATCCCCCATGTCCAGCTGAGCAAGTTTGTCGGCGGCGGCCTGGTCGGACTGGGTGAGCTTGCCGATGGCGAGGTTATAGGTTTCGCTCATCAATGTCAGGACTTGAACGCTCTGTTTAAGTCGCTTGACCGCCGAATCGTCGCCGCTGCTCGCCTTACTAGCGAACTTGACTCGCAAGTCCTCTGCTGACGTCAGCGTTCCGAAACCGTTCAGTCGCTTGAGGTTGTCGGCACTGACGATCATGGCGTCGAGCTTGGTCCGCATCTGTTCGGCATGCTGGGCCAAAGCCGCCCCAACTTGCGTGTCCAAACGAAGCTCGCCTCCCTCGGCCTGCTTCTTCAATGCCTGCCATCGGGCTACCGCCGCTTCCATCTGGGCACTTGCGCTCTGCTCAGACTCCGACATCGTCCCTCCTCACCAGAAACAAGTCTCTCCACCGTCGACGGCCGTGGATGTCCAACAACATTCGGCCGAATGTCACATCTATTTCGGCAGGTATGGCTCAAGGTCAGTAGCGTGCTGAACTGCAAGTCCGCAAGGGGGAGCCTCCGGCATCGAAGCCCGCTCGCTATAGCGCCAACCGACACTTACTTCAACGATGCCCTGGGCTGCGGGAAGGCTGACATAGCACCCCAACTTGTCTTCGTCGTCCTTCGTGCGGGACAGCAGGCCAGACCGTGCACCGACTCGTGTATCCCCCAGAACGACTACCTCGCGGTTCTTACGCACGTCGTCCAGCGTGTATGTCATCGACGAGACAGTCACAAAGTAGGGGCCCTCTGTTGAGGTCCATTTGCAAATCCGCGCCACCACCCCACCTGCTGGGGCGTCAGTGACGACCGATTTCGATGCCGGATCTACACGTGTGGCGCGCAGAGGTTCATCTTGCAATTCTGTGCACGGGTTGAAGAGATTCTTCCCGTCGTTGGTTGGTGTCCCAGCCGTCGTCGGGTTCCCGTCCTTCGTAGGCGAGCACCCAGCGACCAACCCGACCACCGCCATCCCGGCCAGGACCGTCCGCACGGCAACCTTCGGCGACACAATGGCGGTTCGCATATCTCTCCTGACTTCGGCCCAGACACCCCGACACAGGATAAGACGCACAAGATCTCCCCCTGGTTCCACTCCAAACTAGAGCAATCCAACTGGATCGTTCCAGTCCGGCGGCAGAATCAGGTGCGCCCACCTCGATCGTTCGGAGAATACGGACCCCTACCGACCACAAGCGACCGGGTACCGACGAACAGCGAGCAACTCGAACACGCTCGTTCGGCAGCTATCCCTCGGCCCCCAAGCCGTGCGCCCGGTCGGCGCGGCAACAGCCGCACCAGTTCTGATTTCCCGCACACCGACTCGCCGCGCAAACACGCGTGCGGATGTCAAAAGTGGTGCGTCTGCGGCGATGGGCCACGCATCCGGCCGCCCGGCCCCGCGCGCCGACTCGACCACGCACGCGGGACCTCGGCGGCCGACCGGATCAACCGCGCACCGCTACCGCATCCACTTCGAACAACATCCCCGGCAACGCAAGCGCCGCAACACCATTCAGCGTCTGCACCGGCGGACGCTCACCCCAGATCTCCCCGATCTTCTTACCGATCACCGCAAGTTTGTCGAGGTCGTGATCGACGATGAACGTACGCAATTGCGCAACATCCGCAAAGTCCAAACCCACTGAGCGCAAAGCAATTCCGAGGTTCGCAAAGGCGTTATCAACCTGAACCGCAAAGTCCGTACTCGTCGTATGCCCCTCCCCATCGGAGTCGTACTGCCCCGCAATCAGCACCAACTCCCCACTCACCCGAGCCACATGGCTGTACCCGAACCCCGTCGGATCGTGCAGCCCCGCCGGATTACTGATCTCGATCCCCATCACCATCTCCTTGTTCCTGAACTCTTCCGCCCAACAACGAGAAGACGACGCAGCTTCCCCGACTGTGACATGACGCGGCGCGGTGACCCGGGTGGGTCACCGCGCCGCGGTCGAGCAGTAGGTCAGAGCACCCACTTGAAGATGAGTGTGATCACCGCGGCGACCACGCCGAGCGCGACGGCCGCCGCACCGATCACGAATCCTTGTCGCTGCCAAGGCCGCCCGTGGTCGAGCGAAAATCGTCCGGCACCGGTGAAGGCGAAACCCGCGCCGACGACGGCGAAGAGCAGCGGGGTTTCCCAGCCTTCTTTGCCGAACAGCCCGGGGGCCCACGTGGCGTTGATCGCATTGATCATGGTGCCCAGCACGATGGCGCCGGCGAGCGGCGTGAGCAGGCCGACCGCGAGAAGGACGCCACCGGCGACTTCGCTCAGCCCGGCCAGGGTGCCGAAGAATTTGCCTGGGTTGTAGCCCATGCCGTCGAATCCGGCGGTGGTGGCGTCCCAGCCGTAGCCCCAGAACCATCCGAAGAGTTTCTGTGCCCCATGCGCGGCCAGTAATGCACCGAAAACGACGCGGATGATCAGGAGTCCGATGTCGGCGGAGACGCCGTCGAGTTCGGTGTTGGCGGTGGCTCGTTCCAGAACAGATTTCGTGGTCATGCTGGTCCTCGTCCCTGCAAGTCAGATTCCAAACAGCTGGTCAATGGCCTCGACGCTGAAGCGGACTGCGGTCCGATTCTCGCACAGGGCACCCTAACTTTCCAAGAGCCGGTCTTTATTCTGATCTACGTTTCGCCTGGGCGCAGGGTTCATTCCGCCAGGAAGAAGAAATATCCGAGGAAGATCACCAACAGCGCCCACATCGCGGGGTGTACTTCCTTGATCCGTCCCTTGGCGACCATCACGATCGGGTAGAACAGCATGCCCATGGCCAGGCCGTTCGCGATCGAGTAGGTCAGCGGCATCATCACGATGGTGATGAACGCGGGTATCGAATACTCGAGCCGATTCCAGTCGATCTCGCCGAGCGACCGCGCCATCAACACGCCGACCACGATCAACGCGGGTGCGGTCACTTCCCCGGAACCGGCGATGACGGCGAAGATCGGATAACAGAACATGGCGACCAGAAACCAGCCCGCGGTGGTCACGGCGGTCAACCCGGTGCGCCCGCCAGCGGACACGCCCGCGGTGGATTCGACGTAGGCGGTGGTGGTCGAGGTGCCGATGACCGCACCCGCCATAGTGCCGACGGAATCGGCGGCCAGCGCGCTCGCGGCCCGCGGCAGCTTGCCGTCCTTGTCGAGCAGACCCGCCTGGTTGGCGACGCCGATCAAAGTGCCGGAGGCGTCGAAGAAGTCGACGAACAGCATGGTCAGAATGACAACGGCCATCTGCCCGGTGAACGCGTCCGGCAGATGGATGACCGCCTGCCCGAACGTATGCTCGAGCCCTTTCGGCGCCGCGACAACCCCGTTCGGCAGATCGACGAGCCCACTGACGATGCCGACCGCGGCGGTGAGCACGATCCCGTACAGCACCGCGCCGTGCCACCCGATGACCAGGAAGACCACGGTCACCACGAGCCCGAACAGCGCGAGCAGGGTGGTGCCCTTGGTGAAGTCGCCCAGCGTGACCAGCGTCGCGTCGCTGTTCACCACGATGCCCGCGTTCTTCAACCCGAGGAACGCCACGAACAACCCGATGCCCGCGCCCACCGCCAGCTTCATCTGCATCGGAATGGCATTGAGAATCCGCTCACGCACCTTGGTGACCGCGAGCAGGAAGAAGATGATCCCGGACAGCAACGTCCCGGACAGCGCGACTTGCCACGGAATGCCCATGCCGAGCACCACCGAATAGGCGAAGAACGCGTTGAGCCCCATGCCGGGCGCGAGCGCGATCGGGTACTTCGCCCACAGCCCCATGACCAGCGTGCCGAACACCGCGGCGACGGCGGTCGCGGTGAACACCGCCTGCATCGGAATGCCCTTGGCGCCGAGCGCGCCCTCGTCGCCGAGCACGGACGGGTTCACGGCGAGCACGTAGGACATGGCCAGGAACGTGACCGTGCCCGCCATCAGCTCGCGTTTCATGGTCGAACCAGTCGCGCTGATGCCGAAGAACGCGTCGACGCGACCTCGGGGCTCGGTCGGTACGGCGGTGGACATGGGCGGTCTCCAGTCGGGGAGTGGTACGGGCGTGCCCAGGCACGTTAGCCGACGATTCACTGAATCGGAGAACCCGACTACGGAAGGGGCGCGTTCCGCTCAGCCCGGATCGGTGGTGTTCACGCGCTCGGCGCGGCGACCAGACCGAGTTCGGCGTCGCCCGCGAGCAGTTCGTTGTGCGGCAGTACCCGCACGGTGTAGCCGACCGCGCCGGACAGCGGGACCGGCGTGTCGACGGTGAAAAGCTCGACGCCGGAATCGGATCCGGTGTGCGTCATGGCGACGGTGGTGACGTCGGACAGGTCGTCGGCGGTCGACACCCGGCCGAGCACCGCCTGCACGACCACGTCGGAGACCTGGAGCCCGCCGAGGTCGATGCGCGCGGTCAGCGACAGCTTGGCGCCGATGATCGGCGTGTCCGGCAGGCCGGCGCTGTCCACCTGGATCACCTTCACCGACGGCCAGGCCGATTCGACGCGGCGGCGGTAGTCGGCGATGCTGCGGGCGACGGCGAACTCGTCGGCGGTCGCCTTCTGGTAGGCGCCGGCGGCGGGCGCGTAGTACTCGACGGCGTAGTCGCGGACCATGCGCGAGGCGAGCACCTTCGGGCCGAGGGTCTGCAGGGTGTGGCGGACCATCTCGACCCAGCGCACCGGCATTCCGGCGGCGTCGCGGTCGTAGAAGCGGGGCGCGACGGTGCGTTCGAACAGGTCGTAGAGGGCGGCGGCCTCGAGGTCGTCGCGGCGGTGCTCGTCCCGGACGCCGTCGGCGGTGGGGATGGCCCAGCCGTTCTCGCCGTCGAACATCTCGTCCCACCAGCCGTCCCGGATGGACAGGTTGAGGCCGCCGTTGAGCGCGGACTTCATGCCGGAGGTGCCGCACGCCTCGAGCGGGCGCAGCGGGTTATTGAGCCAGACGTCGCAGCCCCAGTACAGGTAGCGGGCCATCGACATGTCGTAGTCGGGCAGGAAGACGATGCGGTGGCGCACGTCCGGGTCGTCGGCGAAGCGGACGACCTGCTGGATCAGCGCCTTGCCGCCGTCGTCGGCGGGGTGGCTCTTGCCCGCGACCACCAGCTGCATCGGGCGGTCGGGATCGAGGAGCCTGGCGCGCAGGCGTTCCGGGTCGCGCAGCATCAGGGTGAGGCGCTTATAGGTGGGGACGCGGCGGGCGAAGCCGACGGTCAGCACGTCGGGGTCGAAAACGCTGTCCACCCAGCCCAATTCGGCTTCCGCGGCGCCGCGGTCCAGCCAGGACGCGCGCACGCGGCGGCGCACCTCGGCAACCAGGATGCCGCGCAACTCGTTTCGGGTCGACCACAGTTCGCCGAGGTCGACGTCGCGCAGCCGCTCCCAGCCGCGCGCCTCCTCGACGAGGTCGGCGCCGATGTGCTTGCGCGCCTTGTCGAACCACTCGCGGGCGGCCCAGGTGGGGGCGTGCACACCGTTGGTGACCGAGCCGATCGGCACCTCGGCCGCGTCGAAGCCCGGCCACAGTGCGGCGAACATTTCCCGGCTGACCTCGCCGTGCAGTTTCGATACGCCGTTGGCGCGCTGGGCAAGTCGCAGGCCCATGTGCGCCATGTTGAAGACGGACGGATCGGCCTCGCGGCCCAGTGCGGCGATCCGGTCCACGGAAAGCCCGGGGAGCATGGCGGATTCGGATTCGCCGTGCGCGCCGCCGAAGTAGCGGCGGACCATCGGCATCGGGAATCGGTCGATGCCCGCGGGGACCGGGGTGTGCGTGGTGAACACCGTGCCCGCGCGTACCGCGGCCAGTGCCGTGTCGAAATCTTGTCCGGTAGAGACGAATTCACGAATGCGCTCGACGCCGAGGAATCCGGCGTGGCCTTCGTTCATGTGGAACACGTCAGGGTCGGGCAGGCCGGTTGCGTTGGTGTAGGCGCGAACCGCGCGCACGCCGCCGATGCCGGCCAGGATCTCCTGACGGATCCGGTGCTCCTGATCGCCGCCGTAGAGCCGGTCGGTGACCGCGCGCAGCTCCGGATCGTTCTCCGCGATATCGGAATCCAGCAGCAGCAGCGGCACCCGGCCGACCTGCGCGATCCACACCCGCGCGCGCAGCACCCGCTGATCCGGCATCGCCACATGGATCAGCACCGGCGCCGTGTCCGATTCGCCGTTGTCCGAGGTGAGCAGCCGCAGCGGCAGCCCCTGCGGATCCAGGTCCGGGTAATGCTCGGTCTGCCAGCCGTCCGCCGACAGCGTCTGCCGGAAATAGCCTGAGCGATACAGCAATCCGACGCCGATCAACGGCAGGCCCAGATCCGAGGCCGCCTTCAGATGATCACCGGCCAGGATCCCGAGTCCGCCCGAATAGTTCGGCAGCACCTCGGTGACCCCGAACTCCATGGAGAAGTACGCGATCCCGCGCACTCCCTCCTCGCCGGCCCGCCGCTCGAACCAGCTCGGCGCCGCCAGATAGTCCCGCAGATCCGCCGCCGCGGCATCCACCCGGCGCACGTACTCCGGGTCCGCCGCCAGCTCGTCCACCCGCGCGGCCGGCACCTCCCCCAGCATCCGCACCGGGTCGTGCCCCATCTCCAACCACCGCTGCGGATCCATCTCGGCGAACAAATCCTGCGTCGGCGGATGCCACGACCAGCGCAGATTCGTAGCGAGCTCGCCGAGCGCGGCCAGCCGCTCAGGCAGATGGGCACGGACGGTGAATCGACGAAGTGCCTTCACCGTGCGAACCCTACCGAACGGCGCAGGTTCCAGCCGCCCCAGCGGTGTGGCTCACAGCACGCACAAAGTTCCATCCAGAAGCAGGGCGGCGCCGAACCACTCAATGTTCGATCGCGAACCCGGACCTGTGCCGGGTTCGATTCCAACCGCATCAGGAGTAGGAGCTCATGACTATCACAGAGCAAGCACCTGTCTTACCAATGTCGTACACTTGTAATATGGCGACTATTACCTTCCGCCCGACGGCCGACGATGAGCGCATCATCAACCGCGCCCGCCATGACGACGAGAACACCACTGACGTCATCCGCCGCGCCCTGCGGCTACTGGATCGCGAGGAATGGCTGGCTCAATTCCATATCGATGCCCTCGCATTGAAGGACGAAGACCTCAACGCGGAGCCCGACGCATGGTGAGGGTGATCCGCGGAGCCGTACACCGTGTCGATCTCGGCGACGCCAAGCGCGGACATGAACAACGCGGTCGGCGGTTGGGTTTGATCGTCTCCCCCACCGATACGCCGCTGTCGGTTGTGACGATCGTGCCGACATCGACCAGCGCTGGGACTGCGATCAACCGGCCCGCGGTCGAGATCGACGGCCGGGAAACAATATTGCTCGTAGATCAGGTCCGGACCATCGACCGGGACTATCTGGGCAAGTTCGTAGAAATGCTCAACCAGACCGACCTGTCCGCACTCGAGAACACGTTAGGTCAGTAC
Source organism: Nocardia sp. NPDC051756 (assembly GCF_040681495.1). Lineage (NCBI taxonomy): Bacteria > Bacillati > Actinomycetota > Actinomycetes > Mycobacteriales > Nocardiaceae > Nocardia > Nocardia sp. NPDC051756. The sequence continues at coordinate 16,735 of NZ_JBFAYV010000010.1, read as the reverse complement.
CTCGGAATCAGTTGATCCGCAACGCAATCCCGACTTGATATGTATGTGAATACTTGCCATATGTGTGAATAAACTTGCCTGGCACTGCGCCGTACCTACGCCGCGTGCCCCTTGCGTTGACGGCGGTAGCGGGCGGACAGATGCCCGCCCGCTACCAACCACTCCCCTCGACGCCACCCCTCAGCTGAGGGTGAAGGTTGCGTCTCCTGACAGGTGTTCCATGTCTCGGTGGTCCTCGGTGGTGGTGACGATGTGGGCTTCTACTCGGCCGACGCCTGGGGCGGTGCCGAAGCCGGTGATGATGTTGTCCTTTGCGTCGATGACGGTTCCGGTGACGCGGTGCGACTGGCCGTTTTCGATTCCGGTGTCGAGGTTCTTCCAGCGCACGGCGACGCGGTAGGCGCCGCAGCGCTCGCCGGTCTGGGTGATCTTCAGGCGGACGCCGAAGGTGCCTGCCTGCGGCTGGGGCACGGTCTCGGCGTTGATGATCGCGGCGCAGTCGCCGCCACCCGGCATGGCGCGGGTGAGTGTCGGGCTGAAATGGACGACCGGGTCGGTGGGTGAGGCGACGGACGGGGCGGCGAGCCCGACCAACGCGGCACCGGTCACAGCGGCGATGACAACGGAACGACCCGAGAACCGTTGAACCTGCTTGCTTTTCAGCTTCATGTCTAGGTTTTCGGGCTGCGAGCGCGGCCCGTTATCCCCGCCCGTGCCCCCAAATACATTGGCAGCAAAAGTATTCGAGGCGAGCACTGATCATTGCTCACCACCGAACTCGGCCGCGACGTACTCCGAGCTGAACTGCTCGGCGTACTCACCCACCGGCGCAACCTCGGTGATCATGTCGATCAGCACCCCGCTCGGATCGGCGAGGATGAAATGCCGCTGGCCGAAATCTTCGGTGCGAATCGCCAATTCGGCCCGCAATCCACCCTGGACGACCAGCCGCTCCCACTCGGCGTCCACGTCGGCCACCTCGAAGTTCAGCAGCAGTCCCTGGACGGGCTTGCGGTACGCCTCGGGGACGGTCGGGTGGGTGTAGTCGAGCAGCGCGAGTTCATAGCCGACCTCGCCTCGACGACGCAGGCTGACGTACCAGTCCGCCTCGAAGGTGATCTCGAACCCGAGCCATTCGGTGTAGAAATCGCGCGACTCGGCGATCGCGGTGGTGCCGATGACGGGGTAGAAGCTGCTCAGTTCCATGTTCTCACCTTTCACATACCGATGGTATGCGAGCTAAAGTAGTTCACGTACCATCGGTATGTCAACGGGAAAGGTGGACGATGCCGAGCAAGCTCCGCAGCCAGCAGCGGGAGGAAACGCGCAACGCCCTGCTGCGCGAGAGCCGGCGCCTGTTCGCGGCGAAAGGCTATGGGGCCGTGGGATTGTCGGAGATCGTCGCGGCGGCCGGGGTGACCAAGGGCGCGCTGTACCACAACTTCGACAGCAAGACGGAGCTGTTCGCGGCGGTGCTGGAGCAGGTGCAGGCCGAGGTCGGCGAGCGGGTGGCCGCGGCCGCCGAGGCCGTCGACGATCGGTGGGGCCAGCTGGTCGCCGGGTGCGAGGAGTTCCTGGTGACCTGCACGGATCCGGAGATTCAGCGGATCATGCTGATCGACGGACCCGCGGTGCTCGGCTGGCACGAATGGCGAGCGATGGACGCGGCCGAGTCGGCCCGGCACCTCGAGGAGGCGTTGACCGCGCTGGTCGACGCGGGCGTGCTCGTCGATCAACCGATCGCCCCACTGACCCATCTGCTGTCCGGCGCGATGAACGAGGCCGCGCTGTGGCTGGCCACCTCGACCGACCCGCAGGCGCTGGCCGACACCACCACAACCCTGCGCCGTTTACTGGAGGCCTGCCGCACACCCGTCGAATAGCCGGGGGTCACGCCGAAATCCACTGGCGGGGCGGTCAACCGCAATGTCAGCATCGACGGATGCCGCACTGGGTCACCGTTCTTCCGCAATTCCTGCTGGCCTCGCTGATTCTCGCTGCGCTGCCCGGACCAGCGACCGCCCTGTTCCTCCAGCGCTCGGTGCGGGACGGCCGCACGGCGGGGCTGGCGGCGGTCGCCGGGAACGAGATCGGCGTGCTCGGCTGGAACATCGCCGGCGGCGCGGGGCTGTCCGTGCTGCTGGTCGCCAACCGATACCTGAATACCGCGATGCACATCGTCGGCGCGGTGGTGCTGATCTGGCTCGGCGTGCAGGCGTGGCGGGGCGCGCGCAAGGACGACGAGTTCGGCGGCGCCATGACGAAGATGCTGCCGTCGGGCCGGACGCCCGGTGCGGCGTTCCGCGCCTCGCTGGTGTCGATCGCCGCGAATCCGAAGGCCGCGGTATTCGGATTGACCATCCTGCCGCAGTTCCTGCCGTCCAGCGGACCGGTGCTGCCGACCGTGATCGCGCTGGTGCTGATCCAGCTGGTGGTCGACACGGCATGGTGCGTGGGCATCGTGCTGGCCGCCGATCGCGCGGGCGACTGGCTGCGCCGGGCCGGCATCAGGCAGCGGATCGAGCGTGCGCTCGGGGCGATCCTGGTCGCGCTCGGCCTCGGTCTCGCGGTGGACGCCCGCTGACCGTCGTTCCCGCGCTGATCCCGTGCATCCGCCCCGCTGCCGGTAGGTTGGTCCCGTGACCGGCCGCATCGCAATCGATGACACTGCCCCGTCCATCGCAGGCGGTCGGCCCGCCAAGGCCGTCGTCGGGGAGGTTTTCCCGGTGCGCACCGTGGTGTGGCGGGAGGGGCACGACGCCGTCGCGGCGACGCTGACCGTGCGCGGGCCCAACTCGGCGCGCCCGATCCGGATCCGGATGACCCCCGATCTCGAGCCGGACGTGTTCAACGCCACCTTCACCCCGAACCTGCCCGGCGCGTGGACCTACCGCATCGAGGGCTGGAGCGATCCGATCGCGACCTGGCGCTCGGCGGTGGAGGCCAAGCTGGCGGTCGGCCAGAACGCCGCGGACCTGGACAACGACCTCGAGCTCGGCGCCCGCCTGTTCGACCGGGCCGCGCAGGCGGTGCCGAAGAAACAGTTCGAACGATTGCGTGCGGCGGCCGCCGCCTTGCGCAGCGACGAGCAGCTGCCCGCCCGGGTGGCGCCGGCCTTCGCCGAGGAGATCGCCGAGATCTTGCGCGCGACCCCGTTGCGCGACATGGTGACTCGCGGCCCGCAGCACACCGTGCAGGTGGAACGGCAACGCGCGCTGTTCGGCTCCTGGTACGAATTCTTCCCGCGCTCCACCGGCGGCCGGGACAAGGCGGGCAAGCCGATCCACGGCACCTTCGCCACCGCGGCCAAGGAATTGCCGCGTATCGCCGGCATGGGTTTCGACGTGGTCTACCTGCCGCCGATCCATCCGGTCGGCGAGGTGAATCGCAAGGGCCGCAACAACACCCTGGTCGCCGAGCCCGGTGACGTCGGATCGCCGTGGGCGATCGGCTCGAAGGACGGCGGGCACGACGCCGTGCACCCGCTGCTCGGCACCGCCGCCGACTTCGCCGAATTCGTCGACACCGCAGCGCAACTCGGCCTCGAGGTGGCCCTCGACCTGGCCTTGCAGTGCGCGCCCGACCACCCGTGGGTGGCCACCCATCCGGAGTGGTTCACCACCCTGCCCGACGGCACCATCGCCTTCGCCGAGAACCCGCCGAAGAAGTACCAGGACATCTACCCGGTCAATTTCGACAACGACCCGGACGGCCTGTACGCGGAGGTGCTGCGCGTGGTCCGGCATTGGATCGGGCTGGGCGTCAAGATCTTCCGCGTGGACAACCCGCACACCAAGCCCGCCGACTTCTGGGAGTGGCTGATCGCCACGGTCCGCCGCACCGATCCGGACGTGCTGTTCCTGTCCGAGGCGTTCACCCGCCCGGCCCGGCTCTACGGGCTGGCGCGGCGCGGTTTCAGCCAGTCCTACACGTATTTCACCTGGCGCGTGGCGAAGTGGGAGCTGACCCAGTTCGGCGAGGAACTGGCGGCCAAGGCGGACGAGGCCAGGCCCAACCTGTTCGTCAACACGCCCGACATCCTGCACGAGAGCCTGCAACACGGCGGCCCCGGCATATTCGCCATCCGCGCGGTGCTCGCCGCCACCCTCGCGCCGACCTGGGGCGTGTACTCCGGCTTCGAGCTGTTCGAGCATCAGGCGGTGCGCCCGGGCAGCGAGGAATACCTGGACTCGGAGAAGTACGAGCTGCGCCCGCGCCCGTTCGCCGAGGCGCTGGCCCGCGGAGAATCGTTGGAGCCGTGGATCACTCGGCTCAACGAGATCCGCCGCGCGCACCCGGCTCTGCAACAGTTGCGCTGCATCCACTTCCACCACGTCGACAACGACTCGCTGATCGCCTACTCGAAGGTCGATCCGATCAGCGGCGACGCGGTGCTGGTGGTGGTGAACCTGAATCCGTTCGCCCCCGAATGGGGCATGGTCTCGCTCGACCTGCCCGCCATCGGCCGCGAATGGCACGACCACCCGGTGGTGCTGGACGAGGTCAGCGGCGAGGAATACCACTGGGCCCAAACGAATTACGTGCGCCTGGACCCGTCGGTCTCGGTCGCGCACATCCTCACCCTGCCCCCGGTCGCGCAGCAGGCCCGCACCGAACTCGCCTATCGGAGCACACTGTGAAACGCCGCGATCTGATGCTGCTGGCCGCGGGCACCCACGGCGACCCGCACACCGTGCTCGGCGCGCACCCGCATCCGGACGGCACGCAGATCAGCGTGCTGCGCCCGCACGCGGAATCGGTCAACGCCCGCGTCGGCGGTACCGACCATCCGCTGAAGTCGTTGGGGCACGGCATCTTCGCGGGCGTGGTCCCCTACCCCGACCTCATGGACTACCGCATCATCACCACCTATCAAGGAGGCCAAACCATTCTCTCCGCCGACGGCTACCGCTTCCTGCCGACGGTCGGCGAGCTGGACCTGCACCTGATCGGCGAGGGCCGCCACGAACGACTCTGGGACGTGCTCGGCGCGCACCCGCGGCGCTACACCACCCTCGACGGCGACGTCGACGGCACCTCGTTCGCCGTGTGGGCGCCGAATGCGCGGGGCGTCACCGTGATCGGCGACTTCGACGGATGGAGCGGCAGCACCGCCCCCATGCGCGCGCTCGGAACCTCCGGAGTCTGGGAGGTTTTCGTCCCCGGTGTCGGCCCCGGCGCACTGTACAAGTTCCGCGTGCACGGCGCGGACGGCCGCACGATCGACCACGCCGACCCGATGGCGTTCGCGACCGAACTGCCACCCGCCACGGCCTCTGTGGTCACCGAGAGCCATTACACCTGGGACGACCAAGCCTGGCTGGACACCCGGGCGAACACCGACCCGACCCAGGCGCCGATGAGCGTCTACGAGGTGCACCTCGGTTCCTGGCGCCCCGGCCTCGGCTATCGCGAATTGGCCGACCAGCTGGTCGATTACGTGCAGGCCACCGGTTACACCCACATCGAACTGCTGCCCATCGCCGAGCACCCCTTCGGCGGTTCCTGGGGCTATCAGGTCACCTCGTACTACGCCCCCACCGCGCGCTTCGGCACGCCGGACGACTTCCGGGCCTTCGTCGATCGACTGCACAGGGCGGGCATCGGCGTGCTGCTCGACTGGGTCCCCGCGCACTTCCCGCGCGACGAATGGGCGCTGGCCCGCTTCGACGGCACCCCGCTCTACGAGCACGCCGACCCGCGCCGCGGCGAGCAACTCGACTGGGGCACCTACGTTTTCGACTTCGGCCGGCACGAGGTGCGCAACTTCCTGGTGGCCAACGCGCGCTACTGGATCGAGGAATTCCACATCGACGGCCTGCGCGTCGACGCGGTCGCCTCCATGCTGTACCTGGATTACTCACGCCCCGAAGGGGGTTGGGAGCCGAACGTGCACGGCGGCCGGGAAAACCTGGAGGCCGTGGACTTCCTGCAAGACCTGAACAACACCGTGCACCGCCACCATCCCGGCGTGGTCACCATCGCCGAGGAATCCACCAGCTGGCCCGGCGTCACCCGCGGCACCGACGTCGGCGGCCTCGGCTTCACCATGAAATGGAACATGGGCTGGATGCACGACACCCTCGGCTTCCTGCAACGCGACCCGATCCACCGCTCCTGGCACCACAACGAGATCACCTTCTCCGCCATGTACGCGTGGAGCGAGAACTTCGTGCTGCCGATCAGCCACGACGAGGTGGTGCACGGCAAGGGCACGCTCTGGACCAGGATGCCCGGCGACGATTTCGCCAAAGCCGGTGGGGTGCGGGCACTTCTGGCCTACATGTGGGGTCATCCGGGCAAGCAGTTGCTGTTCATGGGCCAGGATTTCGGCCAGTTCCGCGAGTGGTCCCACGATCGCGGGCTGGACTGGGCGGAGCTGGACAACCCACTGCACCAAGGGATCACCACCGCGGTGCGCGACCTCAACGCGGTCTACCGCGCCCACCCCGCGCTCTGGAGCCAGGACACCACCCCGGGCGGCTACTCCTGGATCGAGGCGAACGACCAGGCGAACAACGTGCTGGCGTTCCTGCGCTACGGCTCGGACGGATCCGTGGTCGCGTGCGTCTACAACTTCTCCGGCGCGGTGCACGGCGAGTACCGGGTCGGCCTGCCCTTCGCCGGGCAGTGGACCGAGATCCTGAACACCGATGCCGCCGAATACGGCGGCTCCGGCATCGGCAACCTGGGCGCGGTCGAGGCCACCGACGAGGGCTGGCACGGTCGTCCCGCGTCAGCCACCATCGCGTTGGCCCCGAACAGCGCCGTCTGGTTGGCTCCGAACAGCTGAGTCAGTACAGCGCGGCAGCGAGCTTGCGCCGCGCGGCGACCACGAACGGCTCGGCCTGGTCGAACAATTCGAAGAGTTCGAGCAGCCGGGTGCGGGCCTTGGTGCGGTCGTCGCCCGCCGAACGCTTGACCACGGCGATGAGCCGGTCGAACGCGGCGTCCGGCTGCTGGTTGAGCATCTCCACGTCGGCGGCGTCCAAGGCGGCGTCCACATTGCCGAGGTCGGCGTCGGCGGTCGCGATCGCCGACGCCGGAAGCACCTGCGCGCGAACCAGGAACCGCAGCTGACGCAGCGCGCCCTTGGCCTCCTCGTTGCCCGGCTCCGCGGCGATGATCGCCTCGTAGGCGGCCTCGGCACCGGCCATGTCGCCCTGCTCGAGCGCGGTCTCCGCGGCGACGAACCGCGGATCCTCCGGCGCTTCCTCGGCCTCCTCGCCGCCGGGCAGCTTGCCCGCCACGGCATCGAGGACCGCGCTCAACCACTGCCGGACCTGCGCCTCGGGCTGCGCGCCCTGGAAGTCGGCCAGCGGCTGCCCGCCGGCGACCGCGATCACGGTCGGAATGCCCTGCACGCCGAACGCCTGCGCGATCCGCATGTTCGCCTCGGCCTCGACGGTAGCCAGATCCCAGGCGCCGCCGCTCTCGCCGACCAGTCGCTCCAGCGTCCGGACCAGCTCGACGCTGCCCGGGCTGCGCTGCGAGTACAGCGCGACGACCACCGGCACCTGCACCGAGCGGCGTAGCACCTTGGTCTCGAAGTTCGCCTCGTTCACCGCGTAGTCGCCGCCCCCGGCCGCACTGGGTGCGCCGGCGGGCGGTTGCTTCAGACCGGAGAGATCAACTGCCCCGGACATGGCGGCGACAGCGGCTGGCGAAGGGCGGCGTGCGGCAGGTCGAGTCACGGTTTCCAGTTTGTCACGACGTGGCGGCGGCCGGGGCTCCGGAGTCGGCAGAAACCGCGTTGCTCAGCTCACCGAGCTTGCCCGAACGGACCGCCCAGATCTCGAACACGACGGTGAAGAACGGCGGGAGGCTGGACAGCAACGCGAGCACCGTGGTCAGCGCGTTCCAGCCCAGCTCACGCGCGGCCATGATGGCCGCGATCACGAACAGCACGAAGATGATGCCGTGCGTCATGCCGAACACCTTGACCGGCCACAGCACCGGCTCGGGCAGGCGCTTGAACACCATGCCGACGATCAGGAAAACCCAGGAGATCGCCTCGAGCACCGCGATGAATCGAAACCGCTTCGCGACGCTGCTCAGGTCGAAGACATTGCCCATGCGCACCATTGTGCCGGATGCACTACGACGTGTCGTAGTGGGGCGAGTCACATCGAGGGCACTTCGCTCGACGTCGGCACACCGAAAGTCGTGACCGGAGTGCGGCTTTCGTCCGGATACGGCACAGCCCCCGCGCACCGTGTCCGCGGGGGCTGTGGCGAGAAACTCGGTTACACGCGCACGATCAGCGCGTCGCCCTGACCGCCGCCGCCGCACAGCGCGGCCGCGCCGACGCCGCCGCCGCGCCGCTTCAGCTCCAGCACCAGGTGCAGCAGGATGCGCGCGCCGGACATGCCAAGCGGGTGCCCGATCGCGATCGCGCCGCCGTTGACGTTCACCTTCGCCGGATCGATGCCCAGCTTGCGGGTGGACGCGACGCCGACCGCGGCGAACGCCTCGTTGATCTCCACCAGATCCAGGTCGGCCGGCGAAATGCCTTCGCGCGCACAGGCCTTCGCGATGGCGTTGGCCGGCTGATCCTGCAACGTGGAGTCCGGACCGGCGACCACGCCCGCGGCGCCGATCTCGGCGATCCAGCTCAGGCCCAGCTCCTCGGCCTTGGCCTTGCTCATCACCACGACCGCGGCCGCGCCGTCGGAGATCTGCGAGGCGGTGCCCGCGGTGATGGTGCCGTCCTTGCGGAACGCGGGACGCAGCTTGGCCAGCGACTCCGCGGTGGTGTCCGCGCGGATGCCCTCGTCGGCGGCGACCACCAGCGGGTCACCCTTGCGCTGCGGCACCGAGACCGGGACCACCTCGTCGTCGAAGACGCCGTTCTTCCACGCCTCGGCCGCGCGCTGATGCGAGGCCGCGGCGAACGCGTCCTGCTCCTCGCGGCTGACCGGCTCGGTGTCGTTGCGCTGTTCGGTCAGCGCGCCCATCGGCTGGTCGGTGAAGATGTCGTGCAGGCCGTCGTAGGCCATGTGGTCGCGCAGCGTGACGTCGCCGTACTTGAACCCCTCGCGGCTCTTCTCCAGCAGATGCGGGGCCTGGCTCATCGACTCCTGGCCGCCGGCCACCACGATCTCGTACTCGCCGGCCCGAATCAGCTGATCCGCCAACGCGATCGCGTTGATCCCGGACAAACACACCTTGTTGACCGTCAGCGCGGGCACGTCCATCGGAATGCCCGCGGCGGCCGCCGCCTGCCTGGCCGGGATCTGGCCCGCGCCTGCGGTGAGCACCTGGCCCATGATCACGTAGTCGACCTGCTCGGGCGCGACGCCGCCCTTTTCCAGCGCGGCCTTGATGGCGAACCCGCCGAGATCGGAACCGCTGAAGTCCTTGAGGCCGCCGAGCAGCCGACCGACCGGGGTACGTGCACCGGAGACGATCACGGTTGTGGTCACGACAAGCCTCGCTATCTTGTTTCGCAGGATTCCGTACTCCACGGTAACCGCTGTGCCCAACTTGCCGGTACGCAGGTAACGGCTACCTTCGAGTAGTGAGCAACGTTATGGATTCGGCCGATTTCATCCCCGCGGACTACGTCGTCGCCGTCGATCACGTCGGTGTCGCCGTGCCCGACCTGGATGTCGCGGTTGCCTGGTATGCCGAGAATCTCGGCATGATCGAGACCCATCGCGAGGTCAACGATGCCCAGGGCGTGCACGAGGCGATGCTGTCGCTGCCCGGCGCCCCCGATCGCGGGACTGCCCTGCAGTTGCTGGCTCCGCTCAACGCGGAGTCGACCATCGCCAAGTTCATCGACCGTAACGGGGCGGGCCTGCAGCAACTGGCCTATCGCGTCACCGACATCGATGCGGTCTCCGCGCACCTGCGCGCGCGGGGCTTGCGTTTGCTGTACGAGGCGCCGAGGCCTGGAACAGCGGATTCCCGCATCAATTTCATCCATCCCAAGGATGCTGGCGGTGTGCTGATCGAGTTGGTCGAGCCGAACGCGAATGTTACGCACTAGTATCAAGATCGGGCGGGCAAAACTCTTCGGAATCACATTCGCGGTCGAGTCACCATCAGGTCTCTGTAGGCTGTAGTTTGTGTGCCATGTCGTCACCTGAGTCCGATCGCAATCGCTTCGTTGCACTGCCCTTCACCGTTGTGCGCAAGGGTTATGCGCAAGACGAGGTACGCAACTACTTCGACCGCTTCGACGCCGAACTAAGGGTCACCGCTACCGACCGGGATGCTGCTGCGGCACAAGCCCGTAACCTCGCGAGCCAGCTCGAGGATGCGCGTGACGAGATCGACGAGCTCCGCAAGGAGGTCGACCGACTCTCGGTGCCGCCCACCACCGCGGAAGGCATGTCCGACCGCATCTCCCGCATGCTGCGGCTGGCCTCCGACGAGGCCTCCGAGGTCCGTGCCCTGGCACAGGCCGAGGCCGCGGAAATGGTGTCGATCGCGGAGCAGCAAGCCACCGAGATGCGTGGCAAGTACGAGTCGTTGCTGGCCGAAACCAAGGAAAAGCGCGAGGCGCTCGAGATCGAGTTCGAGCAGACCCTGGCCAACGCGCGCACCGAGTCCGCCAAGATCATCGAAGCCGCGCAGGCCGAGGCCGACCGCCTGGGCAAGGAAGCCGATGCCAAGCGCAAGGCGACCCAGCAGGACTTCGAGGTCACCATGGCCGAGCGGCGCACCAAGCTCACCCGCGCCATGGAGGAGCTGGAGGCCACCAGCCGCGCCGAGGCCGCACAGCGGATCAAGGACGCGACCGACGAGGCCAACCGCCTCATCACCTCCGCGACCCAGACCTCCGAGCGCAAGATCGCGCACGCGAAGGAACTGGCCGAGGAAATGCGCGTGCTGCGTGGACGCGTGCTCGCCCAGCTGCTCGGCATCCGCGGCCAGCTCGACTCGGTCCCGGCGATGCTCGCCGCGGTCAACCGGGAAAGCGAACTGCTGGACGGTGTTCCGGATCAGCGCAAGATCGGCAACAACACCAAGCAGGTCTCCGGCTCCAGCCGTAAGGCCATCGCCGAGTCCGCCTCCGAGGAAGACGACATCGTCGACGAGGAGCGCGAGAACGCCGACATCAGCAACTAATATCGGCGGGCCACGCGGCGACTAGCGCAGTACCCCAACCGAATTCAACCCCAAGGCCGCCCCGACACCGGGGCGGCCTTCCTAATTCCCGGAGCCCGGCAGGTGGTGCTTACCCGGAATCCGCTGCGCCAACCGGACATTGGGGCACGAACATCACGTAACGGAGAAATCGCCTCGCCGACAAGGACATTCAGGGCGAACAGGAGCAATGACCCGGCACGACAAAGGCATTCAGGATCAATGGCATCCGCCGGCCCAGAGGCGGCGACATCTCACTATGACCAGCGGCGAGTGATCCCCCGGGTCTGCCGACCGTTCCAGCAACCGCGGTGCCAGTGCCTGCGATCGTCCTCACCGCCGTCCGCGGCCCAGGCGACGATGTGCGCCACCCCGAGGGCGATTTCGTGGTCGCACCCCGGGCAGCGGTAGGTCTTCACCGCACGGGCCCCCGGGATGGTGCGAACGACATACGTCTCGTCACCGTCGGGCCCCGCCTCGGTCCGGCCGAAGACATCACCGAGCGGCGCGCCGCCCGTGCGCGAGCGGCCCGTGTGACCGTCTGCGCGCGGTTTACGACGAGGCATGCTCCCAGACTATTACCCGGCCTGCGATGGCCCCGACCGGCCGGTGCGCCGACCGGCCGGTGCGCCGACCGGCCGGTGCGCCGACCGGCCGGTGCGCCGACCGGCCGGTGCGCCGACCGGGCGGGAGACGCCCTGGTCAACTGGTTCGCCCTGCCGAGATCCGGATCCTGTGGCACAGTGGGGCACCGCCGGAATGCCGCTCTCGCGCGCACCGGCGATCGGTTTCGCAGCATTTTCACCGGGAATACCCTGATCGAGCGCAGCGGAGAACTCGATCATGGAGAGATACCGCACAGACACGGAGGTACGCATGGCCGTCGCCACGATCACGGACGACCGGACAACGGTCGTCGGTCCTCGCTGGTGGCGACCGCGGGTGCCCGCGACCGTCGGCTATCTGGCCGCGCTGGTCATCGTCACGTCGATCTTCTCCGCGTTGAGCGACTCCGCCCAGTCGAAGGTGGTGCTGCACGCCAGCACCAATCTGCACAACCTGCTCCAGGGACGCGTGGTCACGCTGCTGTCCAGCGCCCTGGTCATCGGCGACGTCGGCACCGCCTGGCTGATCATGCCGCTGCTCGCCTGCCTGCTCGGGCTGGCCGAGCTGCGCTTCGGCGCGCTGCACATGGTGCGCGTCTTCCTGGCCGGCCACATCGGCGCGACGCTGCTCGTGGCCGCCGGACTCTGGGTGGCCGTCGAATTCGACTGGCTGCCCGCGAGTGTGCGCTGGAGCGAGGACGTCGGCATCAGCTACGGCTCGATGGCCTTGATCGGCGCCCTGGTCTTCGTCGTGCCGAACCGGCTGCGGATCGCCTGGGCCGCAGGGTGGTTCGTCGCCGCGATCGGCGGCGTGCTGCTCGGGCAGAGCTTCACCAACGTCGGGCACCTGCTGGCCTTCTGCATCGGCTCGGCCGTCGGCTACGGCATGATCCGGACCAAGACGCCGGTCACCCGCCGATTCACCCGGGTCGAGCAGGCCCTGCTCACCACCAGCGCGATCCTGGCCGCGGCAATCCTGTTGGGCTGACGACAAGCTCCCGCACCCGGTCACCTACAGTGCTTGGGTGCGCCTAGTGATTGCTCGCTGTCAGGTCGACTACGTGGGGCGACTCACCGCCCATCTCGCGATGGCCCGCCGCTTGCTCTTGGTGAAAGCGGACGGCTCCGTCCTCGTGCACTCCGACGGCGGCTCGTACAAGCCGCTGAACTGGATGAGCCCGCCGTGCTGGCTGGAAGAGCGCGGCGCCGCCGACATCCCCGAGGGCGCGAAGGCGCTCTGGGTGGTCACCAACAAGGCCGGCGAGGAACTCCGCATCACCATCGAGGACATCGAGCACGACTCCTCGCACGAGCTGGGCATCGACCCCGGCCTGGTGAAAGACGGTGTGGAGGCCCACCTTCAGGTCCTGCTCGCCGAACACGTGACGAACCTCGGCCCCGGCTACACCCTCATCCGCCGCGAATACATGACGGCCATCGGGCCGGTGGATCTGCTCTGCCGCGACGCCGACGGCGGCACCGTCGCGGTCGAGATCAAACGCCGCGGCGAGATCGACGGCGTCGAACAACTCACCCGCTACCTCGAACTGCTCAACCGCGACCCGCTGCTCGCCCCCGTGGCCGGCGTCTTCGCCGCCCAGCAGATCAAGCCGCAGGCCCGCACCCTCGCCGAAGATCGCGGAATCCGTTGCCTCGTCCTCGATTACGACGCCCTGCGCGGCACCGAGAGCACCGAGTTCCGCCTGTTCTGACGCCGATCACGCCGTAGTCATTCGATCCGCACTCGAACAGCGGGAACAGGGTCGGCCACGGGGCGGATCAGTCGCGGTATCGAGGGCAACCACCAGTTCCAGCGCCCCATGATCTGCATCAAGGCGGGGACCAGCACCAAGCGGATCACGGTGGCATCGATGATCAACGCGGTGGCGATCGCGAAGCCGAATGCCCGCAGGCCGTTGATGTCTGAGACCAGCAGGCTGCCGAACGCGACGGCAAGGATCGCCGCGGCAAGCGAGATGGGTCGCGCGGTACTTTGCACACCGCGCGCGACCGAACCCCGGTTGTCCCCGGTCGCTCGATACTCCTCTTGGATTCGCCGGACGAGGAACAGTTCATAGTCGGTGGACAGGCCGAACAGCAGCACGAAAACGACCAAAGGCACCTGCGGCCAGAGCAATCCGGGGTCGGCCGGGTCGGATACCGCGTCACCGGCGTCGCCCTGGAAGAACAGCACGGTCAGGCCGAACGATGCGCCGGTCGCCAGCAGACTCAGCAGAATCGCCTTCAGCGGCAACAGGATACTGCGCAGGACGACCACCAGCATCGCGAACATCAGCACGAGCACACAGCCGACCACCCACCACAGCTTGTGTGAGGTCTCGGTGAGCAGATCGGCGACCAGCGCGCTCGAACCGCCTACGAGCACCGGAAATCCGGGTGGTGCGGCAGCGGGCACGATCTCGGTGCGGATCCGCTGCACCAGCCGGGTCACCGCGGGCGAATCGGGCAGATGCCTCGGTATGACGATCACCGCGGTCACTGTTTCGCCGTCGTCGATCAGGCTCGCGCCCGCCACCTCGGGATCCGTGCGCAGCGCGCGCAGCAGCGGCCCGGTGTCCGGCTCGGCCGTGTCGCGCGGGCGCGGCAACACGACCAGCAGCGAACTCGTCAATCCGGGCGCATCGCTGTTGGCGATCTCCTGGCCGATCGAGCTCGGGGTACCGGCCAGCGCCCGGTGTTCCAGGTTGACCCCCAGGTGCATGTCGGGCGCGGGTGTCGCGGCCAGCAGCAGTCCCCCGATGGCCGCTATCGCGTACGGCCACGGGTGCCGCATGAGGTGCTCGGCCCACCGGGCCAGTCGCCCGTGATCCGCCGTCGCCGCTTCCGCGAATGGAGCTCGTTCGGCCAGCCGGCGAGGCTGCCATTCCAGCCATCGGGTCAGTGCGATCAGCAGTGCGGGCAGCAGCGAGACCGAAGCGGCCAACGCGACGGCGGTCACCACCATGATGCCGACCGCGGCCTGTGCGAATACCGGCCACCGCACGAGGAACAGGCTGGTGCACCCCAGAATCAGGATGAGGCCGGAGTACAGCACCGTTCGCCCGGTCGTGGCCGCCGCGGTCCCGATGGCGTGCATTTGATCGGCTCCGCGCGCCAACTCCTCGCGGTAGCGGTTCGTGACGAACAGCGCGTAGTCGATGCCGACCCCCAGCCCTACGGCGTTGGTTCCGACCAGCAACATGCCGTCGACTTGAAACACCCCGCCCAGCAAGACGAACAGGCCGAGGGTGGTCACCACTGCCGCGCCGGCGATCGCCGCGGGGACCAAAGCGGCTACGGGAGCCCGCAATCCGATCAGCAACACCAAGATGGCGACCGGCACCGCCACCAGTTCGATGCGCAGCAGGTCAGCGATCTCGGCCGCTTGCACCGATTGGCCGAAGGCCGATACTCCGATCAGATAGGCCCGCACGGTATCGCCGGTTTCTGCTCGGACCACCTTTTCTACGAGAGCCTGGTGCGCCGGAACCCGGTCCTGCCGTTCTTGGTCGCTGCCGGAGGTCCCCACCATCAGGTACGCGGTGTGGTCGTCATGGAACAACGGGCGCAGCGGATCGAAGGTGTCGGCCAGCACCGGTGTCGGCGCGGGATCGCCGATCAACGGCAGCGGCACCACTCCGGAGACACCGTCTTGTTCACCCAACGCGGCCATCCCGGCCGCGAGCCCCGCCCGGAACACCGGGTCGATGGCCGGCCGCGTCTCGGAGTGGAACACCGCGATGATGGTGTCCTTGCCCAGCGAGGGCAGAGCCTCGCCGAGTAGTTCACCCGCGCGTTGCGATTCGGAGCCTTCGACCTCGATCGACGGCGATACCACCGAGCCGAGCAGCTGTGGCAGCCCGATCAAGCCGACGACGATCGCGATCAACCATCCGGCGAATACGCGACGACGGTGGCGGACCATGATGAGCGTCAATCGCGCCAACGCGTCCTCGCCTACCTCGGCCATGGCCCCGCCCCTCCGCTCGGAAGCAAGTCAGCCGGACGTCTGGTCACTCGCCGTCGTCGAACTTCTCCGTGTACGTGACGTCGGTCGCGGTATATGTCCCGGCCGGCAGCTGCTTGCACTCCGACATCTTCGGGACCTTGACCTTCGCCTTCACCGAGATCTCGCCGTTGTCGCTGGCCGAGGTCGCCGTGCCGGACGCCGCATTCAGTTGCAC
Source organism: Nocardia sp. NPDC051756 (assembly GCF_040681495.1). Classification (NCBI taxonomy): domain Bacteria; kingdom Bacillati; phylum Actinomycetota; class Actinomycetes; order Mycobacteriales; family Nocardiaceae; genus Nocardia; species Nocardia sp. NPDC051756. The sequence continues at coordinate 849 of NZ_JBFAYV010000010.1, read as the reverse complement.
GACCAACTTGGCGGTGCCGGAACTCTTGTCCTTCGACTTCACGATCTGGCCGTCGTCGTTCTTCCGGCCCTCGAAGATCGGTGCCGTGTACTCACACGCGCCATCGGCGGACGCCAGTTCGATGACTCCCGAAACTCCATAGGTCGTGCCAGGACAACCCTTTTCGTTGTCGTCGCCGAACCCGCCGGACCCGGTTCCCACCGTGTTCCCGCTGCTGTCCTTCTTGATGGTGAACTTGCCCATGCCGGCCGTGCAGGTCCTCGTCGCCGGCTTGGCATTGGAGGCGGGCAGTTCAGCGAGGCCGTAGCCGACGGCTAATGCGCCGAGTAGTCCCACGGCAAAGAGGACTGAACCACTGAATACGTCTGATCGTTCCATTGCCATCGCAAACCGTCCCATCGACTGAACACCCGCAGCAGTTGCCTAGTATTCGTCGCCGCAGCGGATCGGGATGGAACCAGTAGCATGAGCGCCTTCGCGCAACTGTCCGTAAACGCAAGAAGACCCCCAACAATGTTGGGGGTCTTCTGCAATGATGTTCCGGCGGTGTCCTACTCTCCCACACCCTGTCGAGTGCAGTACCATCGGCGCTGGCAGGCTTAGCTTCCGGGTTCGGAATGGGACCGGGCGTTTCCCTGCCGCTATGGCCGCCGTAACTCTATGAAACTATCCACAGCAGCGCTGACACCCGCCGCCGGCGAAACCAGCCCGACACGGGATGATCTCGCAAACATTGGTGTCTGCTGCAGTGTCTGTGTGTTGTTTCAGATACTGCACAGTGGACGCGTAGCTTCTTTGTTGGTAAGTCCTCGGCCGATTAGTACCAGTCACCTACACCCGTTACCGGGC
>NZ_JBFAYV010000009.1:0-336442 GCF_040681495.1 Nocardia sp. NPDC051756 | reverse complement strand
GAGCGTGGATCCGTCCGAGATCGAGCACATGGCCCTGGCCGAAGCGCTGTTCCTGCTGAACTACGCCGACCAAGCCGGCTAGCGGACCGAGCCGGGAGACCTAGAACTCGCGCTGGTCTTCCGGCTCCACCACGGTGAATTCCGTACCAGCCGGACCCATTTCGGCGAACCGGCCGAAGTAGATGCCCTGCGCCGCCTGCTCGATGATGCCGTAGTGGATGGGCAGCGCGGTGCGCGGTGCGACCGCGCGCAGGTAGTCCACCGCCTCGCTGAGCTTCATCCACGGCGCGGCGGCCGGCAGCGCGAGCACGCCGACCGGCACCGGCGGCACCCACAGCGAGTCGCCGGGATGCACCAGCTCCGCCGGGTCGTCGGCGGTGCCCAGCTGGAAAACTGTGTTGTCGATGACCGGAATCTCCGGGTGGATCACCGCGTGCCTGCCGCCGCCTCCGGTGATCTGGAGCTCGCCGAGGGCGAGCACGTTGCCCGCGTGCACCGCCTCCCACTTCTCCCCGCGCTGCTGCGCGGTCTGCGGGTCGGACAGCAGGCGGGCACCGGGATTCGCGTCGACCAGCGCCTCGATCCGGTTCGGATCGATGTGGTCCGGATGCTGGTGGGTGATCGCGATGGCGTCCAGATCGGTGAGCCCCTCGAAGCCGTGCGAGAAGGTGCCCGGATCGAAGAGCACCTTCTTGCCGTGTAGCTCGACGAGCAGACAGGAGTGGCCGAAGTGAGCTATGCGCATTCCGCCATGCTATTGCGCCACCCGGAGTCGGGCACGTCCGCCGAAACAACTACGCTGCTCAGGTAACCCCCCCACCACCACATGAGGAGCAACGCGTGGCACGAGTCGTGGTCGAGGTGATGCCGAAGGCCGAGATCCTGGACCCCCAGGGACAGGCCATCGTCGGTGCGCTCCCGCGCCTGGGATTCGAGGGCATCTCGGATGTACGGCAGGGCAAGCGATTCGAACTCGATGTCGACGACAGTGTCGGTGACGCCGAGCTCGAGCAGATCGCGGAGGCACTGCTGTGCAACACCGTGATCGAAGAGTGGAAAGTCACGCGGCTGTCATGAGCGCCCGCATCGGAGTCATTACTTTTCCGGGGACGCTCGATGATGTCGACGCGGCCCGCGCGGTGCGCCTGGCCGGCGCCGAGGCGGTCAGCCTGTGGCACGCGGACGCCGATCTGAAGAACGTCGACGCGGTGATCGTGCCGGGCGGCTTCTCCTACGGCGACTACCTGCGCGCGGGCGCCATCGCCCGGTTCGCGCCGGTGATGGGCGAGGTCGTGCGCGCCGCCAAGACCGGCCTGCCGGTGCTCGGCATCTGCAACGGTTTCCAGGTGCTATGCGAAGCGGGGCTGCTGCCCGGCGCACTGACCCGCAACGAGGGCCTGCACTTCATCTGCCGGGACGAATGGCTGCGGGTGGAATCGGCGTCGACGCTGTGGACCTCGCGCTACGAGGCCGGTGCGCAGATCCTGGTCCCGCTGAAGTCCGGTGAGGGCCGCTTCCAGGCCTCGACCGCCGTGCTGGACGAGCTGGAGGGCGAGGGCCGGGTGGTCTTCCGCTACGCCGGCGACAACCCGAACGGTTCGCAGCGCGGCATCGCGGGCATCGCGTCCGCCGACGGCCGCATCGTCGGCCTGATGCCGCACCCCGAACACGCCACCGAAGCACTGACCGGCCCGAGCGACGACGGCCTCGGCCTGTTCCTCTCGGTGCTGGACACTTTGGTCTCCGCGTAACCACCACGGGCCGCACACTTTTCGATCCACCGCGCCATTACCTGCGCGGGAGGTCGGAAAGGGTGCGGCCTCGCGCATTCGCGCTCGCAAGCGCTCCTTGCGGCCTCGCGCATTCGCGCTCGCAAGCGCTCCTTGCGGCCTCGCGCATTCGCGCTCGCAAGCGCTCCTTGCGACTCAGGTAATTCTGGCGACGATGTCGAACCGGACGCCGTTCGCGCGTGCGATGTAGCCGTGCTGAATCGCCTGGTTGCCCTGGAACGCGCGCTGCCCGCCGGGGGTCTCCAGCAGCACGCCGTGGTCGATCGCGCCCAGCACATCGGGCACCCGCAGCGAACCCACCGCGTGCGCCAGTCCGGCCAGCGTGTGGATCGCCTCGTAGGTCATATTGCTGAAACTGGTCAGCGCGGGCGCGAATTCGCCGTGCAGCTTGCGATAGCGGTCGACCCGGTCCCGGCCGTCCGAGGTGTGCTCGTCGATGAAGAAACTCGACGCGACATAGAAGTTGTGATTGGCGCTCGCGCCGCCGGCCAGTAACACGTTCTCGTCGGCCGCGGGGCTGATCCGCAGCTGACTGGCCGCCCGTCCGGTCGCCGCGAACTGCCGGTTGAACCGGGACACGTCCGCGCCGACCATCAGGATCACCACGCCGTCGGCCTTGTCCAGCGCCGGGTGGGACAGGAAGTCGCCGAAATCGGGGGCGCCGAGCGGCACGAACCGCTCCAGCACCACGTCAGCGGCGTCGGCCAGGCTGTTGCGGATCGCCTTGGCGGACTCGCGCGGCCAGATGTAGTCGTTGCCGATGACGGCCCAGCGGCGGATGCCGTGCTCGCGGGCCAGCCAGTGCAGCGCGGGCAGGGTCTGCCCCGCCGGGTGCTCGCCGAGCATCAGGACGCCGGGTAGTTCGTCCGGCAGACCCTCGTGTCCGGTGGCGAATAAATAGGGCACCCGGCTGGCCGTCGCCTTGGCCACCACTCGGCGCACCGCGGAGGTGTGCCAACCGGTGATCGCGTCCACCATGCCGGTGGCAAGCAGCGCGGAAACCTCGCTCGCCACCTCGTGCGGCGGGCGGCCGCCATCAATATTCGTAGTACGAATTTCGCGACCGAGAATTCCTGTGCCCCGGTTGATTTCGTCGACGGCAAGCGAAATCGCCGCGTCGCAGGAGGGGGCCACGATACCGCCAGGTCCCTGCATCGGGACTATGTTCAGGATCTCGATAGTGCCCTCTGGGCTCTCGCCGAACGCCGGCATTCGGTACTCTTCTTCTCGTTAGAGCGAAATTCATGGCAGGCAGGAATAACAATGACGACCATTGTAAGCGGATATTCGACGCTGCATGGTGCGCTGCGTGCCGCGGAACGCGGTTGGCTGCGTCACTTGGACGCCGCACTGTGTGCCAGGCAGCTAACACCCGACCAGTGGTCGATGTTGTCGAATCTCTCCAGTGAGACCGGCATCACCATGAGCGAGCTGGCGGCCAGGTCGCAGCTAGCCCCGTCCTCGGCCACCAGGCACGCGGACTACCTGGCCGAGCGCGGTTTGATCTTCCGATTGGCGGCGCAGGACGACCGCAGGCGGATTCTGATCGGGCTGAGCCGGCTCGGCGCCGAACTGGTTGCTTCGGTGCGCGCCGAGGAGGCGCGGGCGGAGCAGGAACTGCGGTCCCGGATCGGCGCGCGCCGGTACGCGGAACTGATGCGTTTACTGGAACTTGTTTCCACGAACCCGGAGTAGTACGGATTCACCGGACGAATGTCCCGAAAGTCCGATCTGTCGGTGATCGACGGATCGGACTGTTCGTTCTTTAATTCTGCGCGGAATTGATTGATCATGAACTGCGCGACGTATCAGAAGCGTAAACCTTTCTGATTGTGCGCGATGATCGCCGAAGTTGCCCGCGCGGCGCGGTCCGCGCCGCCGATCCGGCCGGCTGTTCCGGCGTCCCGTAGTGCGTTCTGGCGCTCATTGTCGGCCGCCGGACAAATCCGTTCACTCCTGCGCTTTTGCGTAATGCGCGGGATGGATGGTATGGGGGTTGTCCGGTGGGGCCGCGTTCGATGGATTTGCTTGCGCCGGTTGAGCATTCGGCTGGTCGGTCGATCGTCCAATTCGATTATCGAGGATTGGCGTCCAATTAAATTCGCCGCCCACAACGGGGGTGTCCCGGTGAATTTCCCGACACGCCGGGTCGGATTGCCCTTTGTTCCTTGACAGTTGGCATGATCACCAACGCTAAGTCATCCATGGATCGACCTACTATCAGGAGGAACAATGCTGCTGCCCGTGGTTGGAAGTATGGCCGGTGCCGCTGTTGCCGCGCTGACCGTGATTCTCGGCATCATCATCGCGGTCATCTAAGTTTCCAGCTGACCGAGTTCGTCAAAAGCCTCCGATGTGAGGCAACGTCGGCTACTTTCTGATATGTCGAGGAAGTCGACAGTCTGAAATCGACAGTGGCAAGCCGTCACTGGTCGATCAAATGGTTCGACCTACTATCAGGAGGAACAATGCTGCTCCCCGTTGTTGGAAGTATGGCCGGTGCCGCTGTTGCCGCTCTGACCGTGATTCTCGGCATCATCATCGCGGTCATCTAGCTCCCCGAGCTGATCGATCGAGATCACGAAGCCGCCTCCGCAGTGAGGCGGCCTCGGCCGATTTTCTTATCGGCCGCGAATGTTCTACAGTCTCCACTCGGCAGTTGGCGTCCTCGCTACTGCACGATCAATTGATCCACCGACAAACAGGAGAAAAAATGCTGCTCCCCGGTGTTGGTAGTTTCCTCGGTGCTGCTGTTGCGGCCCTCGGCGTGATTCTGGCGATCATCATCGCCGTCGTCTAAATCGGTCGGCTTCGGCCAACTGAGTTCTGCATGCCTCCACGGTGAGGCGAAACCTCGGCCGAGTTACCGAGGTCGAGGCAGTTAGACAGTCTGATCACCAAGCTCGACCGACAAACAGGAGGAACTGTGCTTCTGCCCGGTGTTGGTAGTTTTCTGGGTGCTGCCGTTGCGGCCCTCGGCGTGATTCTCGCAATCATCATCGCCGTCGTCTAGCTAGAAACCCTCTCCGGCCTGCTGCGATCGAGATCGTGTCGGATGCTCCGCAGAATCGAGCGTCCAACTGGCAGTCTCCGAGCCGGCCATTCACAAGCCACACATTGGCAATGATCGCCACTGCTCGTTGCAGTGGATCAATCCATAAACAGGAGGAAGAATGCTGCTCCCCGGTGTTGGTAGTTTTCTCGGTGCTGCTGTCGCGGCCCTCGGTGTGATTCTGGCGATCATCATCGCGGTCGTCTAGTTTGCACCCGCCCGGCTGGGCCCCTGCCTAGCTGGACAGATCGAGATCGTGCCGGACGCACTGCAGGCGTCCGGCACGATCTCGTTTTTGTGTGTATGCCCCCTGAGGAACGGTCGCGAATCTGGCTAGCGCGCCTCTCGCCCATTTCGAAAAAGCTTGCCGCCCTGTCGGACAACTCCGTCCACCCCCTGCCGCGCATCCCCGCCGTCCGCGTACCTGCCTGCCCCGCACAGCAACTCGCACCCCGCAACGCAAAGGAGGACCGGGCGGCCGCGGTGCGGGCCTTACCCGGTCCTCCAGGACCGTTCAGCAGCTGGTGGGTAGCGGTTTAGGCAGGCAAGCCCATGCCGCGCGCGAGCACCGGCCAGGACGCCTTCAGCTCGTCCTGCCAGTAGCCCCACGAGTGCGTGCCGGAATCGCGCAGCGCGTAGGTCGCCGGGATGCCGAGTTCGTTCAGCCGCGTCCGCAGGTTCTGCGCGCAGTTGTTGGTGGCCGCCTCGATCATGCCGCCGATGATGATCTGATTCGCCAGCCCGCTCACGCCCGGCTGGGTATGCGGGCCGTCCAGGGTGTCGTAACGACCCGGCAGGCCATTGCCCGAGGAGATGTAGAGATCCGTGCCGCGCAGACCCTCGGCGTTGATATAGGGATCATTGGCGAGCCATTCCGGTGATCCGGTCGGCCCCCACATGTTCTCGTGGTTCGCATTGCCGTATCCGTCGACCACGAATTTCACGAACCGGGAACCGAGCGGATCGCTGGTCTGGGCGCAACCGCTGTAGGCGGCGGCGGCTTTGTAGAGACCCGGCTTGGCGATCGGCAGGGCGAGCACGGTGGTGGCCGAGGTGGAGATGCCTGCGATGGAATTCACGCCATTGGTGCCGAGGGCCGCGTCGATCAGCGGGGGCAGTTCCTCGGTCAGGTAGGTCTTCCACTTGTTGCGCCCGAGTACCGGGTCATCCTTGATCCAGTCGGTGTAATAACTGAACATGCCGCCGATCGGCAACACCAGGTTCACGTTTTTGTCCGCCATGAACTCGCGGGCGTCGCTTTGCGCCTGCCAGGAGGCGATGTCGATCCCGCCGCCCGCGCCGCTCAGCAGATACAGCGCGGGGCGCGGCACCGAAGTATCGGCGGGCAGTTGGACCTCGACCGGAAATGTCTTGTCCATTGCCGCGGAGTAAACCTGAAGTCGGATATTGCGATCGTCCATGGACTCTGTGCCGGTTATCCGGGAACCGTCCGGAGAACTGACCGTGGTGTTCACGAGTTTCGCATCGGCGCTCGGATCGGCCGCGGCCGTCGATACACCCAGTGTGGTCATAGCGCAGGCGATCAGTCCGGACGCCGCGATGGTGGCTACGGAACGTGATCTGCGGGAGTTGTGCGCTTCTGCGTTTACGCTCCAATTCATAGGACAAGCTTTTAGCACGTCGCAAGTACGGTTCGTGCGGCGACACGATGTAATGTCCGAATTACGTAGAATTGCTTACGAACTGGTCAGTTGGCATGCGCCGGTATCGGTTGCCGCCATGCGGCACAACGATGTTCGACGCGCCAACGAACCCGGACCCGTCCGTACGGAAACAATTCGAGCGATTCGCCCATGTCCGGCAGGCAAATGGACCTCGGCGAATCCGGTATGAACGTGCGCTTACCGGACGTGGCCGGAGGTCCGGGTAATTGCTTGGGTACCATCACCGCCGGGGTATTCAGCCCCGAACATCCGATCGAGCTCTCCGAAGGGTGAATTCATGAAGATGCTCAACCCGCGTTACGCCTTCGCCTCCCTCGCCATCAGCGGGATGGCCGCAGGTGCTTCGTTGTTCGGAACGGGAATTGCGTCCGCGGATATGATCGGCGATCTCGCGCCGCTGCTCACCTCGCAGTGCTCCTTCACGCAAATCGACGGTGCGATCCACGCGGAACTGCCGGACATGGCCGCGCGCCTGGATGCCTCGCCGATGCAGAAGGGCATGCTGAAGATGGCCTACGAGGTCGCGCCGGAGATGCGCGCGAACACGCTGCAGCAGCTGGTCGGCCAGAAGATGACCAACGGTCTGGACCAGGCGCTGGGCGAGAGCCCGGACCTCGGCGCCAAGATGGGCCGGGTCGGCGCGACCTGCGACACGTACGCCAAGTAGTACGGCTCCACCAGTAGTACCGAGCAGCAGCCGGATGACTTAGCAACCGGATGACTTAGCGGATGACTTAGCAGGTAGTAGGTGGGCAGGTCGGCGTTCGCGCCTGGCGGGAACGCCACCGGCCCTGCCCTGATCAGCACCTTCCGTGCACAAGATCACCGGACCCTAGGATCGCAGCATGCCCGTTTCCACCACTGCTGCCACGGCCACCGGGTTGTGCGCGTTCATCGATGAGTCGCCCTCGCCCTTCCACGTCTGCCGCACGCTGGCCGCCGAACTGGATGCCAACGGCTTCACCCGGCTCGACGAGTCGGCGCCGTGGCCTGCGGACGGCCCGAGCAAGCACTACGTGGTGCGCGGCGCCTCGCTGATCGCGTGGGCGACGGCGGACGCCGCGGGGGTGACCCCGTTCCGGGTGGTCGGCGCGCACACCGACAGCCCGAACCTGCGGGTCAAGCAGCATCCGGATCTGACCTCGGCCGGCTGGCAACTGGTCGGCCTGGAGCCCTACGGCGGCGCGTGGCTCAATTCCTGGCTCGATCGCGAGCTCGGCCTCTCCGGGCGGCTCAGCGTGCGGGACGGAAACACGGTGCGGGAGCAGCTGGTTCGCATCGACGAGCCGATCCTGCGGGTGCCGCAGCTGGCCATTCACCTGTCCGACGACCGCAAGGGCGTCACGCTGGATCCGCAGCGGCACGTCAACGCGGTGTGGGGCGTGGGCCGCGAGCCGCGCTCGTTCCTCGCCTTCGTCGCCGAGCACGCGGAGGTCGACCCGGCCACCCTGCTCGGCTGGGAACTGATGACGCACGACCTGGCGCCGAGCCGGATCATCGGCCGCGACCAGGACCTGGTCAGCGCGCCCCGGCTGGACAACCAGGGCACCTGCTACGCGGGCCTGCACGCCTTCCTCGCCGCGAGCGCGGAACCGGGCGCGGCCATTCCGGTGTTCGCCACGTTCGACCACGAAGAGGTCGGCAGCCAGTCCGATCGCGGCGCCCAGTCCGATCTGCTGCCGACCGTGCTGGAGCGGATCGTGCTCGCCCGCGGCGGCGACCGCTCCGAATATTTTGCGGCGCTTGCCGGTTCGGTCTGCGCGTCCGGCGACATGGCGCACGCGACGCACCCCAACTACGCCGAGCGGCACGAGCCCGCGCACCGGATCCAGGTGAACGGCGGTCCGGTGCTCAAGGTGAACCAGAACCTGCGTTACGCCACCGACGCGGTCGGTGCGGGCGCGTTCGCGCTGGCCTGCGCGCAGGCGGGAGTTCCGTTGCAGCGCTACGTGCATCGCGCCGATCTGCCGTGCGGGTCGACCATCGGGCCGATGACGGCCGCCGGCACCGGCATGACCACGGTCGACGTGGGCGCGGCCCAGCTGGCCATGCATTCGGCGCGCGAGATGATGGGCGCCGCAGACGTTGCCGCCTATGCCGCGGCGCTGGCCGCTTTCCTCACGCCCGCCGTCACCGGGTGATAGGTCGCCACCGCGATGACGAACACCGCGAGCGTGGCGATCACATAGCTGCTGCCGATGAGCTGCTGCCACCAGGCCCAGCCGAGTTCCTTGTCCTCGGAGTGCGGCAGCAGCCATTGCGGCCCGACGATGAACATGACGGTCAGCAGGCCGACCGAGCCGAGGAACAGTGGGCTGCGCCGGCCGCGCACGATCGCGTCCGCGGTCACCACCAGCGCGGGCGCGATCCACACCCAGTGGTGCGACCAGGACACCGGCGAAACCAGCAGCACCGCCGCGGCATTCACCATCAGCGCGGCCACGTTCGCGCCCGCCTCGATCAGCCTGCGCATCCAGATCGCGGCCAGCCCGATCGCCACCAGCGACAGCGCGATCCACAGCACGGTGGCCACCGAGTCGGCGACGCCGAGCCGGAAGGTCAGGCCCTTGATCGACTGGTTGCCGGCGAAGTACGGCGGGCCGATCCGGCCGGTGTCGGCCAGGGTGTGGAACCAGTATTCGGCCGAATCACTCGGGAACAGCAGGAAACCCAGACCCACCGCGCCGATCGCGGAGACGACCAGCGTGCCCGCCGCCTTCCAGTCCTTGCGCAGCAGGAAGTACAGCAGGTACCCGCCGGGGATCAGCTTCACCGACACGGCGATGCCGATCAGCATGCCGCGCGGCCAGAACGGCTTGCGCACCAGGCAATCCAGCGTGATGGCGGCCATCAGCACCAGGTTGATCTGGCCGAAACCGAAGGTCTGGCGCAGCGGTTCGAACGTCTGCAACAGCGCGACCGCACCGATCACGATGGTCACGGCGGTGACCCGGGGCAGCTCGGGCCGGATCCGCGCGAGCACCACCCACAGCGTCGCGCCGAGGCTGGCCAGCGAGGTCACCAGGACCAGCACCTCGGCCACCGGCAGCGGGATCAGCGCGAGCGGCGCGAAGAACAGCGCGGCCAGTGGGGGATAGGTGAACGGCAGTCCGATGCCCGCGACCGGCGGCATCGGACCGTACAGCTCGCCGTCGTCCAGCCAGACCCGGGCGCCGTTGCGGTACACCTGTAGATCGATGTAGCCGGACCACCAGTGGACCAGGAGCGAGAGCACCGCCGACGCGGCGAACAGGCCGATCGCGGCCAGCAGCCAGCGCAACTGCGCGCGCGAGAGCGGAACGCGTCCGGACGCGGTCGCTTCGGCGGACACACCGCCGGTCAGGTTCTTCGAGGCAACCGGCTCAGCGGAATCCGCAACCCCCGATCGTTCGTTCACGGGCCCAGAGTATCTGTGACCGGTGGTGTGACCGGCGTCGGCGCGCGCGTCCCGCGGTGCGGCCTGTGACCTGGCGCACAGGAATCCGGCGAACCGGGCGGGATGCCGATGCGCCACGGTGCCCACCAAAGGTCACAGCTAAACTTCCAGGCGAATCCCCAGCTTCGCGCTCCCGGCCCGAAAGGACCTCTGACGTGATCGGGTCAAGCGCGGAGGAGGCAGCGCAGCGTAACCACGTAGCGCGCCCGATCATGTCGAAAGGACGCTGTATCCCGTGACTTCGCAGGTCGACACCGTCAGCGCAGCCGCAGCAACTCCCGACGTGCCGCAACCCTATAAAGAGCTGGGTCTGAAGGACGACGAGTACGCCCGCATCAAGGAAATTCTCGGCCGCAGGCCGACCGACGCCGAACTGGCGATGTACTCGGTGATGTGGAGCGAGCACTGCTCCTACAAGTCGTCGAAGGTGCACCTGCGTTACTTCGGCCAGACCACCACCGAGGAGATGCGCTCCTCGATGCTCGCCGGCATCGGCGAGAACGCGGGCGTCGTCGACATCGGCGACGGCTGGGCGGTCACCTTCAAGGTGGAAAGCCACAACCACCCGTCCTATGTCGAGCCGTATCAGGGCGCGGCCACCGGTGTCGGCGGCATCGTGCGCGACATCATGGCGATGGGTGCCCGGCCGATCGCGGTGATGGATCAGCTGCGCTTCGGCGCGGCGGACGCGGCCGACACCCGGCGCGTGGTCGACGGCGTGGTGCGCGGCGTGGGCGGTTACGGCAACTCGCTCGGCCTGCCGAACATCGGCGGCGAGACCGTGTTCGACCCGTCCTACCAAGGCAATCCGCTGGTGAACGCGCTGTGCGCGGGCGTGATGCGGGTCGAGGACCTGCACCTGGCCTTCGCCTCCGGCACCGGCAACAAGATCATTCTGTTCGGCGCGCGGACCGGCCTGGACGGCATCGGCGGCGTCTCCGTGCTGGCCTCGGACACCTTCTCCGGTGACGAGTCCGGCACCGGCCGCAAGAAGCTGCCCAGTGTGCAGGTCGGCGACCCGTTCACCGAGAAGGTGCTCATCGAGTGCTGTCTCGAGCTGTACGCGGCCAAGCTGGTGGTCGGCATCCAGGACCTCGGCGGCGCCGGGTTGTCCTGTGCCACTTCCGAACTCGCGGCGGCCGGCGACGGCGGCATGCACATCGACCTGGAAAAGGTGCCGATGCGCGCCACCGGGATGAACCCGGCCGAGGTGCTCTCCAGCGAATCGCAGGAGCGCATGTGCGCGGTGGTCACCCCGGAGAACGTGGACGCGTTCATGGCGGTGTGCCGCAAGTGGGACACCCTGGCCACGGTGATCGGCGAGGTCACCGACGGTGACCGCCTGGTCATCACCTGGCACGGCGAGACCGTGGTCGACGTGCCGCCGCGCACCGTCGCGCACGAGGGCCCGGTGTACGAGCGCCCGGTGCAGCGTCCGGACGAGCAGGACGCGCTGATCGCGGACAGCACCGACAAGCTGACCCGCCCGAAGACCGGCGACGAACTGCGCGCGACGCTGTTGCGGATGCTGGCCAGCCCGCAGCTGTGCAGCCGCAAGTGGATCACCGAGCAGTACGACCGCTACGTGCGCGGCAACACCGTGCTCGCCGAGCACGCGGACGCGGGCGTCATCCGGATCGACGAGGAGACCGGGCTCGGCATCGCGCTGGCCACCGACGCGTCCGGCCGCTACACCAAGCTGGACCCGTACACCGGCGCGCAGCTCGCGCTGGCCGAGGCCTTCCGCAATGTCGCCACCACCGGCGCCACCCCGAAGGCGGTCACCAACTGCCTGAACTTCGGTTCGCCGGAGGATCCGGGCGTGATGTGGCAGTTCCAGCAGGCCGTGCGCGGTCTCGCGGACGGCTGCGTGGCGCTGGGCATTCCGGTCACCGGCGGCAACGTCAGCTTCTACAACCAGACCGGACAGACCGCCATCCTGCCGACCCCGGTGGTCGGCGTGCTCGGCGTGATCGACGACGTGCACCGGCGCATCCCGACCGGGCTCGGCCTGGAGCCGGGCGAGACGCTGATCCTGCTCGGCGACACCCGCGACGAATTCGGCGGATCCATCTGGTCGCAGGTCGTGCACGATCACCTCGGCGGCGTGCCGCCGGTGGTCGACTTCGCCCGCGAGCAGTTGCTGGCCGAGGTGCTCACCGCGGGTTCGCGCGACGGCATGATCAGTGCCGCGCACGACCTTTCGGAGGGCGGACTGATCCAGACCGTCGTCGAGGCCGCGCTGGCCGGCGAAACCGGCTGCCGGGTCCTGCTGCCCGAGGATGCCGATCCGTTCGTCACGCTGTTCTCCGAGTCGGCGGGGCGCGTGCTGGTCGCGGTGCCGCGGTCGGAGGAGACCCGGTTCACCAAGATGTGCACCGCCCGCGGCCTGCCGTGGACGCGCATCGGCGTGGTGGACCAGGGCACGGACTCGATCGAGGTGCAAGGACAGTTCTCCGTCCCCATGGACGAGCTGCGGGCCGCGCACGAGGGCACGCTGCCGAAGTTGTTCGGGGCAAGCGCAGTCTGATGACGCCTGAGGCTGAAGCGGTCTCACTGCGTCTGGCCGGTGGTGCCGGCGAAATCGTCGGCACCGTCGAGCGTTTCTTCCGCCCGAACTATGTCGGGCTGGTCGTTGCCACGCTGTTCTTCTCGTTGTCGCTGACGCCGTCGCTGCTGCCCCGGGATTGGCTGTTCGAGGGGCTCATCGGCGGGGTCAACGCGGCCATCGGATACGGCGTGGGCTGCCTGCTGGAGTGGGCCTTCCGCAGCTGGGTCCGGCCGCGCGTACCCGCCTCCGTGACAAAGGTTTTCGCCGATCTGCCCACCTGGGTGCCCGGTGTGTTCAAAGCGGTCGTGGTGGTCGCCTGCGTGGTGGTCGCGATCGTGATGCTGATCCAGTCGGCGCGCTGGCAGCGCGAGATCACCGAGCTGATGGGCATGGACGACACCACGACCACCGGCTTCCTGCGCACCGGTGCGCTGAGCGCCGCGGTGATCGCGCTGGTGATCGGGGTGTTCCGCGCCGTGCGGTGGCTGGTGCGCTGGGTGGCCGGCGAGCTGACCGAGTGGGTGCACATCCCGCGAAAGTTCGCGCTGCCCATCGGGTTTCTGATCGTCACCATCCTCGCGGTCACGGTGTTCAACGGCGTGCTCGCCAAAGGCTTTTTCGCGGTGGCGAATTCGGCGTTCAGCGTGCGCAACAGCCACACCTCGCCCAATGCGGTCCAACCGCAGCTGCCGGAACGCTCCGGCAGCCCGAACTCGCCGGCCAAGTGGGAGACGCTCGGCTCGGAGGGCCGCTGGTTCGTCTCCTACGTGCCGACCGCGGACGACATCGCCAGGGTCACCGGCAAACCCGCGCGCGAACCGATCCGGGTCTACACCGGACTGGAATCGGCGAACGGCCCGGAGGCGCAGGCCGAACTGGCCGTCGCCGAACTCGAGCGCACCGGCGCGTTCGACCGGAAGGCGTTGGTGGTGGTTACCACGACCGGCACCGGCTGGGTCGACTCGACCAGCGCCGAATCCGTCGAGATGATGTACGGCGGCGACACCGCGATCGTCGCCACCCAGTACTCGTATCTGCCCAGCGTGCTGTCGTTCCTCTCGGACAAGGCCAAGGCGACGCGCATGGGAAAGCTGGTGTTCGACAAGGTCTATGAGCACTGGTCGGCGCGCCCGGCCCAGTCCAGGCCGAAGCTGCTGGTCTACGGGGAGAGCCTCGGCTCGCAGGGCTCGGAGGGCGCGTTCAACGGCCTGGCGGACCTGCGCACCAAGGCCGACGGGGTGCTGTGGGTCGGGCCGCCCAACTCGAACCGGCTGTGGGGCGAGTTCGTCGCCCGCCGCGATCCCGGCTCACCCGAGGTATTGCCGACTTACGCGGACGGCTTGGTGGTGCGCTTCGCCGACGGCCGCGGCGACCTGTGGCAGCCGTCGAGCACCTGGCTCACGCCGCGCATCGCCTATCTGCAACACGCGTCCGATCCGGTGGTCTGGTGGTCGCCGGATCTGCTGTTCAACGAGCCGGATTGGCTGCGCGAGCCGCGCGGCTCGGACGTGTCGCCGACCATGGCGTGGTATCCGATCGTCACGTTCTGGCAGGTCGCCGCGGACCTGCCGAACGCGCAGGGCGTCACCGACGGGCACGGCCATCGCTACGGCACGCTGGTGCTCGACGCCTGGGCCGCGCTGGCCGAACCGCCGGACTGGTCCGCGGACCTGTCCGACCGGATCCGAAACTACTTGGAGCAGTCCGCGGTTCGGGAACGCTCGCTCAAATGAGTTGGTAGGACGCGGTCCTGGGCGGACCTGGACCCCTCGTGCACCGGGCCCGCCCAGGCGCGTCAGGCCACGGTGTTGAACGGATCGTGCTCTGCGAGCAGCTTTTCCAGCCGTGCCTGATCGATGCGACCGTGCACGGTCGCGGCCTCGTGCTGGTCACGCACCACCTTCGCCAGGCTGAAGGTGCTGGTCACCAGGAACAGCAGCGACATCGCGAGAAACCCGCGCTGCCACATGTCCAGTGGGAGATAGCAGATGCCGACGCCGACCCCGAAGAAGCTGACGCCGAACGCGATCGCGGCTTGCGCGATGAAGGCCGAAGTGGTTTTCGACTGGGCGTTGGGAGTGCTCATGGAAAGAAAGTCTGCCGACCCGGGCCGGTCGGCAACCGTGTACAACTACTCGAGCGGCCTGGGTAGTTGCCGGTCGGAGAGTGATCTGCGTCGGCGCCACCGCGTGGCGGCCTGGGCATCGCCGCGCCGACGGTACGGCAACGCCATACTGTTCGGGTGCTCGAGTCCGCCTCCACCCTGACGAAGCTGCGTGCGCGCGGCGTCGTCATCGTGCGTCGCGCGGAGGACATCATCGATCTGAACTACGTCGGGCTGGTCTTCGCGACGGTGTTCTTCGTCCTGTCGGTGACGCCGTCGCTGCTGCCGCGCGACTGGCTGTTCCAGGGGTTGATCAGCGGGATCAATGCCGCGCTCGGCTACGGCGTCGGCTGCGTGCTGGAGTGGTTGTTCCGGCTGTGGGTGCGCCCGCGGCTGACCAAGATCCCGCCGCCGCCGACCTGGGTGCGCTACGCGGTGAAGTCCGCGATCCTGATCACCGCCGCGCTCAGTGCGGCGCTGATGCTGGTCCAGTCGGCGCGCTGGCAGCGCGAGATCACCGCGCTGATGGGCATGGAGGGCACCACCACGCCGGCCTATCTGCGCACCGGACTGCTGAGCCTGTCCGTCGGCATGGCGGTCGTCGCGGTGTATCGGACGGTGCGCGAGATCATCCGGTTCCTGGCCCGCCTGCTCAACCAGTGGGTGCGGGTGCCGCGCGAATTGGCCCCGGCCGCCGGGTTCCTGGTGCTGGTCGTGCTGGCCGTGACCATCTTCAACGGTGTCGCCTCGCGGGCCTTCTTCGCGGTGGCGAACTCGGCGTTCAGCGTGCGCAACGACCACACCTCGGCGAACGCGATCCAGCCGGTGCAGCCCGAACGTTCCGGCAGCCCGGCCTCGCTGGCGAAGTGGGAGACCCTCGGTTACGAAGGGCGCTGGTTCGTTTCGCACGGGCCGACCGCGAGCAAGATCAGCGAGGTGACCGGCAAGCCGGCCCGCGAACCGATCCGCGCCTACGTCGGGCTGGAATCCGCCGAGGCCGACCAGGAACCGGCGGAACTGGCCGCCGCCGAACTCGAGCGCACCGGCGCGTTCGACCGGAAGGTGCTGGTCGTGGTCACTACCACCGGCACCGGCTGGGTGAACGGCATGGCGGCCGCCGCGGTCGAGTACATGTACGGCGGCGACAGCGCGATCGTCGCCTCGCAGTATTCGTATCTGCCCAGCGTGCTGTCGTTCCTCGCGGACCGCAGCAAGGCCGCGACCGCGGGCCGGGCGATGTTCGACGCGATTTATGCGCACTGGAGCGCGCGGCCGCCGCAGCAGCGGCCGAAGCTGCTGGTGTACGGGGAAAGCCTGGGCTCGCAGGGTTCCGAGGCCGCCTTCGACGGGCTCGCCGACCTACGGACCAAGGTGGACGGCGCGCTGTGGGTGGGGCCGCCGAACTCGAATCGACTATGGGAGCAGTTCGTTTCGCGGCGCGACCCCGGCTCGCGCGAGGTCGAGCCGGTGTACGCGGACGGTCTGGTGGTGCGATTCGCCTCGGACAGTGCCGATCTCGCGCGACCGTCCACCGAGTGGCGGCCGCCGCGGATCGCCTATCTCCAGCACGCGTCCGACCCGATCGTCTGGTGGTCGACGGATCTCATTTTCTCCCAACCGGATTGGCTGTCCGAGCCGCGCGGCGCGGATGTGTCCTCGCAGATGCGCTGGTGGCCGTTCGTCACCTTCTGGCAGGTCGCCGCCGATCTCACCAATGCCCAGGGCGTCACCGACGGACACGGGCACCGCTATGGCAGCCTGGTGCTCGACGGGTGGGCCGCGATCGCCGCGCCGCCGGATTGGACCGCGGCGATGTCCGACCGGATCCGGGCGGAGATCGAGGCGGCCGAGGACTTCGAGCGGAAGACCAAATGAGCAGAGTTCCGGAAACTGTTGCGGCCGTGGTTATTCCGTTGACCTGGAGCAACTGGGTGTTGCCGCGGCTCGGGCTCGGTGTTCGCGGCCGGACGGCGGCCAATGCCGCGTTCGCCACCGGTTATGGCGCGGCTTTTCATGGATCGCCGAATTGGTTCTCGGCGAAGGGATTTCGGTACGGCGCGGTTGCTGCCTCGCTGGTCGCCGCCGGTTACGGTGTGGCACTGGCGATTCCGTCGGTGCGGAGCAAGTTGCACGAGTTCGAGGATCGTGGGCCGGAGGTGTCGCCGGTCGAATGGATCGCGGTGCACATCCCGATCGGCACGGTCTACAGCGAAGAGCTGGTTTTCCGGGCCACCCTGGATCCGTTGTTGGACAGCACATTCGGGACCCGTGCCGGATCGGTTCTCGGCGCGTTGACCTTCGGTCTCTGGCATGTGTACCCGGCGCGGGCCGCGGGCGACAGCGTCCCGGTCACGGTCGCCGCGACGGCCGCGGGTGGGGTCGCGCTGGGCTGGCTGCGCCGGTGCACCGAAAGCGCCACCGCTCCGGCTTTGCTCCATCTGGCCGTCAACGCCGGTGGTGCCGTAGCGCCTCGCATCGCCCGGCTCTTGGGCACGTCCGCGAAGTCGTAATCCCCGCAGGGATCGTGCTGACGTCTGTCGGCACGATTTTTCGCGCCTGAATTTGTCGACCCGCCGCTCTGAAGCACGGTCGATATCCCAGTTGATCAGCCAAAACATAGAAATACGCCATACGCACTTGCGCACAACGTTCCGTCATGCGTACAGTGTTCGCAACGGGAGAACAACGTACCCGCCGATCAGATCCAGAGCAGGAGAAGAACATGTCGAGCAACGTGAACTGGAGCGCCGAGGGCGACTGGAACGTGCAGGGCGAGTGGGGCGGCGCCGACTCGGCCGGGCGTGAGTTCGCCGTCGCGCGGTGGCAGCAGCGCCTCGACGAACTCCGGATCGCCAACCACGTGCCCGGCGCGGCGCTGGCCATCCTGGTCGACGGCAAGGTCTACGAGATCGCCAGCGGAGTCCTGCACCGGGGCACCGAAGTTCCGGTCAGCACCGACTCGGTGTTCCTGTGCGGCTCGGTCGCCAAGGTCTACACCGCCACGATGATCATGCGCCTGGTCGACCAGGGCAAGCTCGATCTGGACGCGCCCGTGGTCGACGTGCTGCCCGAGTTCGGCACGCCGGACGAGGAGGCCACCGGGGTGATCACCATCCGGCAGTTGCTCAACCACACCGGCGGGGTGACCAACGACTTCGCCTTCGACGGCGGCCGCGGCGACGACTGCCTGGCCGAATACGTCCGGGCCGCACGGGAAGTCGCGCTGGACTGCAAGCCGGGCACGGCGATGTCCTACGGCAGCCTCGGTTACGTGGTGCTCGGCCGGGTCATCGAGGTGGTGACCGGCACGACCTTCGACCAGGCCGTGCAGGACCTGCTCGCCGCGCCGCTCGGCCTCGGCCACCTGGTGACGCTGCCGGAGCAGGCGCTGAAGTTCCGCACCGCGATGAGCCACCTCGGCGAACCGGGGCAGTACCCCGATCCGGCGCCGGAGTGGGACATCATGCCGCGCTCGTTCGCGCCGGCCGGCCGGGTGATCAGCTCGGCGGGGGACATGGTGCGGTTCGCGCGCCTGCACCTCGACGGCGGTCGCGCCGCCGACGGAACGGCGTTGCTGACCCCGGAAAGCGTTGCGGCGATGCAGAACCTGGAGATCGAGGTGCCGGACAAGTGGACCGTCAGCGCGGACGGCTGGGGTCTGGGCTGGACCCTCTACGACTGGAACGGCATCAAGGGCTTCGGCCACGACGGGGCCGCGATCGGCCAGTACGCCTACCTGCGGGCCGTCCCCGCGGCCGGGGTCGCCGTCGCGCTGCTCACCAATGGCGGCGGCGCGCGCCAGCTCTACGCGGCGCTGTTCCGCGAACTGCTGGCCGAGCTGGCCGGGGTCCAGATGCCCGAGCCGTTCGCCCCGGCCGACCCGCCGGTCCCGGTGTCCATCGACCCGTTCGTCGGCACCTATCTGCGTGCGGGCGTGGTCATCACGGTCAGCAAGCAGGACGACGGCACCGCGCACATGCTCTACGAATTCGTCGACGGCATGAAGGACATGTCGCTGCCGCTGAGCATGGACCTCACGCCGGTCTCGGCGACGGTCTTCGCGGCCTCGGGCGCGGGGCCCTCCTTCAGCGAGGACTACATGCCGGTGGTCTTCGAGACCCTCGCCGATGGCACCGAAGCCTGCTTCGTCGGCATGCGGGTCACCCCGAAGCAGCCGGCGAGCGTCCACTGATCATTCGCGAAAACCGAAGGGCCGGGCGATGACCCGGCTCTTCGGCATGGGCGGGTCAGGCGCCGGTCTTCGCGGTCGAGGTCGCGGCGCGGGCGGCGAGCAGGGCGCTGTTGATGGCGATCTCGCCGCGCATTCCGGGCGCGGCGACCTGGTCACCGATCAGGTAGACGTCGTTGCCGCGATCGATGGCGGGCCGGTCGCGCCAGGTCTGGCCGGGCAGGTCGAGCGCGCCGGTGCGGCCCTTCGCCGTCGCGGAGCGCTGGAAGGTGGTGCGGTCGCGCCAGCCGGGCACGACGGTGTCGGCGAACAGTTCCAGCCGGGTTAGCGTCAGAGTGGTGGATTCGCCGGTGCGCGTGGGCATTTGGAGCTGGAACAGTGATTCGCCCGGCGGCGCGATGGTGTCGTCCTGCATGGTGTAGCTCTCGTGGAAGCCGCCTTCGTCGAGATCGAACACCAGGGTGCGGTCGCCGCGTGACCTGGTGACCGCGATATCGAGGAGGACGCAGTGACCGCTGGCCCAGTGCAGGCTGTCGTCGCCGAGCAGCGTTCTGGCCGCGTTGAGATCGGTGGCGACGATCGCCGGTCCGTCGGTGGGCAACTGGTTCATCCGTGCGCCGGTTTCGATGGCGACACCGAGTTCGGTTGCGCGAGCGGCCATCCGATCGATGACCCGCTGCCAGCCACCGCGTACCCAGCGCACGGCTGGAACGTTCGGACCGAAGACCCGCTGGAACAGTTCCCACACGAAGGCGGCGGAGAGCCGGCCGGTGTCGGCGTCATAGGTCACCACGCTGATCGCGTTGGCCAGCTGCGCGGCGGTGGCCTCGCCCCAGCGGCCCGAGGCCCAGCTGTGGAAATCCCGATCGACCGGCGCGGTCAGCCGGCCGCGTGCCTGCGCCCGCAGCATCCGAACCGGCGGCACCGAGCGCACGCGCCCCCCGACCCGGAAACCCGCTCGCGCCCAGTCGCCGATCCGCGGCCAGCCCAGATCATCGACGAACCCGCGCTGCTTCAACCAGGCGTAATGCGGTCCGTCCGCATAGAACACGTGCGCACCGTCGTGCGCGACATACGGTGGGGCAGTGGCGCGTCCGCGTCCGCCCAAGGTTTGATGCGCCTCGTACAGTCGGACCGGGGCGCCGGTCTCGGCGACCGCGATGGCCGCCGTCAAACCGGCCAGACCCCCGCCGATCACCGTGACATGTGTGTTCATGGTGTTCCCTCTCCCTTATTGATCCGTCCAATGCAGCCGGGCGACAACCATTTCGGCGATGGAGCGCAGATAGCGATCCGGATCCACCGCGGTCGGGTGGTCGCCGCCGAAGGTGTCGCTGATCAGCCAGTAGTGCGCGACCGCGCCGACGATCACCGCGGCCGCCGCTTCCCAGTCCTGTTCTCGCGATTCGGGATCGGCGAGTTCGACCAGCCCGCGCAGCACCGCCGAGACGAAGACCAGGTACTCCTCGCGCCGGAACACCTCGAGCACGTCGGTGCCGATCGAGTTGTCGCGCATCAGGATTCGGTTGACGTCGCGGTCGTGCTCGAGCCGGGCCAGGCCGATCCGGAACAGCAGGGTCAGCTTGTCCGCGGTCGAGCCGCGCGGTTCCAGTGATTCGAGCCAGGCCGGCACGGAGAAGTCCGGCGCGAGGAAGGCCGCCCATTCGCCCCGCTCGGTCAGCCGCGACCGGACGGCCTCGACGAGCAACTCGTCCTTGGACTTGAAGTGCCGGTACATCGCCCCCGACCCACCCGAGAGCCCGGCGGCGCGCTCGATCTGGGTCACCGTGGTCCGCGCGAATCCCTGTTCCCCGAACAGTCGCAACGCGGCCGCGATGACCCGTTCCCGCGTGGAGTCGGCCATGACACACCCCGATAAGTAATTGCTTACTTACTGTAGGAGCGAGCGACCCAGGTGCACAACCCTTTCCACGATCCGCCCCGGCCGGACGGCCGCGGACCTGCCCGGAGCCGGTAATCTCGGCCGGGTGGCACGACAATCGGTGAGTCCGGCAGAGCTGCGCTCAGCAGTGGACGCAGTCAGCGAATGGCTCCGCGACGACTCGGTCGCCGCGCCCGCCCGCACCGAACTCGCGGCCGCGGTGCGCACCACCGCCCGCACCCTGGCCGCCTCCGCGCCCGGCCATTCGGTGGAGGTCCGCGTGCCTCCGTTCGTCGCCGTCCAATGCATCGAAGGCCCGCGCCACACCCGGGGCACTCCGCCGAACGTGGTCGAAACCGACCCGCGCACTTGGCTTCTCCTGGCCACCGGTCTGCTGGAGTTCGCCACCGCGCTCGACTCCGGCGCGCTCACCGCCTCGGGCAGCCGCGCGGCCGAAGTCGCGCACTGGCTCCCGATCGCCCGCGCCGAGGACTGACCTACGCGTTGATCAGGCGGCGACGCGGTTGCTGCTGCGGTGCAGGCCCTTGCGGTCGTAGAAGCGGGAGATGACGGCGCCGAAGATCAGGCCGATGGCGAGGCCGAGCACGGCCATCCAGACGCCACGGCTGAGGCCGGCCTCGAAGCTGGCGTCGAAGTAGAGGATGGCGCGGATGCCGAGGAAGACCTGGTGCATCGGTTCGAACGAGGCCAGCCAGCCGAAGTACTGCGGGGTCGCCTCGATCGGGACGGTGCCGCCGGAGGAGGGCAGGCCGAGAATGATGAACAGGATCAGGTTCACCAGCAGGCCGGCCGAGCCGATGGCGGCCAGCGTGGACAGTCCGGTGACGCCGACGGCGATGATGGCCAGCGCGCTGTAGAGGAACAGGGCCAGCGGGTGATCGATCGGCATGTCCAGGATCTTGCCGACGATCAGGAAGACGGCCGAGACGATGTTCGCGGTCACCACCATCACGCCCCACTTGATCAGCAGGGTGCGGAAGCGGGAGATCGGCGTCGGCGGATAGTGCACGAACCACGGCCCGTATTCGGTGGGGATGAACCCGAGCTGGGCGTCGATCATGGTGTGGATGACCATCGCGCCGACCACGCCGGCGAGCAGCAACAGCAGGGCGTAGAAGAACGCGCTGAGCCCTTGGCCGGTGCCGTCGGGCAGCGGGTGATATTGCTGGACAACGACTTTCACCGGATCGGCGAGCGCGACCCTGGCCGCGCCGGACAGCTCGGGCGCGGGCGGCCCGCCCGGCTGCGGCTTCAACTGCTCGGTCACCTGGTCGGTGAGCTGCTTGCCGACCTGCTTGTTCACCTCGGTCAGCGCCTGATTGCCGACCCGCAGCACGATCTGGGTGCCGAACGCACCGGTGCGCGGATTGGTCTGCATGGTGATGATCGGGCGTTCCATCTCACCCGGAATCACGCTGCCGACCCCGAGGATGCCGAGGCGCTTGCTGAAGTCGCCCGGAATGATCAGCGCGCCGTAGACCTCGCCGGACTGCATCTGCCGCTCGGACTCGCTGATGCTGAGCACCCGCAGGTCGACCTTGTCCGCGGGCACCCCCTTCGCCAGCGCGTCGGTGATCTGGTTACCGAAATTCACCTGCTGCTGACGATCGGCGGTTTTGATGACATCGCCCACATCTTGGTTCACCAGCGCGATCGGAAAATCGTGCAGATTCTTCTCCGGATCGACGACGTAATCCAGATACATGATGCCGAGCAACGCGGTCAGCAGCGTGAGCACGGCCATCGGAAACAGCACCATGCGGGCCCATGGCCTGCGTGGCGGCGGGGTTGTCCCGGTGGTCGATCCCGTCCCGCTGCCTGAATCCGCGCTGTCGGTAGTCGTCACGGCTCGCACCGTAACAGCTGCCGCGGCCGAATTTCCCGGCCCGCACGCCACGCCGATTGCTGCTCGTATGCGGTGGGGGTGATCGTGATCGAACTTTCACCCGTAGACTGGGTGCTGCCCCCAGCCCGCCCGAACAGGGAGCAAACGGTGACCAAGGCCGAACTGCCGGTTGACGCTATTTCCGCCACCTCCGATCAGGTCGAGAACGAGCCACGTGAAGAGTGTGGTGTGTTCGGCGTCTGGGCGCCGAGCGAGGACGTGGCGAAGCTCACGTACTACGGCTTGTACGCGCTGCAACACCGCGGGCAGGAGGCGGCGGGCATCGCGGTATCCGACGGTTCACAGATCTTGGTCTTCAAGGATCTCGGGCTGGTCAGTCAGGTATTCGACGAGCAGACCCTGGCCGCCATGCCGGGCCACATCGCCGTCGGCCACTGCCGCTACTCCACCACCGGCGGCGTGACCTGGGAAAACGCCCAGCCCATCTTCCGCACCACCTCGGTCGGTTCCGGACTTGCCTTGGGCCACAACGGCAATCTGGTCAACACCGCCGAATTGGCGGGCCGGGCAAGGGAATACGGACTCATCGGCGCGACGGTGGCCAACGGCCGCCCGCAGCCGATCGCCGCGACCTCCGACTCCGACGTGATCACCGCGCTGCTCGCGCACGCGTCCGCCGACTCCAGCATCGAGCAGGCCGCGATGGAGTTGCTGCCGACGTTGAAGGGCGCGTTCTGCCTGACCTTCATGGACGAGCACACCCTCTACGCCGCGCGCGACCCGCACGGCGTGCGCCCGCTGTGCCTGGGCAGGCTCGACCGTGGCTGGGTCGTAGCCAGCGAAACCGCCGCGCTGGACATCGTCGGCGCCGCGTTCGTCCGGGAGATCGAACCCGGCGAACTGCTGGCGATCGATGCCGACGGCGTGCGGTCGATGCGCTTCGCCAACCCCGAGCCCAAGGGTTGCGTCTTCGAATTCGTCTATCTGGCCAGGCCGGACAGCACCATCTCCGGCCGCTCGGTGCACGCCACCCGGGTCGAGATCGGCCGGCTGCTGGCCAAGGAGCATCCGGTCGACGCAGACCTGGTGATCCCGGTGCCCGAATCCGGCACCCCGGCCGCCGTCGGTTACGCGCAGGGTTCGGGCGTGCCCTACGGCCAGGGCCTGATGAAGAACGCCTACGTCGGGCGCACCTTCATCCAGCCGAGCCAGACCATTCGTCAGCTCGGCATCCGGCTCAAGCTCAATCCGCTGCGCGAGGTCATCCGCGGCAAGCGGCTCATCGTGGTGGACGACTCGATCGTGCGCGGCAACACCCAGCGCGCGCTGATCCGCATGCTGCGCGAGGCGGGTGCGCTGGAGATCCACGTCCGGATCGCGTCGCCGCCGGTGAAGTGGCCGTGCTTCTACGGCATCGACTTCGCCTCGCCGGCCGAGCTGATCGCCAACGGCTCCGGCGCCGAGGGCAGCTTCGACGAGATGGTGGAGGGCGTGCGCCGCTCGATCGGCGCGGACACCCTCGGCTACATCTCCACCGAGGGCATGATCGCCGCCACCGAACAGCCGCGCTCGCGGCTGTGCTGCGCCTGCTTCGACGGCACCTACCCGATCGCGCTGCCCAGCGAGGCGGCGATCGGCAAGAACGTGCTCGAAGGCATGCTCACCGGGCAGCCGGAGGCCTTGCTGCTCGGCGAGAACGCGAACGCGAGCGCACTGAGCCGTCCGTGATCCATCGGGCGGCCGGGTTACCCGGCCGTCCGTCGAGTGCCGGTATTTCCGACACATAGCTGTCCGGATTCCAAGCACATAGCCGTCCCGTTTTCGAGCACATCGCTGTCTCGATTTCGGGCGGATCCGCCGTCATTGATGACACCCGCCCGGCGCGCTCGGTCGTACCCAAAACATGGTGTGCGCACGGCGGGTCGAGCAAGCGCGTCGCGGAAGCTCGCGCCGTTTGTCTACAGGCGTGCCGTGGCGTATTTGTGACACGTCAATCGCCGGGAGGGCACGTTCCTGGACATTCGTCCGGTGATCTGGCCCCTGCGATGCGCAATTTGCAACGCGACCTAATCTCCCGATCATTTTTCTGTGAAAACGCAACGTGCCGGAAATGGTTCGTGGGTACGGTGCCCGTCAGATCGGAAGTTCATATGTGTCCGCACCTGTCCTGCGATCCAGGACAACGCGGTGCGGCGCTCGAGAAGTGGGGCCCTGATGTTGGTTTCTAGAACACCTGGGGGCCGGACCCGGACGCGAACCATCGCGGCCGTCGGCCTGGCGACGCTGGTTGCGTCCGCCTTGGCCGGCTGCGGTTCGGGCCGGACCGGTGATAGTGGTGGTGGTGACGGCTTGGTGGCCGGCACCACGGATAAGATCTTCTCCCTCGACCCGGCGGCCGCCTATGACAACGGCTCACTGGTCGCGGAAACGCAGTTCTACCAGTACGTGTTGAACTTTGCGCCCGGCGATGCGACGCCGAAGCCGGACGCCGCGGAGAAGTGTGATTTCACCTCCCCCACGGTGTACTCCTGCACCATGAAGGCGGGCCTGAAGTTCGCCAACGGCAATCCGCTGACGGCCAAGAGCGTCAAGTTCTCCTTCGACCGGATGCTCAAGATCAACGATCCGAACGGTCCGGCCTCGCTGCTCGGCAACCTCGAGAAGACCGAGGCCCCGGACGACCGCACGGTCAACTTCACCCTCAAGGTCGCCAACGACCAGACCTTCCCGGCGATCCTGCCGACCCAGGCCGGTCCGATCGTCGACGAGAAGGTCTACTCGGCCGACAAGGTGATGGCCGACGAAGACGTGGTGAAGAACAAGGGCTACTCCGGCCCGTACACGATCGCCAGCTACGACAAGAACAAGCTGGTCGAGTACACGGCGTTCCCGGATTACAACGGCATTCTCGGTACCCCGAAGACCAAGACGGTCTCGACCAAGTACTACGCCACCACCGACAACATGAAGCTCGACCTGCAGAACGGGTCGCTCGACGTCGGCTACCGCTCGTTCACGCCGACCGACGTCGGTTCGCTGCGCGGCGACAGCAAGGTCGCGGTGCACGAGGGCCCCGGCGGTGAACTGCGTTACATCGTGTTCAACATGAACACCATGCCGGGCGGTACGCCGGAGCAGAAGCTGGCCGTGCGCAAGGCGCTCGCCTCCACCGTCGACCGCGCCGCGCTGGCCGAGGGCGTCTACAAGGGCACCTACCTGCCCGCGTATTCCTCGATCCCGCAGGGCGTTCCGGGTGCGACCGAGCCGTACAAGGACATCTACGGCGCGGGCCCGAGCAAGGACAAGGCGGCGAAGTTCCTCGCCGACGCCGGTGTCGCGACGCCGGTCGAGCTGAACCTGCAGTACAACCCGGACCACTACGGTTCGAGCAGCTCCGAGGAATACGCGGCGCTCAAGTCGCAGCTCGAGGCCAGCGGCCTGTTCCGGGTGAACCTGCAGTCCACCGAATGGGTGAGCTACCAGCGTGAGCGTGCCCGCGACTCCTACCCGCTGTACCAATTCGGCTGGTTCCCGGACTTTCCGGACCCGGACAACTACCTGACCCCGTTCTTCGCGCCGAACAACTTCCTGCAGTCGCACTTCGAGAACCCGGGCATCACCGCCCAGCTGCTCGCGGAGACCACGACGACGGACAAGGCCAAGCGGCTCGAGATCCTCAAGGGTGTGCAGACGGACCTGGCGCAGAACTTCGTGCCGATCCTTCCGCTGTTGTCCGGCAAGCAGATCGCCGTCTCCGGCAAGAACGTGCAGGGCGTTGAACAGACTCTCGACGCGTCCTTCAAGTTCCGTTACACGGTGCTGAGCAAGTGACATCCGGCGAAGCCGGGCCCGGGACGATAGCTGCTCCAGAAACGAAGCCAGCGCCGGCCCGGGCCCGGCGCTTCGGCGTGCCCAAACTACGGAAGGGCGGCAGCGATTCTCGCCAGCTCGCCCTGCTGCGTTACCTCGGCGTGCGACTGCTGCTGATCCCGGTGACCGCGTGGATCCTGGCCACCGTCGTGTTCTTCCTGATGCGCGTGGCCGGCGATCCGATCAGCGCGGCCATGGGTGGGCGAATGACCCAGGAGCAGATCGAGATTCGCAAAGAGGCGGCCGGGCTCAACCGGCCGATCATGTCGCAGTACTGGGACTACATCTCCGGGCTGCTGCGCGGAGACTTCGGTAAGTCGCAGGACAATCGGCAGATCAGCGACGTGATCACCACCTACGGTGCGGCGTCGGCCGAGCTGATGTTCTGGGCGCTCATCGTGGCCTTCGCCATCGGCATCCCGCTGGGCAGATACGCGGCGACGCACCGGGATTCGATCTCCGACACCGGTCTGCGGTTGTTCGCGATCCTGGCCTACGCGGCGCCGGTGTTCTTCGTCGGCCTGCTGCTGAAGCTGGTCTTCGCGGTGAAGCTGGGCTGGCTCCCGGTCGCGGGCCGGGCCAGCACGAATGTCGAACTGCAACTGCAGCATGTCTCGCCGAAGACCAACGTCATGTTGATCGACGGATTCCTTTACGGCGACACCGGTTACATCGTCGACGTGCTGAAACACGCTGTCCTACCGGCGATCGCGCTCGGCCTGCTCACCGCGGGCATCTTCCTGCGGCTGGTGCGGATCAACCTGATCCAGACGCTGCGTTCGGATTACGTGGATGCCGCGCGAGCGCGTGGCCTCTCCCAGCGGGTGGTCACCGGGCGACACGCGTTCCGCAACGCGATGATTCCGATCGTCACCGTGATGGGTATGCAGATCGCCATGATGCTCGGCGGCGCGGTGCTGACCGAGACCACCTTCGAGTGGAAGGGCCTCGGTTATCAGCTCGCGCAGTACCTCTCGGCCCGTGACTTCGTCGCGGTGCAGGGCATCGTCGCGTTCATCGCGATCTTCGTCGCGCTGATGAGCTTCCTGGTGGATGCCCTTGTGGCACTGATCGATCCGAGGGTGAGGTTCTGATGACCGCACCGGAATTGCTGAACGAGCCCGTCACCGCGCCGGTGGTTCCGCCGTCGGCCAAGCGCGGCATCCCCGGCCTCCGGCTGTTCACCATGACCGCGGGCCTGCAACGCGCGACCCTGATCCTCGGTTTGGGTCTGGTCGCCGTGTTCGTGCTCGCGGCCATCTTCGCGCCGCTGATCGCGCCCTACGGTTTCGCCCAAAGCGCTGCCGACGGAGTCGATTTCGTCCGTCAGCAGGCGCCGTCGGCCGACCACTGGTTCGGCACCTCGGTGCGCGGTGAGGACGTGTTCTCCCGGGTGATCTGGGGCGCACGCACCGCGCTGTTCGTGATCGTGATCTCGCTGGTGCTCTCGCTGTTCGTCGGCGTGCCGCTCGGCCTGCTGTCGGGTTACCTCGGCCGCTGGTTCGACCGGGTGCTGGTGCTGTTCATGGACGCGATGTACGCCTTCCCGACGCTGCTGCTGGCGATCGTGGTGTCCATCGTGGTCGCGGGCGGCCGATCGACCAGCCTGGGCGGCGTGCTGTCCGCGGCGGTGGCGATCACGGCGGTCTTCGTGCCGCAATACTTCCGCGTGGTGCGCAACGCGACCGTCTCGGTGAAGAACGAGCCGTACGTGGACGCCGCCCGGGTCACCGGCGCGTCCACCGCGCGAATTCTGTTCCGGCACATCTTCGCCAACGTCACCCAGTCGCTGCCGGTCATCGTCACGCTGAACGGGTCAGAGGCCATCCTGACCCTCGCGGGCCTGGGCTTCCTCGGGTTCGGCATCGAGCCGACCCAGGCCGCCGAGTGGGGCTACGACCTGAACAAGGCGCTGTCGGATGTCTCCAACGGCATCTGGTGGACCGGTATCTTCCCCGGTTTCGCCATCGTGCTGGTGGTGCTCGGCATGACCCTGGTCGGCGAGAGCCTCAACGAGGTGCTCAACCCGGTGCTGCGCACCCGGCGTGCGGTCTCCGCCGCGCCGGGCGACGCGATCACCGTCGCGGGCGTCGAAACCGCTGGGCCCGAGGTCGATCCGGCCAAGGACAGCACTGCCGGGAAGGAGACATCATGACCGAGCCAGCCGTGGTCACCGACCGCAGCAAACCGGCCCTGTCCATCGAATCGCTGTCGGTCACCTTCGCCACCGACGCCGGACCCGTCTACGCGGTCACCGACGTCTCCTACGAGGTGTATCCCGGCGAGGTGCTCGCCATCGTCGGCGAGTCCGGTTCGGGCAAGTCGGTGAGTTCGCGCACCGCGATGGGACTGTTGCCGCTGACCGCGCGGGTGCGCGGTCTGGTCACGCTCGGCACCGAGGCCATCACCTCGATGAACGAGCGCCAGCTCACCGCGCTGCGCGGCGGCGCCATCTCGATGGTGTTCCAGGAGCCGGGCCTCGCGCTCGACCCGCTGTTCACCGTCGGCTTCCAGATCGGCGAGGCGCTGCGCGCGCACTCGCAGATGAGCAAGAAGGACGCCAAGGCCCGCGCGATCGAACTGCTGCGCATGGTCGGCCTGCCCGACCCCGACCATCGGGTCGACTACTACCCGCACCAGCTCTCCGGCGGCCAGAAGCAGCGCGTGGTGATCGCCATCGCCATCGCCTGCGAGCCGAAGGTGATCATCGCCGACGAGCCGACCACGGCCCTCGACGTGACGGTGCAGGCGGAGATCCTGGAGCTGCTGCGGGATCTGCGCGACCGGATCGGCAGCGCCATCGTGCTGATCACGCACAACATGGGCGTGGTGGCCGACCTGGCCGACCGCGTCGTAGTGATGCGCAACGGCAAGGTGGTCGAGCAGGCGCCGGTGGACGAGCTGTTCGCCAGCCCGAAGGAGGACTACACCCGGGCGCTGCTCGCGGCCGTGCCGCACCTCGGCACCGAGCAGTTGGCGCACGGTCCGGCCGAAGAGGTGGCCGAGTCCGCCGAGCCGGTGCTCGAGGTGTGCGATCTGGTGGTCGAGTTCCCCGGCTCGTTCGGGCGGCCCGCGTTCCGCGCGGTCGACGATGTGAATCTGCGCATCGGGCCCGGCGAAACCCTCGGCCTGGTCGGCGAATCCGGCTCGGGCAAGTCGACCATCGGCCGCTGTGTCGCCGCGCTGCAACGCCCGACCTCGGGCGTGGTGAAGATCCGCGGGCAGGACATCGCCGGCATGTCCGGGCGCAAGATGAAGCCGATCCGGCGGCGGTTCGGGTTCGTGTTCCAGGACCCGGCCAGCTCGCTGAATCCGCGGCTCACCGTCGGCGAGTGCGTGGCCGAGCCGCTGCTCGTGCACAAGATGGGCAGCGCGGCCGAGATCAAGGCGCGGGTGCGCAAACTGCTCGACGACGTGCAGCTGCCCGCGGGCACCGAACGCCGGTATCCGCACGAGCTGTCCGGCGGTCAGCGGCAGCGCGCCAGCCTGGCCAGGGCCCTGGTCCTGGACCCGGACCTGCTGGTCGCCGACGAGCCGACCAGCGCGCTGGACGTCTCGGTGCAGGCCGCGGTGCTGGAGTTGTTCGGACAGCTCCAGCGCGAATGCGGCTGGGCCTGCCTGTTCATCAGCCACGACCTCGCGGTGGTGGACCAGCTGGCCGACCGGATCGTGGTGCTGCGCAACGGCGCGGTGGTCGAGCAGGGTGATCGAGATCGCATCCTGCGGGCGCCGACCGAGGAGTACACCCAGCGTCTGGTGGCCGCGGTACCGGTGCCCGATCCGGTAGAGCAGCGCAGACGCCGGGCGGAGAGCGCGGCATTGTTCGCGACCAACGCCGCAGGCTGATTGTCGCAATACGGTTTGGCTCGCCCGATTGTCAATAGGGCGAGCCAATACCGGTGCAACGTCGTTATCGGGCTCCGGTAGCGTGAGCAGGCATCTATCCGCCGATTCGGTTTGGAGCTTTCCCCGAAAATGACTGAACAGACCCCCAGTGGTGGTGCCTCTTACGCCGCGGCAGGCGTGGACATCGAGGCAGGTGACCGCGCAGTCGAGTTGTTCGGGCCATTGGCGAAGAAGGCGAGCCGTCCCGAGGTCCAGGGCGGCCTCGGCGGGTTCGCCGGACTGTTCGCGCTGAAGGGCGGATACCGCGAACCCCTACTCGCCGCGTCCACCGACGGGGTCGGCACCAAGATCGCGGTGGCGCAGGCGATGGACAAGCACGACACCGTCGGCCTCGACCTGGTCGCGATGGTCGTCGACGACCTCGTCGTGTGCGGCGCCGAGCCGCTGTTCCTGCAGGACTACATCGCCATCGGCAAGGTCGTCCCGGAGAAGGTCGCCGAGCTGGTCTCCGGCATCGCCGAGGGCTGCGTCCGGGCCGGCTGCGCGCTGCTGGGCGGCGAAACCGCCGAGCACCCGGGCCTGATGGACCCGGACGACTACGACCTGTCCGCGACCGGTGTCGGCGTGGTCGAGGCCGACGCGGTGCTCGGCCCGGACCGGGTGCGTCCCGGTGACGTGGTCATCGCGATGGGCTCGTCCGGCCTGCACTCCAACGGCTACAGCCTGGCCCGCAAGGTGCTGCTCGACATCGACCGGATGTCGCTCACCGGGCACATCGAGGAGTTCGGCCGCACGCTCGGCGAGGAACTCCTGGAGCCGACCCGGATCTACGCCAAGGACTGCCTCGCGCTGATCGCCGAGACCGACGTGCGCACCTTCGCCCACGTCACCGGCGGCGGACTGGCCGCCAACCTGGGCCGGGTGCTGCCCGCGGGCATGGTGGCCGAGCTGGATCGCGGCACCTGGAACCCGGCGCCGGTGTTCAAGATGATCGCGCAGCGCGGCCGGGTCGAGCGGGTCGAGATGGAGAAGACGTTCAACATGGGCGTCGGCATGGTCGCCATCGTCGCCCCCGAGGACGTCGACCGGGCGCTCGCCGTGCTGACCGCGCGGCACATCGAGTGCTGGACCCTGGGCACCGTGAAGAAGGCCAAGGATTCCGACGCCCTGCGTGCCGTTCTGGTGGGCGAACACCCGCGGTTCTGAGACCCATATACGAACACAAACCAGCGTCCCGCATCGCTCAGATGCGGGACGCTGGTGTGTTCTAAGCCTTTTCGGCGTTATCCGTCAACGCGCGGCAACGGCAGAAAGAGGAGGCACGCTGACCTCCCCTTTCGAACGTTGCTCCGAGTCAGCGGCGCCAGTCGTCGTAGTCGTCCTCTTCGAATTGAGATGAGGACTTGTCCGCGTCGTGCTCATCGGACAGCACACCACTCCGTTGGGAGTGGGGGCTTCCCGAAAGCTCGCGCTGAAGGCTCGCGAAATCGCTCGGCGGGCTGCTGTACTTCAGCTCGCGTGCGACTTTGGTCTGCTTTGCCTTAGCCCGGCCACGGCCCATGGCTGACCCCCTCGCGTCACTGCGGGGCGGCCTGGGGTTTGGTTGGCGGCCCCGTTCGAATTAATACTCTTCCTGACAGACACTTTAGCGTGTGTCCGGCCGTCCCGCTTCCAGGAGTGGCTGAAGAACCTCCGAAGTGGTTCCGTTTGCCCGGTTGTCGCCCTCGGCCGGTCCGGCTAGAGCACCCCCGGGATCGCCCGGATCACGCCGACCCTGGCGCCGCCGCCGAGCACCGCGGGGGCCGCCAGCTCGGTGTGCGCGTCGGTCCAGTCGACGCCGATCCGCTGCAAAATTGCCAGCGTCAGGGGGATTCGGGCCCGGTCGCTGCCGTCCTCGATCTTGTACGCGAAGGCTGTTCCGTCGGGCAGCGCACCGGCGTGCACGCCGTCCGCGCCGATCTTGCAGACCAGTCCGGGGGTGGCCTGCATGGTCAGCAGATCGGGTGCGTTGGTGCCCGAAATCACTCGCGGATGGGCGCGGATGGCGTCCGCGACGCGCCGCTCCGGCGCGTCGGAATCGGCGGTCGCCATGGTGGCGAACACCCGGGCCAGGTTGACCAGCGACACCGGAATGATCGGCAGGCCACAGCCATCGATGCCGAGATCGGTCTCGGGTTCGCCGGTGAGATCGGCGATGGTGGCGATGACCGCCTGCTGCAACGGATGCGCCTCGTCGAGGTAACCCTCGGTGGGCCAGTCGTTGATCTTGCAGGTCGCCAGCATCGCGGCGTGCTTGCCGGAGCAGTTCATGTAGATCCGGCGCGGTTCGTGCGAACCCGAGAGCACGGCCGCGCGCGCCTTCTCGTCGACCGGCAGGTCCGGCGGGCATTCCAGCGACTTCTCGTCGAAGCCGAAGCGGTCGAGCAGCCGGCGCACCAGCGCGACATGATCGGGTTCGCCGTAGTGCGACGCGGTCGCGATGGCCAGCTCGGCGTCGTCGACCGGCTCGAACCCGTGGCGCAGCAGGGTGA
The DNA here is from genome assembly GCF_040681495.1 of Nocardia sp. NPDC051756. Lineage (NCBI taxonomy): Bacteria > Bacillati > Actinomycetota > Actinomycetes > Mycobacteriales > Nocardiaceae > Nocardia > Nocardia sp. NPDC051756. The sequence continues at coordinate 303,639 of NZ_JBFAYV010000009.1, read as the reverse complement.
TCGCCTGCATGGGCTTGTTGGTCGAGCGGGGGAAGATCGGCAGGTGCACCTCGCCGAGGGTGAGCGTCGGCTCGCCGGACGGATCGAGGATGACGGCCGAGCCGCGGTGCACGCACTCGCGGAAGCCGGAGCGGACTACTTCGACCAGTTCCACACTCACAGTTGCGCTCCCGTATCGAGTTCGGCGCCACGTCGCGTGGCCGGTCGGTCGGATTCGTCGGCGCGTCGTTGCGCCGCGCGGTCGGCGTTGGCGTGCCTGCGGGCGTGCCGTTCGATCTGCCTGCGCACGTCGTCGGAGATGGTCGGCTCGGCGGCGAGCAGGATGGCCAGCAGGTCGGGGTCGTCGCCGGTGAACAGATCGCGCACGGTGATGCCGTGCTCGGGGACGTGCACCACCGACACCCGGTCGCCCGCGCCGATCGTGCCCTCGGTCAGCACCCGCAGGTAGGCGCCGGTGTCGGCCTGCATGGTGAATCGCTTGACCCACTGGGCTTCTCCGCTCCAGTGCTGGAAGGTGGCGCACGGCACCCGCGGCGCGCTCACCTCGAGCAGCGTGTCGCCGATGACCCAGCGGGCGCCGAGCACCGCGTCGCTGACCGCGAGGCCGGCGATGCGCAGGTTCTCGCCGAACCAGCCGATGGGCAGTTCCCGATCGAGGGCGTTGCCCCAGCGCCGGGCGTCCTCGTCGGCGTAAGCGTAGACGGCCTGGTGCGCGCCGCCGTGGTTCTTGGTGTCGCACACGTGATCCCCGTCGAGACCGAGTGCGCGCACCGCTACCCGGCCCGGCATCGGGCGCTTGTCGATCGCGGACTTGCCCACCCGGCCCGGCACGTCGAGTTCGGCGTACACCACGCAGACGGCCAAGACTTCACCGGAATCATCGGTTCGCATCGGCGGCACTCCTCTCGTCGGGTCGTCGGGCCGGGAAGTCGGGGGCCGGGCATGGTTCAGCGCGAAACGCGGAGCCTGCGCCCCTTCGGTATTCGGCGGTCATGGTCGGGTCAGCGTCCGCGGAGCCGATCGACGGCGAGCCTGCCCGCCTGTGGTGAGTCGTCCGTCGGCACCGAGTCCGGGTCGATGGCCGCGGCGGCCGGTCCGGCGGTGAGCGCGGTGTCGGCCGGGACGGTGCGTTTGATCAGCGCGAGCGCGATCGGGCCGAGTTCGTAGTGGTCGATGACGGTGCCGAGGCGGCCGATCGCGCGGCCGCCCGCGGTGATGTCGGCGCCGGTCTCGGGGCGCTCGTCGGCCGAGCCGTCCAGGTGCAGCAGCACCAGGTGCCGCGGCGGCTTGCCGAGGTTGTGCACCCTGGCCACGGTCTCCTGGCCGCGATAGCAGCCCTTGTCCAGGTGCACGGCGCCGAATTCGGCAGGGCCGCCGATCCAGCGGGCCTCGTGCGGGATGGTGCGCTCGTCGGTGTCGAGTCCGATCCGCGGGCGCACGGCGGCAACCCGCAGCGCCTCGAAGGTCCACATGCCCGCGGGTTCGGCGCCGGCCTCGGTCAGCCGGGTCCAGAACTCGGCGAGCCGATCGCGGGGGATGAGCAGATCGAACGAGTCGGCGGTCGGCCACGGCATCCGGCGCAGGAATCCGCCGTCCGGCAGCGCAACCGCCGCGTAGGCGTCGGGCAGCGTCGCCACGCCGAGGGCGGCGAGCACGTCGGCGGCCTTGGGTCCGAGCAGGCTCAGTACCGCGTAGTCCGCCTCGGCCGGTTGGGCGTCGGCCCAGAAGACCATCTTCTTCAGGAAGTCCAGCAGCGCCTGGCCGCGCTCGCCCTCGGTGTCGATCCAGACCGTGCCGTCCAGCTCGGTCAGCACGAAGTGGTTGAGCACCCGGCCGTTGAGATCGAGGTCGAGGTTCTCCGCGGACTGCCCGTCGCCGAGGGCGGCGATGTGCTGACTGGAGATGGTGTGCAGCCAGGTCAGGCGCTCGGCGCCGGTGATCCGGAGGACGAAACGATGCGACCGATCGATGACCGCCGCGCGCTCGATTGCCGCCCGTTGTTCACCGAGCGGATCACCGTAGTGCCAGGCGACGGCGGCATCGGGCGAACCCGGCGCTCCCGCGACGGCTCCCGAAACAGCGAGGATAGGGCTGGGCGCAACGACCACGGACACGTTTCCACTGTAGGCGGGGTCGCGCTCGGGTGCCCGAACCGGGGCAGCGGGGAGACGATCCGGCCGTCGTCCGCGCGGCCTGCGAGTGAACCTCGGGCAGCGGCCGGTAAAAGATGCCGCGAAGTCTTCCGTGACCTAGGCGAGACATTGCCGAACCGCCTAGTCTCGACGCATGGTAGATCGGGTTCTTGTCTCACTCGACGGCGCGGTCCGGGACGCGGACGCGCCGTTGTTGTATGCGGACGATATCGGCGTATTGCGTGGCGACGGTATTTTCGAAACGGTGCTGGTGCGCGCGGGCAACGCGTGCGCGATCGAATTTCATCTAGGCCGGCTGCGTCGCTCGGCGCAGGCGCTGGATCTGCCCGAGCCGGAGATCGGCCGGTGGCGGGAGGCGGTCGAGCGGGCCGCCAAGGAGTGGGGAACCGACCGCGAGGGCGTGATGCGGCTGGTGCTCACTCGCGGCCGCGACAGCGAGCTATCCGGGGTGGCCGAGAAGGTGACCTCCGGCGATCTCGCCGCCGCCGTGCCGGTGCCCACCGCGTACGTGCTCGTGCTGCCGGTGCCGGACCGGGTGCAGAAGGCGCGCACCGAGGGCGTCTCGGTGGTGACCCTGTCCCGGGGCATCTCGATCGACCTGGCGCAGGCCGCGCCGTGGCAGCTGCTGGGCGCGAAGACCCTGTCCTACGCGTCGAACATGGCGGCGCTGCGGTTCGCCGCGCGGATGGGCGCCGACGACGCGATCTTCACCAGCACGGAGAACCGGGTGCTGGAAGGCCCGCGCTCGTCCGTGGTGATCGCCAGGGACAAGCAGCTGATCACCCCGCCCGCGAAGAACGGGGTGCTGCCGGGCGTCACCCAGCGCGCGCTGTTCGCCGAGGCGGAGAAGGCCGGCTGGGAGTGCGTCTACAAGTCGCTGTTCACCGCGGATCTGCTCACCTGTGACAGCGTGTGGATGATGTCCAGCATCTCGCTCGCGGCGCGGGTGAATTCGCTGGACGGGCTGCGGATGTCGGCCCCGGACAACGCGCAGGAGATCATCGATCTGGTCGATCGCGGCATCGAGCGGGCGGGCGCTATCGGCGATTGGTGAGAGTTCCGCCGGCGACCGGTGACTGCCCGCACCGGCGCTGACGGGGTGTCCGATCGGCGTGACGTGCGTCCTACTTGCGCGCCTCCGGCCCGCAAAACCGCTGATTGGGGCCGAAAGTCCCGGTGTGTCGTGGCCTAGGACTCATTGTTCTGGACCTCCTTCGACGTAGTATTACTACGTCATGTCGTAGACGACGAGGAGGTCGTGGCCGATGAGCGAGCGCAGCGAGCGAATCAACAATGCAGCCGCACCGGCGGTCATGACGGAGCCGAGCGCCAGCGAGGCGCAGTCATGAACGCCCTGGACATCTCTCGATGGCAGTTCGGCATAACCACGGTCTACCACTTTCTCTTGGTGCCGCTGACTATTGGACTTGCTCCGCTCGTCGCCGCCATGCAGACGGCTTGGGTGATCACCGGCAAGGATCACTGGCTGCGGCTGACCAAGTTCTTCGGCAAGTTGTTCCTGATCAACTTCGCGCTCGGCGTCGCCACCGGCATCGTGCAGGAATTCCAGTTCGGGATGAACTGGAGCGAGTACTCCCGCTTCGTCGGTGACGTGTTCGGCGCGCCGCTCGCGCTGGAGGGGCTGGTCGCCTTCTTCATGGAGTCGACGTTCCTCGGGCTGTGGATCTTCGGCTGGTCCCGATTGCCGAAACTCGCGCACCTGGCCGCGATTTGGATGGTCGCGATCGGCGTGAACGCGTCGGCCTACTTCATCGTCGCGGCGAACTCGTTCATGCAGCATCCGGTCGGGGCGCGGTTCAACCCGGAGACCGGGCGGGCCGAACTCGACAGCATCGTCGCGGTGCTCACGAACAACACACTGCTGGCCGCCTTTCCGCACGTCGTCGCCGGATCCTTCGTCACGGCAGGCACTTTCGTGGCGGGCATCGCCGGCTGGTGGATGGTGCGCAAGGCGCGCAGCGGCGACGCCGCGCAGCTGACCGAGGCGCGCACCATGTGGCGGCCCGCGGCGCTGGTCGGCATCTGGGTGATGCTGATTTCGCTGGCCGGACTGTTCTTCACCGGTGACACCCAGGGCAAGCTGATGTTCGAGCAGCAGCCGATGAAGATGGCCTCGGCGGAATCGTTGTGCCACACCGAAACCGACCCCGACTTCTCCATCCTGACCGTCGGCACGCACAACAACTGCGACAGCGTCACGCACGTGCTCGAGGTGCCGGTGGTGCTGCCGTACCTGGCCAAGGGCGAGTTCAGCGGAGTCACCCTGCCCGGCGTGGTCGACCTGCAAAAGGAATACAACGAGAAGTACGGCGTCGGCGACTACCGGCCGAACCTGTTCGTCACCTACTGGTCGTTCCGCGCGATGATCGGCCTGGCCGCGGGTTCGGCGCTGCTCGCGCTGGCCGGGCTGTGGCTGACCCGCCGCGGCCGGGTGCCGAACCAGCGCTGGTTCTCCTGGCTCAGCCTGCTGATGATCCCGACGCCGTTCCTGGCCAACAGCGCGGGCTGGGTGTTCACCGAAATGGGCCGCCAGCCTTGGGTTGTCGCGCCGAATCCGACGGGTGACCTGAACCTGCGGCTGATGGTGCAGCAGGGCGTGTCGAACCATTCGGCCGGCGTGGTGCTGTTCTCGCTGATCGTCTTCACGCTGCTGTACGGCGGATTGGCGGTCGTCTGGTTCTACCTGATGCGGCGCTACGTGATTCATGGGCCGGATCCGGCCCCGGCGGTCACCGACGGGCCCGGCGATACCGGTGGTCCGGGTCGGCATGGCGTCGAAGAGCCTGCCGTCGAACAACTTTCGTTCGCCTACTAGGAGCCGACGATGAGTCTGCAAGAGTTCTGGTTCGTGCTGATCGGGGTGCTGTTCACCGGTTACTTCGTGCTGGAGGGCTTCGACTTCGGGGTCGGCATGCTGATGCCGATTCTCGGCAGGGGCTCGGACACGCGAAGGCGGGTGGTGCTCAACACCATCGGCCCGGTGTGGGACGGCAACGAGGTCTGGGTGATCACCGCGGGCGGCGCGATGTTCGCGGCCTTCCCGGAGTGGTACGCCAGCATGTTCTCCGGGTTCTACCTGGCCCTGCTGTTGCTGCTGGTCGCGCTGATCCTGCGGATCTGCGCGATCGAGTACCGGGGCAAGATCAACGACCCGCGCTGGCGGGCGCGCTGCGACCTCGGCATCGGAATCGGTTCCTGGATACCGGCACTCGCGTGGGGCTGGGTGTTCGCCAATATCGTGCGCGGGGTGCCGCTGAACGAGAAGAAGCAGTTCGCCGGTTCGGTGTGGGACCTGCTCGGGCCGTACGCATTGCTCGGCGGGCTGACCACGGGGCTGCTTTTCGCCCTGCACGGCGCGGTGTTCCTCGGGCTGAAGACCGGCGGCGAGGTGCGCGACGACGCGCAGCGCACGGCCAAGCTGCTGCTGGTCCCGACGGCCGTGGTGGTCGGCGGGTTCGGCCTCTGGACGCAGCTGGCCTACGGCACCGGGTGGACCTGGATTCCGTTGGCGCTCGCGGTGATCGGGCTCGTGGCCGCCGCGGCCGCGGTGTTCGCCGATCGTGACGGGTGGGCGTTCCTCGGCACCACCGTCGTGGTGGCGGCGGCGACCACGCTGCTGTTCGGGTCGCTGTTCCCGAATGTGCTGCCCTCCACCATCGATTCGGCGTTCGACCTGACCATCCACAACGCCTCGTCCACCCCGTACACGCTGAAGGTGATGAGCTGGGCGGCCGTACTGGTCACGCCGGTCGTGCTGCTCTACCAGGGCTGGACGTACTGGGTGTTCCGCAAGCGGATCACCGTCGACCAGATTCCCGCGCCGGTCGGCTTGCCGCTCGGCCCCGCGAAGGATTGAGTCATGGCTCGCCCGCCCGTCGATCCGCGCCTGTGGCGGTACGCCCGCTCGGCCCGCCGCTACCTGGCGCTGAGTGTCGCACTGTCCGTGGTGATCACGGGATCGATCGTGGTCACGGCGGTCATGCTGGCTCGGGTGCTGGCCGGGGTCGTCACCGATCCCGGCCGGCGCACGCTGGGCGCGTGGACGGCGGAACTGCTGGTGCTCGCGCTCGCCATCGGCTGCCGGGTGCTCGCCACCTGGGTGCAATCGCGGTTGGCGCATCGCGCGGGAGCGGGCGTGGTGGCGGAGCTGGAGACCGCCGTGCTCACCGCGGGGGCGCGGTTGTCGCCGCGCGAACTCGAAAGCCGCAGAACTGAACTCGCGGTCGTGGTGGGCACCGGACTGTCCGGGTTGCGCGGGTATCTGATCGGATACGTTCCCGCACTGGTGCTTGCGGTGCTCGTCCCGCCGATCGTGCTGGCGGTCATCGCGATTCACGATCCGGTCTCGGGGCTGATCGTGGTGGTCACGCTGCCGTTGATTCCGGTGTTCATGATCCTCATCGGACTGCTGACGCAAGGGCGGGCCGAGGCGACTCTCGCGGCCACGACCCGGCTCTCGGATCAACTGCTCGATTTGTTCGCCGGCATGCCTACGCTGCGGGCGCTCGGACGCGAGCGCGGCGAATCCGGGGGTTCTGCTGCGGGCCCGGGTGATTCGCCGCAGGCGCGGCCCGGCACGATGGCCGGCCGGGTGCGTGCGCTCGGCGACGGGTTGCGGCAGCGGACGATGCGGGCGCTGCGCATCGCGTTCCTGTCCTCGATGGTGCTGGAGCTGCTCGCGACGCTGAGCGTGGCGCTGGTCGCGGTGTCCATCGGCCTGCGGCTGGTGTTCGGTGAGATGAGCCTGTACGCGGGCCTGGTTGCCCTCGTGCTGGCTCCCGAGGTGTATCTGCCACTGCGGATGGTGGGGGAGCGGTTCCATGCCGCACAGGACGGAATGGCGGCCGCGGACAAGGCCTTCGCGGTACTCGAATCCGAGTCGGGTGCAGCCGATTCCGCCGACCGGACCTCCGGTGTCGCCGAGTCGTGGCAGCGCGCCGGAGTCGTTCGGCTGCACGAAGTGTCGGTCGCGGCGCGCAACGGGTTCGCACCCCAGGGATTGTCGGCAGAGCTGCGGCCCGGCGCGGTGACCGTGCTCGCCGGACCGAACGGCAGCGGGAAATCGACGGCGGTACAAGCCATTCTCGGCCTGCTCGCACCGGACCACGGGTCGGTGACGGTCGACGGCGTCGACGTGCGCGACCTGGATCAGGACGAATGGTGGGCACACGTCGCGTGGCTCCCGCAGCGACCGGTCCTGGTGCCAGGCACCTTGCGCGAAAACCTCGAACTGTTCGGCGCGCGGGCCGAGTCGCCCGCCGCCCACGGACCGGCTCGCGTTGTCGACGACCTCGAAGCCGCCTGCGTCGCCACCGGATTCGACACAGTCCTGGACGAACTGCCCGACCGCTGGAACACCGTGGTCGGTCCCGGCGGCGTCGGCCTCTCTCTGGGGCAACGCCAACGCCTCGCACTCACCAGGGTCCTCGCCGCCGACCGCCCGATCCTGCTCCTCGACGAGCCCACCGCCCACCTCGACGCCGACAGCGAAGCCGCAGTCCTCGCGGCCCTACGCCGGCGCGCACGGGACGGCGCGACCGTCATCGTGATCGGCCACCGCCCAACAGTTCTCGCCGCGGGCGACCATGTTGTCCAGGTGCGCGCCGCAGCCGCCGAGCTCGCCGAAGTGACGATCTGATGAGCCTGGCGATTCGACTGCGCGGCGGCCACCGCCGGCCCGGCATCCGCCGGCGGTCTCACCCGGCTGCTGTGGGTGCCTCAGCAGGCTCTGGTCACAGGCGAATTCGGGGGATGAGCGTGGTGGCCGGTGACCTGCGGCGGATGTGGGCGTTGCTCGAACTGTCTCGGTGGCGGGTGGTGGTGGCGATCGCGTGGGGCGTGCTGGCGCTCGGGAGCGGGCTCGGGTTGGCGGCGCTCGCGGCGTGGTTGATCGCTCGGGCGTGGCAGATGCCGCCGGTGCTGGATTTGAGCATTGCGGTGGTGACCGTGCGGGCGCTGGGGATCTCGCGGGGGCTGGCTCGGTACCTGGAACGGCTTGCGACACATGATGTTGCGTTGCGGGCGATGGCGACGGCGCGGACGACGGTTTATCGGACGTTGGCCGGGTCGGACTTCTGGTTGCGCAGACCGGCTGGTTCGCGCTCGGGGGACGAGGGTGCGGGTCGCTCCGGCGATGCCGGGCCGCTGCGGCGTGGTGATCTGCTGGTCCGAATCGGTAGCGATATAGACGATCTCGGCGCGGTCGTGGTTCGAGTTTTCGTTCCGGTGGCGGTCGCCGCCGTGTTGTCCGCCGCTGCGATCGGCCTGCTCGCCACGATTTCGGTGGCCGCGGCCGCGATTCTGGCCGGGGCACTGGGGCTTTCGGGCATTCTCGCGCCGTGGCTGTCGGCGAAGGCGGCGCGCGAGGCGGAACGGGCCGTGCGCACGGACCGGGCCGAGTTCACCGCGCAGGCACTGACGGTGCTGGATCACGCGGCGGAACTGCGGGTCGCCGGTCGGCTCGACGCGGCACTAGACGCCGCTGCCAAGGCTGCCCGGCGCGCGGTCGCGGCGGAGGACAAGGCGGCCGCACACAGTGCGTGGTCGGCCGCGGCCACCCCGCTCTCGATCGGTGTGAGCGTGCTGGGGGCCTTGCTGATCGGCATCACGCTCTACGGACCGTCCGGCGGTGCACCGGGCGCGATGACACCGATGGCGCTCACCGTGCTCGTCCTGCTTCCGCTGTCCGCCTTCGAAGCGGTCGGTCCGCTCCCCGCCGCCGCGCAGTCGCTGACGACGGCCCGTGCGGCCCTGCATCGGCTGATCCGGCTCGACACCCGCGCGAACGAGGCCGGCGGGCACAGCGCGCCAACGCTCGAAAATCGGCTGTCCCAACAACTTCCGGAGATCCCCGCAGGCCGCCGAATCGCCGTCGTCGGCCCGAGTGGCGCCGGAAAGAGCACGCTGCTGATGATGTGGGCCGGCCTGTTCGACACACCCCGAACGGGCGTCACCTACTTCGCCGAAGACGCCCACCTCTTCGGCACTTCGGTGCTGGAGAACCTGCGCGTCGCCCGCGGCGACGTCACCGAGGACGAGGCCGAAACCGCCTTGCGCACAGTAGGTCTCGGCGACTGGCTGGATTCGCTGCCGGAGGGCGTGCACACCGATCTGATCGGCGGCGCCGCGACAGTCTCCGGTGGTCAACGCCGCCGCATCCTGCTCGCCCGAGCACTCGTATCCCCCGCCCGGGTGTTGCTGCTCGACGAACCCACCGAACACCTCGAGGCCGAGGCGGGCGCAGACCTGTTGTGCGCCTTGCTCGATGCCGACAGCGGACTGGTCGACCCGGATCGAACTGTGGTCGTCGTCACACATCAACTGCCGCCGGGCAACCGTGCCGATGTGATCGTCCGACTCGACGCATCAGCCCAGGTCACGGCCGATTTAATCGACCGGGAAGTCCCCACTTCAGCTCACCGAGAAATTCCGTTGCCGACCCGCTGACTCGTCGCTACATTCGTTTGTACACAGGAAGGAGGTGGTTCAGAGAATGTATGTTCAAAGGACTCGTGAGGTGGCTGCGCGCTAGCGCCACCGCTGCAGGTGATTCGCCGCGCGAGCGCTAGCGAATTCCACGCAGTCACCCGGCCCCCGAGCCCCCGTTTGAGTCCGAACGGGACCCGTATGGTTAACCACCACACCGGTACGGCTCGGGGGTCGTTCCTTTTCCGTCTACGACCGATAAAGGATCGGGCGAACTAGCCGATGTAGCGCTGCAAGCGGGCCGAGAGACGCGGTTCGAGGGGGCCATCGGCCACCACGCGCTCTTCGACGTAAGCCAAGTCGCCACCCTCGACGATGCCGTAGAGGCGCTTGGCGCCGCCGACGACGATCCCTGATTGGCTGCGGATGACCACGTCGGTGGCGAGCTCCCAGGACGACTGAGTCAGCGCCTGACCGTAGAACAGTTCGACGATGCCGGTGCTGTGCGTGAGCAGCAGCTCGATCACCTCGTCGTTGCCGTCGATGCCGACCCGCCAGAAACCGCTCTCGCGCAGATCCGGGCCCGAGTAGTTGCCCTCGGTGTCGAGCACCCAGGAACGGGACTCCCAGGACAGGTAGTCGCCGCCGTCGTGCGCCACGATGATCTGCTGACCGAAGCGGTAGTCGCCGCGCTCGGGGCTGTTGCCCTCGCCCTCGCCGCGCCAGACGCCGACCATGGGCAGCAGCGCGAGCATGGAGGAACTCAGGTCCGGCCCGAGCCGCAGGTTCGCGGTGTCCTCGGGCAGCGGCAGATCCGGCAGCGCCGGAATGTTGCGGGCACCGGTCGACTTCGCCCGCTCGACGGCCTCGGACACGGCCTGATCGCCGCTTCGGCGACCAGCCGAATCGGTGGAGCCGTTCCCGTTCAGTTGTTCACTCGCTTGCTCGGCCGGATTAGAACCCTCGCTCGCGAGATCGCTCATGACTCGGTGAACAGCCGGTAGAAGACGTACAGGCCGAACCAGCCGATGAGGATGGCGACGGCCACCAGCAGAATCTCGAAGAAGAGGACCACATTTGGAGTCTAACGACAACCGCCGCTGGATACGCAGACGACCCCGGTGCTTCCCGTCATAGTTGGGGAAGCCCGGGGCCGTCAGCTGCGTCAGGTCTGCTTACTTGGCGACCGCGACGTCCACGGGATGGATGCCCGCGCCTTCCGGGCGAACCTCCGCCGAGCCGTTGCCGGCCGAGGAGAGCGCCCGCAACGTCCACGCACCCGGCGCGGCGAAGAAGCGGAAGTCGCCGGTGCCGGAGGCGACGACCTCGGCGGTGAAGTCACCGTTGCCGTCGAGCAGGCGCACGAACGCGCCGCCGACCGGCTGACCGTCGGTGCTCAGGACGCGGCCGGTGATGACCGTCTCCTTCTCCACATCGACGCCTGCGGGGATGGCCTGACCCTGGGTAGGTGCTGCGCACATGTTGTTTACGCTCCCAACTCGATCGGTGCACCGACGAGGGAGCCGTATTCGGTCCAGCTCCCGTCGTAGTTCTTGACATTGCTGTGGCCGAGCAGTTCCTGCAGCACGAACCAGGTGTGCGAGGAGCGCTCGCCGATGCGGCAGTAGGCGATGGTCTCCTTCTCGCCGTCCAGGCCCGCTTCCTGGTAGATCTCGGCGAGCTCGGAGTCGGACTTGAAGGTGCCGTCCTCGTTCGCGGCCTTGCTCCACGGCACGTTGATCGCGGTGGGGATGTGGCCGGGACGCTGGCTCTGCTCCTGCGGCAGGTGCGCGGGCGCCAGGATCTTGCCGGAGAACTCGTCGGGCGAACGGACGTCGACCAGGTTCTTCGTGCCGATGGCGGCGATGACCTCGTCGCGGAACGCGCGGATGGTCACGTCGGGGGCGGCGGCCTTGTACTGGGTGGCCGGGCGGCTGACGCCGTCGGTGGACAGCGGGCGGCCGTCGAGCTCCCACTTCTTGCGGCCACCGTCGAGCAGCTTGACGTTGTTGTGGCCGTACAGCTTGAAGTACCAGTAGGCGTACGCGGCGAACCAGTTGTTGTTGCCGCCGTACAGGACTACCTCGTCGTCGTTCGAGATGCCGCGCGCCGAGAGCAGATCGGAGAACTGCTCCTGGTTGACGAAGTCACGACGAACTTGATCCTGCAGGTCCTTCTTCCAGTCGAGCCGGACGGCACCTTCGATGTGGCCACCGTCATAGGCGGAGGTGTCCTCGTCGACCTCGACGAAGACAATGCCGGGGGCGTTGAGGTTCTCTTCGGCCCAGTCCACGGAGACCAGGACATCGGAGCGAGCCATGTTGTTCCTTTCAGAGATGACTTGCGGATCAGTTCGGTGCCGGGGACGGGGTAATCCGGCGGAAACGGGCGACCAGGGGATAGATCTGGCAACCCAGGCAGATCCCGAACGCCGCGTTCAAGAACGCGGCGAACAGGGCAAAGCCGGCGAAGACCGCGCCGACAACTGTGGAGCCGAGCGCGAAGCCCAGCAGGCTGACCGTCGCGAAGACCAGGCCGAGCAGCTGCGCGAACTTCAGCGGCGGCACGGGTTCGGTCTCGGTGGTCGGGGCCACCCGCGGCGCGACGAACTTCGCGTAGAGCCGGCCGTACGGATGCTTGCGCGGTCCGTAGGCGGCGCCGATCGCGAAGACGACGGCTTGGATGGCGATGAGCACCGCGGCGGCGATGGGGGAGAAGATAGCGGCGATCAGCACCAGAACGAGGACGGCGGTGGTGACCCACGCGGCGAAGCGGGGGCCGCGAACATCTACCTGGCCGTGGGCAATTGGCTGATTCTGCGAAGTTTTACCGATATCGGTGGACATTGTGCGTACTCCTGCGCTGGATGCGACTGATGGCTGGAAAATTGCCAGTTCGCCGGGGGATCAACGAGATCACTCGCACGGCGGACAGAGGTCGGCGTCAGGAAATCTGGGAAAGCCGACCGCTCAGCGGCACAGGCAGCAACAACCACCGAGGCGGCACAGATCAACTGTGCGGCGTCGGGTGAGCATCAGCTCGTGGTTGTAAAGCACGAATGCAGTTTACCTAATCGGGCGGGAGAAAAGGACCCCGGGTTGATCACAGCTGCCCGGGAATCCTGTCAAGGCGGCTAAGCGGCGATGGTCAGCGGCTCCAGCGCGGAACGCAGATCGGTCACCTTCGGCACGCCGGAGATCCGAAAGCGTTCGCGGCCTTCACTATCGAAGACGAACGTGGTCGGCAGCGAGAGCACGTTCAGTTCTTTCGCCAGCACCGGCTCGGCGTCGATGTCGACCTCGATGTCCAGCGGCGGCTGCGCCGACTCGGCCAGCTGGCCGGTGACGTCGGCGACGACGCGGCGCACCGCGGCACAGGGCCCGCACCAGTCGGCGGAGAAGTGCAGCACGGCGGGCACGGATCCGGTCACGCCGACGGAGGCGAGCAGATCGGCCTTGGCCGAGCGAGTTTCGATGACGGTGGCCGCGCGGACTTTGCCGTCGCGGCGGCGCACGATGACGCCCACCGCCAGCGCGGCGAGCAACATCACCGCCAGAATTGTGATTTCGATCATGGTCGCTGCAATCGGTCGAGGTCGATCGTCACGTTCACGCCCTTGCCCTCCACTACGATCCATCCGCCTTGCGCGCTCACCTTGGTGGGATGGACACCGAACGGCAATTCCTTGATGTCGATAGTACGGGTGAAGCGCGCGAGCACCGCCGAGCGAGTGGCCGCGGGGATGGCCTCCTCCGGGATGGTCTTGTCGTTGCCCGCCTGCGGGCAGAAGCCGGTCGCGACGACTTTCACCTGGTCACCGTCGAGGGACAGGTCGGCCTGGACGAAGACCTTGTCGGTGCCGTACTGGGCGCTCGGCAATTCCGGCAGGCTGCCGAACAGGCACAGCGGTTCGTCGTCGGTCGAGGTCATGCCGGACCCGCCGGAGCCGCCCGTGCCGTCGGACTTGTCCCGCTGCGGCGGGCCCTTCACCTGCAGGTCCGGGATGGTGAACAGGCGGCCGAGCTCGGTCGGCCCGATCCGCAGCGAGCTGTCGACCTGCTCGGCGGGCACGTCTTTCAGGCTGCCGTCGACCAGATCGTGCAGCGGGATCCGCACGCCGGTCAGCGTCGTCTCGAATTCGTATTCCCCCGGCGTATGCGGAAGATTGCCGCTCGCCTTGATCCATACGTCGTCATAGCGACCGCCCGCCGCCTGCGTGAGGAAGGAAACACCGCGGATCGCGACCGCGGGATCTGCGGGCAGATCGGCGCCCTGGCGTAATGCGCGCGAGACCCGGTATTCCGAATAGGCCGCGACGCTGAAATCGATGACCACTGCCAGTCCCGCGAGAATCAGCAGCCCGATGATGAGCTTGCGCATTGCTGAACCTTATAGAGGCTCGGCGTGACTCGGCGACCCGGATGGCGAGGTCATCGGGGTTGACGCGCTAATCTTGCATCCGAATTACCTGTGATCAGCGACGTGGCCCCCGGCAGTGCGGCTGTTGTCCAACGGAGCTACGAGATGGGAGGAGAGCTTGTGGAGCTACTCCTGCTGACCTCCGACCCCAACCCCGACGCGGTATTGCCCTCGCTGTCGTTGCTGGCGCACCACGTGCGCCCGGCGCCGACCGAGGTCAGTTCGCTGCTGGAGGCGGGCACCGCGGACGTCGCATTGGTCGACGCCCGTACCGACCTGGCCGCCGCGCGCGGCCTGTGCCGCCTGCTCGGCAGCACCGGGTCGTCGGTGCCGGTGGTCGCCGTGCTCACCGAGGGTGGCCTGGTCGCGGTGAACGCCGACTGGGGACTCGACGACATCCTGCTGCCCGGCACCGGGCCGGCCGAGCTGGACGCCAGGCTGCGCCTGCTGGTCGGCCGCAACGGCGGCGTGGCCAGCCCGGAGAACTCCGGCAAGATCACCCTGGGCGAGCTGGTGATCGACGAGGGCACCTACACCGCCCGGCTGCGCGGTCGTCCGCTCGACCTGACCTACAAGGAATTCGAGCTGCTCAAGTACCTCGCGCAGCACGCGGGCCGGGTGTTCACCAGGGCCCAGCTGCTGCAAGAGGTGTGGGGCTACGACTTCTTCGGCGGCACCCGCACGGTCGACGTGCATGTCCGGCGGCTGCGCGCCAAGCTCGGCAGCGAGTACGAATCGCTCATCGGCACCGTGCGCAACGTCGGCTACAAGGCGGTGCGGCCGTCGCGGACGGCGACCAAGGGCGAGTCGGCGCCCGTTCCGGAGGACGAGCCGGAGGGCACCGACGACGCGCCGCTCGCTCCGGTCAACGGCTCCGTGCAGTGAGTTCGGCGGCCCCGCCGAACAATCCGAAACACCGTCGCGTCATTATGTGTTCGCATCGCGTTCAGCGCGCCGGGCGCGGTATTCGACGCGCCGCGACCGGGACGCGGATCGGCCCCGGCCGGTCCCGAAATGTTGGGCTACGCAATGACGTTGTCCGGGTAGGGATCCCACTCGGGATGCCGCGGAGCGCGAGGAATGGAGCCCGATGAACGGCGTGGCAACAGAGTGGACCGAGCGGCTGGACGCGGCCGCCGCCGCGGACGTCCGGCAACTGCTCGAACGCGCGGTCGCCGCCGACGGTGTAGCCCCCGTTTCCGAACAGGCCGTCCTGTCGCTGAGCGCGGGCGATGACCCCGCGGTGCGGCATCTGATCGCCGTGCGCGATGACGCGATCGCCGGGTACGCGAATCTCGTTCCGGCCCATGGCGAACACCCGGCGATGGCCGAGGTCGCGGTCGATCCGCCGGCTCGCGGGCAGGGCATCGGCACCAGCCTGGTCGCCGCGGCACTGGCCGAGGGCGGGCCGGGCACCCGGGTCTGGGCGCATGGCGATCTGCCGGCCGCCAAAGCCGTCTCGGCCCGGCTCGGGTTGATCACCGCGCGCGAGCTGTGGCAGATGCGCCGACCCCTGGCAACGCCTGAGCTACCCGAAATCACCGCCCGCGGCCGAGTGACCATCCGCACCTACGCGGGACCCGCCGACGACGCCGAGATCCTCCGCGTGAACAACGCCGCGTTCGCCTGGCATCCGGAGCAGGGCGGCTGGACCGAACGCGATATCGAGGTGCGCCGCGCCGAGTCCTGGTTCGAGCCCGAGGGACTGTTCCTCGCGACGGACACCGCCGACCCCGGCCGCGTCCTCGGATTCCATTGGACCAAGGTGCATTACGACGAGAACCCGGCGGTCGGCGAGGTCTACGTGGTCGGCATCGACCCGGCCGCGCAGGGCCGCGGACTCGGCCGCCTGCTGACCCTGGTCGGCCTGCATCATCTGCGCGAGCGCGGCCTCGCCGAGGTGCTGCTCTACACCGAGGCCGACAACACCGCCGCGGTCCATACCTACACCCGGCTCGGGTTCACGCCCGCGCACATCGATGTCGCCTATTCGGCGGCCTCAGCTGAATAGCAGGGGCCTCGTCGGGGGCGTCTGAGTAAAACTGCGGCAAATGTCACACATAACGGGCGCAATCGCGCTTGCCTGTTCACTCGCCGTTCACTCAGGTCGGTCCAACTGTCAACCACGTGACTTTACGTTGATTGGTGGGCAGCCCACGGCTGCCTGGTGCGCAAGTTCCCCGCGAACAGCACCACATCACCCGTCCGGGCCAGGTGAGGGACCGGACGAGTAGGACGCCTTTCCGGAGGAATAGTGAATCTCAAGCGCAGCAGCGCCCTCGTTGGTGTGCTGGCCGTTGGTGCCATGACGCTCGCCGCCTGTGGCAGCGACGACAACACCAGCGCCGGCAACGACGGCACCACTGCCAAGTCGGACATCGCCTGCGGTGGCAAGAAGGCGCTCAAGTCGAGCGGCTCCTCGGCGCAGAAGAACGCGATGGACCGCTTCGTCGCGGCCTACGAGGCCAACTGCGACGGCAACACCCTGAACTACACCTCGAGCGGCTCCGGCGCCGGCGTCAACGAGTTCATCGGAGCCCAGACCGATTTCGGCGGCTCCGACTCGCCGCTCAACGCGAAGAAGGACGAGACCACCAAGGCGCAGGACCGCTGCGGCGCGCCCGCCTGGAACCTGCCGACCGTCTTCGGCCCGATCGCCATCACCTACAACATCGACGGCGTCACCGACCTCGTGCTGGACGGCCCGACCGCCGCCAAGGTGTTCAACGGCGCCGTCGCCACCTGGGACGCCCCGGAGATCAAGGCGCTCAACCCGAACGCCAAGCTGCCCTCGGAGAAGATCTCGGTGATCTTCCGCAGCGACGAGTCGGGCACCACCGACAACTTCCAGCTCTACCTGGACGCGGCCGCCGACGGCGCGTGGGGCAAGGGCGCGGGCAAGGCGTTCGCCGGCGGTATCGGCGAGGGCGCGAAGGGCAACGAGGGCACCTCGGCCGCGATCAAGAGCACCAAGAACTCGATCACCTACAACGAGTGGGCGTTCGCGAAGTCGCAGAACCTGTCCATCGCGCAGATCATCACCTCGGCGAGCAAGGACCCGGTCAAGCTGACCGCGGCCTCGGCGGGCAAGTCCATCGACGGCGTGAAGGTCAAGGGCGAGGGCAACGACCTGGTGCTCGACACCAGCTCGTTCTACAAGCCGACCGAGGCCGGCGCCTACCCGATCATGCTCGCCACCTATGAGATCGTCTGCTCGAAGTACAAGGACGCGGACACCGCCAAGGCGGTCAAGGCGTTCCTGACCTCGGCGACCACCAACGGCCAGAAGGGTCTCGACGAGGCCGGGTACGTCCCGATCCCGGACAAGTTCAAGACCCGCCTGACCACCGCGATCAACGCCATCTCCTGATCGCACAGTTGTAGCCATGACCGTGCACCCTGAGGTGACCGCCGCGGGCTCGTCGGATTCGACGGGCCCGCGGGCGGCCGGAGACATTCCCCCTATGTCGAGTGAACCTGGCACCGAGCCGGCCAAAAAGGCTCGTCCCGCCCACAGCAACCGGGCCGAGATCGTCTTCCGGTCTCTGGCCACCGCTTCGGGCGCGACCATCGTCGCCGCTATCGCGCTGATCGCGTTGTTCCTATTGATCCGCGCGGTGCCCTCGGTCATGGCGAACGAAGCCAACTTCTTCACCAGCTCCGAGTTCAAGACCGGCGATGCCGACCATCTGCGGTTCGGCATCCGCGACCTGTTCATGGTCACGGTGTTGAGCTCGGCGCTCGCGCTGGTCATCGCGGTCCCGATCGGCGTGGGTATCGCGTTGTTCCTGACCCACTACGCGCCGAAGACCCTGGCGCGGCTGTTCGCGACCATGACCGATCTGCTGGCCGCGGTGCCGTCGATCGTGTTCGGCCTGTGGGGTTTCCTGGTCCTCGCGCCGCACCTCAAGCCGCTGCAGCAGTTCCTGAACGACAACCTCGGCTGGTTCTTCCTGTTCGCCGACGGCGACGTGACCATCTCCGGCGGCGGCACGATCTTCACCGCGGGCGTGGTGCTGGCGGTCATGATCCTGCCGATCATCACCTCGGTGTCGCGTGAGGTCTTCGCGCTGACCCCGCCGGCGCACATCGAGGCGGCGCACGCGCTCGGCGCGACGAAGTGGGAGATGGTGCGGATGACCGTGTTGCCCTACGGCCGCAGCGGTGTGATCGCGGGCTCCATGCTCGGGCTCGGGCGCGCACTCGGTGAGACCATCGCGGTCCTGGTCGTGTTGAAGACCTCCGCGCAGGCAGGCGGCTGGTCGCTGTTCGACGGTGGCTACACCTTCGCCTCCCGGATCGCCGCCTCGGCGTCGGAATTCAGTTCACCGCTGCCGACGGGTGCCTACATTGCGGCCGGTTTCGTGTTGTTCGCGCTGACCTTCATCGTCAACGCCCTGGCACGGCTCACGGCAGGCGGAAGGGTTAACGGATGACCACCACAACGCTCGACAAGCCGATCAAGGCGCCGACGTTCCGCGATGTGAGCTTCAGCCGCAAGATCCGCAACAACATCGCGACCGTGGTGGTGTGGCTCTGCTTCGGCATTGCCCTGATACCGCTGGTCTGGGTGCTGTTCACGGTGATCAGCCACGGCATCGAAGCGGTCGCGTCGCTGGACTGGTGGCAGAAGTCGCAGAAGGGCATTCTGCCCGAGCAGACCGGTGGCGGCGTATACCACGCGATCTACGGCACCATCGTGCAGTCGGCGGTCGCCGCGGTGATCGCGGTGCCGATCGGCGTCATGGCCGCGGTGTATCTGGTGGAGTACGGCCGCGGCACGCTGGCCAAGGTGACCACCTTCATGGTCGACATCCTCGCGGGTGTGCCGTCCATCGTCGCGGCGCTGTTCATCTTCGCGCTGTGGATCGCCACGCTCGGCTTTCCGCAAAGCGCGCTGGCGGTGTCGCTGGCCATGGTGCTGTTGATGCTGCCGGTCGTGGTGCGCAGCACCGAGGAAATGCTCAAACTGGTGCCGGACGAACTGCGCGAGGCGTCCTACGCGCTCGGCATTCCCAAGTGGAAGACCATCGTCCGGATCGTCGTGCCGACGGCGCTGCCCGGCATGATCAGCGGCATCCTGCTGGCGCTGGCCCGGGTCATGGGTGAGACCGCGCCGGTGCTGGTGCTGGTCGGCTACAGCAAGTCGATCAACACCAACCTCTTCGACGGCAACATGGCCTCGCTCCCGCTGCTGATCTACCAGGAGCTGGCGAACCCGGAGGCGGCAGGTCGCGAGCGTGTGTGGGGTGCGGCGCTGACGCTGATCCTGCTCATCGCGCTGCTGTACGCGGCGGCCGCGGTCGTCAACAAGCTGCTCACGCGGAATCGATAGGAAACTCAGATGGCCAAGCGGATCGACGTCAAAGACCTGAACATCTTCTACGCGAAATTCCACGCGGTCGCCGACGTGGACCTGACCGTGCTGCCGCGCAGTGTCACCGCCTTCATCGGCCCGTCGGGTTGCGGCAAGTCCACCGTGCTGCGCTCGCTCAACCGCATGCACGAGGTGACGCCGAACGCCCGCGTCGAGGGCGCGGTGCTGCTCGACGGCGAGGACATCTACGGCTCGCAGGTCGACCCGGTGGGCGTGCGCCGCACCATCGGCATGGTGTTCCAGCGCCCGAACCCGTTCCCCACCATGTCGATTCGCGACAACGTGGTGGCCGGGCTGAAGCTGCAGGGCGTGCGCAACAAGAAGGAACTCGACGAGGTCGCCGAGCGCTCGCTGCGCGGCGCGAACCTGTGGAACGAGGTGAAGGACCGCCTGGACAAGCCGGGTGGCGGCCTGTCCGGCGGTCAGCAGCAGCGTCTGTGCATCGCCCGCGCGATCGCGGTGTCGCCCGACGTGCTGCTGATGGACGAGCCCTGTTCGGCCCTGGACCCGATCTCCACGCTGGCGATCGAGGACCTGATCACCGAGCTGAAGAAGGAATTCACCATCGTCATCGTCACCCACAACATGCAGCAGGCTGCCCGCGTGAGTGACCAGACCGGCTTCTTCAACCTGGAGGCCCAGGGCAAGCCCGGCCGCCTGGTCGAGATCGACGACACCGAGAAGATCTTCTCCAACCCGGGCCAGAAGGCGACCGAGGATTACATCTCCGGCCGCTTCGGCTAGGCCACGCGCTGCGCTCGAAAAAGCCCCGGTGCCAGACCTTTCGGTCGGACACCGGGGCTTTCGCGTCGGCTACTGGTTCCAGACGCTGTTCTGGAACTTCCAGCCGCTGCAGCTTTGGCCGTCGCACACCTGCAGGCCGATCCGCCACACCCGGGCCAGGCCGTTCGAGTAAGGGCTGTCATGGGCCGGACGGCTGCTGCCGTACTGCACCGTGTCGATCTGGCCCGACTGCAACTTGAACTGGGCTTGGACCTCGAAACTGCAATTGGCTTTCGAATTGTCGTTTCGGCCCGTCTTGATATACCAGGAATTGCCGTAACCGTCGCGGGGAAGCCCGCCGATGTGGACGACGTCCGCGGACCATACGCAGCTGCCCTGCGATTGACTGACCACCGGACTCGCGCTCGCCAATCCGGTGCCGCCGATCATCATGCTGAATGCCGCTGCCCCTACGGCGGCACTCGTGATCAGGCTCGTCTTGGTACGTGACATGGTTTCCCCTCCATTGGTGAATTGTGTTCTCGAGGCGGATATTTCGGTGCGCTTCCGGCCTCGGTGACAACTATGCTTTGTCGCGCTTAACGAGACCTTGGGATGATCTTGTCAACGCTGCGCATGAAAAGCGAAGGCGCGGTACCGCTTTGCGATACCGCGCCGAATTCGAGGCTGATTATTGTTGGGCTGCTTCGGGTTCCGCTGGTTGGATCACGTAATTGTTCGGGCGGTGCTCGCGATCGGATTCGTTGCCGCGGGTCGGCGACGGGAGGCCGAAGAGGCTGCTGCTCGCGGGTGTCGTCGCGGCGGGGTTCCCGGTGTAGGTGGCCGGGTTGCTCGGGGCGGGAGCTTGCTCGGCTGACTGGGTGTGGGTGTTGGCCGGTGGTGTTTGTGGTTGGCCGGTCTGCGTGTTGGCCGGCGGAGTCTGCGGCTGCCCGGTCTGGGTGTTCGCTGGTGGTGTCTGCGGCTGCCCGGTCTGGGTGTTGGCCGGCGGTGTTTGTGGTTGCCCGGTCTGGGTGTTCGCCGGTGGGGCTTGTGGCTTGTCGGTGGTGCCGGGCTGCGTGCTGTCCGGAGTGCCTGGGGCGCTGGGCTTCTGCGGATCGGCAGGTGTTGTGTTGTCGACCGCGTGATCCACACTGGTGATGATCTTGTCCGCTGCGCTGGCCAACTTTTCGGCCGCGCCGCCCGCCGAGTCGACAAGGTTCTTGCCTGCCTCGCCGCCGGCCTTGATGATGTCGTCCCAATCGTCGTCGAGTTTGCCGATGGACTCGATCAAGGTGGGCACATTGCCGGTGATCGTGCCAACCGTGCTGATCAGGCTGATGACATTCGCCGGTGTCCAGGAATTCGGATCATTGGCCGAACCGGACCCGACCTTGGTGGTATCGGGGGTAGTCGGTTCGACCTTGGTGGGTTGGTCCTTCGTATCGGTCTTGACCGGCTGGTCTTTGGTGTCGGTCTTGACCGGCTGGTCTTTGGTATCGGTTTTGACGGGCTGGTCTTTGGTATCGGTTTTGGCCGGAGCCGCCGCACTGGGATCTACGGTCTTCTGCTCCGTAATATTCTTCGGGCTGCCCGCCGCAGGCACCTGTTCCTGGGCCTTCTCCTGAGTGGCCGCGGGAACCGTGCTCGCGGGCTGGTCGGCGCTGATCTGCTGCGCGGTCAGCGTCGACTTCGGTGAGCCGGTGACCGTGTCGATCGGATCGCCCTCGCCGAGCGCCGCGCTCTGCGTCTGCACCGCCGTGTTCGCCTGCTCGATGGCGGTGGTGATGCCGGCCTGGGTGCCGACCATCTCGTTGAGCGCGGT
The DNA here is from genome assembly GCF_040681495.1 of Nocardia sp. NPDC051756. Classification (NCBI taxonomy): domain Bacteria; kingdom Bacillati; phylum Actinomycetota; class Actinomycetes; order Mycobacteriales; family Nocardiaceae; genus Nocardia; species Nocardia sp. NPDC051756. The sequence goes on along the minus strand of NZ_JBFAYV010000009.1, from coordinate 281,699 downwards.
GGTGATCGCCGTCTGATGGGTGTGCAGGTCCTCTTCGCCGGCGCCGTCACCCGACGCGGTGACTTGCCAATCGTCGGACACCTTGAAACCGGCGGTGGTGGCCTCGGTGACCTTGTCCAGCAACGACTGCCGGTATCCGGTGAGCGTGTTTCCGCCGTTGATCAACGCATTGGCGAGCTCGGTCGTCTCCTGTGCCATTTTGTTGGCAGTGTCGCGATCACCGGCTATCCGGTCGTAGGCCGCGTAATAGGCGTCGCCGCTCCAATGCGAACCAGCGTCCCTGATCTGGGTGACCGTCTGATCGATCAGCGTCCCGAACTCGGTATTGCGCGTCTTGATTTCTTCGCCGGCCTCGTTGAGTTTCCAAGGCTGCCATTGGTTTTGGACCTGGCTGAGGGTCGGGGTCTGGTCGCCGCTCTTCATTGCCCGTTCCCCAGCTTCTTCAGACTCGCCTGGAAGTCGGTGTCCGTCACCTCGTAGTCGGCGGCACCGCCCTTGGCGATATTGGATATCGCCTTGCCGCGCTGCGCCATGCGCAGCCAACCGGCCTCGATGGTCGCGCCGGCCGTGGTGCAGGCGTCGGTCACCGTGGAGCCGGGCAGCACGGTACTCAGCGCGGTGATGGTCGTGCTCACCTTCAGCGCGGCGATCTCGCCACTGATTTTGTCCATCGATGCGGCCAGCGCGCGCAGCTCGGTAGGATCGACCTTCATTTCCGCCCCCTCTGTGCCGTAACTCCCATAACGGCATCCGCGTAGCGAGTCATCCAACGCTCAGCTACGCGGCTAATCTTTCATTCTTCGCCCGTGAGACGTCAAGTCCCACAACGTGAAACTGCCTGCCATCTTATTCGGACGGCAGGCAGTTCCCGATCAGGACTCGGCGTCCGGGTCCGGCGGCAACACGCCCGTAACCAAGAAGATGACCCGGCGGCCGATCTCGACGGCGTGGTCGGCGAAGCGCTCGTAGTAGCGGCCGAGCAGGGTGACGTCGACGGCCGCGGCGACACCGTACTTCCAGTCGCGGTCCATCAGCAGCGTGAACAGGTGACGATGCAGATCATCCATCGCCTCGTCGTCCTCGTTGAGCTGCGCGGCGCGCTCCGGGTCGCGGGTCTCCAGCACCTCTTTGGCGCCCGCGCCCATGTTGACCGCGATCCGGCCCATCTCGGCGAAGTAGCCGTTGACCGCCTCGGGCAGCGCGTGATTGGGGTGCCGCCGCCGGGCCACCTTGGCCACGTGCAGCGCGAGCGCGCCCATCCGGTTGACATCGGCGACGATCTGGATCGCGCTCACCACCTGTCGCAGGTCACCCGCGACCGGCGCCTGGAGCGCGAGCAGGGCGAACGCCCGTTCCTCGGCATCCTGGATCAGCTCGGCGATCCGGTCGGACTCGGTGATCACCTGCTCTGCCAGAGCGAGGTCGGCCTGGAGCAATGACTGGGTGGCCCGGTCCATGGCCGAGCCCGCCAGCCCGGCCATCTCGCCCAACAGGTGGGCGAGATCGGCCATTTGCTCGTTGTAGATGACACGCATAAAACCAGACATTAGTTCCCAGCGCTGACCAAGTCACGAACGGAGGGTGAATGACCGGTGCCGAAGGTTAGCGCCGGTGTTGCCGCAGGTCCCGTCCGGCTTACTTACAGGTCTCGTCGGCCGCGTTGACGTGCTCCAGATCCGACGGCAGGGTGACCGGCGTCGCAGGGGCCATCGAGGGCATGTTCGAGATCGGATCGCCGACCGGCGTCGGCGTGCGCACCGTGCCGTTGAAGTCGCCGCCGATGACCACCTCGACGATGCCGCCGAGATCGCTGGCCGATTCCATCAGCGCGCCGGGGATCGCGCTGGCCACCGTCGCCGCGGCGGCCTCCTGCCCGGCCCCGTACCTGACCTTCGAGGTGACCTCGCTGCCGCCGGAGTAGTTGCCGATGTTGAAGATGCCGAAGCCCTGGTTGCCGAGCTTGGTCGCGGCCCGCTGGGCCAGGCCCGAGGTGCCGGAACCGTTGGAGACCAGCAGCGAGACCGTGCTCGGATCGACGGCGGTCAGCTTGGGCGGGGTCGGCGGCGCGGACGGGATGGAGCCGGGGGCCGGGGTGATCTTCTTCTCGCCGGGCAGCGGCTGATCGTCGCGGACCGCCTTGAAGATCGCCTTGATGTCCTGCTCGCGCGGGATCTCGTTGCCGTAGGAGGTGGTGCCCGCGGTCGGGATGGTCAGGAAGGTGACGGTGCCCGCGTCCAGCTTCTGCAGTGAGCGGCCGAGGGTGAGCAGGTCCTGGGGGGTGACCCGGTCGACCGAGGTGTGGTTGGTGAACGCGTTGATGAAGCCGTTCAGCTTGCCCGGATCGAAGAGCACCTTGCTGGAGAGCGCGCCGCGCAGCAGCGAGGCCATGAAGCGTTGCTGCCGGTTGATCCGGTCGTAGTCGCTGCGCTCTTCGCCGTAGACGTGCCGGGCGCGCACGTAGTTCAGCGCGGTCGCGCCGTTGACCTTCTGCTTGCCCGGGGTCTCCAGCACGGTGCCGAGGATCTCGTCGTTGATCGGCTTCGGCGAGCACACCTCGACGCCGCCGATCTGATCGACCATGGCCTCGAAGCCGGCGAAGTCGACCGCGATGAAGTGATTGATCGCGCTACCGGTCATCCGCTGGATCGTGGTGAACAGGCACTTGGGGCCGCCGAGCGCGTAGACCGCGTTGAGCTTGTCGCCGATCGCCGACGGGAAGGTCTCGGCGGTGTACTGGGCCTTGTCGTTGTCCCAGCCGTTGCACTGCGGCCGGGTGACGTCGAGGTCGCGCGGGAACGAGACGACCACGACCCGCGAGCGGTTCTTCGGGATGTTCACCAGCATGACGGTGTCCGCGCGGGAACCCTCGGCGTCGTCGAGCGTGCCCGCGCCGACCTGACTGTTCACGCCGGCGCGGGTGTCGGTGCCGACGAGCAGATAGTTCTCGTCACCGAGCTGCGCGTCCGAGTCGACCACGTCGTCGCTGTTGTCGTCGATCGCCGAGATCTGGGTGAAGTTGTTGCCGGTGGAGCGCAGGTAGCTCCAGCCGCCGCCGGTGACCAGCAGGCAGAGCACGGCGAACATGGTCAGGGCACTGCGGCCGGCCAGGCGTAGCCGCTTGTTGCGGCGCTGCTTGCTGGCGGCCAGCCGGGACAGTGGCGCGGCGCCGACGGACTTCGGTTGTGCGGCACCGGATTCGTCGTTGGTGGGCCACTCGGTCTGCTTGCGCTTGGCCCGGGTGGTCTCGGCCAGCGGCGGCAGGATGTCGGTGACCTCTTCGGCCGTTTCCTGCTTCGCCCTGGGCGCGGCCGGGGTGGCTTTGCGGCTGTCCTCGCCGCGCCGGTTCGGCGTGCGGGGCGCGGGCGCGCCCGCGATGTCCTGGACGACCGGTGAGCCCGCGGTGCGGGTCGGCGGGGCCTCGGCGGGGCGCCGGGGTGGCTGTTCGGGCGGGCGGCCCGGCGCGGGCTGGCGACGGGTCGGCTCGCTCGGGCGCCGGGCGGCCTGGTCCGGCTGGCGCGGCGGGTCCTGTCGGCGCGGCGGTTCGGCCGGGCGGCGCTGGGTCGGTTCGGCGGGGCGCGGTTCGGGTCCGGCGGGGGCGGGCTGGCGTGGGCCGCGACTCTGCGCGGCACCGGTCTCCGGCGGCTGGGCGGCGCGCCGACCACGGCGGCCGGAGCGCTCGTTGTCGACCTTCTGCACCAGGTCTTGCACGGTCAGCGGGGCGGAGCCCGCGTCGGCGGTGGCGTCGGTATGCCGGGATCGCCGGGACGACCGGGAGCCGTCTCGGTCGTTGTCCTCCGTGGGATAGCGCTCCCACGGGGCGCGATCTCCGGGCCGTGGCGAACGCCCGTGCCGATCGTCACCCACCAACGAACCTCGCTTTTCGTCTACGTCGCCGCCTCGGGCCGTACTCGACCGGCTTGACCGATTCCGCAATGATAACGATTCCGCCACGGTGAGCCACCTGAGTGCGAAATCGAATTTGCCACACGGTGGTTTGGATACCCGAACCGGCGTCGCTTCGCCTGGGTATCAGCCGTGCGCTATCGTCCGGTTCTCAGCCGCCACTGTGCATTACGTCGGCGGCGTGCGGTACGGCCGGGTCCTGCGGGTCGTCCAGCCAGCCGTGCGGCAACGCGACTTTGCCTGGGGAGCCTTGTCTTCCGCGCGGACCCTCGGCGTCCTTGGGGAACGGCGCGGTCGGATCCAGCTGCCCGACAAGGTCTTCCAGCTCGGTGAGCTGGGACACCGTGGCGAACGCGCGGCGCAGATCGGCGCCGACCGGGAAGCCCATCAGGTACCAGGCCATGTGCTTGCGCAGGTCGCGCATGGCCTTGTCCTCGCCGAAGTTCTCCGACAGCAGCGCGCCGTGCCGGTACAGCACCTCGCCGACCTTGCCGAGATTCGGCGGCTCGGGCAGCGGCTCGCCGCGCAGCGCCGCCTGGAGCTCGGCGAACAGCCATGGGCGGCCGAGGCAGCCGCGGCCGACCACGACACCGTCGCAGCCGGTTTCGGCCATCATCCGGACCGCGTCGGCGGCGGAGAAGATATCGCCGTTGCCGAGCACCGGAATCGTGGCGACGGCTTCCTTGAGTCGCGCGATGGCCGACCAGTCGGCCTGGCCGGAGTAGCGCTGCGCCGCGGTCCTGGCGTGCAGCGCGACCGCTTGCGCCCCTTCGGCTTCCGCGATGCGCCCGGCGTCGAGATAGGTCAGGTGCTCGTCGTCGATGCCGATGCGGAACTTCACCGTCACCGGGACGCCGGCCGGTTCGGCGGCGGCCACCATGGCGCGCACGATCTGGCTGAACAGCGCCCGCTTGTACGGCAGCGCGGCGCCGCCGCCGAGCTTGGTGACCTTGGGCACCGGGCAGCCGAAGTTCATGTCGATGTGATCGGCCTTGCCCTCGCCGACGATGATCCGCACCGCCTCGCCGAGGGTGGCCGGGTCGACGCCGTAGAGCTGCATCGAGCGCGGCGACTCGTCCGCGTCGAAGGCCATCATGTCCAGGGTCTTCTCGTTGCGCTCGACCACCGCCCGCGCGGTGATCATCTCGCAGACATAGATGGAGGTGGGGCTACCGAACTCGCGGCACAGCTTGCGGAACGCCAGATTCGTGATGCCCGCCATCGGCGCGAGCACCACCGCCGGATCGACCGGATACGGCCCGATCCGCAGCGCACTCTTCGCCCCGGTAGTCATCGTCACGCCGTCCAGTGTCTCATTTCCGCACGTAAGGGGCCTGTGCGGCCCCAAAAGGGCTGCTGAGACCCGCAATGTCGGCTGGTGCGCGGGACCGGTTGTGGTGCACCTCACGTCCTGTGCTCGCCGGCGCATCGTCCACGCCGGCGAGCACGATGCGTCAGACGATGTCCGGGAGGCGTTCGGCGAGATCGGACAATTGCCAAGGGCCGTCGGTCTCGATGGTTTGAGTGGCGGTCCAGCCGTTGAGGGCGGAGATCGCGCCCCCTTGGACGGCGAAGACCTGGCCGGTGATCGGGCACTTCTCCTGGGCCAGGTAGGCGACGATGGGGGAAATGTTCTCCGGGGCAAAGGCATCGAACTCGCCTTCGGGGACCTCCTCGGCGAACATGGCGCCCATGCCGGGGGTGGCCAGGGTGAGCCGGGTGCGGGCGACGGGGGCAATCGCGTTGGCGCGCACGCCGTATCGCTCCAGTTCGAGCGCGGCGACCTGGGTGAGGGCGGCGATGCCCGCCTTGGCCGCGCCGTAGTTGGCCTGGCCCGGGTTGGGCATGAAGGTGCCGGACGCGGAGGCGGTGTTGATCACCGACGCCGCGACCTGCTGCCCGGCCTTCGACTGCGCCTTCCAGTACGCGGCCGCGTGGTGCAGCACCGCGAAGTGGCCCTTGAGGTGCACCGCGATCACCGCGTCCCACTGCGCCTCGTCCATCGCGGCGATGAACGCGTCGCGCAGGATGCCCGCGTTGTTGACCAGGATGTCCAATCCGCCGAAGGCGGTGATCGCCTGCTCGACAAGGGCTTTCGCGCCCGCCCAGTCGGCGATGTTCGCGCCGTCGGCGACCGCGCGCCCGCCCGCCGCGACGATCTCGTCGACCACCTGCTGCGCGGGCCCGGCGTCGGCGCCGACGCCCTCGTTGTCGCCGCCGAGGTCGTTGACCACGACGGCGGCGCCTTCGGCGGCCAGCAGCAGCGCGTGTGCCCGGCCGATGCCGCGCCCAGCGCCGGTGACGATGGCGACGCGTCCGTCCAGCGAACCCATGATGTTCCTTTCGAGGGGGAGAGCCAGGTCAGGCGAGCAGACCGGCGAGGTTGGCGAGCGAGGCGTCGAGTTCCTTGGTGGAGGCGCGCTCGATGGCGCCGCCGATCGCGCCGACCATCATCTGGCTGATGAACTCCGCGTCGATGGTGACCAGGGAAGCGTTGTCGCCCTTGGCTTCCACAGTGAGGGTGAAGCTGATCTGCGCGCCGGCCAGGCCGACGCCGGAGAACTTCGTCGAGTTCGGCGCGTCGTAGGCGTCCACGGTGAAGGTGATGGTGTTCGCCATCCCCATGATGGTGAGCACCTCGGTCATGGTGGCCCCGGTGGACAGCTGCGCGGGTGGCAGTTCCTTCCACTTGGTGTGCACGGTCAGCCACTCCTCGAACCGGTTCGGGTCGGACAGCACCGCCCACACCTTCTCCTGCGCGGCGGCAAACTCCTTGGACACCTTGGCTTGTGCCATGGTCGTTCTCCTTACTTCGGTAAAGCGATTGGCGTGGTGCCGATTTCAGCGTTCGGCGGGGCGGTAGGCGGTGACGATGGCCGCGCCGCCGAGGCCGATGTTGTGTGCGAGTGCGACTTTCGCGTCGCCGACCTGGCGGGCGTCCGCCTCGCCGCGCAGTTGCCAGGTCAGTTCGGCGCACTGGGCCAGGCCGGTGGCGCCGAGCGGATGTCCCTTGGAGATCAGGCCGCCGGACGGGTTGACCACCCAGCGCCCGCCGTAGGTGGTGTCGTCGGCGTCGATCAGCTTGTGTCCCTCGCCCTCGCCGCACAGGCCGAGCGCCTCGTAGGTGAGCAGCTCGTTGGGGGAGAAGCAGTCGTGCAGCTCGATCACGTCGAGGTCGTCCGGGCCGATGTCGGCCTGCGCGTACACCTTTCGCGCGGCCGCGGCGGTCATGTCGACGCCGACGAGTGCGCGCGCGGTCTTGGTGGCGAAGGTGGATTCGAGGTCGGTCACCATGGCCTGGCCGACGATCTCCACGGCTCGGCCGCCGAGGTCGTGCTCGTCGACGAAACGCTCGCTGGCCAGCACCGCCGCACCGGAACCGTCGGAGGTCGGCGAGCATTGCAACCGGGTCAGTCCGAGCGGCTCGTAAACCATTTTGGCGCTTGCGATCTCGTCGAACGTGTAGACATCCTGGAACTGCGCGTACGGATTGTTCGCCGAATGCCGGTGGTTCTTCTCGGCGATCTTGGCGAAATGCGCACGGGTGGAGCCGTATTGCTCCATGTGCTCGACCCCCGCCGCACCGAACATCCACGGCGCCACCGGCATCGCGAACTCACGCAACTGGGCCAGCGCCTCGATGTGGCGCAGCAGCGGCTGCTCCCGATCGGTGTAACCCGCCTCCAGCGAGCCGGACTGCATCTTCTCGAACCCGAGCGCCATGGCGCAGTCGGCCAGCCCGCCGCGGATCGCCCTGGCGGCCAAGTAGAGCGCCGAGGATCCGGTAGAGCAGTTGTTGTTCACGTTGACCACCGGCAGGCCGGTCAGGCCGAGTTCGTAGATGGCGCGCTGCCCGCTGGTGGAATCGCCGTAGACGTAGCCGACGAACGCCTCCTGCACCTGGTCGTAGCGGATGCCGGCATCGGCCAGCGCCTTGGCGCCGGACTCCTGCGCCATGGCGGGGTAGTCCCAGCCCTCCCGGCGGCCCGGCTTCTCGAACTTGGTCATGCCGACACCGATGACGAAAACCCGGTTGCTCATATCGTTTCCTTGTCGATTGCGGGCTCGAACTCCGCGAGCCCGTCCTGGATGACGAATTGGTCACTGTCGGAACAGGTCTCGAACGAGTAGCGGTCACGGCCGCCCTGTGGTCCGGTCGCCCACACCGCGGTGTCGATGGTCTGCTTCGGGAACGCCGGCGAACTCAACCGCACGGCAAGCCTTTTCAGGCGCGTCGGATCCTCCGGGCTGATCCGGGTGATCAGCGCGTGCGAGATGAACGCGATGGTGCACAGGCCGTGGATGATGATGCCGGGCAGCCCCATCGCCTGGGCGAACTCGTCCACCAGGTGGATCGGCATCGGATCGCCCGCGGGCTGGGCGTAGCGGAAGGTCTGGTCCGCGTCGAAGGTCTGCGCCGCGCGGAAGTCCGGTTCCCGGGCGCGCAGCCGCTCGTCGAAGCCGTGTTCGGGGCTCGGTTCGCCGCGGGCGCCGTCGAATTCGCCGCCGCGGAAGAAGCCGACGAAGTACTGCTCGTTGACCAGCTCGTCGCCGCTGTAGGTCTCGATGTGCGAGGTGACGACCACGCCCGAGGATTTGCCCTCGATCCCGATCGGCCGGGCCCGCACCTGTAGCGTCTCGCCCGGCACGATCGGCCGGTGGAAGCGGAAGTCGTGCTCGCCGTGCAGGATTCGCAGCATCAGATCGTCCGGCACCACCGACATGGCGGCGTCGGCCATCATCACCGTGATCGGCACCACCGCGAAAACCGGTGGCGCGTATATCCCGTCGACGTGCTGCCGGATCGGATCGTTGGTCGCGGCGGCGTAGGCGATCGTGCGTTCCCGATCCACCACGAAGGTGTCGCGCGCACCCCAGTTGCCCAGCCGGTCCAGGTTGAAGGTGGTCCCGTCCGGCACCGCGGCCGCGGCCGGCCTGGTCGACGCGTCGTTGCTCATACCAGCAACGCTAGGAATCCGGGCGCGTCCCCGGGATGACCGCGCGGCGCACGTTCGGTGACCGCCGCGCTCACCGCATCCGGCCTGGTAGGTTCGCCTCGACCAGGGACGCAGGAGGTATGGGTGGCGGCAAGGACGGTGCCGATCGACTTCGTGCGCTCCGCCGTCGCCACCGCCCAGCGCCAGGGCGTCGACATCACCGAGTTGCTGGCCGGCGTGGGCGTCGCGCCCGAGCTGCTCGCCCAGGACCGCGCGCGGGTGACGGTCGATCAGGTGGCCGCGACCATGCGCCAGCTGTGGCGGATCACCGACGACGAACTGTTCGGCCTCGGCCCCGCGCCGGTGCCGCGCGGATCGGTCCGGCTGGTCGGCTTCGGCCTGATCGCCTGCCGCGATCTGGGCGCGGCCATCCGCCGGTTCGGCGAATACCAGCGCCTGCTGCCCGGCCTGCCGCCGATGACGGTGACCACCGACGGCGAGCGCACCCGGTGCACGCTCGACACCAGCGTGCTGGCCGCGGGCGAAGAGCTGCTCACCGTGTTCCTGCTCGCGGCGATCCACCGGATGATCTCCTGGGGCATCGGCCGCCGAGTTGCCTTGCGCCAGGTCGAGTTCCCGTATCCGCGCCCGCGCAATATCGCCGACTACGACCTCGTCTTCGGCGCCCCGCTGGTCTTCGACGCCGCCACCGCCGCAATAACTTTCGACAGCGAGCTACTGCACGCGCCGCTCACCCGGACCGAGGAAGACCTCATCGACTGGGCCCGCAACGCCCCCGTCGACGTGCTGTCCCGGCGCGACTACGGCGCCTCGCTCGCCGAACAGGTGCGCAAGATCCTCACCCGCGGCCTGCGCGGGGTCCGGGAGACGGCCACCGCCGATCGCTGGCCCACCGCCGACGAGGTGGCCAAGCGCCTGTCCATGAGCCAGCAGACGGTGCGCCGCAAGCTCGGCGAGGAGGGCACCTCGATCACCCAGATCCGCGAGGACATCCTGCGCGACGCGGCGGTGGCCAGCCTGGTGCGCGGCGACGAGACGGTTGAGGCGCTGTCCGCCCGGCTCGGCTTCTCCGAACCGAGCGCGTTCCGGCGTGCGTTCCGCCGCTGGACCGGCAGCCCGCCCGGCTCCTATCGCCGGTCCGCGCCGACCGCGGGCTGAATCTCCTTGCGCGGCAGCCGGTCTCTACTGGTCGCGCAGCCTGCGGTGGTACTTCTCCCTGATCTCCGGGTCGGGCTGCGCGTAAGCCGTTGTCGCCCCGGTGAATCGCGCGACCACCAGCTGCGCCCGATACGGCAGCAACTGCGCGGTCTTGATGATCGCGGCCAGCTTGCGCGGCACCGTCACCAGCGGCTTGCCCTTGGTCACCGTTCGCACGATCGCCTGTGCGACGTCCTCCGGATCGACGGTCGTCATCGGCTCGATCCAGCTCGGCATGTTCGCGCCGGCCGACAGCTCGGTACGGACGATCCCGGGCAGCACCGCCGAGACCTGCACGCCGTGCTCCTTCAGTTCCAGATGCAGCGCCGAGGTGAAGCCGACCACCGCGTGCTTGGTCGCGCAATAGGTGGCCAGCCCCGGAAACCCTTGCGTGCCCGCCAAAGACGCGATGTTGATCAGATGCCCGCTGCCGCGCGCGAGGAACCGCTTGGTGGCCAGCCGGGACCCGGTGATCACCCCGCGCAGGTTGATGTCGACGATCCGGTCGGTCATCGCCTCGTCCTCGTCCGCGAACAACCCGGTCGGCATGATGCCGGCGTTGTTGACCAGCACGTCCAGCGGACCGAGTTCCTTTTCCAGCGCGTCGAGGAACGCGGCGAACGACTCGCGATCGGTCACGTTCAACGGCAGGCCGATGATCTTGGCGTCTGGGTCCGCGCCGAGCTCGACGGCGGTCTTGTCGACCAGCTCCACATCGATGTCCCCGATCGCGACCGTGGCGCCCGCCCCGAGGAACGCCTCGGCGGTGGCCCGGCCGATCCCGCGCGCGCCGCCGGTGATCGCGACGACCTTCCCGGTCAACGGGGCCTCGCCGTGGGGTGCACTGGTCATGTTCTCGGCCTTCCTGATTCGATCGGCGAGGTCCGGCCTGCGCGAACGGCCGACCGGTACGGCGCGATACACCCAGTGTCGGCGTTCCCACGGCGCTCGTCGGCGGATTCGGCAATCACGAAGCGGCGCAGCGGAACCGACGCGCTCAGAGCCCGCGCGCGATGATCTCCTTCATGATCTCGTTGGTGCCGCCGTAGATCTTCTGGATCCGCGAATCGGTGAAGATCCGGGCGATCGGATACTCGGCCATGTAGCCGTAGCCGCCGAACAGCTGCAAACAGCGGTCGGCCAGGATGTTCTGCTGCTCGGACAGCCACAGCTTCGCCTTGGCCGCGGTCGGGATGTCGAGATCGCCCCGGACGTGCTTCTCCACGCAGTCGTCGAGGAAGCTCCAGCCGACGGTGACCGCCGTATCGCATTCGGCCAGCGTGAATTTGGTGTTCTGGAAGCCGAAGAGCGGCTTGCCGAAGGCGGTGCGCTCCTTGGTGTATTCCAGGGTCAGCTCGACCGTCTTCTCCATCGTCGCCATCGCGGTGACGGCGATGATCAGCCGTTCCTGCGCGAGCTGCTGCATCAGCTGGATGAAGCCCATGTTCTCGGCCTCGCCGATCAGGTTCGTCCGCGGCACCCGCACCTCGTCGAAGAACAGCTCGCAGGTGTCCTGCCCGTGCTGGCCGATCTTGTGCAGGTTGCGTCCGCGCCGGAAGCCCGCGCGCGTCGTCTCGACCGCGACCAGCGAGAGGCCGCCCGCGCCGCCCTGCTCGTTGGTCTTGGCCACCACCAGCACCAGGTCGGCCAGGAAACCGTTGGAGATGAACGTCTTCGCGCCGTTGACCACGTACTCGTCGCCCTGCACCGTCGCCGTGGTGCGGATCGCCTGCAGGTCCGATCCGGTGCCGGGCTCGGTCATCGCGATCGCCGCGACGATCTCGCCGGAGGCCAGCTTGGGCAGCCAGGTCTTCTTCTGCTCGTCGGTGCCGTAGCCGGCGATGTAGTGCGCGATGATCGTGCTGTGCACCGGTCCGCCGAAGCTGGGCGCCAGCGCGCGCACCTGCTCGATGGCGATCACCGCGTCGTGCCGGAAGTCCCCGCCTCCGCCGCCGAACTCCTCCGGCACGCTCGGGCACAGCAGTCCGAGCTCACCGGCCCGCAGCCACACCTCGCGGTCGATGTGCTGCTGCTCGGCCCAGCGCTCCTCGTGCGGGGCGCACTCCTCGCCGAAGAAGTCGCGCGACAGCTCCGCCAGCGCGTCCATTTCCGCATCCATCCACCGTGAGCGGTGCTTTGCCATGTTCGCCCGTCCCTTCGCGCAGCCGACGCCGTCGTCGTGTCCCCACGGTAGGAATTCGCAGGTCCCGCGGGTAAGGACCGGGCCGCCCGAATCCGATGACCGCAGCGCTTGCCCGCGGCGATATCGCCGATCGAAACGCGGGCGAACAGATATCGACCGAATACGCGGTCGGCACCCGCGACACCGAACTCCCAGGACATCAATGGCTGAGCGAACCGGCGGAAGTCGAATACCGCGCGGCAGTGCCGAACATGGCGACACCGACAAGGTGAATGCGTTCGTGAATGTGAACGGCGGTACCGCGCAGAACCCTATTGCGGTGCGCACGACGTTTGTAGGTTTATTGCGTCGAAGTTCGTACTTCGACGCAATAAACCGTCGAAGTAGGTAATTGCTGGATACGGGGTTAGCCGGACATACGCGAGCCGCCGCCCGGTGCTCCGGACGGCGGCTCGTGGTCGATCGGGGTGCGAGCTCAGCTTGCGGTGCTGCTCGCCATCTGGCGGTCGGCCTTGGCGGCCTCGCGGGCGAGCATGCGGTCGCGCTGTTCCTCGAACTTCACGACGTCCTTGCCGAGCTTGTCGAGGTAGGCGGCGAGCCGTTCGCGGCAGGCCTCGCCGCGGCCGGTGAAGTCGTCGCGCTCGAAGATGCTCCACTTCTTGAGCACCGGCTGCACTACCTCTTCCATGTGCTGGCGCAGATCGTAGATGCCGTGCTTGGCCATCAGGACGCCGTTGCGGCGGAAGTTGGGCATGCCCGCGCCGGGCATCTGGAAGTTCTCCAGGATCAGCGTGATGGCCTCGATCGCCTGGTCCGGAGACAGGTCGAGCGCGGCGGCGCACATGTTGCGGTAGAAGATCATGTGCAGGTTCTCGTCCGCGGCGACGCGCTGGAGCATGCGGTCGGCGATCGGGTCGTCACAGACCTTGCCGGTGTTGCGGTGGCTGACTCGGGTGGCCAGCTCCTGGAACGTCACGTACGCGACGGAGTGCAGGAAGCCCGCGTCGGCCTCGGTCGGCGACGCGAAACCGTTGGTCATGTGGATCATCCGCGCCTCTTCGAGGGCGACCGGATCGACGCCGCGGGTGACCACCAGGTAGTCCCGCATCACGATGCCGTGCCGGTTTTCCTCGGCGGTCCAGCGGCCTACCCAGGTGCCCCAGGCGCCGTCCTGGGAGAAGTTCTCGGCGATCTCGCGGTGGTAAGAGGGGAGGTTGTCCTCGGTCAGCAGATTGGTGACCATGGCAGCCTTCGCGACCTCGCTCAACCGGGACTGCTCAGGATCCCAGTCGATGCCCCCGAGTGCGGCGAAATTGCGGCCTTCATCCCACGGGACGTAGTCGTGCGGATGCCATTCCTTTGCCAAGGAGAAGTGCCGGTTGACGTTTTCTGCGGCAACCGGCTCCAACTCCGTAAGAAGCTCGAGTTGAGTCAGATCCCTTGCCATGTATGAACCCTTCAGTCTGTGCGTCCGGTCGAGCAGGTCATCCCCCCAAGGTAGACCGATGCCGTGCGGCCATACCTTACGGCACCGTAGGTGTGATGCGAAACGCATCCGAATGCCTGTTGATGCCCCGTGATGCACGTCATACGCCGTCGTTGGCGTTCGGCGACCACTTCCGAGTGTATGGCTTCGGCCCGCAGCGAGTGGACTATCGCTACGGGCCTTGGAGTGTTAGCACCGGCGTGCTGCACTGCACACGCCGGCGCGAATTGCATAGTGCGCCCAGCTCAGCGTTTCCCGCCGAACAGGCCGCCGAGCACGTTCCCCAGCGCGCCGCCGGCATTCTTGGCCAGCGCCTCGCCGATCGCGCCGCCGATGCCGCCGCTCTTGCTGCTGCCGCCCAGCAGCCCGCCGAGGATGTCGCCGATGCCGCCGTTGCCGGCCGACTGGGTCTGCGGCGCCGCGTTGCCGCCGCCCCCGGTCATCTGCTTGGCCAGGTAGGCCAGCACGATCGGGGCGAGGATCGGCATCAGCTTGGCGATCAGGTCGTTGCCGCCGGTGCCCTCGGTCGCGCCGAGGGTGCTGATCACGGTGTTCTTCTCCTGGCCGAAGACGTTCTCGACGATCTTCGAGCCGTCGGCGACGTCGACCTTGTCGATGTCGACCTGGCCCTCGCCCTCGACCAGTCCGCCGTGGTTGTCCAGGGCGCCGACCAGTGAGGCCGCGCCTTCGGGCTGGGTCGCGTTGGCTTGCAGCCCGCCGAGCAGGGTGGGCAGTGCGGCCTTGACCGCGTTCGTCGCAGTGCTCTCGTCGACGCCGAGCTTCGCGGCGATCTGGCCGATCGGTACCTGGGAGAGCAAATCATCGAAGGAAGTCATCAGCTCCGCCTTGTCGAGGGGTGACCGGGATTGCCCGTGTCGCGCTCACAGTAGGGGAATGCCCGGAGGGAGTGTGGTGTTTCGAACCCGCGCGCCGGAGGCGCGTTGCAAGTGTGGCCTCGCGCATTCGCGCTCGCAAGCACTCCCTGTGGCCTCGCGCATTCGCGCTCGCAAGCACTCAGGAGTCGGCGACAGTACGGCCGAAACGAGAGCGGGCGCCCGGTTGACCGGGCGCCCGACGAGTGCCCCCAGTAGGGCTCGAACCTACGACCTGCGGATTAAAAGTCCGTAGCTCTACCAACTGAGCTATAGGGGCGCGGTGGGCCAGTGTAGTGGGCGCGGCGCGATGGCCCAAATGGGGGAGCGACGCGAGTCGCGGGCCGGCCGCGGCTCGGATCGCAAGGGAAGGCGAGTAGTGGCAATCTGACGCCGAGACTTGTTGTCGCGCCGAGTAACGCGCGAAGAGTGGCCCACGATCTTGCCGGTAAACATTTGGTACCCAACTTTGTTCATTGCGCCGAGAATTGGCTACGATCCAATCATGTTGGCTAGCAATGTCTTTGGATTTGCGGGGGGTGAGGGGCCTGAGCTCGGGTGTGCGTGCGGGTGGGGTGAGCGGGCGGGCTGCCCACGATGGCCGGCGCTCCGGTCGGCCGGTCTCCTCGGGTGAACGTTGCTGGGACGCTGTCGAATTGGGGGAACGAGCACAGAGGGAAGCTTGGTTGCTTGATGTTTGCTGTAACAGTAAACCGAACCGGTCAGTTACCTGACTCGTCGGTTTGCCGCGTGTCGGAAGGGGATTCCGGGTACGGTGACGACTTGATGAATTCCGTAAGAATCGTCTACTCGTCCGGTGATTCGGAATTCGGCTTATCGTTGATGTGCCCGAACGTGTCGCGACCGGTCCGGCCGATCGTGACTTCCCTGGAGACAACGCCGCAGGAGGCAGATCCGAGACGAAGAAATACCCGGGTGCGCACCCCCTGCGGCGCACCCGGGCAGGAAAACTATACCAGCTGGTGTGTTTCAGGTTTTTCGCAAGTTTTCGTACCGAAAGTTTGAAACTGGGCGAAAACCCGGTTTGAAGTATTGATAAAACTCATAACTTCGCGCCAAGGGCCCGTTCCTTTGGGGGTGGCTGTTTGGCGGCGAGTAGGCTTCGGAGGCGTTTCGAGCATGGCACGGCAGCAAGAGCGGGCCCGCCGGACACGTGCGGCGATTATCAGGTCCGCCGCCGTTGAGTTCGGGAAGAGCGGCTATGCCGCTGCATCGCTCAACCGCATATTGGAAGGGTCGCGTGCCACCAAGGGCGCCATGTACTTCCATTTCGATTCCAAGGAAGATCTCGCGCGCGCCGTACTGGAGACGGCGATCGAACGCTATCGCGCATCGGCCGAGCGTTGGCTCGGCCGAACGGATCTCGGACCACTGGACGTCATGCACGGCATGATCGACGAGATGGCATTACGGCTCGAGCACGACATCATCGTGCAGGCCGAATACCGGTTGATCATCGAGCCCGACTTCTATCGGGACGTGCAATCCGGCGGTGGACGAATACTCGGGCGCGCCATCCGCGCGCTCGCGGTCCGGTCGATAGACCAAGGGCAGTTGCGCGCCGACGCGGACGCGGACCGGTTCACCCGCACGCTGACCGCCGCGCTGGCCGGCCAGCGCTACATGGTCGACGCGCACGGCACCGGCATCGATCTGCGCGCGCGGTTCGAGGAAGCACTCGAGGTGGTCATCGAATCCATGTCCACCTCCGAGTGGGCGGAGAAGTTCCGCAACGACGGCTGGCGCACCCACGCCCGCCTCGAAGAGCTCAGTTTGGGACTCTGAACAGCCGATTTGGGAATCGAGTCCGGTCTGTCATAAGCTAACCGGGCTCCCAACGGATAGCCGTTGAAGCCGGTTCCGGAGAAATCCGGAGACGAGCCCCCTTCGTCTAGCGGCCTAGGACGCCGCCCTTTCAAGGCGGTAGCGCGGGTTCGAATCCCGTAGGGGGTACGGTCTTCGGACCGTTGGTAGTATGCAAGGCCCTGTGGCGCAGTTGGTTAGCGCGCCGCCCTGTCACGGCGGAGGTCGCGGGTTCGAGTCCCGTCAGGGTCGCAAGTGAGGCGCCGGAGCAATCCGGCGTTTCGCGTATGGCATTCAACTCGGGTGCCTGCGGCCAGGTAGCTCAGTTGGTACGAGCGTCCGCCTGAAAAGCGGAAGGTCGCCGGTTCGATCCCGGCCCTGGCCACTCGGAAGCGGGGAAGCCCTGCGTGCGAAGAGCGCACGCTGGGGCTTCCTCGTCTTTTTTTATTTGTGGGGTGCAACCCCACACCCGCCCGGAGGGCTTCGCCCCCGGACCCCCTCCCCTGTATGCAATCCTGCGTGAGCCAGCCTTTGGTCCAGTCGCGTCTTCTCCGCTTGTCTCTTACATGCCTTGACAGTTATATACCTGGAAGAGAATATAGAGAAGTGACCACGGCTAGCGTTTTTCAGGTGTTGGGGGAGCCGAGCAGGTTGGCGATCTTGGAGGTTTTGCGGGAGGGGGAGCAGGCGGTGGGGGTTTTGGTGGGGCGGGTGGGGCTTAGTCAGCCTGCGGTTTCCAAGCATCTTCGGGTGTTGAAGGAGGCGGGGTTGGTTGAGGTTCGGGTGGATGCGCAGCGGCGGCTGTATCGGATTCGGACGGAACCGCTGGTGGGGGTTGACGATTGGCTGGCGCCTTATCGCCGGTTGTGGAACAGGCATCTCGATCTATTGGAAGAACATCTCGAGCGACGGAGGCAGGAATGAGTCAGGCAGAGCTTCGTATCGATGGGGCACGGCCGGCGGTGCGGCTGGAACGGGAGTTGGTGGATCCGCCTGCGGTGGTGTGGCGGGCGATAACCGAGCGGGAGCAGTTGCGGGCTTGGTTTCCGTGTGATGTGGAGGTTGTGGGTGGGGTGTGGGAGGTGGGGGCGGTGCTTGCCTTTCGGTTCGGCGAGGAGACGAGCGACGCGACGTTCAGCGGGGAGGTGTTCGTTGTCGACGAGCCGAAGGTGCTGGCGTTCAGTTGGGGTGAGGAGCGGTTGCGGTTCGAGTTGACGCCGCAGGGGAGCGGGACTCGCCTGGTCCTGATCGATGAGCTGCCCGGCGATGCCGCGGCCCGCAATGCGGCCGGCTGGGACGTGTGCCTCGACCGTCTCGCGGGCCTGGAGCCCGGCGACTGGAAAGCCCGGTTCGATACCTACGCCGCGGCCTTCGAGCCGCTCGTCGGTCCCCAATCCGGTCCGCCCACCGAGTGATTCGCATCGAACGGGACCTGACGGCGGTGAAAGGCGAGTAGCGCCGCCGTCAGGTCCCGTTCGGGCGGGCGGGGGTCAGTAGGCTGGGCGGGTCATGCTGACCCTTCTGCTAGCTCTCGCGGGTTTCGCGTTTCTGGATTCGCTGGATGTGCTGTTGGTGGGGGTTACCACGGCGGTGGTGGCGGACAGCCGGATCGGGCGGCGGTCGCCGGTGGCGGGTGGGGTGAGTTTTATCGCGGGGGTTTTCGCGGTGACGACCACGTTCGGCATCTGTACGGTCCTCGGGTTGAACTTCCTGACGGGACTGGCGGAGTTCGAACTCACGCCGGGGGTGCGGTATTGGGGCGAGTTGGCGCTGGGGATTGTGTTGATCGCGCTCAGTCGGGTTCCGGTGACCAAGCGGACCGAGCCGCCGGCGTGGGCGGCGGCGGTGCGGCGGCGGCCCTGGTTGTTCGGATTCGTCGGGATGGCAATCGGTCTTGTGCAGGCGCCGACGGCGGTGCCGTATCTGGCGGGGCTGGCGATGATCTCCGCGCAGGATCCGTTGCCTGCGTTGTGGCCGCTGATCGTGGTCGCGTATTGCGCGCTGGCTTTGTTGCCGCCCTTGCTGGTGCTGCTGCTTTCGCTGCGCCGGACGGTCAGGGCGCGGCGCGTCTATCGCGCGGTGGTGCGGATCCTCACTCGATACGTGCCGCCGGTATTGCGCGTCCTTTTCGTGGTGTTCGGCACAGTTCTGGTGATCGACGCGCTCGTCCACTTCCGTCACCTCTGGTAACCCCCGGATGCGGGACACCGGGCCGTCGATGATCTTGGAAATGGGGTTGAAGGGGCGGTGACGGTGGAATGCTGGGGGCATGGCTGAGCGCTGGTATTACTGCTTGAAGCACAAGCGGGCCGAAAAGGGGCGGCAGTGCTGGTTCCAGGATCGGATGGGCCCGTATCCGGACCAGGCGACCGCGGAACGGGCATTGGAGATCGTCAAGGCGCGCAATGCGCAAGCCGATTCCGGGGATGAGGACTGACCGGGGGCGGTAGTCCGGTGTGCGACAAGTGATCTGACCGCTTCGGTGGACGCGGGCGCGAAAACGCAGCGCAAAAGTGATCTTGTGACGTGCGCGGATGCCCGCCCGATATCGGCCACCAGGTAGATCCACTCAGGCCTTCTTCAGTTGTATCAAGTACGGTTTCTCCGAACTCAAACGATTGCTCGGTGGTCCTGACGTGGGCTGCGAGCTGGACCAGGATCAGCAGGGAGGGCGACCCTTGAGGGTTACCGTTGTTGTGCCGACCTACAACGAGCGGGAGAATCTGCCGGTTGCGGTGGAGCGCCTGACCGCGCTGCCGGTACCCGACCTGCACGTGCTCGTGGTCGACGACAGTTCGCCGGACGGCACCGGTGACGTCGCCGACAAGCTGGCCGCCGAACTGCCGAACGTGGTCGGCGTGCTGCACCGCACGGAGAAGGACGGCCTCGGCCGGGCCTACATCGCGGGCATCACCCGGGCGCTGGACGAGGGCGCGGACGTGGTGATCCAGATGGATGCCGACCTGTCGCATCCGGCCGAGGTGATTCCGGCCATGCTGGAGAAGCTGACCACCACCGACGCCGGCGTCGTGCTGGGCTCGCGCTACGTGCCGGGCGGCTCGACCGCGGACGAGTGGAAGTGGCACCGCAAGGCGCTGTCCGCGTGGGCCAACTTCTACGTGAACCTGATCCTGCGGCTCGGTGTGAAGGACGCGACCGCCGGATTCAAGGCGTGGAAGGCGGACACGCTGCGCGCCATCGACGTGGCCTCGATCCGCAGCAACGGCTATTCGTTCCAGGTCGAGATGAACTACCGGACGGTCAAGAAGGGCATCGAGATCGCCGAGGTGCCGATCCGCTTCGAGGAGCGCACCCTTGGCGCCTCGAAGATGAGCCTGAAGGTGCAGCTGGAGTCGGCGCTGATGCCGTGGAAGCTGCTCTTCGGCCGTTCGGTCTAGGACAGACACGCGTAGGGCCCCACATCCGCAAAGGATGTGGGGCCCTACGTCGTTGCTGGTTCAGTTGGCGAACAACCCACGGCGCATCGCTTCCAGCCCGACGACGAGCACCGGCGCCAGCACCAGGTGCATGACCGACAGGGCGACCGTGGTCACGGTGTCGAAGTCCGCGGAAATGGTCAGTCCGATGGTGCCCACCGCGAGCACGCCGCCGACGATCTGGGCGACCCGCAGCACGCCGGCCCACAGGTAGGAGATCAGCGCGGCCAGGGTCATGCCGACGAACAGCGGGATCGCGGCGGAGCTGATCACCGTGCCCGCGCCGACCTGGGTGGTGACGCCCCGATCGACCAGCTCGAACGAGCCGCCCGCGGCCTCGCCGATCAGCCAGACGACCAGGTTGACGGCGACAGATACCGCGACGCTGCCGAGGATGGCGATCGGCCGGTTCGCGGCCGGGATCCGCAGGGCGGGGGTGGTGGTTTGGGCGATGGTCATGATGTTCTCCTCATCCGAAGCTGTGTTGCTTGGTGTTGAGAACAATCTTCAAACCTGAACATTTCTTGAGGTCAATTCGAGCGAGTGTGACCTGTATCACTTCAGCCAGGACTGCCGCAACGGAATTCGGTGCGGCTCATGGTGGTTCGCGCGGGGATCAGTCGGGCTTCGGCCAGTCCAGCAACGTGTCGATGTAGAGCTGGCGGACCGCGGCGACCTGGTCGTCCATGTCGTTCGGATCCCAGGCGCTGACGTCGATGGGATCGAGGATCGCCACGTCCACGGTGCCGGGCCGCGCGACCATCGAGTTGCGCCAGCAGATTTCGCCCGCGTTGCGGATCACGATGGGGATGACCGGCACGCCCGCCTGGATGGCGATGTGGAACGCGCCCTTCTTGAACGGCCCGACATCCGGTGTGTAGGAACGGGTTCCCTCGGGCGCGACGGCGATCGACAGTCCGCCGCGCAGCGTGTCGACCACCGGCGCGAGCGCGGCCTTGGCCTTGTCGGTGCTCGACCGATCGATGAAGGTCACGCCCACGAAGCGCATCAGCGGGCCGAAGACCGGGTTGCGGGTCAGCTCCTTCTTCCCGATTCCGGTGACCCCGCCGTGCAGCACCTCGGGGACGATGATGATGTCGAACTGGCTCTGATGGTTGAACAGGAACACCGCGGGCCGTGGGGCGCGCGCGTTCTCGGCGCCGCTCACCCGCAGGTGCACGCCCGCGAGGCTCAGGGTGTTTCCGGCGGCGTGCTCCAGCAGCGCATCGGCCATCTGCCGGTGGTCCCTGGTCGGCGATTTGGCCGCTACGCCGTAGAACGCGCCGCCGAGCAGTCCGGCGAAACCCACTGTGGTGCGGGCATAGTCGGCCGGGCGCGCGCCTTGGCGCGGGGAGAAGCGCAGGGTCGGCCACTCGCGTTCGGCAGCCACCGCGGTGAGCTGCTGGTCGGGGTTCACCGCGGCCGGATGACCGACCAGGGACAGCAGCGGCAGATCGGCGGTGCTGTCCGCGTAGGCATAGCTGCGGGTGAGATCCACGTCGTGATCGGCGGCGAATTCGCGCACGGACTCAGCTTTGCCGTTGCGCCACAACGTCTTTCCATCCGGATACCCGGTGAGGATGCCGTCCTGGGCGGCCATCGGGGTGTAGAGCACATGCTCGACGCCTAGTTCGGCCGCCGCGGGCGCGACCTGGAAGCGGGTCAGCGAGCTGGTCAGCACGATGGTGTGCCCGGCCGCCTGGTGCGTCCGAATCAGTTGCCACGCTTCGAAATACAGGTGTCCGTAGATTGCGTGCCGGAACAGCCGCTCGCCCAGCGCATCCAGGTCGGCTTCCGATTTGCCCGCGAGCACCTCGGTGAGCTGGTTCAGGAACAGGCCGTACTCGCCGTCGGTGGTGCCGTTGCGGATGCCCCGCAGCAGCACCTCCTCGGTGCTGCGCCGGCGGAATATGCGCCGGAACAGCCCTTGCCGCGGGAAGCCGTCGACGACGGTGCCGCCGAAGTCGAAGATCGCGGCAACCTGCGCCCCCTGTGGCCCGGAACGGATCTCGGCCAGCACGCCGTCCAGCTCGGCACTCACCGGGTCTCCCGATTGGACGGATCCAGCGCCGCGGCCCGCGAGATCCGCGCCCCGATGGTGCGCAGCTGATCGGCGAATTCCACTCGCCGCTCGGTCAATTCCGCCCTGCGCTTGGCCGAATCGTGGGACACCCCTTCGAGCAGCCCGTAGTTGTCCGCGAGTTTCAGTGCGCTGGTGAACAATTCGGTGGAGACCGATTCCGGGCTGTGCAGCCGCTGTTGCAGCATCATCTGCTTGCCGACCGCGACGCAGTCGGCGATGAACTGCTTACGGTCGAGTTCGACCTCGGGGTCGCGGTCGGCCAGCCGCTCGGCCACCACCAGTTGCGCGTCGAAGAACGAGCGAAGTACGCGATGCGCCATCATGAAGCCGGAGTCGGTGAGCTTGGCCATCACCTCGGAGCCGAGGGTGTTGTCCCGGGTGTGGCTGTGCCACTGCGGATCCAGCAGCAGCATCTCGGCGGTCATCTGCTCGGCGAACTCGGCCCGCTCGGGGAAGAAGAACTCGAACTTGAGCAGATCGCGCAGCCGGAACGCCTCGTCCCAGCCGGTGGTCAGCTGGTCGGCGCCGTCGCTGTCCAGCGCGGCCAGGATGGACAGCTCGAGGATGGCGCGGTTGACGAACCAGTGCACCGCGCTGTTGCGATAGAACGCGGCCTCCAGGTGCGCGCCCGCCTCGATCGAGTAGACCGGCTCCAGCCCGCCGCGGTAGACCGTCACCACCTTGGCCAGCGAGAGTTGTTCCAGCACAACGGCCAGACCCTGATCATCCTGCAATGCCGCCAGCTCGCCGTGCGGCAGGTTCCGCTCCTCGATGTAGCCGAGCACCGGCGCGAGCACCGTGCGCACCTCGCCGAGGGTGAGGGCGCGCTCGTGCACGCCGAGCAGCGCGAGGGTGACCAGCGCGTTGACCGTGACCGGGGTGACCGCATTGATGCCGACGGCGATCTCGAATGCCAACCGCTGCACGGCTTTACGTTCCAGCTCGGCGATATCGGGCGCGTCCGGCGCGCCCTGCCCGGTCTCGGTGAGCCCGGCGGGCGCGGGTTCGGTGCGGTGCAGCGGGATGGTGAGCGGCGGTGTGGTGAGCGGATCGCCGTGCGCGGCGAGCCGGTCGCGGGCCGAAAGTGGTTCGCCGAAGCGCACATACACGTGCCCGGCCGAATGCTGTTGGCTGCGTACATAACGCGCGAGCCAGGCCAGCCCCTCCGGCTTCTTCTTGCCGCCGACCTGTTCGGTGGAGATGGCGCCGAGCTCGTTGAGCCGCTCGTAGGTGATCGACACCGGCACCAGCATGACGTCCTCGACCCGGTCCGCCCGTACCGCCGCCGCAAGGTAATTCAGCAATCCGTAGCGCGGCGGGCGCAGCTTGCCGGTGCGGGTGCGGCCGCCCTCGAAGTACCACTCCAGGTTGAAGCGCTTGGCCAGCAGGTAGGCGAAGTACTCCTCGACCACCGCCTTGTACACCTCGTCGTCGCCGAAACTGCGCCGGATGAACACGGTTCCGGTGCGCCGGGCGATCGGACCCATCGGCCAGAAGCTGAGGTTCGCGCCGCCGATCACGTGGTTCGGCGGGAAGTCGTTGCGGGCCAGCACATCACCGAGCACGAACGCGTCGACATAGGAGCGGTGCGACGGCAGGAACACCAGCGGGTAGCGGCGGTTGAGGTCGCGCAGGCCGGCCAGCCCCGAATCGTCGGAGTCCACCTTCCAGGTCGACGCGTGGATCGGCCGCATCGCCTGGGTGAACAGGTCGGAGACCAATCTGCTTTGCGCGGCGACGAGTTCGTTCAACGCCTTCTCCGCGCGCCGGTACACCTCGTGCGGGCCGGCGCCGATCTGGTCGGCGATGAGTTCGAGCCTGCGCACGAAGTCGGGGGAGTCGAGGATCTCCTCGGCCACCAGCCGCGGCACCTTGTACCGGTCGCCGATGATGGTGCGCTCGGCCCGTTCCAGCGCCACCACCGCGGCGCGCACGATGGCGCGGGCGAACGGCTCGCCGGTGCCCTTGGTGACCAGCGCGGCGGCTTCCGGATTGTTCGTGCGCAATTCGCTGAGCAGCGCGGGCTGCCCAGTCAGCACCACGTGCCGGTTCGGCTGGGCGACCAGCTTGCGCTGGGCCAGCCGGTTCGGCTTGCGCGGGTTGGTCAGCAGCGCCATGTCGGCGAAGGTGATCCGGCGGACGCCGTCGCGCTCCGGCGGGCGCCAGAGCACCCGCACCGGCACCACCAGCGGATCGTCGTGGCGGCCGACCAGCCGGGACGCCACCGCGCCCGCGTCGAGATCCAGCTGGGTGATCGGCGCGTCGGTGCCGAACTCCTTGGCGATCCCGCCCTCGGTCAACCAGGCTCCGATGAGTTCGCGCTCCACGCCGGAGGCCGCGTCCACCAGCGCCACCACCGACCCCGGTGCCGACGCTCGCTCAATATCCGCGGGCGATCCGCCACGGTGCTCGATCATTACCCGATTCCCTCCGCCAGACGATCTCCCCATTGAATCCCCTGAGCCGGTCATTGCGCAGGCACTCGGGCCCGCAAGTTGAACGCGCGGCCATGTTCCCGCGTTCCGCGCGGGTGCGAATTACGCTGCGCTTATGGATTGGGCGTTGCGCGCGTGTGGCTGGCACGGTCATTACACCTACGCGCCAGACGAGGCGGACCTGGCCGATCGGCTCCGGGTCGAGACCGTGGCCGGGGTGGCCTGGCGCTGCCTGCGCTGCGGGACCTTCGTGCCCGGCGACCCGATCGGGTCCGGTCCGGCCGACCACGCGCCGGAGGTGCCGCGCGGGCGGCTGCTGCGCGATCGCTGGTTGATGCGCGCGCTGGCGATCGAGCGGTTGCTGCGCGGGTTGGTGCTGGTCGGTGTGGCGTTCGCGGTGTTGAAGTTCCGCACGTCGCGGGAGACGATGCGGGCCGCGTTCGACCATGACTTGCCGCTGCTGCGTCCGCTGGCCGACCAATTCGGCTGGGATGTCGACCGATCCAAGATCGTGCACCTGATCGATCAGGCCTTCTCGCTGTCGAATACGACGCTGCTGTGGGTCGCCGTCGGCATCTTCGGCTACGCGGGGTTGCAGGCGATCGAGGCGCTCGGGCTGTGGCTGATGAAGCGCTGGGGCGAGTACTTCGCGGTCGTCGCGACGAGTCTGTTTCTGCCGCTGGAGATCTACGAGTTGACCGAGAAGGTGACCGTGCTGCGGATCGGCGCGCTGCTGGTCAACATCGCCGCGGTGGTCTGGCTGCTCTACTCGAAGCGGCTGTTCGGACTGCGCGGTGGCGCGGCCGCGTACCACGCCGAACACAGCGCGGAGAGTTTGCTGAGCGTCGAGCGTTCGGCCCTGGCGGTCCCGTCGAACTGACCGTTCGTGGGTCGGACGGTGTGTTTGCGGGCACAGTACCAAGCTAATCAGGTAATGCTAACCTTACCTCCAAAGCAGGGCCAGTTGGAACTTTTGGAGGATCGTTGTCGACCACGGACGAACGCTTGCGGGTGGAGTATGTGACCGATCCGGCGGCAGCGATGTCCCGGCTGGCGGGCGCCGATCGGTTCGGTGAGTACGTGATGTACGAGCGACCGGGTGAGTGGGTATTCGCTGCCGATCCGATCGGCGGGATCGAATTGGATGTCGAGGAGCTGCGGGTCAGCTGGGACGGGCAGACCACGGCGACCCCGTGGTCGGGCCGCCCGGCGGGGGTCGTCGATCGGGCGCTGGCCGCGCTGCCGCTCGACGGCCGTAATGCCTACGGCTGGATCGGATTCGAGTTCTGCGCGTGGGCCTATGACGCGACCGCGCACCTGGACCCGCGGACCACGCTGGTGCAGTTGATGATTCCGCGCATCGAGGTGCGGATCGGTGAGTACGGCATCCAGGTGTCCGGCGCCACCCCGGCCGAGACCGGCGACATCCACGACCTGATCACCGAATCGCAGGAAAGCGAACTGCCGCAGGCGCATCCGACGGATGTCCGGCTCGACCCGACCGGCTACGCGGGCCGGGTCGCCGAGGCGGTGAGCGAGATCCAGGCGAACCGGTATCAGAAGGTCATCCTGTCCCGGAAGGTCGATCTGCCGTTCGTGGTGGATGTGCCTGCCACCTATCGGCTCGGCCGCGCGCACAACACACCCGCACGGTCGTTCCTGCTGCGGCTCGGCGGGCTCGAGGCGGCCGGGTTCAGCCCGGAACTCGTTGCCTCCGTGGACGAGAACCGCATGGTGACCACCGAACCGGTGGCCGGCACCCGGGCCTTCGGCCGGGGCGCGGACATCGACGCGGCGGCCCGCGCGGACCTGCTCGCCGACCCCAAAGAGATCGTGGAGCACGCGATTTCGGTGCAAACCTCGTTCGCGGAGATGGCCTCGGTGGCCGACCGGGGCACCGTCGCGGTGACCGACTTCATGGCGGTGCGCGAGCGGGGCAGCGTGCAGCACATTTCCTCCACCGTGTGCGGCACGCTGGCCGCCGACCGGACCAGCTGGGACGCGCTCGAGGTGCTGTTCCCCTCGGTCACCGCGTCCGGGATTCCCAAGGCCGAGGGCATCGACTCGGTGTTCCGGCTCGACCACGACGCGCGCGGGCTGTACTCCGGTGCGGTGGTGACGATTTCGCCGACCGGCGCGCTGGAGGCGACGCTGGTGCTGCGGGCCGTCTATCAGACCACCGAGGGCGCCTGGTTGCGGGCCGGGGCCGGCATCGTCGCGCAGTCGCGGCCGGAGCGGGAATTCGAGGAGACCTGCGAGAAGCTGGGCAGCATCGCGCCCTACGTGGTGCAGGCGCAGTAGCAAACCGATCGGAACAACGGGCGGCGCGCCGAACGGTGCGCTGCCCGTTGTCGTTCATGCCTCGGTGGCGCGCAACGCCTTCTTGTCGATCTTTCCGACCGCGGTGATCGGCAGCTGGTCCGCGCGACGCAGGACGTCGGGGAGCTTGTAGGTCGCCAGACCACGCTCGGTGAGGAAGGTCTTGATCTCGGCCAGCGTGGGCATCTCGCCGTCGACAACCAGTACGGCACAGACTTTTTCGCCGAGCGCGGCGTCGGGCAGCCCGACCGCCGCGGCGTGCCGGACGGCCGGATGCGCGAGCAGATGCTCCTCCAGCTCGTCACACGAGACGTTCTCGCCGCCGCGGTTGATGACGTCCTTGATCCGCCCGGAGACGATCAGGTGTCCGCTCGGCAGCCTGCGCACCAGATCGCCGCTGCGGTAATAGCCGTCCGGGGTGAAGGCGCGTGCGTTGTGCTCGGGCGCGCGGTAGTAGCCGCGAATGGTGTACGGCCCCTTGGTGAGCAGCTCGCCCTCGGCGCCCGGCGCGACGTCGTTGCCGTCCGCGTCCACCACCCGGATCTCATCGGCCGGCGAGAGCGCCCGCCCCTGCGTGGTGTGCAGCAGTTCGGCCGCGTCGTCGAGCCGGGTGAAGTTGAGCAGCCCCTCGGCCATGCCGAACACCTGCTGCAAGGTGGCGCCGAGCGCGGGGGTCACGTCGCGGGCGTTGACCTCGGCCAGCCGGGCGCCGCCGACCTGGAGTAGCCGCAGCGAACTCAGGTCGGCCTCTTCCCATTCGGTGGCGGCACACCACAGCTGGGCCAGCGGCGGGACCACCGCGGTGACCGTCACCCGATGCCGCTCGATGGCGGCGAAGGCGCTCTCCGGGCTGGGATCGGTGACGAACGCGACCGCGCCGCCGACGCTCACCGTGCCGAGAATCCCCGGGCAGGCCAGCGGGAAGTTGTGCGCCGCAGGCAAAGTCGCGAGATAGACGTCGTCCGCCGTCAGCGCGCACACCGCGGCGCTCGCGGTGGCGTTGTAGACGTAGTCGTCATGCGTGCGGGCGATCAGCTTCGGCAAACCGGTGGTGCCGCCGGAGACCAGCATCAGCGCGATATCGCTCGAATCGATCGCCGGCAGCGAATCGCCCTCGCGCGGTACCGAGTTCAGGTCGAGGCCGAATCCCGGCTCGCCCAGCACCAGCACGTGCCGCAGCGAAGGCACCGACTCCCGCACGGCGGCGGCCAGCTCCCGATAGTCGAATTCCCCGAGCCGATCGATCACGATGTAGGCCACGGCCTCGGAAAGCGCTGCCAGATGCTCGATCTCGGCTCGCCGGTGCGCGGGCAGGGTCAGCACCGGAATGATCCCGGCGCGCAGCAATCCGAACAGCACCGTCGAGAACTCCGGCACATTCGGCAACTGCACCACCACTCGATCGCCGGGCGAAATCCCGAGCGCGAGCAGCCCGTGCGCCATCCGATCGGCCGCCGCGTCCAGCCACGCATAGCTGCGCACGCTGTCCGCCTCGAGCAAGGCGGGCCGATCCGGATGCCGCCGGGCCGTGTGCCGCAGTAGGTCACCGAGAGCCCGCCCGTCCCAATACCCGGCGGCCCGATAAGTCTCGCCGACCTCGGTCGGAAAGGGCACATAACCATCGCGATGCGGGGTGGATGTCGAAGTCACGGTCGTACCTCACGGCTAACCCGAGCCGAGCCCGGTGAAAATAGGTAAGGCAACCCTATCTCACGGCGTTCAGGTGTGACGTCGCGTCTCGGTTTAGACTCCCCGCCATGAGCAGGTGGGATACCTCGGCGATGCCCGATCAGACCGGTCGGAAGTTCATTGTGACCGGCGCGAACAGCGGGCTGGGGGCGGCCACGGTGCGGGCTTTGGCGGCGGCCGGGGCCGAGGTGGTGCTGGCCTGCCGGAACGTGGCCAAGGGCGAGCAGGTGGCCGCGGAGCTGGGCGAGCGGGCAGTGGTGCGGAAGCTGGATCTCGCCGACCTGGCGTCGGTGCGGGAGTTCGCCGAGGCGACGGATCGGGCCGACGTGCTGATCAACAATGCCGGGGTGATGGCGTTGCCGGAGTCCCGGACCGCGGACGGTTTCGAAATGCAGGTCGGCACAAACCATCTCGGGCACTTCGCGCTGACCGGGCTACTGCTGGACAAGATTTCGGCGCGGATCGTCACGGTGGCGAGCGGTGCGCACGTCATCGGGAAGATCGATCTGGACGATCTCAACTGGGAGCGGCGCCCATACCGGCGCTGGCAGGCCTACGGGCAGGCGAAGCTGGCCAACCTGATGTTCGCCTACGAGTTCCAGCGCAGGCTGAGCGCGGCGGGCTCGCCGAAGATCTCGGTCGCCGCACATCCCGGTTATGCCGCGACCGAGCTGATGTCGCACACCGAATCGGTCCAGGACGCGGTGATGTGGCTCGGCAATCTGCTGCTCGCGCAGAGCGCCGAAATGGGCGCGCTGTCCACGCTTTACGCCGCGACGACCGACGTCGAGCCGGGCCGCTACTACGGGCCGACCGGCTGGCGCGGGCTGCGCGGCTACCCGGGTCGCTCCGGCTCGACGAAGGCGTCGCGGGACGAGGCCGTCGCCCGCGGGCTGTGGGAGCTGTCGGAGAAGCTGACCGGCGTCACCTACGACTTCGCGAAGTAACCGCCCGCCTCAACTCAGGATGTGCAGGTCGTAGAACACCTGGTACCGGCTCGGATCGTCGGGCAGGAACCAGTGGAAGCCTTCCAGCAGGAAGACCGCGACCAGGTTGATCGCCAGCACCAGGCCGAGGAACCACAACGCGATCAGACCGACCAGCCGATGCGGCGTAGCGGGGATCGTCTCCGCCGCGGTGCTGTGCGAAAACGCCAGCACCGCACCGACGGTCGCGATCGCGGCGATGAAGAGGATCCATGCCCAGACGTAGAGGTGCAGCCCGAGCACGGGCTCGCCGTAGCCGGGATCGCCGGGCAGGATGTGCAGCATCGTCTGCCGCCAGGACGCGAATCCGCCTGCCACGCAGCCGACTACGGCCAGGCCCCAGCCCATCGCGTAGTCGCGCGCGGCGATCGTCCCGGTCATGCCCTTGCGCACGATGACCGCCGCCCCCAGCGCGGCCAGCGCCATGAACATCCGCTGCACCATGCACAGCGGGCACGGATAGTCCCAGCTGCCGAACTGCACGCCGAGCCCGCCGCAGATCACCCCGGTCCAGCCGATCACGAAAATGACGGCCAGCCAGTATTGCAGTTGTCCTGCAACGGTTCCCGCCGTCCGGTCGGGCACGGTCGCGGTGGCCATCAGTAGTTCAACCCGAGGCCGAGCCCGCTGGTGATGTGCTGGGCCATCAGCGCGATCGTGGCGAGCAGCAGCACCCACCATGCCGCGAGCACCACCCGCCGCGAGCGCTGCCCGACCAGCACGACCAGAGCCGCGAGTAGCCCGCCGAAGATCAACGTGTCCATAGCTGTCGGACATTACTTGCGGTTGGGGAGGCGGGCCGTGGACACGCCGCGCTCTGAGCTGCGACGATCCTTCATGTCACACATCGCCTGCCCGTGTCGTCCTCTCTACGAAGACGCAAAACAACCACGGAGGAAGGCACATCATGGACGCCCGCATCAACCTCTTCGAAAACCCGGTCGCCGGCAGCTTCATCAAGCGGCTCAACAACGCCGGCCGGATCATCAACGACTCCACGCTGCCCGCCGCCACGCACGAGCTGATCAAGATCCGCGCCAGCCAGATCAACGGCTGCGGCTACTGCACCGACATGCACACCAAGGACGCCGCGCACCACGGCGAGACCTCGGTGCGGCTCAACCTGGTCGCCGCCTGGCGCGAGGCCACCGTGTTCACCGAGGCCGAGCGGGCCGCGCTCGAGCTGACCGAGGCCGCCACCCGGATCGCGGACAGCAGCGGCGTCAGCGACGAGGTCTGGGCGGACGTGCGCAAGCACTACGACGACGACCAGATCGCCGCCCTGATCTCCGCCATCGCGATGATCAACGCCTGGAACCGGCTCAACGTCATCGCCCGCACCCCGGCCGGCGACTACCAGCCGGGCCAGTGGGGGTGAGGCAGACCGGCTCGACCGTGCTGTGGCCTGCGGCACGGTCGAGCCACCCCTCGATATCTGCCTGGTACAGTCCCTGACGTGCAGCGCGTCTATTTCTGGTTTAGCAAGCCGGCCCCGGGTGGGCTGGTCTGCGGCAACCACTTGCGCTGACGACATTCCACCCCGAGCCGGAAGACCGGCTCGACGGGGTTTCGCGTCCGTGGGTCGGCCGAAGAAAAGGAACCCACATGACCACCGCTGTTGACGTCGATCCACGGCATTCCGACCTGGATGACCAACGCACACTGAGCGTCAGCCCACTGCGATCTCCCGCAGAGGTACGCCAGGTCCACCGGATCACCGACGCCCTCGCCGATACCGTTCGCCGCGGTCGCGCGGCCACCGTCGACGTGCTCAACGGCGTCGACGACCGCCTGATGGTGATCGTCGGCCCGTGCTCGGTGCACGACCCCGCCGCCGCCCTCGACTACGCCCGCCGCCTGGCCGCCAAGGCCGCCGAGCTGGACGACCGGCTGCACGTGGTGATGCGGGTCTACTTCGAGAAGCCGCGCACCACCCTGGGCTGGAAGGGGCTGATCAACGATCCGCACCTGGACGGCTCCTTCGACGTCAACACCGGCCTCGGCATCGGCCGCAAGCTGCTGGTCGACATCACCGGTCTCGGCCTGCCGGTGGCGTGTGAATTCCTCGACCCGATCACCCCGCAGTACATCGCGGACCTGGTCGCCTACGGCGCGATCGGCGCCCGCACCGCGGCCAGCCAGGTGCACCGGCAGCTGAGCAGCGCGCTGTCCATGCCGGTCGGCATCAAGAACGGCACCGACGGCGACGTGCAGGTGGCCGTCGACGGCGTGCGCGCCGCCGCGGCCAGCCACGTGTTCCCCGGCACCGATCTGGACGGGCGCGCCGCGCTGATCCGCACCACCGGCAATCCCGACTGCCACGTCATCCTGCGCGGCGGCACCTCCGGCACCAACTACGACGCGGCCTCGGTCGCCGAGGCGTGCGTGCGGCTGGAGAAGGCGGGGCTGCCGCAGCGGGTGGTCGTCGATGCCAGCCACGGCAACAGCAACAAGGACCACAACAAGCAGGTCGACGTGGTCACCGATATCGCGGCGCGGCTCGGTGCAGGCGAACCCGGTGTGGTCGGCGTGATGCTGGAGAGCTTCCTCGTCGAGGGCCGGCAGGATCTCACCCTCGGGCACGCGAGCGAACTGACCTACGGCCAGTCCATCACCGATGCCTGCCTCGATTGGGACACCACCGCCCGCCAGCTCGACGTGCTGGCCGACGCGGTGCGGCAGCGCCGCAATCCCTGACTGCCACACCGGTTTCGGCCTCCCGCGCGGTGCTCCGTGCGGGAAGCCGAGAACGCGGTAGGTCACCGGGCCAGCAACGTTCAAGTGGACCGAGACTCGACAGCACTGGTCGGCGAGGATCGACAGCGTGATCGAAATGGCGGCAGTTCTCGGTGTGGCGGCCGTGGCGTTGGGACTGGTCCTGACGCCAGGGCCGAACATGATGTACCTGGTTTCCCGGACCGTATCGCAGGGCCGCCGCGCCGGTTTGGTGTCGCTGGGCGGGGTCGCGCTGGGGTTCGGGGTGTACCTGGTGGCCGCGACGGCCGGCATCACCGCGGTGTTCGCGATGGTGCCGGGGCTGTACCTGGCGGTGAAATTGGCCGGTGCCGCGTACCTGCTGTGGATGGCCTGGCAGGCGCTGCGGCCCGGCGGCACTTCGATATTCGAGCCCACGACGGTGCCCTCGGACCCGAACCGGCGGCTGTTCATGATGGGGTTCCTGACCAACCTGCTGAACCCGAAGATCGCGATCCTGTACATGGCGCTGATCCCGCAGTTCGTCGCGCCCGAACGCGGGCAGATCTGGTTGCAGAGCCTGATCCTCGGCGCGGTGCAGATTGTGGTGGCGTTGACGGTGAACGGACTGATCGTGCTCGGCGCGGCCGGCCTGGCGACCTTCCTCACCGGCCGGCCGCTCTGGCTCCGCATGCAGCGCTACCTCATGGGCACCATGCTCGGCGCCATCGCGGTCCTGCTCGCCACCGACCGGGCCCGCCCCACCCCCGCCTGACCGCACGGGCCTGTCGGCGCGGAGCGCGCGGCGGGGTGTGACACGGTGAGCGGCATGGTGGATTTCGAAGCCGCGGTGCTGGCCGGCCCGTTCGGGTCGGCGGTCGGCGCGGCGCAGCATGCCGGGGAGTTGTTCGGGGTGTTCGCGTTCGCGAGTTCGGGCGCGTTGCTGGCCGTGCGGCGGGACTTCGACATCTTCGGCATCGTGGTGCTCGCCTGTGCCACCGCGCTCGGCGGCGGCATCATCCGGGACCTGCTGATCGGCCGGACGCCACCCGCGGCGTTCGTCGATCTCAGTTATCTGTGGACGGCGGTGCTGGCCGCCGCGGTGATCTTCTTCTGGCATCCGTCACGGCGGCTGACCAGGGGACCGCTCGAGGTGGCCGACGCCTTCGGGCTCGGCTTGTTCTGCGTGACCGGGACGGTCATCGCCTACTCGCGCGGACTCGGCGCGCCCTCGGCGGCGCTGCTCGGCCTGGTCACCGCGATCGGCGGCGGCGTGATCCGCGACCTGCTCGGCGGGCAGACGCCGAATGTGCTTCGGCCGGACCAGATCTACGCGGTGCCCGCGCTGGCCGGCGCCGTCGCCACGGCGACGCTGCTGCACTTCGGCGTCTACCAGGCGTGGACCGGGGCGCTGGCCGCGCTCGGCGCGATCGCCTTCCGGCTGCTCGCGTTGCGCTTCGGATGGCATGCGCCGCAAGCGCGCCGGTATCCGCGGACCAGGCCGCCCGCGGATCCGACCCTGCCGCGCCCGTCCTGATCGGCTACTTCACCAATCGATACCGCAGCTGCGCGAACTGACCCATCTGGGAGACGTCGACGAGCTGCATGCGCGAGGCCAGGATTCGCCGCGGCAGCACCGGCGCACCGGCGCCCAGGGTCACCGGTGCGACGCCCGCGATGATCTCGTCGAGCAGCCCGGCATCGGCGAACAGCCCGGCCAGCTCGCCGCCGCCGACGATCCAGATGTGCTGTCCACCAGCGGCTTCCAGCATGTCCCGGTGCACCGGTTCGACCGCGCCGGAGACGAACCGCAAGTTCGCGCCCGGGACGGCGGGCAGCGTGCGATGGGTGAACACCCAGCACGGGAGGTCGCCGTAGACCTTGGCCCAGTTCTCCGGCGGGTCGTTGGCCATGATCCATTCGTAGGTGGTCGCGCCCATGCACATCGCGCCGACGCCGGCCAGGAACTCGGTGATGTTGTGCTCGGCGCTGCCGTCGTCGTCGACCTCGAACAGCCAGCTGAGCGAGTGGT
This sequence comes from Nocardia sp. NPDC051756, assembly GCF_040681495.1. NCBI lineage: Bacteria > Bacillati > Actinomycetota > Actinomycetes > Mycobacteriales > Nocardiaceae > Nocardia > Nocardia sp. NPDC051756. Next base: position 247,641 of record NZ_JBFAYV010000009.1, on the reverse strand, counting down.
CCGCGTCGGCGATGTAACCGTCGAGGCTGGTCGCGGTGAAGTATTGGGTTGCCATGAGTCATACCCTGCCAGCGAAACCTGGCAGGGTATGACAAGTTTTATCGCCCGCCGGCGCGGAGCCTGCGCACGCCCTCGTCGAGCGTCTCGTCGCGCTTGCAGAAGGTGAAGCGCACCAGGTGACTCCAGGCCGCGGCGTCGTCGGCGAACACGCTGACCGGGACGGCGGCGACGCCGAGCCGCTTCGGCAGTTCGCGGCAGAAGGCGAGGCCGTCGGTCGCGCCGAGCGGGGTGATGTCGCCGCACACGAAATAGCCGCCCGGACTTTGCTTCACCTCCAGCCCGGTGTCGGCCAGGGCGGCGGCGAGCCGAAGTCGTTTCTCGGACAACGTGTCCCGCAGCCCGGCCACCCACTCCAGCTCGTGGTTCAACGCGTGTGCGACCGCGGGCTGGAACGGGCCGCCGGCGACGAAGGTCATGAACTGCTTGGCCGCGAGCACGCCGTCGATCAGCGGCGCCGGACCGCACGCCCAGCCGGTCTTCCAGCCGGTGACGCTGAAAGTCTTTGCCGCGCTGGATACCACGACGGTGCGCTCGGCCATCCCGGGCAGCGTGGCGAGGCTGATGTGGTCGGTGCCGTCGTAGACCAGGTGCTCGTAGACCTCGTCGGTGAGCACCAGAATGTCGTGCTCGCAAGCGATCTCGGCGATCGCCGCCAGGTCGGCGCGGCCGAGCACGGTGCCGGTCGGGTTGTGCGGGGAGTTGACCACCAGCATCCTGGTCGCCGGGGTGATCGCGGCGCGCAGGCTGTCCAGGTCGAGCACGAACCGATCGCCATCGGCGACCAGGCGCGCGGTGCGCCGCTGCGCACCGGCCAAAGCGACTGCGGCAGCATAGGAGTCGTAGTACGGCTCGATCAGCACGACCTCGGCACCGGGCTCGACCAGGCCGAGGATGGCGGCGGCGATCGCCTCGGTCGCCCCGACGGTCACCAGCACCTGGGTGTCGGGGTCGTAGTGGGTGCCGTAGCGGCGGGCGCGGTCGTCGGCGATGGCGCGGCGCAGCACCGGCATCCCGCGCCCGGGCGGGTACTGGTTGAGGCCGTCGGCGATGGCCTGCCGGGCGACCTCGAGCATGCCGGCCGGGCCGTCGGTGTCGGGGAATCCTTGACCTAAGTTGACCGCGTCGAACCGGACGGCGAGCTCGGTCATCTCCGCGAAGATCGTGGAGGCGAAGGGGCGCAGGCGAGCAACGGTGGCGGGTTGCGGAGGCATAGTCGGAGACTAGCTCAGCATTCGCTATTGTTGCTATTCAATAGCGAATAGCTATGCTTCACTTTGATTTTGGGCCTTCTACCTGCATGGTTGTGCAGTTTCCCAGCGGCAGCTAGCCTCGCCGTGTTCTACCTCACAGTCCCGCACTCTGCGGGTATCTCGAAAGGGGCATTCATGGCCTCATATCTGGACCTTGTTGTGAATCCGGCCACGTCGGAGGTCGCCGGATCCGCTCTCGGTCTGTTCCGACACATCATGCAGGACTTCATCTCGGGCTTCGGCTCCTCGACCCCGGACTGGGGGCTCGGTTCCTCGACCGGCAACCCCGGCCTCGGCTCATCCACCGGCAACTGGTTCTCCGGCTCGGCCACTCCCTGATGGCAGCCCGCCGGGCCGGTCGTGAGGGGGCCGGCCCGGCGGGCTCAGCCCAGCCGAATGCCGGTCAGCTTGGCCGGATTCGCCAGATCGTAAGTGCCCCAGACCAGTCCGTCGCGGATGGTGAAACCCATGACCCGCGGCGGGTGTCCATAGCCTGCGGTGACGACCATGCCCAATTGCCCGTTGACCGAGGCGAATTCGTAGTTGTACGCGGGATCCACGGCGGTGCCGTCCAGGCCGTACTTGCGCACCAGGCCCAGGTAGAAGCGCGCGATCCGATCCGCACCGCGCAGGATGTTCACCGCGGTCGAGGTGGTGCCGTCGGCATCGCCGATCACCACCGAATCCGGGTGCAGCGCAGCGGTAACCGCGCGCACGTCACCGGAGCGCAGCGCGGTCAGGAAGCGCTGCACCGCGGCCTCGTGCTCGGCGTCCGACACCGGCGGCGGCGTGTCCGCCACCGCCTTGCGCGCCCGCACCGCGAGCTGGCGCGCGGCCTCGACCGATACGTCGAGGATCTCGGCGATCTCGTCGAACGGCACCGAAAGTCCTTCGTGCAGAACGAAAGCCACTCGCTGCGGCGGGGTGAGGCGGTCCAGCACCACCATGGCCGCGAGCCGGTATTCCTGCTTGCGGACCACCGCCTCCAGCGGGTCCGGCGTGCTCGACGGCGTGCGCGCGGTCACCACCGGCTCCGGCAGCCATTGCCCCACATAGCTTTCCCGGCGCACCGCGGCACTGCGCAAGCGGTCCAGGCAGATTCGGCTCACCACGGTGGTCAGCCAGGCGCGCGGGTCGTCGATCTCGGATTGGTGGGCGCCGGCCAGGCGCAGCCAGCTCTCCTGCACCGCGTCCTCGGCGTCGCCGACGCTGCCCGTCAGCCGATACGCGACCGAGAGCAGATGCGCTCGATGTGATTCGAACAATCCGGCAAGCAGAGCGGCAACCATCAGGGAGATTCTACGATCTCCGGGCCGGTCGGTTTACCGCGGTGCCCCGGCCCGGCGCGCGGCAAGGCCGATGCTCAGATCCGGCGTTTCGTGACAACATGACTCGATGGACGCACGCGCGCTGTCGAACGGAACGGTCTGGCTGTCGATCCCCACCGCCGCCGATATCGATGCCATCACCGAGTGCTGTCAGCATCCGTCCATCGGCGAGTGGGTGACCATCCCGGTGCCCTATACCCGGGACAACGCGCAGACCTTCGTCGATGACATCGTCCGCCCCGGCTGGGCGGGCCGCAGCCCCACCTGGGCGCTGCGCCTGCGCGAGGGCGGCACCGTGGTCGGCATGATCGGCCTCGGCGAGCGGGACGAGTCCTCGGCCGAGATCGGCTTCTGGCTGGCCCCGGGCGAACGCTCGCGCGGCCTGATGACCCAGGCGGTGAACCTGGTCTGCGACTACGCCTTCCGGCCCGACGGCCTGGCGCTGCGCCGGATCAGCTGGCGCGCGTTCGTCGGCAACTACCCCTCCGCCGCCGTGGCCCGCCGCACCGGTTTCCGCTACGAGGGCCTGGCCCGGCAAGGCAGCCTGCAACGCGGCCGCAGCCGCGACCACTGGCTGGCCGCGCGTCTTCCCACCGACCCGCCGGGACCCGCGGAGGGCTGGCCCGCCGAGTTCGACCGGGCCCTGCAACGGTAATTGTCGTGGTCAGGGGACCGGCCGTGCCGGGCTGTCGGGGGTCTCAGGGAGAATGGTCCGGAATCGATGCGAGGAGGGGCTGTGACCGACGGTCCACTGATTGTGCAGAGTGACAAGACGCTGCTGCTGGAGGTCGACCACGAGTTGGCCGACGCGGCGCGGCAGGCCATCGCGCCGTTCGCCGAGTTGGAGCGCGCGCCCGAGCACGTGCACACCTATCGGGTGACGCCGCTGGCCTTGTGGAACGCGCGCGCGGCCGGGCACGACGCCGAGCAGGTGGTGGACGCGCTGGTCAACTTCTCCCGGTACGCGGTGCCGCAGCCGCTGCTGGTCGACATCGTCGACACCATGGCCCGGTACGGGCGGTTGCAGCTGGTCAAGCATCCGGCGCACGGGCTGGTGCTGGTCAGCCTGGACCGCGCGGTGCTCGAGGAGGTGCTGCGGCACAAGAAGCTCGCGCCGATGTTCGGGGCTCGGCTGGACGACGACACCGTGGTCGTGCACGGCTCCGAGCGCGGCCGGATCAAGCAGATGCTGCTGAAGATCGGCTGGCCCGCCGAGGATCTGGCCGGCTACGTCGACGGCGAGGCGCATCCGATCGAGCTGGACTACTCCGACGACAAGTGGCACCTGCGCGACTATCAGGAGATGGCCGCCGACTCGTTCTGGGCGGGCGGCTCCGGGGTCGTGGTGCTGCCCTGTGGCGCGGGCAAGACGATGGTCGGCGCGGCCGCCATGGCGAAGGCCAAGGCGACCACGCTGATCCTGGTCACCAACACGGTGGCGGGCCGGCAGTGGCGCCGCGAGCTGCTGGCGCGCACCTCGCTGACCGAGGAGGAGATCGGCGAATACTCCGGCGAGCGCAAGGAGATCCGCCCGGTCACCATCGCGACCTACCAGGTGATCACCCGCCGGACCAAGGGCGAATACCGGCACCTCGAGCTGTTCGACAGCCGCGACTGGGGCCTGGTCATCTACGACGAGGTGCACCTGCTGCCCGCGCCGGTCTTCCGGATGACCGCCGACCTGCAATCGCGCCGCCGCCTCGGCCTCACCGCGACCCTGGTCCGCGAGGACGGCCGGGAGGGCGACGTGTTCTCGCTGATCGGCCCGAAGCGCTACGACGCGCCGTGGAAGGACATCGAGGCGCAGGGCTGGATCGCCCCCGCCGAGTGCATCGAGGTGCGGGTGACGCTCACCGACGCCGAGCGGATGTCCTACGCCACCGCCGAGCCGGAGGAGCGCTACAAGCTGTGCTCCACCGCGCGCACGAAAATCCCGGTGGTGCAGTCGATCCTGGCCAAGCACACGGATGCGCCGACCCTGGTGATCGGCGCCTACCTCGACCAGCTCGACGAGCTGGGCGCCGCGCTGAACGCGCCGGTGATCCAGGGTTCGACGAAAACCAAAGAGCGCGAGGAACTCTTCGAGGCGTTCCGGCAGGGCGATATCCCGGTGCTGGTGGTCAGCAAGGTGGCGAACTTCTCCATCGATCTTCCGGAAGCCTCGGTTGCGGTGCAGGTTTCGGGCACCTTCGGCTCCCGCCAGGAGGAGGCGCAGCGCCTGGGCCGGTTGCTGCGGCCGAAACACGATGGCGGCCAAGCCCATTTCTACTCGGTGGTGGCCCGGGATACCCTCGACGCCGAATACGCGGCGCACCGGCAGCGTTTTCTGGCCGAACAAGGGTATGCCTACCGAATCATGGACGCCGACGACCTGCTCGGACCGCCCATCGGATAAGTGGAGGCGACTCCTCCGTAAACTGTGCTAGGAATAGGGACGTGCGACGCTTCGAATTCCCGGTGGACCGCAAGCATGCCCGCGCGGTCAACGAAGTCTTCGCCGACCAGCGTCGACTACGTATAGGGGCGATTGCCGCAGCGATCATCGCGACCGCAGGCGCGGCGTATTTGATCTACCTGGACCACCCGTGGGCCTACCTGCTGACCATCGCATTCATCCTCGGCGCGGTGGTCTCGCTGTGGGTGGCCTTCTGGACCGCGCGACACGCGAGCATCGACAAGCTCTACACCGACGGTGAGCTGGTGCCCGCGGTGGTCTCGGAGACCTATCCGGCGAGCGTGGTGCTGCTTGCCCTGGTCGACGTGGCCAAGCCGGACGCCACCGATCCGCGCTACGCGCTGGTCATCCGCCGGGTCCGCGCGCTGCCCGGGCACGAGATGGCCGCGGGGGAGCGGGTGCCCGCGGTCGCGGTGCGCACCGATCGCGCGCCGCGGCAGGTCGGGGAGCGCTGGCAGTCGGTCAGCGCCATGCCGATCGCCTGGGGCACCACCGACGACGAGGTGATCGAACGCGCCCGCGCCGCGATCAGCGACGCCGAATGGCGTTTGCTCACCGACAATCTCGCGCTCACCGAGAAGGTCCGGCGCGCGCCGGCCAAGCGGCTGCTGCTCGATCCGCACCAGCTGCCCGACGATCTCGGTTCCTGAGCCGGGAAAAATCCCTGATTTCGGGTTGCGCCGCCGCTTAGACTCCGAAGATGGTTCCGATGTCCAACCTGCTGGCGTTTCTCGCGGCGGCGACCGTCCTCATCATCGTCCCCGGGCCCGGGGTGCTGTTCACCATCGGACGGGCGCTCACGCTCGGCCGGCGCGCGGCGTTGCTGTCTGTAGTCGGGCATTGCATGGGCGTGTTCGTCGCGCTGCTGCTCGTCGCGGTGGGGCTGGGCACGTTGCTGATGGCCTCCGCGCTCGCGTTGACCGTGATCAAGTTCGCCGGTGCGCTGTACCTGATGTACATCGGCGTGCAGGCGATTCGCGAGCGTAAGACGCTGCTCGACGCGCTGGGCGCCAAGGTCGACCTGGTACCGGACGCGAAGGTGCTGCGCCAGAGCGTGATCGTCGGCGTGACCAACCCGAAGGCGATCATCTTCTTCGCGGCGATCCTGCCGCACTTCGCCGATCCTGCCGCCGGGTCGCTGCCGCTGCAATTCCTGATCCTCGGCTCGATCTTCCTGGCGATCGCGGTGGTCTCGGACAGCGCGTGGGCGCTGCTCGCGTCCTCCGCGCGCAGCTGGTTCGCCCGCTCGCCGCGGCGGCTGGAGGCGGTCGGCGGGGCCGGCGGGATGATGATCGTCGGGCTCGGCGCGTCGGTGGCGCTGAGCGGCAGCACGGACTGAACCGGCTACCATCCATCGGGGTTGGTACGGCTGTACCGGAAGTAAGAGGGGTGGTTGTCGAATGAGGTTGTCCGGCTGGATGTGTGCGGTGGTCGTGGGCGCGGTCGTCACCGCGGGGGCGCCTGCCGCCGCGGACCCGCCGCCCGATCCGTTCACCGGATCGTCCGGCCTCGGCGACCCGTACTACCCGGAGGACGGCAACGGCGGCTACGACGCCCGTCACTACGACGTCACCATCGACTACGAGCCGGCGAGCCATCAGCTCACCGGGAAGACCCGCATCGACGCCCTCGCCACCCAGGCGCTGCGCGCGTTCAACCTCGACTTCGCCGGCCCGGACGTGCGTGCGGTGACGGTGAACAACCTGCCCGCCGGGTTCAACCGCAACGGCGAGCACGAACTCACCATCACCCCGTCGGTTCCGCTGCTACCCGGCCTGCCGTTCACGGTGACCGTGGACTACGCGGGCATCGCGCAGAACACCGAGGGCAACGGCTGGACCTACGCGCCGAGCGGCGGCGCGTTCGCCGCGGGCGAGCCGCACTCGGCGACCAGCTGGTACCCGCTCAACGACACGCCGCAGGACAAGGCCACCTTCGCGCTGCACGCGACCGTCCCCGCGGAGTGGGAGGTCGTCTCCAACGGCCTGCGCACCCAGGACGAGGTGCAGGGCGAGCGGCGCACGGTCAGCTGGGCGGCCAACCAGCCGGTGATCGGCTACCTGACCACCATCGCGATCGACAAGTTCAGCTTCCTGGAGCAGCGCCGGGCCAACGGCACCCCGCTGATCAGCGCCTTCGCCCCGCAGGCCGAACGCAACCGGGAGACCGAGCAGCGCCTGCCGGAGATCCTCGATTTCATCGAAAGCCTCTACGGCCCTTATCCGTTCGAGTCCTCCGGCGGCATCTACGTGGACGCCGACATCATGTTCTCGCTGGAGACCCAGACCCGGCCGATCTACGCGCCCTGGACCGACCTGCCGACCGCGGTGCACGAGATCACCCACCAGTGGTGGGGCGATTCGGTGTCGGTGCGGCAGTGGTCGGACGTGTGCCTGAACGAATGCTTCGCCAGCTACACCGCCGACTACCTGTGGCCGGAGCAGAAGGAGGGCAAGGACGTCGACGCGGAATACCGGCAGACCCTCCAGAAGTACTTGGCCAACAGCGAGTTCTGGGAGATCCCGCTGGCGAACCCCGGCGCCGGAAAGGAATTCACCTCGGTCTACTACCGCGGGCCACTGTTCCTGCACGCGCTGCGCAGGCAGCTCGGGGACGCCGTATTCTTCGCCGCGGTACGGGAATTCAACGCGGCGCACGCCTACGCGAACGCGTCGATGCCGGAGTTCCGCACGTTCGTGCAGTCGAAGTCGCCGACGGATCTGACCGGCTTCTTCGACGCCTGGCTCAACCAGAACACCCCGCCCCCGGACGAGTACCTCTACCCAGGCACCCTGCGCGGCTGAGCCACCATCGAGGTTAGTCAAATGGTCGCTAAATGATCTTCAACAGCAACCATTTGACTAACCTCGATGTTCGAGAACGACCATTTGACTCACCTCGAATTCCTTGCCGTCTCTGAACCGGACCACAGCCAAGGAACCACGCCGGAACTGCCACGTTGCCCATCCCAACTGCGGGAGGTAAGCCGGGTACCCCACCTGACGCGCCCAGCATTACTCGATCATCCCCAGGGACCAGGTACACCTATCCAGGCAGGCACAACAACAGACATCCCAGAGTGACCTGGCAATAGAAAGCTGAAGACCTACACAGGTTTTCACTGGAGCAGTGCTGGGCGCGTCGTGTGCCGTACCCGGCTTACCTCCCGCAGCCAGGTGCGTGTTCGTCGAGTTCCGGCGTGGTTCCTTGGCTGTGGTCCGGTTACAAACGCTTCGGACAAGAGCGGGTCGGGTCGGTGGCGGTTTCGGTGGTGGTCCAGGGGTGGGTTCGACGGTGAACCTGCCTGCGAAGCGGGTGAACCTGCCTGCGAAGTGCCCCTCGAGCCGGTTTCTCCCAAGATCCGCACTCGCTCTCGGGATCCGCACCGAGAATAGGGCCCTAAAGCCAGTGCGGATCCCGAGTCAGGGTGCGGATTCCGCTGTCCGCGTGGCGAACTGGGGGCGCACATCGTTTGCAGTCTGTGCTGGCTGGTCGGTGTCTGCGGCTGATCCTTATTCGCCGTCGACGCGCTCGCGCGCTCGCTCAACCCAGCGTTCGGCTCGGTCGAGTTGCTTTTGCGCCGAACGTAATTGGTCTTGGGCTGCGCGTTCGGCCGCGCGGGCGAACTGCCGTTCCTGTTCGGCCTGGGCGAGCGCTTCCTTCAGTTCGGTGATCCGGGAGTCGATGTCGCCCAGCTGATCTGCCGCACGGTCGGCCTCGTCGTGCGCTGAATCCCTGGTTGTGCGTGCGGATTCGAGGGACTCCAACGCGTCGTCCAGATCGTGGCGCGGATTGTCCTCGGCGGGAGCCTCGGCCGGTTCGGCCGCGTCGTCGACCGCGACCAGCCCGGGACCGGCCGGACCGAACCCGTCATAGGTCGCCGAGGTGGCCAACGTCCCGTTGTGTACCTGCTCGGCCACCTCCGGATCGGCCAATGCCGCGTTCAGCGTCTGCCCGACCTCGCGCAGCACGCTCTCGTTCACCGGACGCTCGTGCTCCGCGGCCAGCGTGCCTGCCTTTTTGGCCAGTGCGTTGACTGCCTGTTGCCGCTGCCCGGTCAGGCTGCGCAGCTCGGCGCCGGACAGCTTGCGCTGCGCCGAACGCAGCGCCGCACCCAGCTGGAGCAGCGCCGCCACGTCCTCGGGCGCCTCGCGGGCCAGCAGGTTCACTGTCCACGCGGTGATCGTGGGTTTGCGCAATTTGCCGATGGCGGTCGCGAGTTCCTTGTCGCCCGCCTCCTTGGCCGCGTCGGCCTTGGCCGTGCGGGCGGCGACGAACTCGCCCGGGGCGAGTCCGTACAAGTCGCGGGCAACCTCGTCCAGCGTCATACTGGCCAAGCGTAACGACTCGGTCCGCCGGAGCGAAAGAACCCACGTGTTGGACGAATGTCCACGTTATGGGTAATACGCGAAAGGCATTGCTAGTGAATAGCTTTGGATTCCAACTGCTCGGCCGCCTACTGCCCAGCATCCTCGGGTACGCCCTGCTCGGCATGTGGAGCACCTGGTAGTCCGCACGTCCGCAAGTCTCGATATCACCCGTAGAGCTGATGCGGTCGCACTCGGCGTCCGGGTATCCTCACCGCGTTCGCGAGCGGCGTGAATGTGTTCGGTGAGAGAGGTTTTCAGGTGAAGTTTCCAGGAGCGAGGCTGCTGGCACGCGTGGTGCTTGCCCTCGTCGCGGTGGCGGCGGTAATCGTCACGCTGGTCGGTTGTTCGTCGGCCAAGGATGACAGCAAGGCCGGCGGGTCGTCGGCCAAGGTCGGTGACTGCATCGTCAAGGGTGCCTCGGCCGATGCCAAGACCGAGACGGTCGACTGCTCGTCCGACAAGGCGGTCTACAAGATCGCGCAGAGCTCCGACAAGAAGGTCGACTGCGCGACGGACTACACCGCCTACCAGGCGAACCTCGCAGGCGGCACCGCGTTCCTGTGCCTGGCGCCCAATTTCAAGCAGGGCAGCTGCTACAACGAGAGCAGCGCGGCCGGCGTCAAGAGCGTGGACTGCGGTTCCACCGAGGCGACCTTCAAGGTGGTGAAGCGGATCGACGGCGAGGCCGACGAGCTGCTGTGCGGGGCCGACGCGGACAGCTTCCGGCTGATCTCCGAGGCGCCGAAGACCACCTTCTGCCTGGCCAAGCCCAAGGCCTGATTATTCGAGCAGGGCGACCGACGCGATCCGGTGCAGCGTGAAGTGCCGGACCGCGCCGGTCACCGGGTCGAGCGCGTCCAGCTGGCCGTTGCCGACCTTGAGCGGTTCCACCACGCGCTGGGTCGCCACGCCGGACGCGTCGACGTAGCCGATATTCACCGAGCGCCGCACCCGCGCCGCCAGTTGCAGCAGGGCCAGGGTCGCCGCGGTGTTGGTCCGGGTGCCGTCCATCCGCACCGATTGCGCGGAGCGCGCACTGGTGGCGCGTTCGGCCGCGCGCAGCTCGGTGACGAGCAGTTCCAGCTGTTCGGTGCTCGGCGGCATCGGCCGCCACGGCGGCCGGGCATTGGGCCGGGCGGAGATTCGCGCGCCGCGCTGCCGCAGATCCACGATGATGCCCGCCGAATCCTCGCCGGCCGGCGCGAAACCGGCCGCGCGCAGCTGCTCGAGCACCTCGCCGAGCGGCGCCTGGGCGATCGCCACGGTCGGCGCGATGGCCCGCAGCGCGAGCGTGCCCGCCACCGGTGCGGCCAGCACCTGGGCCAGCAGCGCCGGGTCGTCGCTGCGCAGGAACGACTGGGCCATGCCCGCCCGCAGCTGTCCGTGCCGCCGGGCGACGTCGTCGATCAGATAGGTCAGCGCCTGCGGGATCGGGGTGCGCGAGTGCTTGGTGAACAGCGCGTGCAGTTCGGCGGCGGTCAGCCCGGCGTCGAGCGCGCGGCGCACGGACGTCTCGCTGATGCGGTAAACCGTTGCCGCACCGGCGGATTCGACGTCGGCGACCAGTTCGATCCGCTGCTGTAGGTCCGCGGTGAGCGGGCCGGGGGCGATCACCGTCAGATCCGCCTGGACCAGCACGTGATCGACCGGCGCAGGCAACGCCGACTCCATCGCCGCCTCGGCATCGGCCGCGCTGGTCGGCGAGCCGTGCAGCAGCGCGCGGGCCGGGGAGCCGAGCGCGCCGCGGCCGACGAAGCCGAGCGCCGCCGCCTCGGCCAGCGTGTGTTCCACCGCCTCCAGCCGAAAGTGCCTGCGCCAGCGCGGTTGCCGCCAGGCGAGCACCCGGCCGAGGTCGGCGGGGGTGAGGGCACTGCCGGATGGATATTCGGCGAGCAGGCCGAGGATCGCGTGCCGGTCGCGGGGCGCGTGCGGGGTGCGCAGCTCCAGCGAGAGCGCCGCGAGGGGTTTGTCGTTGGCGTCGCGGAGACCGATCATCCACGGCATTCGGTCCATATCGAGCCACGCCATGGCCAGTGCGGCCCAGCGCCGGGCGAGCGGCGCCTCCAGCCAGGCGTCGACCGCGGGCGTCGGCGCCCAGAAGTCGTCGGTCGAGTCGACCTCCGGCGGCGGGTCCGGCAAACCCTTTTCGATCAGTCGTGCGGCGGCCAGCAGTTCCACCAGCAAACCCGCCCGCGGCTCGTCGATGCCGGCCTGCTTGGCGATCCGGCGCAGTTCGCGCACGCCGAGCCCGCCCGCGCGCAAGGCGGGGGCCGGGGCCTGCCCGAGGATGTCCAGGATGGCGGTGCAGTGCCGCAGCAGCTCGCCGACTTCGCCTGCGGCGACGGCGTTCACGTCGGCGGAGGTCTGTTTCTTCGGCTTCGGCGCGGGCGGGGTCAGCGCGTGCGGGTGCGTCACCGGCTCGTTGCGCAGCACCTGGCCGACCGTGACGGGCAGTTCCACCGTCTCGTCGTCGATCCGGTTCAACAGCCTGCGGGCAAGTAGCTGCTGCACCGGACGATCGGCCGGGGTGCCCGGCGCGGCGTCCCTGGTGCGCCCGCGCGGGCCGGTGGTGGCCAGCTTGTCCAGCAGCGCCCGGGCGGCCGAGCCGAGCTCGGGCAGGACCTCGCGGACCTCGGGTTCGGTGAGCGAGTCGGGGATCTCGGTGGTGCTGCCGATCGGCCAGGGCAGCGCCTCGACCGCGGCGGTGATCAGGTGCAGCGCATCGTCGCTGGTCCAGACCAGTGCGCGGGCGGTCAGCCGCTCGATCGCCGCATCGATGGCCGCGGTGCTCACCCGTTCGTTCAGCTGCACGTGCAACTCGGCGCGGGTCAGCGGAGCGCCGTTGCTCTCGGTGCGCGTCACCCCGTGCACCGCAAGGGTTTCCAGGATCGCGAAATCGAGAGTGTCCAGGTCATCGGTGGCGCGCAGCACCGAGGCACGCTGCTCGGCCCGCGCGGCCAGCACGGCCATCGACGAGGGCAGCGGCACAGCCAGATCAGGCCGGAGTTCGAGCAGCGTGACCAGTTGGGCATCACTGCGTGCACCGAGCCATCCGGCGAGGGAGGTCGCGGTCATCCGATCCAGCCTACGGTCTCGGATCGGGGTACGCCGGTGCGGCGTTGACTGCACAGCAGATACCCAGGTCATCGCCGATTTCGCGAGTGCATGGACAACCGGCCGACTTACCTACGCGCACACCACCGGTCGCCGACGCGAAGAGTTTGCCGACTAGCTCTGGCCTGCGGCTCGGAGCGGCGGACGAGCCGCTAGCATGAGGGTCGTGGTGAACAAATCGAAGAAACCGTATGTCGACAACGGCTGGCCGAAGGTCGCCGAAGGTGACCACGCGGTCACCGAACTCTCGTCGACCCGTTCCGGTGGACTCTCGCCGTACGGTGAGGACACCGAGTTCCCGCTTCCGGCGGATCAGCTGCCTTACATGCACCCGAACACGGTCATCAACCGCTGATTTTCCGGACGGGAAGTCCGACAGATACGAATAAGGCCCCGCATCCGAGGATGCGGGGCCTTATTCGTGGTTGATCAGGAAGGCAGCAGACCCTTGTTCGCCTCGTAGAAGTTCACGATGGCGGGATCGAGCTTGGCGTTGCTCGCCTTGGCGGCGTTGAAGAAGTCGAAGGCTTCCTTGGGCACCTGGACGCCCTGGCCCTGAACGACCTCGAGTGCGCGGTCGACGGCCGAGAAGACCTGCTGGGTGCTGTCCGGCGCGGCCTGAGCGGCCTGCGGCGCGGGCTCGGGGCTCCAGCGCGGGGTTTCGTTGGTGGTGGGGGCGGAGCGCTGGGTGGGCGCGCTGCTCAGGCCCAGTTTGGAGGAGCAGCTCGGCCAGGCGCCCCAGCCTTGGGAGGCGAGGACCTTCTCGGCCACGGCGATCTGCTGCTCGCGGGAGGCCTGGTTGGCGCTGGCCGCGTACTCGCCGCCACCGTGGGCCTGCCAGGTGCTCGGGGAGAACTGCAGTCCACCGTCGAAACCGTTACCGGTCTTGATGCCCCAGTTACCGCCGGCCTCACACTGTGCGAGGCGATCCCAGTCGGAGTCGGGTGCCGCGCTGGCGTTGCCAGCGAGGGCCACACCCGCGGTGCCGATGATCGCACCGGTCACAGCAACCTTGGCTACCGTGCGTCCGGTGGAGCTTGGCTTGCGATGGCGTCCACTCATATCGGGTTCGTCTTCCTCTCGACGCACCTGCGAGGTCATCGGTCGGGCTGGACTGAGAGGTCGTCATGCCCGCCCTCGCCCCTACGTTTCCGTCGGGTTTCCGGTGTCCCGCGGGGCGAGGTTCGGTGCGGCGGGCCGGTGTGTGCCGGTTGTCCCGGCTCGGTAAGAACGGTACGACGATCGGCGGGAAAAATCACCATTTGGTAACCGGCGTGTACGAGCGGGTCTCGGCCCGGTCTCGGCCCGGGCGTAGACCCTTCTTTGCAGCTAGACGCGGTGCGCTCAGACGAGTGCCGGGCCGTCACCGGTCCGTGACCTCCCCGTTATGTGACGAGGATCACAACGGGGATTTGGTAACGACAGACTCGGGTAACCCGTTCGCAGCGCACCGGTGACCTTCGAGTCAGATCGATCCGAACACGGGTTCGATCATCCCCTGTGGCCAGGGCCGATCGCCGCCGGGCCGATCACCGCGAGCGCCGCCCCGACCGCAGGGCGAAGACGATCGCGAACAGAAATCCCAGCGGCGCGAGCAGCGCGGCGAAGTAGAGCCACAGCCCCGGCGATCCGTCCGACAGCACCGGGATCAGGAAGATGGCGACGATCGCCAGCAATCCCAGCGCGAACAGGCCGAGCGCGAGCTGTAGCAACCAGTCGCCGGGCCTGCGCTGCCCGCCCCCGGTCGACGAGGGATCGGCGTTGTGCGGCGGTGGTGAAGCGGAGGGGTTCGTCACCGGACGACCGTAAAACTGATGTGCTTGCGTTATAGGCACCGGGGTAGACTCGTAGGCAAGCGCGTCCCGCATCACTGCTGGGCGCGTTCTTTTCGCAAACAGAAGAGAATCCGTTCCGGGCGTTGTGCCGCAGCGGATTCCGTGAACAGATGTGCTCGGGCCGGTGGGGTTCGAGTTTTTCGATGATGAACGGGTGAGCGCAGTGCCGACCGGCAGGGTGAAGTGGTACGACGTCGAAAAGGGCTTCGGCTTCCTTTCCCAGGACGAGGGTGAGGACGTCTATGTCCGTTCGTCCGCGTTGCCCGATGGCGTCGAGGGACTCAAGCCGGGGCAGCGCGTCGAATTCGGCATGGCCGCGGGCCGTCGTGGCCCGCAGGCGCTGAGCCTGAAGCTGCTCGAGGCCCCGCCGTCGGTTCGACAGGGCCAGGAGCGGCAGGAGCGCGAGCGCGTCCGCAAGGAGCCGGTCGCCCGCAAGCACACGCCGGACGAGCTGCACGGGATGGTCGAGGACATGATCACCCTGCTCGAGGCGACGGTGCAGCCGGACCTGCGCAAGGGTCGCTACCCGGATCGCAAGACGGCGCAGCGCATCTCCGAGGTCGTCCGCGCGGTCGCGCGCGAACTCGACCACTGAGTTTCGACTGATCGATAAAACCAGCGCGTGGGCTCATGAGCCCACGCGCTGGTTGTCGTAGCTGAGGGTCAGGCGGCGGTGCTGATCGACCAGGCCGCGTGCGGCAGGTAGAACTCCTTGCCCGTGTCCTTGTCCCTGGCCAGGATCGGCAGCTGCAACTCCACCCCGACCAGCCGCAGATCCGGTTCCGGATGCGAGTCGATGGTGACCGCCAGCGCGCCGGCGTCGAAGTTCGCGTGGCTGATCACCCGGTCGATCCGGTCGCCGTTGGGCAGCGCGTAGACCAGCTGAGCCAGCCACGGCGCGTCTGCCACCTGCTTCGGCAGCGACAGCTGCAACGGGTAGTCCTTGGGCACCTTCAGTTCGATGGTCTGCCCGTAACGGCAGTCCTCCATCTGCACCGTGCAGTACACGTACGGGGTGACGTCCACCGTCTTGCCGTGGGCGTAGGCGGTGATCACCGGATCGTGCTCGTCCGCGTTGCGCACCAGCACCACCAGGACGCCGACGAAGGCGACGGTGAACACGAGTAGTGCGGCAACGACGAGTGCGCCGATCGCGCGCGGGCTGAGCTTCTCGCTCACTGGCTCGGGTCTCCTATTCCTGGCTGGATACGGCTGGTCTCGCCGCCGCTCGTCCCTGGTCGACGGTATGCGTTCGAAGTCTGTGGCATCGGCCGGGTCGCGGGAACCTCCTGTTCCGCGTGTTGCGGACGATTTCCGCCGAGGCCGGGCAGCAGCGAATGCCCGCGGTAGCTGACGAAGGTCTGCACCAGGCCGATCACCAGGATCGCGGTGACCACCGCGAAGCCCTTCCAGTAGTCGGTCGGCAGCAGCACGCCCGCCGCGCCGCCGACCACCCAGCTCAGTTGCAGCACTGTCTCCGAGCGGCCGAAGCCGGACGCGATCGACTCCGGCGGCAGATCGTCCTGGATCGAGGCGTCCAGCGACACCTTCGCCAGCGCACTGGTGCACGAGGCGATCAGGGCGGCAAGCGCCGCGCCGAGCAGGTTGTTGGCGAACGTGGCGAACAGCGCGACCAGCGTGCAGGCCGCGGTGCAGCCGAGCACGATCAGCGTCGGCTTGCCGAGCTTGAGCCGGGCGCCGGTGGCATTGCCGGTGAAGTTGCCCAGCGCGGCCATGGCGCCGACCACGCCGAGCATCGCGGCCTGCTGGGCCGGGCGGTGCTCGGTGGCCTTGGCGACGAAGGCGACGTAGAAGGTGAGGAACCCGGTCAGCACCCGGATGGCGCTGTTGCCCCACAGCGAGGTCACCACCGAGCGGCCCAGCGGCTGCCTGCGCTTGCGCGGCGGCGTCGCGGATTCCTTCTCCGGCGAAAGCGCTTCGGTCGGTGCGTGATAGCTCAGCGTCGCGGGCACCTCGCCCTCGGTGACCTCCACCCAGGACGGGATGCGCAGGCTGAGATAGGTTCCGGCACAGGCGATCACCGCCGCGAAGATCAGCGCGCCACTGGAGCCGGCGATGGCGGCGGCGAGCGCGGCGATCGCGCCCGCACCCATGGTGCCGCCGACCAGACCGAACACGGTGAGCCGAGAGTTGGTGCGCACCAGGTCGATATCGGGCGGCAGCACGCGCGGCGTCACCGCGCTCTTCAACACCGAGAACGATTTACTGCCGATCAGCATGCACAGCGCGAGCGGATACAGTGCCCAGCTGTCGAATTCGAGGATCAGCACCACCGCCACCACCGCGCGCAAGGCGAACGAGGTGGCCAGCGCCACCCGGCGGCCGTGCTGCAACCGGTCGAGCATCGGGCCGATCAACGGGGCGATCACCGCGAACGGGGCGATCGTGATCAGCAGGTACAGCGCGACTTTCGTCTTGCTCTCCGCGGTGGCGCTGGCGAAGAACAGCGTGTTGGCCAGCGAGACGGCGACCGCGGCGTCCAGCGCGAAGTTCGCCATCGTCGCGTAGGTCAGCGCGGTGAGGCCGGATTTGTCGGCGCCGTCCGCCTTGGCCGCGCGCTGGAAGGTGGCGATGCCCTTCTCGGTCAGCTGGCGGCCGCGCATGGCGGCGACGCGGGTGACCGTGAGTTTGCGCGGAACGCGTTGGGTGCCGGGCGGAACCGCGGTGTCGTCGGCGGGCTCGTCCGATTGCTCGGGCAGCGGCGCGGTGGGCGGCGGCACCGCGGCCTTCGGCTCCGGGCGCGGCGGCGGCGGGTGGTGCGGCGGTTCCGGGCGATGCGGGAAGACCCGGCGCGGGGTCTCGTGCCTGCGGGTCTCGGCCTCGGCGGGGTCGGGCGGGTCGGAGCGCCGGGCTAGCCGGTCGGGGTCCAGCGGCGGCAGCGGCCTGCGGCCGGACGGGGTGTTCGGCGGCGGATACCGGTCGAAACCGGGGTGCCGTTCGATCGGCGGATACTCCTCGCCGTCCCACCGATCACGGTCGGGACCGGAAGGTTCGCGGGGAGTAGTCACATCCTCAATTCTGTCGTACTTCGGTGCTGGGCGTTCACTCGCTGTCGAAGGTGTCGGCGGAAGGTGACGTTCGTCGCGTCGTTGACGGCGGTGCATCTCCCCGGACTTCCCCGCACAGCGAATCGCATGCGAATCGGTGTGCCGGAACTCACCGCGATCAGGCGGGCACGAAGCGGACCTCGAAGGTGGTCGGCCAGTTCTTCCCGGCCAGCAGGAAGCGATCGGTGCCGGGAATCTGGGCGATCCCGTTGAGCGTGTCCTCGCCGTTCGGGATGAGCGGCCGCGGCAGCAGGCCGGCCGCGTTGATCTGCGCGAGCACCTGGCCGCTGTCGGGGTCGATGCGCAGGATGGTGTCGCCGGGCCAGTCGTTGGCGTAGACCGAACCGTCCTCGGCGCAGTCGAGTTCGTTCAGCCGCGCGTTCTGGTGACTGGTCAGCCGGATCGAGCCGGTCGGCGCGAAGGTGACCGGATCGCGGAAGGTGAGCGTGTCGGTGCCGTTGCTCATCACCAGCCGCCCGGCCCTGGTGCACAGCCCCCAGCCCTCGCCCTCGTAGGACGCGCGGCCGACCTCGGCCAGCGTGTTCGGGTCTCTGGCGAAGGCCGTGTGGTCCTGCCAGGTCAGCTGCCACAGCTTGTCCCCGGCGAGGGTGATTCCCTCGCCGAAATAGGGCGCGGGCAGGTCGACCCTGGCCAACTGCTCGCCGGTGAAGCGGTTGGTCGCGCGCACGCTCGACGCGCCCGACAGTCCGGTCCCTTCGTAGAGGACGTCGCCATCGATTTCCAGACCTTGGGTGAACGCGCGCGGATCATGCGACCGGGTGGCCACGACCTCGACATTCATCGCGGGCGACGCATCATCGGCCGCCGCACACCCGCCCCAGATGACCAGACCGACCAGCACACCGATGGCCAACGTCTGCCGATTGCGTTTCATACGGCAAAATGTAGGCCGTGAGCGCAGTTTCTGTTTCTGAGTCCGGTGTCCGGCCGATTCTGGCCGATGCCGTCGATCTGGCCCGCCGTGCGCTCCTGGAGTTGGAACCAGCCGGTGTCGGGGCGCATCTCGGCGTGGCTGCCGAGGACGACAGCGCGGCAACCCACCACTTCGAGGCCACGCTGCCCGGCTATCGCGGCTGGCAGTGGGCGGTCGTCGTGGCGGCCCCACCGGAGGCCGACTACGCGACGGTGAGCGAATCGGCGCTGCTGCCCGGGCCGGACGCCCTGGTCGCGCCCGACTTCGTGCCCTGGGACCAGCGAGTCCGCCCCGGCGACCTGGCCCCGGGCGACCTGCTCGCGCCACCCCCCAACGACCCGCGCCTGGTGCCCGGCTACGTCGCCAACGGCGACCCGGCGGTCGACGAGGTCGCCCTGGAGATCGGCCTCGGCCGCACCCAGGTGCTCAGCCTCGAAGGTCGCGAAGAGGCCGCCGAGCGCTGGCACGCCGAATTCGGCCCCGATGCGGACATGGCCAAGGCGGCCCCGTCCACCTGCGGCCTGTGCGGCTTCTATCTGCCGCTGGCCGGCTCGATGCGCGCGGCCTTCGGCGTCTGCGGCAACGCGATGGGCGCGGACGGACACGTCGTGCACGTCGCCTACGGCTGCGGAGCCCACTCCGACACGGTCGCGCCGACCGGCGGTGGTTCGCCCCTGTACGAGGCATTCGATGACGCGGCCGTGGACCTGATCCCGGCCGAGGAACTCGTCGCGCCTGCCGCGGCAGAGCCCGCCGCCGAGGTCGAATCAGCTGATGAGTCGGCCGTGGCCGAATCGGCCGCACCGGTCGCCGATGCGACATCGGTCGCTGACACCGAATCCACCGAGGCAACGGAAGCACTTGTCGCCGAGGCCGAATCGGTTGTGGCGGATGTCGAAGCAGCACCGGCTGAGGTCGCCCCCAGCGCCGAGACCGTCGCCGAGTCGGCTGATGTGGCAACGGCACCGGTCGAGGAAGCTCCGGCAATCGAAGCTGAATCCGCCGACGAGCCGGGCGCGTCGCCCGTGACCGATTCGGTTGCACCGGTTGTCGACGCGGCACCGGCTGAGGCCGCGCCGAGTGTCGAGGCCGAACCGGTCGATGCGTCGGCAGTGGTTTCGACCGAGCCTGCCTCGAATGTTGTGCCCCCCGTCGCCGAGACGGGATCGGCCGATGCAGCAGTTGTCGCGGATGCCGAAACCGCGCCGGCCGCCGAGGTCGATTCGGTTGTGTCGGATGCCGATGCGGCACCGGCCGAGGTCGCGGATGTCGTGGCGGCGCCGGCCGAGGTCGCGCCCAGCGCCGAGACCGTCGCCGAGTCGGCCGATGTAGCAACAGATGTTGCCGTGGCACCGGTCGAGGAGGCTTCGGCTACCGAAACTGAATCCGCCGAGGAGCCGGTCGCGGCCGTCTCGGTTGTCGATGCGGCGGTGGCCGAGGGCACGCTGAGCGCGGACGTGCAGGCCGATGAAAGTGGTTCTGCGGCAGGCGATGTGGCGGAGGCAAAGCCGAGCTTCGACGTTGTGGTGGAGCCGAGTGGTTCGGTCACCGTGGTTGCCGATAGCGGTGACGCGGAAGCCGACGCACCGGCGTCCTCCGGTGCCGAGCAGGTTGTCGACGGCGGGGCCGACTCATCGCCGCAGAGCTGACCGAGACGGCCGATCCGTTCGGCACCTCGGCGTTGCGGGCGGGCGTGCTTGCCGCCTGGCGTGATTCGCCGACCCGGCTGCGCGAAGACGCGGCGACCGAGGCGGATCTGGTGCGCGCCGGGTACCGCGACCGGCTGCTGACCGAGCTGGCGCAGAACGCGGCGGACGCGGCGGCCAAGGCCGGCGTCGTGGGGCGGCTGGTGGTCCGGCTCGACGGTGCGCACCTGCACATCGCCAATACCGGTGCGCCGCTGGATCTGTCCGGCGTGCACGCGCTCACCGCGCTGCGCGCGTCCGGGAAGTCCGATGTCACGGCCGTCGGCCGGTTCGGCGTCGGCTTCACCGCCGTGCTGTCGGTCAGCGACGAGATCGAACTGCGCTCGGCCACCGGCTCGCTCCGCTTCTCCCGCGACCTGACCTGGGACGCGCTGCGGCACAACGATATCCGGATCCCCGACAGTGCGGCCAGCGACCAGCCGGGCGAGTTCGCGCCGCCGGTGCTGCGGATGGCCTGGCCGACCGAGGCCGTCCCGGTCGCCGGCTTCGACACCGAAGTCGTGCTGCGCCTGCGCCCGGACACCGATGCCGCCGCCCTGCTCGCCGGCCTGCACGACGAAGCCGTCGACCTGCTGCTGGAACTGCCCGCACTGCAACACATCACGATCGATGCGGCGGAATTCACCAGCACCACCAACGATCTCGGCGACGGCCTGCAAGAGGTGCGCGTCGCCGGCCCCGACGCGTCCCGGACCTGGTGGCAATACCGCGCACCACACGCCCGCTGGCTCCTTCCGGTGCGCAACGGCAGGCCGACCGCCGCCGCCCCGGACGTGCTGCGCGCACCGACCCGCTCCGACGAGGAACTCTCCCTCCCGGCCCTGCTGATCGCCGACATCGCCATGCAGCCGGACCGCCGCCGTCTCCTCCCCGGCGCCCGCCTCCCCGAACTCGCCGCCGGCTACGCGGATTTCGCCCGCGCCCTGCCGCCCCGCGATCGTCTGGTGCTCGTCCCCAGTCCGGGCTTCGCGCGCAGCGAGGCCGACGGCCTGCTCCGCGAGGCCCTGATCCGCGAACTCCAGACCAAGGCGTGGCTCCCGATCGTCGTCGCGCCCAGTGCGGGCAGCAAGGCCGCTGAGGACGCCGCAGCGGCCCTGTTCGACCCAGTGTCACAACACGGCTCATCCACCACGCCCAGCTCCGCAGAAACGCTCCTGTCGGTTTCGCCGGCCGCGGATTCCGCGGTACGCGCCGAGACTTCGGCCGGCGATCCCGATTCGCCGGTAGCCGCAGACACCGGAAATGCACCGGCATGGCCGGACGCGATGTCCACCGGCGCGGGTGCCGAACTGCTCGACGACTCGGCCTTATTCGACGCACCTGCTGCCGATCCGGTCGACGTCGCGGTGCCTACTCGGGCGAGTGCGTTCACCGGCCTGACCGACGACTTGGCCCAATTGCTCGACGACGTGGTCGGGCCGTTGGTGATTCCGGAGTTGTCCCGGCCCGCGCATGCCGAGGCCCTGGGTGTGCTGGATGTGCACCGCCTCGGATTGGCGCGCCTGGCGGAGCTGTCCAGCGGGCTGGAGCGTGCACCGCACTGGTGGTATTCGCTGTACGAGGCGCTGGAGCTGTTCGTAGGCGATCCGTTGGCCGCTGAAGAGCTTGGCGCGCTTGCGGTTCCGCTCGCCGACGGACGATTGGTCACCGGCCCGCGCACGACCGTGCTCGACGACCAGCTCGAGGTCGCGATTCCGGTGCATTGGGCCAGGCTGGTCCATCCCGAGGCCGCGCACCCGCTGCTGGCCCGGCTCGGCGCACGGTCGGCGACCGCCGAAGATCTGTTGAGCGAACCCGACTTACGTGCCGAGCTGGAAGATCACCCGGACGACGCGGACACCATCGACGCGGTCCTGCGCCTGGCCGTGCTCGCCGATCCGGCCGCCCTCCCGGCCTGGCTCAGCCTGATCGAATTGCCCGACATCGACGGCGAATTGCGCCCGGCCGACGAGCTGCTGCTGCCCGACGCCCCGCTGCGCGAGCTGCTGGTCGAGGATTCGCCGTTCACCGCGATCGATCCCGCGGTGGTGGAAGGCTATGGCGCGCAAGCGCTGCGGGCCATCGGTGTCGGCTGGGACTTCACCGTGGTGACCGAGGCCGATCCGACCGGCCCGGATCACGATCTGGACGACGAGGACCGCTGGTGGTCGACGCTGTCGGACGACCCGCCGGAGTTCGCCGCGATCCGCGATCTCGACCTGGTAGACGACGCCGCCTGGCCGGAGGCGTTGTGGCAGTTGGCTTCCGCGCCGCGCACCCGCCGCCTGCTCACCGATCGCAACGGCTACACCGCGTGGTGGCTGCGCACCAACGCGCGCATCGGCGGCACGCCGCTCGGCCTGATGCGGCACCCGTCGGACACCGAATTCGCCGAGCTGCTGCCGACATTCGCGGTTCCCGGTCTGGCCGACGACGCCACCGCGATGCGCGCGATATTGGCCGACTCGTCCGTGATCACCCCCGAATTGGCCACGGCCCTGCTCAACGCCCTCGCGGATCCGTCGAAAACGCCTACCCCCGAGGTGGTTTCACGCACGCACGCGACGTTGGCGGCTGCGGTGGCCGAGGATCGCCTGGAACTCACCGATCTCGACCTGCCCGACCGGGTGCGCGCGCTGTCCGGCGACGTCATCGATCCGGCTCAGGCCCTCGTCCTCGATCAGCCCTGGTTCGGCCTGGCCGTGCCCCCGAATCGCTTGGTAGCCGGCGACATCGAGGCCGCTTCCACCTTGGCGACCCTGCTCGACCTGCCCCTGGTCTCCGAGTCGGTCACCGCCGAGATCCTGACCCCCGGCCGCCGCACCACCTGGTCGGCCGAACCGCTGGGAGTCGTACTGCGGCAACTGTTCTCGCTGCCTCGGCAGGCGGGCGATCTGGTGCTGCACGACGATCTGCAAGTCCGTCTGCACGGCGCGATCGAGACCACCGCCTCGGTTCCGTGGTGGCGCGACGGCGACACCGTGCACGTCCGGACCCCGCGCTAGCCGACCGGCGAATCCGCCTGTCCCGCAGCGGCAATCGCTAAGCGGCGTACTCGGCGATCATCTGGCTGAGCAGATCCAGCTGCGACCGCACGCTCTCACTGTCGTTGTCCACCAACCAGCGCAGCACCACTCCGTCGATCACATTCAGCGTGAACCGGCTCAGCGATTGCAGCGGAACCGACCACTGATTCCCGGTCGCGTCCCGCGCGTGTTCGAGGATGTCGCCGACGGTGGAGTCGTTGAAGTTGTACTGCTCGCGGGCGATTGCGAGTTTCGCTGGAGTTTGCTCACCCTCGCGCAGTGCGTAAGTGGTGGTTTCGTAAGTGAGCAGTTGGCGTTCCGGAGTGGCTTCTATGTTGAGCCACATCAGTTCCAGTCCCGCGCGGATCAATTTTTGAAGTGCTTCTTTTCCACTTCCGACGTCTTGCCATACTGTTTCATTGGCGTCGACAGAATCGCGTAATTCCATCGACAACGCCTTGACCAGCTCGGTCATCAGCGCGTCCTTGTTTTCGAAACAGTAATGCACCACTCCAAGCGAGACTCCTGCCGCTTGGGCGACATCGCGCGTGGTCACGCCCGCAACGCCCTTTTTTTCGGCAAGACCGATAGCGGCCTCGATAAGGTGGGCCCGTCTTTCTTCGACGCTCAATCGGGAGGACACCCCAGGGAGTTAAGCGCTCGGGGAGCGTGCAGTCAATTCGCCGGTAGAAAAATCTCGACTGGACGAGTGACCAGTTGTGTGGTTCGCTGCCATCAGATCGAAGGAGACGCGTATGCCGCTGTCGCGCAGAACCGTTCTTGCCCGAACCGTTGTCGGTTCGGCGACGCTCGCCGCCGCCGCGGCGGTGCCCGCCATGTCCGGCGCGCTCGGCGCCGAGGCGGCGGCCGCGCCGGGTTCCGGTGGTTACGAGCTCGGTGTCGGTATTTCCGACATCACCGGGCCTGCCGCGGAATGCGGAATGATGGGATATTCCCAGCTCGAGCAGCAGACGGCGGGGATCCACCTGCGGCCGCGGGCGCGCGCATTCATCATCGGCAGCGCCGGGCGGCGCATCGTTTTCGTGGTCGCGGAGAACGGGATGATCTTCCAGTCCGTGCACCGCGGCGTGCTCGCGGAGCTGGCGCGGCGCTTCGGCGATCGCTACACCGAGCAGAACGTGGTGCTCACCTCGACGCACTCGCACGCGACCTGTGGCGGCTCCAGTAACGATTACGCATACAACCTGTCCATCTTGGGATTTCAGCAGCAGGTGTACGACGCGGAGGTCAACGGGATCGTCGAAGCCATCGCCGCCGCGGACGCCGATCTCGGCCCCGGCTCGCTGGCGCTGGGTCACGGCGAGCTGCACGACGCGAGCGTCAACCGGTCCCGGGTGGCCTGGGAACTCAATCCCGTTGCCGACAAACAACACTTCCCCGGGGCGATCGACCCGGCGGTGACGGCCCTGTCCCTGGTCAAGGGTGGCCGGCCGGTCGGCGCCATCACCTGGTTCTCCACCCACTGCACCTCGATGACCAACGAGAACCGGCTGATCAGCTCGGACAACAAGGGTTACGCGGCGTTCGCCTACGAGCACCTCGAACACGGCGTGCGCTACCTCGACGGCACACCGGGTTTCGTCGCCGCCTTCGCTCAGACCAACGCGGGCGACATGTCCCCGAACCTGAACCTGCGCCCCGGCTCCGGCCCCACCGAGAACGAGTTCGACAACACCCGCATCATCGGCGAGCGCCAGTACCAGGCGTCGAAAGACGCGCTGGCCCAGGCGCAGTCGATGAGCGGGCCGGTCGACTCGATGCTGTGTTACATCGACCTGGCCGACATCGCCGTCGACGGCCGGTTCACCCCGGACGGGCAGCCGCGGCACACCGCGACCGCCGCGGCCGGCGTCTCGCTCATCGCGGGCAGCATCGAGGACGGACCCGGCTTCCCCGGCGCGCCCATCCCGGAGGGCGTACGCAACCCCTTCCTGGACGCCCTCGGCGGCCCCGACACCCCCGCCCCGGCCTGGCTCGCGGATGCGCAGGCGCCCAAGGCGATTGCCGCGCCGCTCGGCCTGATGCCGCCGGTGGCCTGGGTGCCGAATGTGTTGCCGATTCAGATCGTTCGGCTCGGCGAGCTCTACTTGGCCGCCGCCGGTGGGGAATTCACCATCACCTCGGGCCTGCGCGTGCGCCGCGCGGTCGCGGACGCGCTCGGCGTGCCGCTGGAACAGGTGCTGATGCAGGGTTATGCGAACGCCTACCACGAATACGTCACCACCCCTGAGGAATACGACTCGCAGCAGTACGAGGGCGCCTCGACCCTGTTCGGCCGCTACACCCTCTGCGCCTACCAACAGGAATTCACCCGGCTGGCAACGGCATTCGCGGCCAGGCAGGTCGTCCCGCGCGGCCCCGCCCCGCGCGACGCGTCCAACTTGCAACCGAACTTCCAGCCCGGCGCGGGCCCGGACACCACCCCGGCCGGCCGCGGCTTCGGCGACGTGCTGACCCAGCCCGCCCCGTCCTACGCCCCTGGCACCCAGGTCGCCGCCGAATTCGTCTCTGCCCATCCGAAACACAACACCCGCCGCAACAGCACCTTCCTGGAAGTGCAGCGGCAGAACGCGTCCGGGGAGTGGACGCGGGTGGCCAACGAGGGCGAGTGGGCGGTGAAGTACTTCTGGAGCAAACGCGGCGCGGCCGAATCCGTGGCCCGGTTCACCTGGGACATCCCGGCCGACACCACGCCGGGCCGATACCGGTTCCAGCACTACGCCGACAGCCTCACCCCCGACGGCGCGCTGCACCCGTTCACCGGTACTACCAACGACTTCGAGGTCGGCTGACGTCCGTGTGTGAGCTACAGGCCGGTCTGCGCGCCCTTGTCGCCGCGGCGCGCCCCGCGCCGCTGGATCAGGAAGATACCGAGCGCGAGCACCCCGACCACCAGCCCCATCAGGCAGACCGGCAGCACCGACGCCCACCGGTCACCGCTGGCCCAGACCACCAGGGTGGCCACCAACCAGAGCGCGCAGCCGACCGCGAGCACCGGGCGCGGATCGGTCAGCCGGGGCGGGATCTGCGGCACATTCTCGGTCACGGCACCAGCGTAGCTGCGAGAACGGGCGTCCGACGCGCACCCGTCCCGTATCGTTCAGCTCTGTGACAACGCCATCCGATGTTCGAGCCCTCGCTGGTGAACTCTCACTGGCAGTGGTTCGACTGACGCGTCATCTGCGCGGCCGCCGCGCCGACTCCCAGATTTCGCTGACCCAGCTCTCCGCCCTCGCGACCCTGGCGCGCGACGGCGCGATGACACCGGGGGCGCTGGCCGCGCGCGAGCGCGTGCAGCCGCCGTCGATGACGCGCGTGATCGCCTCGCTCACCGACCTGGGGATGGTCGAGCGCAAGCCGCACCCCACCGATGGTCGCCAGATCATCGTGTCGCTGTCCGAGGCGGGCAATGCGCTCATCGCCGACGAGACGCACGCCCGCGAGGCCTGGATGACCGAGCAGCTCTCCGGCCTCACCGACAATCAGATCGACGTGCTCACCCAGGCCGTCGGCATCATGAAGCAGATCGTCGCCGAATCCGAATAAGGCGGTAGGTCCCGCTAGCGCGCCCCGAACGGCTGGTCGCTGTCCACGATGTCGCGCCCGAGCGGGAACAGCGACAGCGGGATGAGCTTCAAATTGGCCCAGCCGAACGGGATTCCGATGATCGAGATGAACAGCGGGATGCTGGTCAGCAGGTGGCCGAGGGCGAGCCACCAGCCCGCGACGATCACCCAGATGATGTTGCCGACCAGCGATCCCGCGCCGGCGCCCGGCCGCTCCACCGTGGTCCGGCCGAACGGCCACAGCGCGTAGGCCGCGATCCGGAACGACGCGATGCCCCACGGGATGGTGATGATCAGGATGCAGCAGATGATTCCGGCCAGGATGTAGCCGAGCGCCATCCATATCCCGACGAACACCAGCCACAGGACGTTGAGGATCAAACGAATCGGCGCCATGTGAACAGGATGCCAGCCGAACCGGGCACCGGCATCAGGGTTTCCCCCGAGCCGGTGCGACGTGAACCACAGCTGGGCCGAACCCGCCGGTTCGAGGACCGCGGCCTGACCTAGAAGAACCAGCCGAGCACCGCGTCGCGTTCGGCGGCGAAGGCGTCGCCGAACGCGCGCACCGTCGCGGAGTCCTTGGCCTGCAAGCGGTTCGACTCGGCGAAAACCCGTGCGGGGTAGGCGCCGAGATACATGCTGGCGAGGACATCGATGCCGAGTTCGAGGTCGGCCGGGCGGGTGGTCGGCGTGCATTCGGCGATGCCGTCGCGCACGGTGAGGGCGAAGCTGCCGCCCGCGTCGCGGAACGGATCGGTCACCGCGAGCACGACCTCCAGGTCGCGCTGGTACGAGCGCGCGGTCAGCGCGGCCGGAATGTCCATGAGCCGCAACCACAGTGCGTCGTAGCGCGCGGTGGTGTTGACCAGCCGGATGTCGGTGAGCAGGTACGGCAGCGGGTCGTTGTCGCTGAGCGCCACGTCGATGTGCGTCACCAGTTCGAGCCCGACCAGCGCCCGCCACAGTGCGGCATGCGCGTCGGTGGTCACCGCCCGCATGTCGACCACCTCGGCGACGCTGACGTCCTGGCTGCGGGTGTAACGGTAGAGCGCGTAGCCGTCCGGATGCAGCAGCGCGAATAGATCGGTGCCGCCGCCGCGGTATTCGGCCGGGTCGGCGAACAGCATCTTCCAGCTGGTTTCCGGGCGGGCCTGCGCACCCGGCACGAGCCGGCGCCATCGGTCGTAGACGGCGCGCACCTGATCGGTCACCTCGGCCGGCGCGGCGACCACGACGCCGCCGGGATCCGGCGCGGTCGGCCGGAACTCGGCGAATCGCCGATCGATGCGCACCGAGTTCTCCCGGATCGTCGGCCCGTAGCCGAAGCGCCCGTAGATGGTGCCCTGACTGGCGGTGAAGATGGTCAGCGGCACGCCCTCCGCCTCGGTCCGCCGATGCTGCTCGGTGTACATCGCCCGCAGGATCCCGCGCCGCCGGTGGGTCGGCGCGACCACGACGCCCGCGATCCCGCACGCCTCGACCGTGCGTTCACCGGGCACGGTCAGCGTCATCCTGGCCGCCTTGGTCGCCCCGACGATCCGCTCGCCGTCGAGCGCGACGATGGCGTCCGACACCGCGAAGACCCTGGCTGACGGGTCCCGGAACGCCTCGGGCAGCCGCATGCCGAAGGCGGTATCGGCGACCAGCGTGATCGCGGCGTCGTCGGCGGGAGTGGCCGACCGAATGGTGATTCCGTTTGGCAGCGTCATGGCACGACACTCCCACGCGGCGTGCGTCGCCGCATTCGAATTAGCGCCGGGCGACTCGGCCGCACCGGAGGCGGCATCGCGCCCCTCGCCCAGGCAGGATGTAGCCGTGGCCGAAGTGATCGATATCGTCGACCCCGCCGATCCGCGGGTCGATGACTTCCGCGACCTCAACTCCGCCGATCGCCGACCGGATCTGCCGGGCCGCAAGGGCCTGGTGATCGCCGAGGGCGTGGTGGTCGTACAGCGGATGCTGGCTTCCCGCTTCGCGCCGACCGCCCTACTGGGCGTGGACAAGCGGCGCCAGGAGCTGGCCGACGACCTGGTCGACGTCGACGTGCCCTACTACCGCGCCTCCGCCGAGGTGATGGCGGAGGTGGTCGGCTTCCACCTCAACCGCGGCGTGCTCGCGGTGGCTCGGCGGCCCGCGCCGCGCACCCTGGACGAGGTGCTGGAATCGGCCCGCACGGTGGCCGTGCTGGAGGGCGTCAACGATCACGAGAACCTCGGCTCGATGTTCCGCAACGCGGCCGGCCTCGGCGCCGAGGCCATCCTGTTCGGCGACCGGTGCGCCGACCCGCTCTACCGGCGCGCGGTGCGGGTGTCCATGGGGCACGTGCTGCGGGTGCCGTTCGCATCCGTCCCCGAATGGCCGCAGGGTCTGGATATACTGCGGCGCAAAGGGTTCCAGATCATCGCGTTAACTCCGAACCCGGCCGCGGTGACGCTGGCCGCGGCAATGACCGGGGAACGGGTGGCCTTGTTGCTCGGCGCCGAAGGTCCAGGGTTGAGCGAGGACGCGATGCGAGCCACCGATGTGCGGGCGCGAATTCCGATGTCACCGGGCACGGATTCGCTCAATGTGGCCACCGCGGCCGCGATGGCCTTCTACGAGCGGGTCCGGACGTGAGTTATCCACCGCATCATGGCCCGACGCCCTGGGGCGCCGGGATCACCGTCTCGATCATGGTCGGGTTGCTCGCCGCGGTCGCGGTGTTCTCCTTCGGCCGCGCGCTCGCCGAGGTGCATCCGCTGCTCGCGGTGGCGGTGAACCTGGTCGCGGCCGGTGGAGCCGCGCCGACCGCCTGGCGGTGGCGCTGGACGCCGGTGACCAGGTGGGTGGTCGGCGGCGCCACGGTGGGCGTGCTGCTCGGCTGGGTGGCGTTGCTGATCAGCGGGATCGGGGCCTAGGAGACGCGGTCGTGGCCGCGCAGCCAGCCGAACAGGCCGCGCTTGGGCCGCGTGCCGAGGTCCGGCTCGTGCTGCGGCGGCACCAGCGTGGCCGGGTCGGGCGCTTGGCCTTTCGGATACAGCGTGAAGCCGCACACCGCGACATCGCCGGGGACCAGCGCGCCCTCGGCGGCGGGGGAGCGGTAGTGGAAGCCGAGCCATTCGTGATTGGCCGCGTCGGCGAAATCGGGTGGGTCGAACGGCAGCGTCTGCGGGTCCGGCAGTTCGCCCGCCTGCCAGCGCACCGGGTGCTCGCCGGCCCAGTACGGCCGCTCCCACACCAGCGGCAGGCCCTCGTCCTCCAGGATGTTCACCCGGCTGGAACTGAAGGCCCGGCGGAACTCGCCCCGCTCCCAATGCGCGAACGCGCCCCAGCCGTGCGCGGCGTCGAACGACACCAGGAAGGTGTGCTCGGAGGCCAGCGGCCGCACCAGCAGCTCCGGGATCTCGGTCGGGTGCACGCGCGCGGCCTGCGCCGAACACACGACCGTCACGCCCGGGTAGCAACCGATGTAGACCTCGTCGAGGTCGGGGCCCGCACAGCCGGCCAGGGTGCCGACCATGATCGGGAGCACGTCCCGGTCGCCGTGCAACTGTTTCGCCAGCGCCAGTGCGGCATCCGGATCGGGGTCGTGGTTGGCGCGCAGGACCGTCAACGGGTCGGGTGCGTCGACGTACCAGAGCGTCGAAGCTTTCGATAGCATTTCCGGCACCTCCCGATGGTTGCACGAATCAGCTCCGCGAACTTCGAGCAACGCACTGGGGTGTCGAACAATTCACCGCCTTCGTGAACGTCCGAGACCGTCGCGCGCAGTCGACAACACACCGAAAAATCTACTCGCCCTGAACGCCGCTAGGCGCACCTTCGGCCGCTGAACACGCCAGTGCGTACCAGAAATCAGTCGGAAGACGTCGTTTCCGGAACGCGGCGATAACGCTGGCTAATTCGCCGAGCGAAGGGTTCGCGCGCGTCGGACATGCGGACGCGGCAAGACCTCAGCGCAGGCGAGCAATCGAAATGCGGGCGGCTTCAAGCACACTCAGTGCCCGGAGCTGCGCACGCCGAGCAGCACGTCCTCCCAGGACGGCATGGGCGCCTTGCCGCGCTTGGTGCGCGCGGGCTTAGCGGGCGCTTTGCCGTTGGCGGCGGGCTTGGCCGGTTCCTCGGCGGCGGGCTTGGCCGACGCGGCGGGCGCGGCCGGGGCGGTGGGCTCCGCCGGCGTGCTCGGGGGCGTCGGCGCGGGCGCGCTCGGTGCGGGTGCGGCCGCGGTGGGCGTCGCGGTCGTTGCGGCGGTGGGGGTAGCGGTCGCGCCGGCGGTGATGGCAGGCGTGTTCGCGCCACCGGCGGCGACGGCCCGCTGTTCGTAGTACTCGTCCAGGGTGGGCTGGCTCTGCTGACGGGTCGCGGTGCGGGCGGGCGGAGCGGCGGGCGTCGGACGCGGTTCGACCGCGGGCTCGGGCTGCGGCGCGGGCGCGGCCGCCTCGGGCTCGGCGGGCAGGATGGTGGCGAGACCGCGTAGCGCGCGGCCGAAGTCGGGATCGATCAGGTCGGAGGCGGGGTCATCGAGCGGGGAGACCGAGCCGCCGTGTGCGTCCGGCTGGTAACGCCAGTGCGCGGCGATTTCGGAACGCCCGTTCTGCCACTGCAATTGGGCTACCCAGAAGCCCTTCTCGTCCTTCCAGGCGTCCCATTCGGCGCCTTCGATGTTGTGGCCACGCTCGGTGAAAGCGGCGGTGACGACATCGATGAGGGTTTCCACGGCGGGGCCGTCGGGGCGGACGGGGTGCGCCTTCTGCGCGAGTTCGGCCGCGCGGGCTCGTTCCAGCAGGACCGGGTAGGCGAAGCGCTCGACGCGGCTGGCCGGCATGCCGGATTCTTCGGTGACCTGGTCGACGGAGGCGCCGGCACGGATACGAGCCTGGATATCGCGAGGACGCATAGTTGCTTCCATTTCGATCTCGATCTGGCCGAATCGGGCAAGGTCTCCGCGCGCTGCGGCTCGTAGCTTGTCGTCTGCGGGCAGTCGGTACTTCGCTCCGGACTCGGTGTCGATACACACGATGTGCGTGGAGTCGGGCGTCACCCCGATCACTCGAAGTTCACGCACCGTTACCTCCTTACCGCGTCGACTCGCGACACCGCCCACTTTCCGAAACAGTAGTGCACTTCTGGGATCCGTGGGGCGAGACACGCGGGGCGGAAATCTCCGAAGAGACTCCCGCACCCCGCTAATCTGCTCTGTTCGACTTACCGCACCTCGCGGCGCGGCGTGTCATTTGTGGCGTGTCGCGCTCGAATCCGAGTGCGTCAGCCCAGATTCTGCACTACCCAGTCGATGCTGCGGGTGAGCTGGCTGACGTCTTCCGGATCGATGGCCGGGAACATGCCGACGCGCAGCTGGTTACGCCCCAGCTTGCGGTACGGCTCGGTGTCGACGATTCCGTTGGCGCGCAGCACCTTCGCCACCGCGGCCGCGTCCACCGAGTCGGCGAAGTCGATGGTGCCGACCACCTGCGAGCGGTGCGCCGGGTCCTTGACGTACGGCGTGGCGAATTCGCTCGACTCGGCCCAGTTGTACAGGCGCGAGGACGAATCCAGCGTCCGCTTGACCGCCCAGTCCAGGCCGCCGTTGCCGTTGAGCCACTCGATCTGGTCGGCGAACAGCAGCAGGGTGGCCAGCGCCGGGGTGTTGTAGGTCTGATCCTTGGTGCTGTTGTCGATGGCGATCGGCAGCGACAGGAAGTCCGGCGTCCACCGGCCCGAGGCCTTGATCTCCTCGACCCGGGCCAGCGCGGCCGGGCTCATCAGCGCGACCCACAGGCCACCGTCGGCGGCGAAGCACTTCTGCGGGGCGAAGTAGTAGACGTCGGCGTCGGCGATGTTCACCGGCAGACCACCCGCGCCGGAGGTGGCGTCGATGGCGATCAGCGCGTTCGCCGAACCCGCCGGGCGCTGCACCGGAATCGAGACGCCGGTGGAGGTTTCGTTGTGCGCCCAGCCGATCAGGTCGACCGACGGATCCGAGACCGGCTCCGGCGCGCTGCCCGGCTCGGCCGAGACGACGATCGGGTCGCCGATGAACGGGTTGCCCTTGGCCACGGAGGCGAACTTCGAGCTGAACTCACCGTTGGTGAGGTGCAGCGAGCGCTCCCGGATCAGGCCGAACGCGGCGGCGTCCCAGAAGGCGGTGGTGCCACCGTTGCCCAGCACGACCTCGTAACCGTCGGGCAGCCCGAACAGTTCGCGTAGCCCCGAGCGCACCCGCGCGACCACATCTTTCACCGGCTTCTGCCGATGGCTGGTGCCGAACACCGAGGCGCCGACGGTCACCAGGGACTGCAACTGCTCCGGGCGCACCTTGGAGGGGCCACAGCCGAATCGTCCGTCGGCGGGCTTGAGGTCGGCGGGAATCGTCGGGAACGCAGTGGTCATGCGAACAGGGTAAAGCGTGTCGGACCAGCCCGGTTCGTGCGGGTCGGCACCTGTGCTCGAGGCCACGGACGCCGATGGCGTTGCGCCGCGCCGGAATTGTCACGGTCTGCTCGGGTTGCGGTGGTATTGCTGTGTCGCGGACCACACTCCAGCTAACCTTTGCGCCCATGAACATGGCGTCGGCGAACTCGGGGTGGCGATTGCTCGGTCGACGACCACGATCCTTCGGCCTGCGCATCGGCGCGATCTCCGATGGCGCGCGCCGGGAGTTGCTGATGCGTGGCGCGCTGGGGTCGGCGACTGTCCTGGGCGTGCGGGCGAGTTCGAAGGCGACGGTCGACGCGAACGGAGCGCCCGGACACGTGTTCTGGGTCCGGGTGCTGGTCGACGGAATTCCGCCGTACGAGACCAGAGTTCGCCAGCGGGTGTCCGCGGCGAACCTGGAGTGGATGCAACCCGGCGACGTGGTGTGCTGCCGGGTCGATCCGGGCGACCGGGATCGATTGGTGCTCTACGTCCCCGATTTCGCGGAGACCGGCCGGGCCAGCATCTCGAAGATCCTCGCCGACGGCCGCCGCGCCGACGCCACCGTGCTGGCCGCGACACCGGTCGCCGCGGACTACTCCGGCCGCGACGATCCGGTGCTGCGCCTCGACCTCGAGCTGCGGGCCTGGGACGAGCCGACCCCGTGGCTGGTCCGGCTCGTGCAGCCGGTCCCGTTGTCCGCGATCGGCCTCGTCGATCTCGGCCAGCACCTGGAGGTCGCCTTCTTCACCGTCGACCACGGCGAATCCGTCGCGGTCGACTGGGCGGCCTCGCTCGGGGAGGACTGAGCGCGCTCAGAGATGCACGAAGGTGAAGCCCATCTCGCGAATCGCCGGCAGCACCGCGATCATCCCCGCGCCGGTGCCGGACTGCGGCCGATGCATGTGCGCGAGCGAAATCGCCCCTGGCGCAGCGGCGTTCATCGCGCCCTGCACCTTGGCCGCGCTCGCGGTCGCGCCGTAATCGGCATTGATGCTGAAGCCGACCGGGATTTCCCCCAATTCGTTCACGATGGCGACCGCGACGTCGTCGTAGTGCGCGGTACCCGCCCGGAAGAACCGCGGCGGCCGGCCCACCAGTCCGGTTAGTCGCTCGTGATTGGCCCAGACCTCGTCCGCGGCCTCCTGCGCCGAACCGGTGCCGGCGATGCCATAGGCCGCCTGGCCGTTCACCGACAGCGGCTTATGCGCCACGCCGTGATTGGCCAGCTCGAACAGCGGGTTCATGGCCAGCTGGGCGGCCCGCTGCTGGTTCGCGTCGATCCAGCGCTTGTTCAGGAACAACGTGGCCGGAATCTGCTGGGCGATCAGGAAATTCACCAGCGATTCATCGATGTCGTTGTTGCCCGCGCCGCCGCACGCGTCGAAGGTGAGCGCCATCTGCTTGCCGGTGGCCGCGAACGTGCTGAGGATGCCCGGCATCGCCACGCCCCACTGCTGCGGCTGCTCGCCCGCGTGCCGGGCGACCACCGCGGCGGGGGAGTTGTTCGGCGGTGGCGGCGCGTTCTTGGCGTTCACGGCGGAATCGCCCGCGACCGGCGCGCGGCCGGCCGAACTGGGCGGCGTGGACGGCGTTTCGCTCTGCGCCGTGCCGCATCCGGTGCTGGCGAACCCGGCGGCCAGCGCGGCGCCGACGCCGAACATCCGCCGGCGCGACATGCCTTTTTCCATCATCCGTAAGCCCTCTTTCCGAAGTCAGCCCCGGATGCTACGCGAGCCGAACGTCCAAGTGGTGCAGGACATTCGGCTCGCGGTCATACCGTCTATCTATCGCACTAGGCGTGCGAGATGGCCGCCCAGCCCGCGACCTCTTCCGGGCCGCGCGGGGCGGGGCCGGTGTAGATGGCCGCTGGGCGCACCAGCTTGCCGAGCTGCTTCTGCTCGAGGATGTGCGCACACCAGCCCGCGGTGCGGCCACAGGTGAACATGGCGGGCATCATGTGCGCGGGCACCTCGGCGAAGTCGAGGATCACCGCGGCCCAGAACTCCACGTTGGTCTCGATCGCCCGGTCCGGGCGACGCTCGCGCAGCTCGGCCAGTGCGGCCTGCTCCAGCGCGGCGGCCACCTCGTAGCGCGGGGCGGCCAGCCGCTTGGCGGTGGCGCGCAGCACGCGGGCGCGCGGGTCCTCGGCCCGGTACACCCGGTGCCCGAAGCCCATCAGCTTTTCCTTGCGATCCAGGATGCCCTTGACCAGCGCTCGTGCGTCGCCGGTCTTTTCGACCTCTTCGATCATCGGCAGCACGCGGGCGGGCGCGCCACCGTGCAGCGGGCCGGACATCGCGCCGATCGCGCCGGACAGCGAGGCCGCGACGTCGGCGCCGGTGGAGGCGATCACGCGCGCGGTAAAGGTGGAGGCGTTCATGCCGTGCTCGGCGGCGGAGACCCAGTAGGCGTCGATGGCCTCGGTGTGCTTCGGGTCCGGGTCACCCTTCCAGCGGGTCATGAACCGCTCGGTGACCGTGTCGCACTCGTCGATCTTCTTCTGCGGCACCGCGGGCTGGTAGATGCCGCGCGCGGACTGCGCGACGTAGGACAGCGCCATCACCGAGGCGCGGGCCAGGTTGTCCCGCGCGGTCTCGTCGTCGATGTCGAGCAGCGGCTGGTAGCCCCAGATCGGGGCGAGCATGGCCAGACCGGCCTGCACGTCGACGCGGACATCGCCGGTGTGCACCGGCAGCGGGAACGGTTCGGCGGGCGGCAAGCCGCGGCCGAACTCGCCGTCGACCAGCAGTGCCCAGACGTCACCGAAGGTCACCTGGCCCTCGACCAGGTTCTCGATATCGACGCCGCGGTAGCGCAGCGCGCCGCCGTCCTTGTCCGGCTCGGCGATATCGGTGGTGAAGGCCACCACACCCTCCAGGCCGCTGACGAAATCGCTGGGTACGGCGGTCTGGCCGGTAGGCACCGCGGGGCTGGTAGTCATGTTGTGACTTCTCCTTGCAATTTCGAGCACATGCCGATCACCAACACCTTAGATCCTTGCTACCGCGGAGTAACGTCTGGCCCATGCGTGACCTGGACAATTCACCCGGCGGCCAGGAGGCGGCCGATTTCCCGCCGAGCACCGATCTCGCGGGCATGCGCGTCGAGTACGGGGGCACCCCGTTCGGCAGCGGCGAAGACGTCGATCTGGACGAAACCTGGTTGGCCGGCGGCTGGGAGCCGTTGTTACGCCACTGGATCGAGCAGGCGACCGCGGTCGGCGTCGCCGAGCCGAACGCCATGGTGCTGGCCACCGTTTCGCTGACCGACGGCACGCCCCGCCCGGTCGCCCGGACGGTGCTGTGTAAAGGCCTCTCGCCGGAGGGTGTGACTTTTTACACCAATTACGACTCGGCCAAGGGCAACCAGCTCGCGGCGGTCCCGTTCGCCGCGGCCACCTTCGTCTGGCCCGCGCTCGGCAGGCAGGTGCATGTGCGCGGCGCGATCGAGCGGACCGGCGCCGAGACGACCGGGGTGTATTGGCGTTCCCGTCCGCGCGATTCACAGCTGGGCGCCTGGGCGTCGCGGCAGTCCAAACCGATCGGCTCGCGCGCCGAGTTGGACCGCACCATGGCCGAGACCATCGCGCGGTTCGAGGACGTCGACGAGATTCCGGTGCCGCCGCACTGGGGTGGCTTCCTGCTCCGCCCGGACGAGGTGGAGTTCTGGCAGGGCCGACGGGGCAGGCTGCACAACCGGATTCGAGTGCTCATCGCGGACGGCGCGATGAAGGTCGAGCGACTACAACCCTGACGCTCGTTCCCGACTCGATATGCTGCCGCCGGTGAGACTGCTGGCCGACACGACACCGCTGCGAAATCCCGACTATCGGCGCCTGTGGACCTCGGGTGTCGTCACCATCATCGGTGCGCAGCTGTCCATCGTCGCGGTGCCGCAGCAGATCTTCCAGATCACCGGCAGCTCCGGATATGTCGGCCTGGCCGGGCTTTTCGGCCTGGTGCCGCTGATCGTGTTCGGGCTGTGGGGCGGCGCGCTCGCGGACGTGATGGACCGGCGCAAGCTGATGCTCATCACCAATGTCGGCACCGGCCTCACCGCGGTGGCGTTCTGGGCGCAGGCCGCGTCCGGCATCGACAACGTGTGGGTGGTGCTCGGCCTGTTCGCGGTGCAGCAGGCCTTCTTCGCGGTGAATCAGCCGACGCGCAGCGCGACCATCCCGCGCCTGCTGCCCGAAGACCAACTGGCCGCGGCCAATTCGCTGAGCATGACGGTGATGCAGTTCGGCGCCATCGCCGGCCCGGTGCTCGCGGGCGCGCTGATCCCGGTGGTCGGGCTGTCCACCCTCTATCTGATCGACTCGATCGCGCTGCTCGCCACGGTGTGGGCGGTGTGGCGACTGCCCGCGCTGCCGCCGACGGGTTCGGCGCGCAAGGCCGGATTCCGCACGGTGCTGGACGGTTTCGCGTATCTGGCGACACAGCGGATCCTGCTCGCGTCGTTCGCGGTGGACGTGATCGCCATGGTGTTCGGCATGCCGCGCGCGCTGTTCCCGCAGATCGCGCACGAGACGTTCGGCGATCCGACCACCGGCGGCGTCGCGCTCGGCCTGCTGTTCGCGTCCATGTCGGCGGGCGCGGTGCTCGGCGGGGTGTTCTCCGGCTGGATCCCGCGGATTCGCCGTCAGGGCCTGGCCGTGCTCATCTGCATCGCGCTGTGGGGCGTGGCCATGGTCGGCTTCGGCGTTGCCGTCGGATTCACCGGACACGGGCTGGGTCTGGGCCTCGGACTGTGGCTCGCGCTGATCTGCTCGGCCTTCGGCGGCGCGGTGGACATGGTCTCGGCCGCGCTGCGGGTGACCATGTTGCAGCAGGTCGCGACCGATGAGATGCGCGGCAGGCTGCAAGGGGTGTTCATCGTGGTTGTCGCAGGTGGGCCGCGAATCGGTGATGTTGCCCACGGTTTTGCGGCGGCCAGTCTGGGTACCGCTGTGGCCGCGGCCGGTGGCGGTGGGCTGGTGGTGATCGGCGTGGTGATCGCCGCCGTGGCATTCCCGGCATTCCTCCGATACCGAGTAGGCCGCGCACATGCGGAAATAGTGGCACCATGAGCTCTGCGAATATCTGGCAACCGCTGTTCGGCGAGCTACAACCACCTCACGTGGCCTAGAGATGAATGTGAGGTCGCGCAGGACTACCCTCCTGGTTGTCCGCGTCGGTGAACGTCTAGCGTTGAGACAAGTGCATCGTGCGCCGACCGCGACGGTGCCTACGGTTCTAGCCTGAGAGGGATCCTTCCGTGCCCGCTGAGAACATCATCAACGTCGACGAAGACGCCAAGCCGGTGCTTACCTACCCCGGCGGGGAGTTCCCGATGACGGTCGCCAAGGCCGCTGAGGGCAACGACGGAATCGAGCTGGGAAAGCTCCTGGCCAGCACGGGTTACGTCACCTACGACCCGGGCTTCATGAACACCGCCCCGACCAAGTCGGCGATCACCTACATCGACGGTGAAGCGGGCATCCTGCGCTACCGCGGTTACCCGATCGACCAGCTGGCCGGGACCTCGACCTTCATCGAGGTCAGCTACCTGCTGATCTACGGCGAGCTGCCCTCGCAGGCCCAGCTGGACGACTTCACCGACCGGATCCGCAGGCACACCCTGCTGCACGAGGACCTGAAGCGGTTCTTCGACGGCTTCCCGCGCAACGCGCACCCGATGCCGGTGCTGTCCTCCGCGGTGAACGCGCTCTCGGCGTACTACCAGGACTCGCTGGACCCGCGCGACCCCGAACAGGTCGAGCTGTCCACCATCCGACTACTCGCCAAGCTGCCGACGATCGCGGCCTACTCGTACAAGAAGTCGGTCGGCCAGCCGTTCCTCTACCCGGACAACTCGCTGAGCCTGGTGGAGAACTTCCTGCGGATGACCTTCGGGTTCCCGGCCGAGCCGTACGAGGTCGATCCCGAGGTCGCCGCCGCGCTGGACATGCTGCTGATCCTGCACGCCGACCACGAGCAGAACTGCTCCACCTCGACGGTGCGGCTGGTCGGCTCCTCCGACGCCAACCTCTTCACCTCGGTGTCCGGCGGCATCAACGCCCTGTGGGGCCCGCTGCACGGCGGCGCGAACCAGGCCGTGCTGGAGATGCTCGACGGGATCAAGTCCGACGGCGGCGACGTCAAGGAATTCATCCGCAAGGTCAAGAACAAGGAAGACGGCGTGAAGCTCATGGGCTTCGGGCACCGCGTCTACCGCAACTACGACCCGCGCGCCGCGATCGCCAAGAAGCACGCCGACGCCATCCTGCAGAAGCTCGGCAACGACGAGCTGTTCGACATCGCGCAGGCGCTGGAAGAGGCCGCGCTGACCGACGAGTACTTCGTCGAGCGTCGCCTGTACCCGAACGTCGACTTCTACACCGGCGTCATCTACAAGGCTATGGGCTTCCCGACCCGCATGTTCACCGTGCTGTTCGCCATGGGCCGGCTGCCGGGCTGGATCGCGCACTGGCGCGAAATGCACAGCGAGCCACTGAAGATCGGCCGCCCGCGGCAGATCTACACCGGCTACGGTGCGCGCGACTACCGCGAGATCACCAATCGTTAGTTCCACCGTTTCACCCACCATCACCTATCGAAGGGGATAAGCCGAATGACCAAGCCGGAGATCGAATTCCAGGGCGGCCCCGCGCCTGCCGAGCTGGTGATCAAGGACATCATCGAGGGCGAAGGCAAGGAAGCCGTGCCCGGCGGCAACGTCGAGGTGCACTACGTCGGTGTCGAATTCGAATCCGGCGAAGAATTCGACTCCTCGTGGAACCGCGGCGAATCGCTCACGTTCCCGCTGCGTGGCCTGATCCAGGGCTGGCAGGACGGCATCCCCGGTATGAAGGTCGGCGGCCGCCGCCAGCTCACCATCCCGCCGGCCCTGGCCTACGGCCCGGCCGGTGCCGGCCACGCGCTCGCGGGCAAGACACTGGTCTTCGTCATCGACCTGCTGGACGCGAATTAATTTGCCGCGTGGCCGCGGCGTGTTCGCGGCCCCCGGGTGTCTCGCGTCCCAGCTGTCGAGACTCGCGCCTGCGGCGCATGCGCTTCGACAGCTGGGCCACGAGACGGGCCGCGAACGGGGTCGCTCGTAAGACTCGCTCCGTCGTGGTTGGGTTGTGTGGCCCGTGTTCCAGATCTCTGGGATACGGGCCATCGCCGTTTCTACTGGCGGACAACCTCGACCGGATCGGTCAGCGCGAGGGCAAGTGCGGACTGCTGGGCGGTGCTGCGCTGGGGGAGGGCCTGGACGGCCTTGTCGGTCTGTGTGTTCAGGTTGCCGACGATGCTCTGCAACTGGGTGACGCCGCCGGTGAGTTGGCTGATGGCGCTGACCAATTGGGCGCCGCCCTCGTCGGCCAGCCGAGGCAGGTCCTCGGCCAGCTTCGCGCCCTCGTTCAATTGCGCGCTGGCACTGGTCATCCGGTCGACCACGGTGTGCAGCAGGGTGCCGAGGTCGGTGCTCGGGTCGACCGCGCCGCCGACCAGCGTGCCGAGGCCGGTGAGCTGCGCACCGGCCTGGCCCGAAATGCCTTGCAGGGCTTCGAGCTTCTTGATGATGTCGGCCAGGGCCGGATCGCTCGCGAACGGGAGCGCGCGCAGCGGCGGCAGGATCTGGTCGAGCCCGGTGCTCACCGTGTTCGCCGTCTGCTCCACCTGCGCGATCGTGATGCCGGTCGAATCCAGCGCGACGGCAAGCTGATTCGCCTGCTCGGCCGCGCCGTCGACGGTCGAGTTCAGCAGTGCGATCGCCGAAGTCAGCTGGGCGGAACCCGCTTTCGCGAAATTCAGGAAACCGAGCAGCTGATCGGCGCCCGAGCTGAACTGCTCGGCGCCCGAGGCGGCCGCGTTCACCCCGGCCTTCAGCAACTGGGCGGTGAACTGCGCCTGCGTCATCTGGCTGCGCGCCTGCCCGACCGCGGACAGCGCTGCGTCGACCCCCGCCGCGCCGACCCGGTGAGTGACCTCGCTGACCGCGCCGTTCACCGTGCCGGTGTCCGCGCCCTTGTGCGTGGCCACGGTGACCTTGGCCCGCCGCGGCTGCGGGCCGGCCAGGGTGCCCATGGATTCGGTGAGGTCGGCGGGCAGGGTGATCACCGCGGCGTAGTCGTCGGTGCTCGCCTCGCCCGGCTTCGCCGCGGTCCACTCGTAACCGCCCGCGTCCTGCAACGCCTTGACCACCTTCGCCCCGGTCGGCCCGGCATCGGCGTTGACCAGAGCGATGCCGGTGGGACCACTGTCCGATCGGCTGCACGCGGTGATTCCGGCGCCGAGCGCGCCGGCGCCGACGAGAGCAACGGCGAGCAGGGCCAAGCGTGCGTGTTTTCCGGTCACCTCGCTGACCTTAGAACTCGCACATGACCCCAGCGCTGGCGTTTCTATGAGAGTTCGTTAAGGGACCTCGCGGGCGTTTGCGCTGCGCCGCGCACGAATTCGCCCGGCGGGCGAGACCGGTCAGAGCGCGGCGGGCGCGGGCAGCTCCAGCACCAGGCGGATGCCGCCCATCGTGCCGTCGTCGAAATAGGCACGGCCGCCGTGTAATTGGGCCTGCTGGGCGACCAGGGCGAGGCCGAGGCCGGACCCGCCCTTGCTCGCCTGACTGCCGCGGAAGAACCGATCGAACACGGCCTGCCGCTCGTCCGCCGGGATACCGCGGCCGTTGTCGTCCACGCTGATCACGATGTGCCCGTTCGGCGCTCGATGCGCGGAGACCAGCGCCTCGGTGGCGCGCCCGTGCTTGACCGAGTTGGCCAGCGCGTTGTCCACCGCGAGGCGCAGCCCCGCGGGCAGGCCGCGCGTGACCAGCTCGGTGTCGCTGTCGATGCGCACCTTCAGCCCGGGGAAATGCCGCATGGCATCGTGTGCGGCCTGGTCACACAGGTCGCCGACATCGGTGGCGACGTGGTCGCGTTCGTTGGTGAGGTCACCGGTCGCGAGGCGTTCCAGCGCGGCGAGTGTGGTTTCCACTCGGCCCTGACTGCGTTGCAGATCGGCGAGGATCTCCGCGCGCTGCGCCTCGTCCAGGTCGAGGGTGCGCAAGACCTCCAAGTCGGTGCGCATGGCGGTGAGCGGCGTGCGCAGTTCGTGCGCGGACACGGCGGCGAAATCGCGCGCGGTCTCGAGCGCGGCCGCGGTTTCGGACTGAGCCTGGTCCACCCGCTGCAACATCGTATTCACCGCGTCCGCCAGCTTTTCCGCCTCGCGCACGCCCGAGCCGTCCACCGGCGTCTGCGGATCGCGCGGATCGGGCAGGCCGCTGCGCGCGTCGACCTGACGGGTGAGCCGCACGATCGGACGCACCGCGCGCCCGGCCAGCAGCCAGCCCAGCGCCGCGGAGGCCGCGATGGCGAACAGGGCGCCGCCGAGCACCCAACGTCGCTGCTCGGCGGTCGCAGCGGCCGCCGACGCGGTCGGGATGCCCATCGACACCACCCGGCCCGCGGGCTGATTCTCAGTCGTCGAGAGGATCCGGTAGGGCGTGCCGCCGACCGGCACGGTCCGCGAACCCGGTGCCAGATCGGGCAATTGGGTCGGCGTGCTCGCGATGACATTGCCGTCCACCCGAACGGTGACGGCGATGTCGTTGTTCAGTCCGGGCACGAAGCCGATCACCCGGACCACGACGACCGGTTCGATCAGCACCAGGCGCGCGGCGATCGCCAGCTGCTGATCGGATTGCCGCATGTTGTTGCGCTCGATCGCGTGAATGCTGATCACGCTGATCACCGCGACGACGATGACCGCACCAGCGGCGGCCGCGCCTGCGACCCGGGTGCGCAGCGAAAAGGCCCGGCGCCGACGGGATTTCGGCGCGGCGACCTCCGTCATTTGGGCGCCCGCAGCACGAACCCGACCCCGCGGATCGTGTGCAGCAACCGCGGCGTGCCCTCCACCTCCAGCTTGCGCCGCAGGTATCCGACGAACACGTCGACCACGTTGGTGTCGGCCGCGAAGTC
This sequence comes from Nocardia sp. NPDC051756, assembly GCF_040681495.1. Taxonomy (NCBI): domain Bacteria; kingdom Bacillati; phylum Actinomycetota; class Actinomycetes; order Mycobacteriales; family Nocardiaceae; genus Nocardia; species Nocardia sp. NPDC051756. Next base: position 204,566 of record NZ_JBFAYV010000009.1, on the reverse strand, counting down.
GTAGCCCCACACCAGTTCCAGCAGCCGCTCCCGGCTCAGCACCACGCCGACATTGCGCGCCAGCGTGGACAGCAGCTCGAATTCCCGCTTGGTCAGCTCGATTTCGGCGCCGTTCAGCAGCGCGCGATAACCCGCGACATCGACTTCGAGCGGACCCACGGTGATCGCGCCCGGCGTGGCCGGCGACTGAGTGTCGGTGCGCCTGCGCAGCAGCGCCTTGATCCGCGCGACGAGTTCGGCCAGCACGAACGGTTTGACCAGATAATCGTCGGCCCCCGATTCCAGCCCGGAGATCCGATCGTCCACCGAGGCCCGAGCGCTGAGCACGCAGATCGGCACCTCGTTGCCCAGCGCGCGCAACGCGGTCACCACGCCCGCGCCATCGAGCACCGGCATGTTCATATCGAGCACGATCGCGTCCGGCGCGTGCTCGTTCACGCTGCGCAGCGCCTGCGCGCCGTCCCGGGCCACCAGCACGTGGAAGCCGGAAAGCCGCAGGCCGCGCTCGACCGAGGCGAGCACGTCCTCGTCGTCATCGACGACGAGGACGGTCGGGGTCGTTGGTGTCACGTCTGTCATTGTGCCGTCACCGATCGGTGCAACCGGTCAGGCGGGCATGCGCGCCCGGTCAGTAGTTGTGGCAAGAATCGGCGACGGCCTGGATGGTCCCGCGCAGCTGGGCGTAGCGCGGGTCGTTCTGGGCCTGCTGGACCGCGTCCGGGTTCTCGTTGATCGCCTGCTGCAATTCGGCGCGGCGCTGCTCGACCGGCTGGTCGAACTTGCGCTGCAACTCGGCCTTCTGTGCCGGGTTCGCGTCGAGCATCTTGGCCAGCTGCGGGGCCTTGTCGTGCAGCGCGGCGTCGACCTGCGCGAACGAACAGTCCGAGTTCAGCAGCGGGCCGGCCAGCTCCATCGGGTCGGCGGAGGCGAGCGCCGGGCTGAGGAACACGGCAACGGTGGCCAGTCCGCCCGCGGCGAGGGCGGCGACAGCGGGACGGCCAACGGAACGCTTCATGGTGTGACTCCAGTTCGTCGAGGGGTTATTGCCGGCGCCCTCGACGCTAGGCCGCCGCACTGGCACCTTGTTGAACGTTCCCTAAGGAATCTCTGAGCACGCGTCAATCCCTAAGCGGGACGAACGATTTCGCGAGGCAGATTACGCGGGCGAGCCCACGTCCGGGGTCGCCACCGGGTCCGAGGCCGGCGTGTCCTTCGCCGGGTTGGCCGCGTGGATCTGCTCCTCCAGTGCCTCGAGCACCGTCGGATCCTCGATGGTGGAGGGCACCTCGTAGGGCTCACCGGAGGTGATCTGCCGGATGGTCTTGCGCAGGATCTTGCCCGATCTGGTCTTCGGCAGCGCGGTGACGATGACCGCGTCGTGCAGCGTCGCGATCGCGCCGATCTGCGCGCGCACCCGTTCGATCAGTTCGTCGCGCAGCTGCGCGGGATCGACCTCGACGCCCGACTTGAGCACCACATAGGCCAGCGGCCGATGCCCCTTGAGCTCGTCGGGCAGCCCGATCACCGCGCACTCGGCGACCGCCGCGTGCCCGGCGATGGCCGCCTCGATGCTGCCCGCCGACAACCGGTGTCCGGCCATATTGATCACGTCGTCGCTGCGGCCGAGCACGTACAGGTAGCCGTCCTCGTCGAAGTAACCCGAGTCGCCGGTGAGGTAGTGGCCGGGGTAGGCGGTCAGATACGAACGCTTGTAGCGCTCGTCGTCGTTCCACAGCCCGGTGAGCGTGCCGGGCGGCAGCGGCAGCCCGATCACGATGTTGCCCTCGATATTCGGCGCCACCGGGTTGCCCTCGGAATCGAGCACCCGCAGCCGGTAGCCGGGCACCGGCACCGAGGCCGAACCCGCCTTGATCGGAAGTTGTTGCAGCCCCAGCGGATTCGCGCAGATCGGCCAGCCGGTCTCGGTCTGCCACCAGTGGTCGACGACCGGGCAGTCGGTGCGATCGGCGAGCAGCACCTCGTCGGCCCAGGCGTAGGTCGCGGGATCTAGTCGCTCGCCCGCGCAGAACAGGGCGCGCAGCGACGACAGGTCGTGGCCGTGCGCCAGTTCGGCTTCCGGGTCCGCCTTGCGGATGGCGCGCAGCGCGGTCGGCGCGGTGAACAGCACGCGAACTTTGTGTTCGGCCACCACCCGCCAGTACGCGCCGGCGTCCGGCGTGCCGATCGGCTTGCCCTCGTAGAGCAGCGTGGTCGCGCCGACCAGCAGCGGCGCGTAGACGATATAGGAATGCCCGACCACCCAGCCGACATCGGAGGCGGTCCACATCACCTGTCCCGGGCCGATGTCGTAGATGTTGCGCATGGACCAGGCGAGGGCAACCGCGTGTCCGCCGTTGTCCCGAACCACCCCTTTGGGTTTCCCGGTGGTGCCCGAGGTGTAGAGGATGTAGAGCGGATCGGTCGCGGCGACCGGGACCGGCTCGGCGAGTGGCGCATCTCGGACAGCGTCGTCCCAATCGAGCCACTGGGCGGCGACGGTCTGTGCCGAACTCGGCAGCGATTCGGTCGCGGCCTGCGGCGCGGAGAAATGGATCGTCGGGAACTGCGGCCGCTGCTTCACGATCACCGTGCGCGGCGCCGTGGTCGCGGCGAGATCCAAGGCTTGCAACACAATCGGCGGATATTCGAGCTGTTTGCCCGGTTCCAGCCCACCCGATGCTGTGATGATCAACACCGGTTCCGCGTCGTCGATGCGCGCGGCGAGCTCCGGCGCGGCGAAGCCGCCGAACACCACCGAGTGCACCGCGCCGATGCGCGCGCAGGCCAGCATCGCGATCACGGCCTCGGGGATCATCGGCAGGTAGATGATGACGCGGTCGCCCGCGACCACCCCGAGCCGGCTCATCGCGCCGGCGAACTCGGCAACCTTTTCCAGCAGCTCCGCGTAGGTGAAAACGCCTCTGGCGCCGGTCATAGCGGAGTCGTATATTAAGGCGGGCTGATCCGCCAAGCCCCCCTCCGCCGCGCTGCCACCGTGCACATGCCGGTCGAGGGCATTGAAGGAGGTGTTGAGGCGAGCATCGGTGAACCACCTGGCCACCGGGCGAGCAGCCGGGTCGATGATCTGGGTCGGTGGCACCACCCAATCGATGGCTTCCGCCGCCCCGGCCCAGAACTCGGCGGGGTCGACCAAGCTGGTCTGATAGACCGGTCGGTACTCGTGCCGCACGTTCAAACCCGTGACTCCCTAGCCTCGCCTCGATGCCCGCCTCGATAGATCTGGTTGATTGTGGCAGACTTCACGCGACGCCCGGGTGGGTGTTGTGACCATTGGTTTTGCCTGGAACGGCCAGGTCAAGGGTCGCATGCTTACTCGGAGTCACCCAAGAAGTTATTGATCCGTTAGAATCTGATGTCACTTATTTGGGCCGTCGTAGACGCAATTTCTCGGCCAGCCGCAGTTCTCGGCCAGCTCCGCCTGTCGAGCCAGTATGCGTGTGGAGGTTCGCTGATGGCGCGTGGTTGGGGCCAGTTTGGAAAGTGAGTGGGAGATGCGTGAGGCCGCTAGGTCCGGCAGAAGGCGCTGGGCGCTCGGCAACTGGGACCTGCGCTGGAAGGTGACGGCAGTTCTCGCCGTCCCGCTGGCCGTCGCGGTAGGCCTTGGCGTGTCCAGGATTTCATCGGAGTTCACCAACTCGGGTCGGCTCGCCGACGTCGCGGAGAACGTCCAGGCCATACCGGCCGTCACCGCGTTGAGCGCGCAGACGGCGACGACTGTCGGTTCGCAGATGATCGCGGTCGCGCCGAACGTCTCGGTGGTGACCGACCAGAACCTCGCCGATCTCGACAAGGCGATTGCCAACGCGGAGAAGGCCGCCGACAAGCTCAGTGGTGTGTCCGGCGCGCGTTCGGCGTTGGACAGCATGCTCAATCAGGCAAAAGCCGTTCGCCAGCAAGGCAAGAACGTCAGCACCGGGCCGAGCTCGGATGCCATCGGCCTGATCGACCGGGTACGTAACGACAGCGTGCGGATCGTCGAGACGACGGTCGGCCAGGTCAGCGACACCGCGGTGGATACGGCCAAGCTGCGCCTCGTCGACTCGCTCAACACGCGTGCGACGCTGGTCGGCGAGGTCGCCGCGTTCCCGGATGTGTTGAAGGATCCGAAGGTAGGCACCCCGGGCTTCCTCACCGCGGCCAACACCGAGCGTTCGCTGCTCGGCGTGCTGTCGCACCGGTTCGCCGACGGGGACACCTCGATCGCCGATCTGCGCGCGGGCATCGATACACGCGTGACACTGCTGAACAGCCCGCAGTCGCAGGCCGGTCAGATTCCGGTCGGCGATCTGAAGAAGTCGCTCACCGACAGTCTCGCGGTCTACGAGCTCGTGGTGAGCCGGGCGACCAAGGACATCGACAGCGCGATGAACTCGCTGGTGTCCACCGCGCAACGCGACGCGTGGACCTACACCGCGGTCGTCGTCGCCACCATCCTCGCGGCGCTGTTGCTCGCCGTGTTCGTGGCGCGCTCGATGATCGTGCCGCTGCACCGGCTGCGCCTGGCCGCGCTGCGGGTCGCCGAGAGCGACCTGCCGCATGAGGTGGCCCAGCTCCGCACCGGCGCCTCGCCGGAAGAGGTGCCGCTGGAACCGATGCCGGTGCGCAGCACCGAGGAGATCGGCCAGCTGGCCCGCGCGGTCGACGACATCCACGGCCAGGCCCTGCGCCTCGCGAGTGACCAGGCGCAGATGCGTTCACAGGTCAACGACATGTTCGAGACGCTGGCCCGCCGATCCAAGTCGCTGGTCGACCATCAGCTCAGCCTGATCGAGGCGATGGAGTACGACGAGAAGGACCCGCGGCTGCTGGAGAACCTGTTCCGGCTCGACCATCTCGCCGCGCGTATGCGGCGTAACGGTGACAACCTGCTCATCCTCGCCGGCACCAGGCAGCGCCGCGCCAAGTCGGCGCCGGTCGAGATCGCCGACGTGCTGCGGGCCGCGATCTCCGAGGTCGAGGACTACGAGCGAGTGAAACTGGGTGCCACGCCGCGTGGTTCGCTGGTCGAGCCCGCCGCCTCGGACATGGCGCACCTGTTCGCCGAGCTGCTGGACAACGCGCTGCGCGCCTCCCCGCCGGAGACCGACGTGAAGTTCACCTTCGCGCAGGCGCACGACCAGGGCATGCTCATCGAGGTGGCCGACCGGGGCATCGGTATGCCGCCGTCCGAAATGGCCGATATCAACCGGCGTTTGGAACAGACCGCCGAGCCAGGCCCCGACACCGCCCGGCACATGGGTCTGTTCGTGGTCGGCCGGCTGGCCGAGCGGCACGGGCTCACCGTGCGGCTGCGCCCGACCTTCGACACCGCGCGTGATCCGGGCGTCACGGTGACCGTGCACGTCCCCGGCGGGCTCATCGTCGCGGGCAAGCCGATCACCGCGCAGCCGGTCACCCCGTCGCCGCAGGCGGGCGAGCGGCCGCGGCCGTCCGCCGCGTCGTCGATGCAGATGCGGGCGATCACCCGGACTCCGGGCGGCAACGTCATGGTGACCGTCGATCCCGGCGTCAGTGGCCCGCTGCCGATCACCAATCCGAATGCCGCACCCAGCGGGCCGATTCCGGCCGGCGGTGGGCTGCCGCAGCGGCAGCCGGGTAACTCCATGGCGTCCGGGCTGCAATCGAACGCACAGCAGTCGGGTGCGACGCTGCGCCCCGCACCGGGTGGTCAGCAGTCCGGTGGGCCGCAGCGGGGCAAGCTCGCCGCCGCGAACCTACCCAAGCGCAATCTCGGCCCCGGCGGTCCGCCGCCGCGGCAGCCGGGTGGTCCGGTCGAGCCGACCGTGACGGGTCTGCCGCCGCGGGACGCGAATTCGGGCGAGCTGCCCAAGCGTCAGCCGGGCAGCAACGGCGTACCGCAGCCGAGCATCAGTGGTCTCGCGCAGCCGCCCAGCGGCCTGCCGCAGCGTCAGCGTGGCGAGAACGGGCTCCCGCAGCGGGATTCCGCGCCGGGCGGTCTGCCGCAGCGTGATCCGAGCGCGGGCGGACTGCCGCAGCGAGACCCGAGTGCGGGCGGACTGCCACAGCGGGACAGCGCCTCCGGTGGTCTGCCGCAGCGCCAGACCGGGCCGAGTGGCTTACCTCAGCGGGAGGGCTTGCCGCAGCGCGACCCGAATGCCGGTGGTTTGCCCCAGCGTGATCCGAGTGCCGGTGACCTGCCGCAGCGCGAGTCCGCGTCCGGTGGTCTGCCGCAGCGGGAGTCCGCGCCGGGTGGCCTGCCGCAGCGGGAACCGACCGCGGGTGGCTTGCCGCAGCGCGAGCCCACCGCGGGTGGCCTGCCGCGCCGTCAGCGTGGCGAGAACGGTCTGCCGCAGCGGGAGTCCGCGTCCGGTGGTCTGCCGCAACGGGATCCGAGCGCGGGTGGCCTGCCGCAACGCGATTCGAGTCTGCCGCAGCGCGATCCGAGTTCCAGCGGCCTGCCGCAGCGCGAGTCCGCGTCCGGCGGCTTGCCGCAACGGGATCCGAGTTCCAGCGGCCTGCCGCAGCGTGACCCGAGTGCGGGCGGTTTGCCGCAACGTGACTCGAGTCTGCCGCAGCGGGATCCGAGCGCCGGTGGCCATCGGCACGCGGCGGCGAGTCTGCCGCAGCGGGACGTGACGCCGACCGGTTTGCCGCAGCGCCAGCCGGGCACCCAGGTACCGCCGAACCTGCCGCAGCGCGAGCCGGGTGACGCTCTGCCGCAGCGGGATTCCTCGCCGGGCCTTGGTCTGTCCCAGCGCGGGCGGGGTACGCTGCCCGGCGTCGACGAGCAGCCGAAGGATGCGGAGGCCGCAGGCGGCGATCCAGGCAGGCACAGTTACCGCGCCAACCCGACCAGGACGGCGTCGTTCTTCCAGACCAGGCTTCAGCCCGCGGTCGAGACCGGCGATTCCGTCATGGGCGGGACACCGATTTTCGCGGAAATGATGTCGGCGTGGCTGTCAGACCCGAATATGGACAGGTCCACCGTGGCCGCCTCCTTCGAATCACCCGGTGATGAAGGTTGGCAGGCGGCTCGAGCGGCCAGCGAGGCACAATCCGAAACAAGGACGGCGGCCGGGTTGCCGCAACGCAATCCGGGCGGAAGGCTGGTCCCGGGCGCCGTCAACGGTGCGGTGGATCGGGCACCGAGCCGTGATCCAGAAACGATCAGGTCCAGCCTGAGTCGCCATCAGCAGGGCGTCCGGGATGGCCGCGCGATGAGAGCAATGAACTTAACCGGAGATAAAGGAGACCGATGAACCCCGATCTAGGTGGTACGAATCGTCAGCTGGATTGGCTGGTTTCGAACTTCGCCAACGAGGTTCCTGGCGTAGCCCATGCCGTCCTGGTCTCGGCTGACGGCCTACTCATGGCCGCGAGCGCTCAGCTGCCCGTCGACCGTGCCGAGCAGCTCTCGGCCGTCACCGCCGGACTGGCCAGCCTCTCGGTCGGCGTCTCGAACCTGTTCGAGGGCGGCACCGTGCTGCAGTCCGTCGTCGAGATGGAGCACGGGTACCTGCTACTCATGGCGGTCGGCGACGGCTCGTACCTTGCCGTGCTGACCAACACGTCGTGCGACATCGGTCAGGTCGGCTACGAGATGGCGTTGTTGGTCGAGCGGGTTGGCCAGACAGTTCAGGCCACGCCACGCGTCACGATGGGTTCCTGATGGTGGGATGGACATAGAAGATCACCGCTTGGGGAGCGCCGAGCCCAGTCTCGTCCGCCCATACTCGTTGACCGCAGGCCGAACGAGGCCCGCGGTCGAGTTGGCGTTGGAGGCTCTCGTCGCATCGCATCCGGTCGCCCTGGAGCGGCAGTTCGAACTGACCAACATCGAGACGTCAATCGTGGAGTTGTGCAGAGAATCGCCGTCCGTCGCTGAGGTAGCAGCCCGACTTGGTATCCCCATCGGGGTGGCTCGCGTGCTGGTTGCCGACCTGATCGAGGCCGGGCATGTACGCGTTTCGGCGACTTTGAAAGACGATTCCAGCGACGATGAACGTCGCGAGCTGATCGAAAGGGTTCTCAGTGGACTCCGGCGTATTTGATTCGACGGCGCAGGTCGACACCCGTACCAGCAAGCCAACGTCGGCGAAGATCGTGGTCGCGGGTGGCTTCGGTGTCGGTAAGACCACGATGGTCGGTGCTGTCTCGGAGATCGTTCCGCTGCGCACCGAGGCATTGGTGACCAATGCCAGTACCGGAATCGACAATTTGACGGGCATCCCGATGAAGTCGACCACCACAGTGGCGATGGACTTCGGCCGGATCAGCCTCGCCGACGATCTGGTGCTGTACCTGTTCGGTACGCCGGGCCAGTACCGATTCTGGTTCATGTGGGACGACCTGATCCGCGGCGCCATCGGCGCCGTGGTGCTGGTCGACACCCGCAGACTCGAGGACAGCTTCGCTGCCGTCGACTACTTCGAAGCGCGCGGCCTACCATTCCTGGTGGCGCTCAACGAATTCGACGACGCGCCGCGCTACCCGATCGAGGACATCCGGCAGGCCCTCGCGGTCCCGGCGGACGTGCCGATCCTGTCCATCGACGCCCGGCGTCGCGAGCCGGCCAAGCAGGCCTTGGTCGCGCTCACCGAGTACGCCCTGCGCAAGGTGATGCAGGGCTACTGAGTGCTCGCGCGGTGAAGATTTCGGCGCGCGAACTACTCGGGCAACTGCTCGACACCGACTCGTTTGTCAGCTGGGACCGGTCACCGATCACGGTGGCCGCGACCACGCGATACCGCGAGGCGTTGCAGAAGGCTGCGGTCGCGGCGGGCACCGATGAGTCGGTGCTCACCGGCGAGGGACTGCTGCGTGGCCGTCGCGTCGCCGTAATCGCCTGCGAGTTCGGCTTTTTGGCGGGTTCGATCGGGGTCGCCGCGGCGGAACGGATCGTGTCCGCGGTCGAGCGGGCGACCGAACTCGGGCTGCCCCTGGTCGCTTCGCCCACCTCCGGTGGCACCCGCATGCAAGAGGGCACCGTCGCGTTCGTGCAGATGGTGAAGATCGCCGGCGCCGTCGCCGCGCACAAATCCGCCGGCCATCCCTATCTGGTCTACTTGCGCAATCCCACCATGGGCGGCGTCTTCGCCTCGTGGGGTTCGTTGGGGCACATGACTTTTGCCGAACCCGGCGCGTTGATCGGGTTCCTCGGGCCGCGCGTCTATCAGGCGCTGTACGGTCAGCCGTTCCCCGAGGGCGTGCAGACCGCCGAAAACCTTTACCGCCGTGGCGTTATCGACGGCGCCATCACGGTGTCCATCTTCCGCCGGATCGCCCATCGTGCGCTGAGCGTCCTCAGCGGGATCCCGGATTCGACTGCGAGCGAACAAGTTCCACGATCCGACCGGAAGCTGGCCGACGCTGTCTCGGCGTGGGAGTCCGTCGTGATCTCGCGGCGTCCGGATCGGCCCGGTATTCGCGACCTGTTACGTCATGTGACCCAACGGGTTCCGCTGAGCGGGACCGGACAGGGCGAGGCCGATCGAACGGTGGTGCACGCACTGGCCCGCTTCCGCGGCCAGCCGTGCGTGGTGTTCGGACACGACCGATCGGGGCAGCAAGACGGGTACTCCATGGGGCCCGCCGCACTACGCGAAGCGCGCCGCAGCATGGCGCTTGCTGAAGAGTTGCGGTTGCCCCTCGTGCTGGTGATCGACACGTCCGGCGCCGCCTTGTCCAAGGAGGCCGAGGAGCGCGGATTGGCCCCCGAGATCGCCCGCTGCATCGCGGATTTGGTGACCTTGGACACGCCGACCGTCTCGGTGTTGCTCGGTCAGGGCACCGGCGGCGGCGCGCTCGCCCTGCTCCCCGCCGACCGCGTCCTGGCCGCCACCCACGGCTGGCTGGCCCCGCTGCCGCCGGAGGGTGCGAGCGCCATCGTCTATCGCGACACCGAGCACGCCGCGGAACTGGCCGGGTCCCAGCGCATCCGCGCCGCCGACCTGCTCGCCGACGGCGTGGTCGACCGCATCGTGCCCGAATACCCCGACGCCGCCGACGAATCGGTGGATTTCGCCCGCCGCATGGGCGCCGCCATCGCCGACGAACTCGCCCAGCTCCGGCAGCGCCCCGCCGCCGAACTCCGCGCCCTGCGTCAGCAGCGCTACCGCCGTCTCGGCCTCCCGAACGCGGCCGACGGCTAGGTTGCCCGTCTCGCCGAGTTCCGCGATCAACCCTCGACTCCACGCAAACGCCGGCTTCGCCGTGTAATCCGAACACAGCAAACGAATTCGAATTTCATGACCTCGCCGGAGCCGAGGTGCTCAGTGCTCGGTACCGGTGGACGGATCGAACACGCGCAGTCCTCGTCCGGCGAAATCCTTCACATTCTGTGTCACCAGCATGCCGTCATGTGCCAGGGCGATTGCGGCGATCTGGGCGTCAGTCACTTCACCGGCAGTTGGTTTCGGCCGCTTCAGCATCAGGTGGGCGTAACAGAATGCGGCGGAGTAGTCGAAGTTCAGGATGCGATCGGCCTGAACCAGTGGCGCGAATACGGCGTCGGCCGCCGCCATCAGCGCGTCACGCTTGCGACCCTCAGCCATCGGGTAGACACCCTTTGCCACTTCCATGACCGTGATGGATGTTGTGTAGAAGTCGCTGACGGTCGCCAACCATGCGGCAACGATGGGGTGTTTCTCCGGAACCATCGCGGCCGCGATGACATTCGTGTCGAGTATCAGCACTACTCGGCCGAATCTTTCGAATCCTCGTGCCGTGCGCCGATTTCCGGCACGTCTCCATCGAGCGCTTCCCGTAGCTGCGCCAGTCGTCCCAGCAGCGCCGCGCCAGAGAGCGGGTTGACCACCGGCGCTGGATTGGCCTCATCGTCGGCTGCGCGTGTGAGGATGGCGCGAACTTCCGCTTCCATCGACCGGCCGTTGCGGTTGGCGCGGCGCTGAATGCTCGCTTTGGTCGCCGGGTCCAGATTACGCACGTTGAGGTTTGTCGGGACGGCTTTGCGGACCACCTTGGTGGTCTTCGCCTTAGCCTTGGGGGGCTTGATAGTCGCCATGCCCTCAATGATAGCGCGATGCCCTCATTATGCCCTCATGCGGTGTCTCGCTCACGCCGCCGATGTTCTCGCCATAGAGCAGATATCCCCGGCCAGGAACGGATGTTCGCCGTGCAGCGCATCGAGCGCCGCATCGATCCGATCGGCCTGTTCCGGCGGGCCGGGCATCAGATTGCCGTGTTCGTCGGCGCCGAGCCCGCCCGCATAGATCCCGAATCGAAGAGTCATGGCCCGATTCGTAGCTGGCCATCGCCGACGCCGCGATGGGCCTGTTCGTCGCGCACGGCTTCGATCGGGTCACCGTCGCCGAGGTGGCGGACGCGGCCCGGGTGTCGATCAACACCGTGTTCAACTACTTCCCGACCAAGGAGGATCTCTTCTTCGATCGGCAGGCCGAGGTGGTCGACCGGCTCGCGGGCGCGGTGCGGCAACGCGCCGACGACGAGTCGCCCGCGGCGGCGGTGCGCCGCCTGTTCCTGGACGAATTACGCCGCAACGAGCCGACTTTGGGCTTGTCCGCCGAAGCCGCCACGTTCTGGCAGCTGGTCGACGACAGCCCGGCGCTGCAGGCCCGGCTGCGCCTACTCGGCGAACAGACCGAAGCCGCGCTCGCCGCGGCCATCACCGAGTCGGCCGGTGCTGGCAAACGCGACGCAACACCGCGGCTGCTGGCGGCCGTCCTCGCCGGCATCGATCGCGCGCTGCACGCGGAGATCCGGCACCGGTTGCAGTCGGGTGACCCCCCGGACGCGGTGCGCCGCGACATCCGTAAGGCGGCCGGTGCCTTCGAGGCGGTGGCAGGCCTGGGTGCTCGCTGAGTCATGACCGTCACTGTTGGCCGGTGAGAAAGCGCAGGTCGGGCGGTAAACCGGGGGCCAACACGCCAAGGGGCAGCGTTGACGGCTCGCCGCCACACTTCTACCGTCGCAGGGTGACCTTCAGAAGCGAGACCTCCGCCATCCCCTCGATCGTCCTGAACGACGGCAACGTGATCCCGCAACTGGGCTTCGGCGTTTTCCAGGTGCCCGACGACGAGGTGACCCCGGTCGTCACCGCGGCGCTGGCGGCCGGCTACCGCAGTATCGACACCGCGGCGATCTATGGCAACGAAGAAGGCACCGGCCGCGCGATCCGTGATTTCGGCCTGCCGCGCGACGAGATCTACGTCACCACCAAGCTGTGGAATGCCGACCAGGGCTTCGATTCGACGCTGCGCGCGTTCGACACGAGCCTGAAGAAGCTCGGCCTGGACTACCTCGACCTGTACCTCATCCACTGGCCGGTGGCCAAGGCCGATCGCTACCTCGACACGTTCCGCGCCTTCCAAGCACTGAAGTCACAGGGCCTGATCAAGTCCATCGGCGTCTCGAACTTCACCGCCGAGCACCTGGAGCGCCTGATCGGCGAGACCGGTGAAACCCCGGTGGTGAACCAGATCGAGCTACATCCGCGGCTGGCCCAGCGCGAACTGCGCGACTTCCACGCAGGCCATGCCATCGCCACCGAGGCGTGGAGCCCGCTCGGCCAGGGCACGCTGCTCGACGATCAGACCATCACCTCGGTCGCCGCCGCGGTCGGCCGCACCCCGGCCCAGGTGATCATCCGCTGGCACCTGCAACTCGGCAACATCGTCATCCCGAAGTCGGTCACCCCGTCCCGGATCGCGGAGAACTTCGACGTCTTCGGCTTCGAACTCTCCCGCGACCAGATGGACGCGATCAACGCCCTCGACAGCGGCACCCGCGTCGGCCCCGACCCGGACACGATGACCGCCGGCCTGGACTAGCCAAGCCCCAGATAGTCCGTCAGCTCCACGGCCGCCGCCCGCCCCGCGCGGTTCGCGCCGATCGTGCTCGCGGACGGTCCGTAGCCGATCAGGTGGATGCGCGGATCCGCGGCCACCTGGGTGGCGAGCCGGCCGGTCATGGTGATGCCGCCGCCGGGACCGCGTAGTCGCAGCGGCGCCAAATGGTCCAGCGCGCTGCGGAATCCGGTGGCCCACAGGATCACCTGGGCGGGCTGGAAGGCGCCGTCGGCCCAGCGCACCCCGTCCGGTTCGATGTGGTCGAACATCGGCAGCCGATGCAGCGCGCCGCGTCGCTGGGCGGCCCGGAGCCGGTCGTCGAGCCGCAGCCCGGTCACCGAGACCACCGACCCGGGCGGCAATCCGCGGCGCACCCGGTCCTCCACCTTGGCCACCGCCGCGCGCCCGTCCTCCGGGCCGAACGACGCGTCGCGGAAGATCGGTTCGGTGCGGGTCACCCAGGTGGTCGAGGTGACCTGGGAGATCTCGTCCAGCAACTGCACCGCCGAGATGCCGCCGCCGACCACCACCACGTGCTTACCGGCGAACTCCGCCGCGGTGCGGTAGTCGTGCGTGTGCAGCTGCCGTCCGGCGAAGGTCTCCGCGCCGCGATAGCGCGGGATGAACGGATGTTCCCAGGTCCCGGTCCCGTTGATCAGTCCGCGCACCCGGATGGTGCCGGCGGAGTCGGTCTCCGCGTTGAGGATCGGTCCGTGCTCGGCGGGACTGCCGTCCTCGGTCCGGTCGCACACCACCTTCACCGAGACCTGCCGGCGGACCCGCAGATCGAAGTGCTTCTCGTAGAGCTCGTAGTAGTGCGGCACCGCGGTCGCCGCGGGCGCGGATTCCGAGCCGGGCGGCAAGGTTTCGGCGAACGACATGCCCGGGAGGTCGTGCACCCGATTGACCGTGGTCAGGGTGAGCGAGGGCCAGCGGAACTGCCAGGCCCCGCCCGGACCGGGTGCATGGTCCACGATGAGAAAGTCCTGTTCGGGGCGTAGCCCGAGGCGCTGAAGGTGATAGCCAGCTGACAGCCCGGCCTGACCAGCGCCGATCACCAGGAGGTCGAAGTCTGTCGGCACAGCCGCCGATCGTATCCGCTTCAACGGTCTACGCCGTCGGCTGTGGCAAAGTGAATGTAACTAGACGGATCGTTCAGTTGGGGAGGTCGCATGCTCGGAGTTAGCCGAGACGGTGACGTGGTGACCATCGAACTTCAGCGTGAGGAGCGGCGCAACGCGCTGAACCTCGAACTCATCACGCTGCTGCGCGAAGCCGTCCTTGCCGCCGTCGCCGATGACGCGCGGGTAATCGTGATAACCGGGCGCGGCCCGATCTTCAGCGCGGGCGCGGATCTGTCCGGCGTCTACTCCGAGGAATTCCTCGGGGGACTCCAGGACATGCTGCACACCATCGAGTCGGTCCCGGTGCCGGTGATCTCGGCGATCAACGGCGGCGCGCTCGGCGCGGGCGTGCAGGTGGCCCTCGCCTCGGATCTGCGGGTGATCGCGCCGGACGCCTACATCGCGGTGCCGGCGGCCAAGCTCGGCATCTCGGTGGACCGGTGGACGGTGCGCAGGCTGGTGTCGCTGATCGGCGGCGGCCCGGCCCGGACCATCCTGCTCGGCGCGGACCAGGTGTCGGCGGCCGACGCCTACAACTTCGGCTTCGCCAACCGGCTCGGCTCGCTGGCCGACGCGCAGTCCTGGGCCAAGCAGATCGCTCAGCTCGCGCCGCTGTCGCTGCGGCACATGAAGCTGGTGCTCAACGACGACGGCACCCGCGAGCCGGACAACGCGCAGCAGCGCGCCGCGCTGGAAGCGGCCTGGACCAGTGCCGACGCGCAGGAGGGCCGATTGGCCAGACAAGAGAAGCGCGCCGCGAAATTCCTGGGGCGCTGATGAACATTCGCAGCATTGCCGTGGCCGCCGCCGGCGCACTGGGTCTGACCTGGGTGGTTCGCGCCGCGTGGGGCATCCCGTCCGCGATGGGCGCCTCGATCAACGCCATCCAGCCGTACGCGGCCGGGGCGATGACCTACCGCAACCGCCAGTTCCACAACACCGAGCCGAGCAGTCAGCTGGCCGCGGGATCCGCACCGTCGCTGCTGGTTTCGGCGCTCACCAAGCGCAACACCGGCCGCCCGACCGGGGTCATCCCGCTACAGACCCCGCAGCTGCCGGAAACCGCGGCCGACCTGGCCGTCACCTGGTACGGCCACGCCACCGCGCTGATCGAGATCGACGGCTACCGGGTGCTCACCGATCCGGTGTGGAGCGAACGGGTTTCGCCGTCCGCGCTGGTCGGCCCGAGCCGGATGCATCCGGTGCCGACACCGCTGTCGGAGCTGCCCGCGATCGACGCGGTGATCATCTCGCACGATCACTACGACCACCTGGACAAGGACACGGTCCGTGAGCTGGTGCTGCGCCAGACCGCGCCGTTCCTGGTCCCGGTCGGCATCGGCGCGCACCTGCGGCACTGGGGCGTGCCGGAACGCCGGATCATCGAATTGGATTGGGGCGGTTCGGTTTCGCTGTCCGCACTGGGCCGGGCGCACGCGGGTTCGGATCTGGTGCTCACCTGTACCGAGGCGCGGCACTTCTCCGGGCGCGGCCTGGTCCGCAACACCACGCTGTGGGCGTCGTGGTCGATCGTCGGCCCGACCAAGCGGGCGTACTTCGGCGGCGACACCGGCTACACCAAGGCGTTCGCCGAAGCCGGTGCGGCCCTTGGCCCGTTCGACCTGACCCTGCTGCCCATCGGCGCCTATGACGAGCGGTGGCGCGATGTGCACATGAACCCGGAGGAAGCGGTCCGCGCGCACGCCGACCTGTGCGCAGGCGACGCCGGCCACGGCCTGCTGGTGCCGATCCACTGGGCCACCTTCAACCTGGCCTTCCACGGTTGGTCGGAGCCCGTGCGCCGGATGGTGACCGCGGCCGAGACGGCCGGCACGGCGATCGCGGTGCCGATGCCCGGCCAGCGGGTCGAGCCAGGTAGCACCCCACCACGGGATTCGTGGTGGGAAGATGTGGGTTGACGACATCCTGCTAGTGGGCTAGAGGAAGGAACGAACGCTATGAGCTTCGCGGATACTCTGAAGGGCCTCGTCGGCAAGGGCAAGGACGCGGCGGCGAAGAACGCGGACAAGATCAACGACGCCATCGACAAGGGCGGCGACTTCATCGATCAGAAGACCCAGGGCAAGTACTCGGACAAGATCGCCAAGGGTAAGGAGGCCGCCAAGAAGGTGGTCCCGCCGGAGGATCAGCCGGGTGCGCCGGGTCAGCCGGGCGGCGCCGGTGCGCCGGGCACCACGCCGGACACCCCGGACGCGCCGGGCATGGACAGCTCGAGTCCACAGGTCTGACGAGCGGCGGGGATCCGGCTTTCTGTCGGTCCCCGCCTCTAAAATCAATTCCATGGCATCCCGCCGGAAGTTCGGTGGCATCGAGGTTGAACTCAGCAACCTCGACAAAGTGCTGTATCCGGCCACCGGCACCACCAAAGGCGAAGTCATCGCCTACTATTCGGCGATCGCGCCGGCCATGCTCCCGCACATCGCCGGGCGGCCGGTCACCAGGAAGCGCTGGCCCAACGGGGTCGACGAGCCTTCCTTCTTCGAGAAGAACCTCCCCGCGCACGCGCCGTCCTGGATCGAACGGCACACCATCCAGCATTCCGATCGCAAGGTCACCTATCCGGTGATCGACTCCGAGGCGGGCCTGGCCTGGCTCGGGCAGCAGGCGGCGCTGGAAGTGCATGTGCAGCAATGGCGCTTCGACGGCGACGCGGTCGGCCCGGCCACCCGGCTGGTGTTCGACCTCGATCCCGGGCCCGGCACCGGACTGGCCGAATGCGCGCGGGTCGCGCTCGCGGTACGCGAGATGGTCGAGGGAATCGGCCTGCACGCGTTCCCGGTGACCAGCGGCAGCAAGGGAATCCACATCTACGTCCCGCTGGATCGGGAACTCAGCTCGGGCGGCGCGTCCACGGTGGCCAAGCAGGTCGCGACCAACCTGGAGAAGCTGCACCCCGACCTGGTGACCGCCACGATGGCGAGATCGGTGCGCAGCGGCAAGGTCTTCCTGGACTGGAGCCAGAACAATCCGTCCAAGACCACGATCGCGCCCTACTCGCTGCGCGGGCGCGAACAACCCAACGCGGCCGCGCCCCGCAGCTGGAAGGAGATCGAGCGCCGGAAGAAGCTGCGGCACTTGCGCTTCGACGAGGTCCTGGCCCGCTGGCAGGACGACGGCGACCTGCTCGCCGAGCTGGATCCGGCGCTGCCGCAGTGCAATACCGCCTCGGCGGAATCCGGTGCCGACGCACTGGCGAAGTATCGGTCGATGCGCGACCCCGCCCGCACACCCGAGCCGGTGCCTGCCGACCGGCCCGAACCGAGCGAGGGCAATCGCTACGTCGTGCAGGAACACCATGCGCGGCGGCTGCATTGGGACGTCCGCCTGGAACGCGGCGGCGTGCTGGTGTCCTGGGCGGTGCCGAAAGGCCCGCCGACGAGCTCGGACCAGAACCGGCTCGCCGTGCACACCGAGGATCACCCGCTGGAGTACCTGGACTTCCACGGCGCCATCCCGAAGGGGGAGTACGGCGCGGGGGAGATGACCATCTGGGATTCGGGCACCTACGTGACCGAGAAGTGGCGCGACGACGAGGTGATCGTCGAATTCCACGGCGAGCGGCTCAACGGGCGCTACGCGCTGATCCAGACCAACGGCAACCAGTGGCTGATGCACCTGATGCGCGAACAGCACAACGCCGACGCGCACAGCGGGGACGACCCAGCGCGCGCTCTCGGCGCGGATCCCGGCAGGCCTTCTGGTCGCATCATCCGAATGTCGAGCGGCCCTTCCCCCTTTCCTCGGGGCATGTCGCCGATGCTGGCGACGCCCGGCGACGTCGCCGACCTGACCGCCGACGAATGGTGTTTCGAGACCAAGTGGGACGGATTTCGGCTGATCGCCGAAATCGACTCCGGCACACTGACTTTGCGCAGCCGCAAGGGCATCGTGGTGAACAACCGGTACCCCGGCATGGCCCCGCTCGCCGACGAATTGTCCGGGCACAGCGTCGTTTTGGACGGCGAGGCGGTGGTCTTCGACGACCACGGCGTCGCCAACCTCGGTCTTTTGCAGGCGGATGCGGCGCGCGCGGTGTTCGTCGCCTTCGACGTGCTCTATCTGAACGGTACTTCGCTTGTCCGCAAACGATATTCGGACCGGCGCCGGGTGCTGGAGGCGCTCGCCGGGACCGCGCCGTCGATGATCGTGCCGCCCCGGCTGGACGGTTCCGGCGCCGACGCGGTGCGCTACAGCCAGGACCACGGCATGGAGGGCGTGATCGCCAAGCGCAAGGATTCGGTGTATCTGCCGGGCAAGCGCGGTCATTCGTGGGTGAAGCAGCGCAACTGGCGCACCCAGGAGGTGGTGATCGGCGGCTGGCGGCGCAGCGACGCCCGCAACTTCAAGTCCCTGCTGGTCGGCATCCCGTACGAGGGCAGGCTGATCTACGTCGGACGCGTCGGCACCGGATTCAACGAGCCCGCCATGTTGGAACTGGCCAAGCGGCTCAGCCCGACCGAACGCAAGACCAGCCCGTTCGACAACGAGCTGACCGCCGAGGAACGCAAGGAAGCCGTCTGGGTGACGCCGAAAATCCATGGCACCGTGCGCTTCATGAACTGGACCGAGACCGGCCGCCTATGGCATCCGGCCTGGTTGGGCGCCTCGGACTGATCGCCGAGCGGCGGACGTTCGCCGCCGCCGATTACAGTGATGCGCGGTGGGACCCATTTCGGACGAGGAGTACACGGTGGACTTCAAGAACCTGGCGAACAAGGCGCTCGACCTGGCCCAGCAGAACGCGGACAAGGTCGAGACCGTCATCGAGAAGGCAGGCGACCTGGTCGACCAGAAGACCGACGGCAAGTTCGCGAGCCAGGTCGACTCCGCTCAGGAAGCCGCCAAGAAGGCACTGCACCAGCAGAAGTGACGCGGCACCGCACGAGAACCGGCGGCGGCCACGTGCACGCTCGATGATGTCCCGTTCGGACACGCGGTAGGCGGTGCGGCTGACCGTGGTTGACCGTTGCCGGTGCGTCCGATCGGCCACTACCGTGGATGCCCCGAGGCCGGAGCCGGTCGGCGCAGTGCCGCGTCAGCGCACTCCGTCGCGCCTCGTCGGACAGGGGAGGCCGCCATGTGCCGAATGTGTCGTTCCGGCAACGAATTAGGCGTGTCGGCGAAACGTCGAGCGAGAGTTGACCGGTTCGACCACCGGCAAGGTAGGTTGCCTGCCATGGCGACTCCGGACGGAATCGGTAGGGGGACATCGCTCCTCGGCAGCATGGCAGCACCCGAAGCGCCGGTCCGGCGCATCGGCGCGGCACTATCCCGAGCCGGATCCGTGGTCGCCGTCGCGGCGGCGCTCGTCGCCTCGACCCTGATCACCGCGCCGGCCGCGCAAGCCCAAGTGCCGCCACCCGACGCGGATCCGTTCTACGCCGCGCCCGCCGACCTCGCCGCCTACCCCGAGGGCGCGATCGTCGAGTCCCGCCAGACCGCGTTGTTCGGTCTGCCGCTTCCGGTTTCGACCTGGCAGGTGAAGTACCGCAGCTCCGACGCGAGCGGCGCGGCGGTCGCCGACGTGGCCACCGTCCTGGTGCCCATGGTGCCGTGGCTCGGACCCGGCCCGCGCCCGCTGCTGTCGTATCAGATCGCCGAGGACAGCCTCGGCTCCCGTTGCGCGCCCTCGTACGCGCTGCGCGGCGGCGGCGACCCCGGCGGCGCTCAGGCGTTGATCGACACCCCGTTCATGGCCGACGCGTTGCGCCGCGGCTGGGCCGTGGTGACCAGCGACCACGAGGGCCCGCAGTCCCGCTTCCTGGACGGCGTCAATTCCGGCCGCGGCGTGCTGGACGGCATCCGCGCCGCCCGCGACCTGCCCGCCGCCGGACTCGGCCCGGCGACGCCGATTGCCGCGTGGGGTTATTCGGGCGGCGCCTTCGCCACCCTGTGGGCCGCGCAGATGCAGCCGCAGTACGCGCCGGACGTGCACCTCGCGGGCATCGCGGCCGGCGGTGTCCCGTCGAACTGGCCCGCCATCGCCCAGCACGTGGACGGCACCATGCAGGCCGGCCTGGCCATGCTGGTCGTCATCGCCGCCACCCGCGACAACCCGCGGGCGGGAATCCTGGATCTGCTCAACGAGCGTGGCCGCGCGATGATCGCCGCCGACAGCGCCGCGTGCGGCCCGGATCTGGTGACGAAATATGTCAACGCCCGCGTCGACGACTTCGCCGCGGTGCCGAACCTGTTGTCCCACCCCAGTTTCCGTGCGGCAACCGATCCGCACGAACTCGGCACACCGGCCCCTGGCATCCCGATGTACCTGTATCACAGCACCAGTGACGATGTGGTCCCCGTGGCCGGCTTCACCGATCTGCTCGGCCGGTACTGCGGCCAGGGTGCGGCCATCACCTCGGTGCATTCGGTGGTGCCCGGGCACAACCCGACGGCCGTCATCGAATCGTTCGGGGCGATGTCCTATCTCGCGGACCGGGTGGCAGGCGTGCCTGTCGCACCCGGTTGTCACGAGCGGTAGTCCGTCAGTTCTTGGAACGTCCGGTCTCGTCCATCCACTTGGTCGTTCCCGGCGGCGCGGCGAGCGTGCTGAGCAGGTCGATGCCCGCGACGATCAGCGTCGGGCCGCCCGCCACGATGGTGCCGATGATCCCGCCGACCGCCGCGCCCGCCAGCACGCTGGCGATCACGGTCGGGCCGCCGAGGATGCCGGTCAGCCCGACCAGCGCGCCGATCACCGTGCCGATGAACCCGCCGACCGCGGTGGCGATGCCGAACTGGGACAGGAACGCGTCCTGCGCGCGCTGGTTCTCGAACGGCGAGGCGATCTCGGTCGCCGGGACCGGGCGCGCCTGGGCGACGTCCTTGACCACGGTTAGTTCCAGGACCCGGCCCGCGTCCCGCACGGCATGCGGTAGCGGGAACTCCAGCCCGTCCTGCCGGAATGCCAGCGGCATGGTGACCACCGTGTTGCCTGCCTGGTCCTTCAGGTCGACGACATTGCCGACCACTTCGAACGATCCACCGGTCAGCGTGGTGATGATCTTGTCTCCCACCAGCTTCGCCGCATAGCCGATCTCGGGCGCCTGCGCGACGGCAGGCTGGGCATGGGCGGTGCCTGCGCCGACCGCGACGGCGGCGACCAAGGGCACGGCGGCCGCGGTGATTTTACGGAGAATCATTCGGGTGTTCCATTCTTCATCAGGTTTCGAGCAGCGGAGAGCGCCGCGCAACGTCGAATCCCTTTCCCCCACTGTGCGCGCGGCAATGACGTGATCCGGAGAACAGCTACTCCGTAGATAACTCTACCGCTCGCGCAGGGGTTCAGCCCATGAAATAGGGGGCTTGTGTCCCTTTCCGAAACCGCGAATACGGTTATAGCAGTTGGCTATTCACCTGTGTCAATGCAGGACGTTGATCGCGCGGGCGATGACCAGGGCGGCCAGAATCAGGGAGATCGCCGACTGCACCATCATCATCGCCTTCGCCCAGCGCGACATCGGCATCACGTCGGTCGGGCTGAACGCGGTCGCGTTGGTGAACGACAGATACAGGTAGTCCATGAACTGCGGCTCCCAGTCCGCGCTCGCCAGATCCGGGTTCTGCATCTGGACAAACATGAAGTCCGGCAATGGCTTTCGGGCGTACGCCCGGGCCGCCGGGCCGCCTCGATCGAACTCCCAGTAACCGAGGCCGAACACCACCACGTTGGTCAGCCAGACCGCGCCGCCGGACCCGAGCAGCCGGGCCGGATCGTCGCTGAGCGTGCCGTCGATCAACCCCGCCACCAAGCGATCCGCGGAATATGCTGTCGCGACGCTGAGCAGTCCGACCAGTAGCAGTCCCAGCCACCGGAACCACTTCTCCTCGCGGTCGATTCGCACCGGATTCGCAACCAGCACGACCACCAAAAGCAGGCCCTCCAGCCCGGGCAGCAACCATTCAGGCTCGGGCAAGAATCGATCCGGCAACACCACCTGCAACGCGATTATCGCGATGACCGCGGCGGTCGCCGCCAGCCGCGATTCCCCGGCCGTCCGCCGCCGCCAAGCCGGTACCTCGTCGCCGTCGCCCACCCGGCCAGTATCGCCCGCGGTGCGCGGCGCACGCGTTAGGCAGGCGGCTACAACAGCGCGAAGCCGAGCACGGCGCTGCCCGCGCACACCACGACCACGATGGCCAGCGCGACCGTGTCGGCGCGCCCGGGCGAGCTGGGGTAGGCGGCGAGCTCGCCGGTGCCGCCGCGCGCGGTGATCGCCTCGCCGAGTTCGCCTGCGCGCCGGGTGGATACGGCCATGGCGGCGGTCAGGATGTCGATGAGCGGGTTTTCCGTGGCCAGGTAGAGCAGGTTGTCCTTGGGCCGGAGTTTGCGGGCCGCGCGCAGTACCCGGATCTCCTCCATCAGCAGCGGCAGGCCACGCAGCGTCAGCGCGACCACGACGGCCCATTCGTCCACCGGCACCCGGAGTTTGCGCAGCGGCGCGCCGAGCTTGGCCAGCGCGGGCGCGATATCGCTCATCGGCGTCGTCCAGGCGACCAGGAACGACGCGGCGACCATGATCAGCGCGAACATCACCGTCTGCGCGTAACGCAGCACGGCCTGGGTGCCGACCGGCGCGTTGAGCAACGCGCCCAGCACGAGCAATCCCCAGAACCACCAGGGCAGCCGGGGCAGCGTGCCGAGCGGCAGCCGCGCGACCACCCCGATGAACACCAGGAACACGATCATCACGCCGAGCACCGGCCAGGTCGGCAGGAACATCAGCAGGAAGCTGATCAGGAACGCGCTGATCATCTTGGTGCCGGCCCACAGGTTGTGCACCGGACTGGTCACCGGGACCCGGCGAAACAGCACCACACTCATGACCGGCCTCCACGCTCGAGCCGCCACGCGGCGTCGCCCGGCGGCCGCAGCGGTGCGGCGGGCCGGGCCTCGGACTTGTGCGCCGCGTCCTCGGCGACGGCGGTGTCGGTCACCGCGTCGGCCGCGAGCAGCCGGCCGGCGCGCAGGTGCACCGTCCGATCGACCACCGCCGACATGTCCTCCACGTCGTGCGAGATGACGATCAGCGTCAACCCGGAATCGCGCAGCCGCGCAAGCAGTTCCACGATGTCCGCGCGGCCCTCCGGGTCGAGCCCGGCCAGCGGTTCGTCCAGCACCACCACCTGGGGATGGCAGGAGACGATCGCGGCGAGCACCACCCGTTTCGCCTGTCCGCCACTGAGTTCCTCGATCGAGCGCGCGGCGAGCGACCGGTCCAGGCCGACCGCGTCCAGCGCCCGCCCGACCGCGCCGGACCCGGTGGCCCGCCCGCCCCAGTCCGCGATCTCCGCGCCGACCGTCTGTTTCTGGAGTTGCAGCCGGGAGTGCTGGAACGCCAGCTCGACCCGGCCGATCTGCTTGGTGACCGCCTTGCCCGCGAGTTCGCAACGGCCGGAACTGGGTTCGATCAATCCGGCCATGATCCAGGCGAGCGTGGACTTGCCCGACCCGTTGCCGCCGACGATGAGCAGCGCCTCGCCGCGCCGCACCGTCAGGTCGACCGAGTGCAGAGCCGCTGCCTCCCAAGGGGTTCCACGGTTGTAGGTGTATTGGACGTCGCGCAGTTCGAGGAGGGTGTCGCCCATCGGCCTGCGCCGCACGTCGCGCGCCGGCCGCGGCCAGGCGGGCAACCGCTCGACCGCGCGTCCCTGCGCCAGGTGCACCACCCGCCCGGCCGCGGCCGCGTCGGCCTCGTGGTGGGTCACCAGCACGACCGCCATCGAATGCCGTTTCGGCAGCGCCGCAAGCAGTTCGACCAGTTCGCGCCGGCCGTCCGGATCGATCATCGAGGTGGCCTCGTCCGCGATGAGCAGCGCGGGCTTGCGCGCGAGCGCCGCGGCGACCGCGAGCCGCTGCTGCTGCCCGCCGGACAGCGTGGCGGTTTCCTTGTCGCCCATGCCGTCCAGGCCGACCTCGCCGAGCAAGCCCGCGACGTCTACTTCGGCGGCGAGTTCGGTCGGCAGACCCCACACCACGTCGTCGGCGACGAGCACGCCGAGGGTCTGGCTCTCCGGCCGCTGCAACACCAGCGCGGTGCCGCCTTGATGCCCGAGCCCCGCGGAGCCGGGCCGCTGCACCGTTCCCGCCGTGGGCGGCAGGCCGGCGAGCAGCCGGGTCAGCGTCGACTTCCCGGAGCCGTTGTGCCCGACCACCGCGACGAATTCGCCGACCTCCACGGTCAGGTCGATGTCGGTCAGCGCGTCGCGCAGCGCACCCGGATAGCGGAAGGCGGCTCCCCGCAACGTCACCGGCAGCGGCGCGATCGGGCGGTCGTCGGCCGGTGCGTCGAGGCGATCCTGGCCGGGCAGCCAGGTCAGCCGGTCGAGCACCGAGCCGAGCACGAACCAGGAGAACAGCGCGGTCGCGATCATGCCCGAGGCGACCCCGCCGCCGACCCAGGCCCACCACCAGCGCAGCACGGAATCGGTGAGATCGGCGGCCGCGCGCCCGAGCGGCTCCAGCTGTTGCTGGCGGGCGGCCAGCTCCTGGATGCCGCGCGAGGTGTTGCGCAGGGTGTCGAACAGCAGGTTCCGCCCCGCGGAGAACAGTTGCAGCAGGCCGACCGCGAAGCCGGCCCAGATCAGGCCGGCGATGGTGGACAGGCTGAACACCGAGGCCAATCCGCCGCCGCGGCGCTTGGTGGTGCCGATGATGCCCGCGATCGTCGCCGTCGCCATCAGCCCGGTGGTGGCGACCAACCCGGTCGCGACGAAGGTGACCACCGTGGCCGCGGCCGCCGCGGCGATCAGCGCGCGCAGCCGGAAGCGCTGGGCGATCAAGCCCATCGGCACTGCGGCGACCAGGTTCAGCGCCGCCGCGAACGGGACCACCGTGCCGACGGTCACCAAGCCGACGGTCGCCCCGCCGAGCACCGCCCCGACGGCCAGCTCGATCGGTCGTAGCGGCCCGCGTTCGGCCGTTCCGTCAGCTATCGGGCGTCCAGTCACGGCACAAGTCTGCCAGTGTGTGCGTTCGGCGTGCCGTCATGCGGACGCGGTGAGGGTGTAGTCGTCCGGGTCGAGCTTGCGGATGCGGCGGCGGTAGCTGGTTTGCGAGCCGGGCCAGTTGTTGGTGATGCGCCCCGCGGCATTGCGGTACCAGCTCGAGCAGAAGTTCCACGGGGTGCGATCGAGGCGTTGTTGCAGCGCCGTGTTGAACCGTTGCTCCAGGTCCGTACGGACCTCGAGGGTGTGTCCCGGCCGGCGCTCGAGCAGCTCGACGGCCTGCCGGATGTAGCGGGTCTGGGATTCGATCATGTAGATGATCGAGCCCGCGCTGAGATTGGTGTTCGGCCCGTAGACCAGGAACAGATTCGGGAATTCCGGCACCGCGATTCCGTAGTAGGCGTGCGCGCCGTCGGTCCAGGCGTCGGACAGCTTGTGGCCGGCCCGGCCGTAAATGTCCATCGGCCAGAGGAATTCGGTGCCCTTGAAGCCGGTGCCGTAGATGATCACGTCCACCGGGTGCACGGTGCCGTCCGCGGTGCGCACGCCCTCGGGCACCACCTCGGCGATCGCGGCGGTCTCCACCCGGACGTTCGGCTGGGTCAGCGCGGGGTAGTAGTCGTTGGAGAACAGCGCGCGCTTGCAGCCGATCGGATAGTCGGGGGTGAGCACGGCCCGCAGCTGCGGATCGGTCACCTGTTTGCGCAGATGGCGGTCGGCGATCCGGGCCACCAGCCGTGCGATGGCCGGGAATTCGACCAGGCCGAGCGAGACGAAATCGGCGATCGCCCACCAGCCGAGGCGCTCGGCCAGCAGTGCGCCGGGCAGCCGGGCGAACAGCTTGTGCTGAATCGGGGAGTAGTCGGTGTCGAATTTGGGGATCACCCAGGCCGGGGTGCGCTGGAACAGGGTGAGGTGCGCGACCTTCGGCTGGATCTCCGGGATGTACTGGATGGCGCTGGCGCCGGTGCCGATACACGCGACCCGCTTGCCGGTCAGCTCGATCCCGTGGTCCCACTCGGCGGAATGGAATGCCGGGCCCGCGAAGGTGTCGATGCCGGGGAGATTCGGCAGCGCGGGGCGCGACAGCTGGCCGACCGCGGAGATCAAGACGTCTACCGTTCGGGCCGTCCCGTCCGCGGTGCGGACCGTCCAGCGCCCGGACGCGTCGTCGAATTCGGCATCGGTCACGTCGGTGCCGAACTGGATCGCGTCCAGCACGCCGTTGCGCTCCGCGACGCCGCGCAGATAGGCGTGGATGGCCGCGCGGCCGGAGTAGCGCTGCGGCCAGTCCGGTTTCGGCTCGAACGAGAAGGAGTACAGCGGGGACGGCACGTCGCAGGCGGCGCCGGGGTAGGTGTTCTCTCGCCACACTCCGCCCAGATCGGCGGCCCGCTCCAGGATGGTGAGATCGTGGAAACCATTGCGGCGCAGTTCGATCGCCATGCCGATGCCGCCGAAGCCCGCGCCGATGATGAGCACCGACGGCCGGTTGCCTGTTGTCATGTGACACTCCTCACAGGACCGAAGATGATTCCACTGTAGGGGGCGTGTGGATAACTAATAGAGAAATTCGGCCAAAGAGCGCTCGCGAGCCGCGAATGCGCGAGGCCGCATACTGAGCGGTGTGGAGCGGGTGCAGGATCCGGGAATTCGCGACTGGAACTTTCCGCGCGGGATAGCCAGCGTGGCGCTGATGGTCGGCTACGCGGCCGAGTGCGGCGTGCCCACCGGGCGAATGCTGGCCGGAACCGGGTTGTCCGAGCCGATGCTGCGTGATCCGGACGCGCAGATTGACGCGCATATCGAGCTGACCGTCGTGCGCAATCTGGTCCGCGAACTCGGAGATCAGCCCGCGCTCGGGGTGGAAATCGGCCGCCGCTACCGGATCACCACCTTCGGCATCTTCGGCTTCGCCTGCGTGAGCAGCCCGACGCTCGGCGAGGCGATCTCGTTCGCGCTGCGTTATCTGGAGTTGAGCTTCACCTTCAGCCTGCCCGTCGCCGAATGGCGGGAGGGGGAGTTCATCGCCTGGGTGCACGACGAGCTGATTCCGGCCGACGTGCGGCAGTTCCTGGTCGAACGCGACGTCACCGCCATGCATCAGGTGATGAGCGATCTACTCGGCCGGCACCTGCCGCTGGCCAGGGCCGAATTCAGTTTCCCGGAACCGGATTACGCCGATCGGATCGAAGCGGTCACGGTGGTGCGGCCCCGGTTCGGCCGGCCGCGCAACCTGTTCGCGATCGACCCCGCCGTGCTGGATCAGCCACTGCCACAGGCGAACGAGCAGACCTGGGCGATGTGCCTGGCACAATGCCGCGACCTGGTGCATCGTCGTCGCGCCCGCACCGGCATCGCCGCCGAGGTGCGCGAACTGCTGGTTCCCGGCGGCACCGAGGGTTTCACCGGGCCGCCCGGAATCGACTCCGTGGCACGCGATCTCAACATGAGTACGCGCACCCTGCGCCGTCATCTCGACGCCGCGGGCACCAGCTATCGCGCGCTGCTCGACGAGGTGCGCCGGGCACTGGCCGAGGAAATGCTCTCCGCCACACCGCTTTCGGTGAGTGACGTGGCCATCCGCCTCGGTTACGCGGAATCCTCGACCTTCATCTACGCGTTCAAGCGCTGGACCGGCGCGACCCCCGCCGCCTACCGCCGCGAACGGGTCGTCCGTCGCTGACCCGCACGATTATTCGGCTTCGCCGCGACCGTTGCGGCTTCCCGCGTAAGCGAATTCACGCACCTTGCCGACGATCCGCGGCAACAACTCCACGCCGTCCGGGTGGTTGAGCATCGGGTCGAAGAAGTCCGTCCGGTGTTCGGCGGGCTCCGCGAGCCGCAGCGTCAGGGTGGCAAGGCGTATCGGCGGTCCGGTGAGCCCGCGCGCCTGCAACTCGAACGAGATCGGGTGCTCCGGCAGATGTTCGGTCATCGCGGCCAGCGACGCGGAGGTGGGCTGGCCGGTGTCGGGTTCGGCGAAGAACCACACGGGCATGGTTTTTCCCACTCGATAGGGCATCAGGCTGCCGTAGCCCGCGCGGACCCAACCGCGCGCCGGCGTGATCAGGAACCGGCCCAGCGCTCCGCGGCCGGTGGTCGCCAGCGCGAAATCCCATGGCTGGTCGTGCCGATCGAGCACCCGGAAGGCGAAGCCGAGCACGTCGGGCAGGCCGCCCGGCGTGCCCGCTCCCTTGGACAGCCGGGCGATGACCGCGCGTTCGCCCGCGCCGAACAGGTGCTCGAACTCGGGTTCCGCGTGCAGCCGACCGGCCAGGTTCAACCCGTTGGGATGGAAAACCCTGGCGTGCCGCAGATTTGCCCCGGCCGCGAAGGTCGTACGCACTACGGAGGCGGCGAGATCGGTCATCGGAGTTCCTTCGCGTCGAGGGAAACTGTCTTCCCTCCGACTGCCCGGACCCGGCGTAGCTAAACGAACTCCGCGCCCGCGATCGGTCAGCTCGGCGGCACGCCCAGCCAGCCGCCCATCGGAATGCTGCGGAAATGCGTTGTCAGGCTGTGCTTTTCATCGATCAGATGCAGCGCGACGGCGGGGTCGGGCGCGTAGTCCATCACGTGATCGGGTAGGTCGAGTTCCCAGAGGCCGCCGAGGACCGACGCGGTACTGGGGGCGACCAGCAGGGGGCGTCCGGCGAATGTCGTTGTCGCCGCGGAATGCGCGTGCCCGGTGAGCACCGCGACGATGCGTTTGTCGCCGGCCACCAGTTCGGCGAACTTCTCCGGCTCCTCCAGCGAGATCTCGTCGACGACCGGGCTGAACAGGTACGCGGGCGGGTGATGCAGCGCGAGCAGGATCGGCTTGTCGGCCGGCGCGGTCGCGAGCACGCCGTGCAGCCAGGTGTAGGTCTCGTCGGCGATCCGGCCGCTCGGCTCGCCGGGAATGCTCGAATCCAGCAGTGCGACGGTCAGATCCCCGATCCGGTGCGCGTGATTGATCGGCGCGGTCGAGGCGGCCTCGCCGAGCAGCGTGCTGCGGAACGCGGCGCGATCGTCGTGGTTGCCCGGAATCGCGAACACCGGAATGTCGAGGTCGAACGCGAGCCTGGCCTGCGCGTATTGCTCGTGCTGGCCGGAATCGGTGACGTCGCCGGTCACCAGGATCGCGTCCGGTCTGCGGCGCAGACCGGTGAGAAAGGTCATGACCTGTTCGACCCGTTCGGCGTTGCGGGCGCCGAGATCGAAATGTGTGTCGCTGACCTGAGCCACCAGGATCATCGGCGTTCGCTTTCTCTGGGGGATCGCTCCGTTGCGTCAGAGTGTGCCCGCCTCCCGTGCGCGGCACGTATTAAGGCTAGTTGACCTGCGTGTTACGCGTCGCCATGAGGCTCACCACCAGCGGAAACCTGTGCGGCGGTCTGTGTGCGCGCTCACGGGGACTGCTCGCCGGCCTGCGTGGCCAGCGTCTGCAACGACCGCAGGAAGGCCCGCCGGTCCGCCGCCGGGAGCTGCTCGAGCAGTTGATTCTCCTGCTGCTGGATTTCGGTCTGCACCCGATCGCGCAGGCTGCGCCCGGCCGCGGTGATCGACACCAGATTGACCCGCCGATCCGCCGGATCCGGTTCGCGCAGGATCAATCCGCCCTGCTGCAATTCGTCCAGCACGCCGATGATCCGGGTCTTGTCGGCATTGATCGACTTGGCCAGCGCGGCCTGGGTGTACACGGGTTCCTTGCCGAGTCCGAGCAGCACGGCGTATCCCCACATCGACAACTCATGCCGTTCGAGCACCGGCATTTCCACCGCCAAGAGTGCCCGCATGAACGGTGCGATCATGGCGGCGAGATCGGGACGGGGTGCTTCGGACATGGATAGAAAATACTGCTTGATAGATGATAGGCAGATGCATACGATATGCTCATACTTATCATTTGAGATCGAGCAGAGAGAAGCCATAGATGGCGACCGAACCGAATATCAGCGCGGAACTGCGCACCCTCGACGCACTGAAGGACACCGTCGACCTCGTCGCGTTCGACGCGCAGGCGGTGCGGACCAGCATCGACCTGGTCGAAAAGCTCACCGACGCGGACCTGAGCAGGCCGACGCCGTGTGCCGACTGGACGCTGCACGGCCTGCTGACGCACATGATCGCCCAGCACTACGGATTCGCCGCGGCGTCGCGTGGCGACGGCGACCCGGTGCTGTGGAAGCTGCGTCCGCTCGGCGCGGACCCGGTGGCGAGCTATCGCGCCGCGGCCGAGCACGTGCTCGAGGCGTTCGCCGCGCCCGATGTGCTGGATCGGAAGTTTCCGCTGGCCGAGTTCAGCGCGGACTATCAGTTCTCCGGCGCGCAGGCGGTGAGCTTCCACTTCATCGACTACGTCGTCCATTCCTGGGACGTGGCAAAGACTTTGGGACTGCCCGTGGCATTCGACGACGAAGTGATCGAGGCCGCGTTCCCGGTGGCGCAGGCCGTTCCCGGCGGCGATATCCGGCTGGCTCCCGGCGCCGCGTTCGGTCCCGAGGTTCCGTATTCCACGGCGGACCGGTTCGATCAGATCATCGCGATGCTCGGCCGGTCACCGGAGTGGTCGCGCTGAACTAGCCGAGACCGCGACGCAATTCGCGTGCGCGGCACAGTAATTCGTCGGCCTCGCCCGGCTCGGCCTGGATCGGCCGCCAGAACTCCGCGTCGGGCGTGGCTTCCAGGGCGAGTTCCGGCGGGGTGCGCCAGTCCGCCGTCAGGCCGAGCCGCCACGAATGCAGATACGTCCGCTCGTGTGCGCCCGACTTGTCGAACAGCGGATCGCCGACGATGGGGTGACCGATCCAGGCCAGCTGCACGCGAATCTGGTGGCGGCGGCCGGTGATCGGGCGCAGCGCGAGCACCGCGTAGTCGTCGCGGCGCAGCACCGTCGCGAAGTCGGTGCGCGACGGATAGTTCTTGGTGTCGAGCAGATCGGCGTCCGCGACGAACCAGCGATCCGCCTCGCGGCGAATGCTTTCCCGCGGTGCCGCGATGCGCACCCGATTCTTGCGCCCGACACTGAGCGGCAGATCGATCACCCCGGTGTCGGGCAGTTCGCTCGACGCGACGATCGCCAGGTACGCCTTCGCCGCGGTCTGCTTGTTGAACTGCCGGGTCAGCTGGCCGTGCGCGCCGAGTTCCTTGGCGAGCAGCACCAGCCCGGAGGTCACCTTGTCGATCCGGTGCACGGGGTAGAGCGTCTCGCCGGCCGCGGCCGCCAGCTCGACCAGGTCGCTGTCGTGCCGTTCGCCGGTGACGGAGATGCCCGCCGGCTTGTGCAGGGCGAGGATCGCCTCGTCCTCGTCGACGAGGAATCGCGCGCGCAGCTCGGACCAGTCCATTTCCACTGGCCAGAGCTTAGGTCGCGGTAGGGGCCGGGCCCGAACGCGGGTTCACTGGTTCTTCTCGTTGCGGCGCAGGATGTGCGGGCGCAGCCGGTTGAACCCGCGGACGCGGACGCTGCGCAGGTTCTTGATGATGAACTCGGACTCGCCTTCCAGCGCCGTCGCGGCTTCGTCATCGATGAGCACCGTGCCGGGCCTGGCGACGCCGGTGAGGCGGGAGGCGATGTTCACCACCGATCCGTACAGATCGCCGAACCGCTGCAACACCTGCCCGTACGCCAGCGCGACGCGCAGTTCGGGGGTGCCGCCGACCATCATCGTCGACTCTTGAATGGCCAGCGCGATGCGCGCCGCGTTGGCGGCGCTGTTCGCGGCGAACATGACCTCGTCGCCGACGTTCTTCACCACCCAGCCGCCGTTCTCGGTGATCGCGGCCGTGGTGGTGGATTCGAACGACTCCAGCAGCAGCGAGAGCTCATCGGGGTGCAGGTGCCTGGTCAGCCGCGTGTAGCCGACCATGTCCGCGAAGCCGACCGCCAGGTCGCGCAGGGTCTCGCCGGCCGAGGTGCCCGGGTCGAGCGAGCGGGACAGCGCGGCGGCGAGGTGCCTGCGCCACGCGTAGGTGTTGAGCTGTTCGAGCGTCGCGATGGTGCCCTCGGTGGCGGTGCGAATGGTTTCCTCGGGGTCGGCGGCCGGATCGGCCGCCGCGATGCGGGCGCCGATCTCGGCGAGCACCAGGTCGACCTGCCATTCCGCCAGCCGTGCCATGCCCTGACCGAGGGTGCGGGCCGTCGCCGCCTGCTGCCGGGCATCGGCCGAGGACAGGATGCTCAGATCGCGGAAGTTACGCAGCGCCGCGATGTCGGCGTCGGTGTAGTCGACGGCGTCGTCGTCCAACCCCGCCGGAAAGCCCAGTGCGGTCCACAACCGCTTGGTCAGCGCCGTCGTGGTCCCCGCCTGCCCGGCCACATCGGTGCGGCTGTACTGCCGATTCCCGTCCAGCAGATACGACTCGACGATCGACTGCACCAACTCGGACTTCTCGGTGGGCACCATGCCCGTACCTTACGACCACCCACCCCGAACCCGCCGTAAACACCGCCACCATTGGGCGACCTCACAGCCGACCGCGGCCACGGATCAGACGGCAACCGGCGCAGCACCCGTGTTCTGCCAGACGGTGCCGCGACGCTCGTAGGAGATCAGCTGCTCCACGGCGTGCGCGACGCGCGGGCCGAGTTCGCGTTCCAGCAGGTACAGGCCGACATCGATGCCGGAGGTCGCGCCGGCGCCACAGATCAGGTCGCCGTCATCGATGACGCGGGCGGGCACCACGGTCGCGCCGGTCCGGGCGAGCGCCGCCATGCCCAGTGGATGCGTGGTCGCGGGCCGGCCGGCCAGCAGGCCGGCGAAGCCGAGCAGCAGCGAGCCGCCGCAGACGCCGACGACGGTCAGTCCTGGCCGATCGGCAGCTTCCTTCAGCAGGACGGGCAGTTCGGTGTCGAGGGCGCGGGTGAGCACGGTCAGGACGGAGTCGTCGGCGAGGTCATCCGCGTCCTTCGGCATGCGACCCATGCCGCCGGGCACGATGACCAAGTCCGCGCGCTGCGGTGCCAGCTTTCCGGTGGCCCGCAACGAGATCGGGGGCACGCCGCTGGGCACCTCGCGCGCGCCCTCGGCGGACACCAGTTCGACCTCCAGCAGGCCGTCGGTGACCAGGCCGCCCGCGCCGAGTATCTCGAACGGCGCGATCACATCCATCGGGTCGAATCCGTCGAACAGCACGAATTGTGCGAGCATCGAAATCTCCTTCTACTCAGGTGATTACGACGCTAGGTGCCGCGCTGACGATCGAGAAGTAGCTCGATCGTCAGCTTCCGCCGGATTCTCGCCAGCTGGCTTGCGGTCGAGCCGGTTACCTGACGCGGGCCAGGAAAGCATCGATGGCCGACCACATCTGGGGATTGATCTGGGTGTGCGTGCCGGTGCCCGTGACCGTCTGGAAATCGACGCCGTTGGCGGCGAACTGCGCGGCCAGGGTCGCGTGCAAGGGCGACGGCACGGTGGTGTCGGTGGCGTTGACCAGCAACAGGATCGGCGCGTCGTAACCGCTGGTCGGCACCGTCAGGTAGGACTCGTACGCGGCGCGGACCCGGCTGTCGGACAACGGCTTCGACAGCAGTTCGCCGATGCCGACGCCTTCCACCCGCGCCTCGATCTCCGGCTTGCACAGGGTGTCGATGTCATCGAGCAGCTGCCGCCCGACCGGGCTCAGATACTGGTTGAAGTCGATATCCGGTCGCGCGGCCCGGAATCCGGCGAAGATGCTCGACAGGAAGCCGAGGGTTTCCGCGGTACCGGGAATCGTCGGAATCGCCGGACTCGCGATGGGCAGCACCTTTTCCACATCCGACTCCGGGTCGACCGCGATGGTGCCGCGGTAATCGAGGTCGGGGGTATAGCTCGATTGCAGGCGGCCGGTGCCGAGCGCGGCCTGCCCGCCCTGGGAGAGCCCCATCGTGGCCCAGGTCCGGGACAATTCGGGATGCGCGGAGCGGGCGGCGCGCAGTATGTCGATGGTCGCGGTCGCCTCGGTCTGCAACTCCAGATACGGATGCGGCCCGGTGTCGAACAGGCCCAGCCCGAGATAGTCCGGCGCCACCACCGCGAAGCCCTGTCCGACCAGGCGCTGCATGATGTCGTCTTCCTCGGCGTGCCAGTGCGAGTTCGGCGCCGTGCTCGGATCGGATTCGCCGCCGCAGCCGCGCCCGAGCCCGGTCGTCCCGTGGTCGAACGCGATCACCGGCCACCCGCCCGGCGGCGGCGTGCCGTTCGGGATGAACAGCGCCCCGCTGGCTTGCTTCGGCGTGCCGTCCGACCCGGCCATCCAGTAGGTGATCACCGATCCGTTCGGCATCGGCCGCCAGCCGTCGGCCTGCGGAGTTGCCGAGATCAGCATCCCTGGGGTTTCCGCGGCGGCCGGTGCCGCCTGTAAGCCGAGCAAGACACTTGCCGAGACCGTGGCCATCGCCACCGAACTCTTCCAACCACGAGTAACGCGCATCGAAGTCGTCTCCTTGTTGCTGGACGGACGTCCAGTTCGAGAGCAGCCTATGGCGGTTCTGTAGCTACAACGTCGATCGATGGCAAATTGTAAGCAAACCCACGATACCGGAGACTTCGCGCGTTACTGCGGTCCGTGCAGCTCGATCGCGGCGGCCCGGACGGCCTCGGCGGTCCTGGCCGCGGCCTCGCCGAGTGGCGACGGGAGATGGGCGAGCAGGAGACGGCGTTGCTCCTGTGGTCCGCCGCGCACCGGGAGGGCGCGCACACCGGGTAGTACGGCGGGGGCGAGGACGGCGGGGATGGTGGTCAATCCGCAACCGGCAGCGACCAATTGGAGTTTGGCCAGCCAGTCGCGGGCGGTGTGCGCGATCTCGGGGCGTTCGTCCAGGCCGGGCCAGACACCCATCAGCCGGTCGTCGCTGGTGTTCGGTCCGGCGATCCATTGCTGACCGTGCAGGTCGGCGACATCGATGTAGTCGCCGCGCGCCAGCGGATGGTTTGCGGGCAGGGCTATACACAGGCTGCGCTCGGTGAGGGTGTGCAGGACCAGCGCCGGCGACTCGGTGTCCGGCGGCCGGAACGGCGGTGCGGAGGCGAGTAAGGCCAGGTCGACGCTGCCCGCGCGCAGTGCGCGAACCAAGGCCGGCGTGCTGCCCTCCCGGCTCACGACGGCGATGCCGGGATGCGTCCGGCGCAGCGCTGCGATGGCCTTCGGTAGTAGGGCGGCGCCTGCGCTCGGGAACCAGCCCACCCGGACCGTCGCCGCCTGCGCGGGCAACCCGGACAACTCGCGGGCGGTCACCTCGATCTGCTCGAGCACCGCGGTCGCCCGCCGCAACACGAGATGCCCTGCCGCCGTGAGCTTTATCCCCTCGCGATGCCGCTCCAGCAGTTCCGCGCCCGCCAGCTTCTCGAGCGAGGCGATCTGCCGCGACACCGCGGACTGCGTGTAACCGAGCGCGCCTGCCGCCGCGGTGAAGGTGCCCTGCTCGGCGACGGCGCGGAAAACGCGCAGCGCGGTCAGCGAGACATCGGTGAAGTCCATGACTTCAACGCATACCAGATGTGCCTAATTCTCGTTGGACGCATGGAGAACGCCTTCCTAATTTGGACTCATGAACGTTGCACGCATTGCCCTGGTGACCGGGGCGAATCAAGGTCTGGGCCGGGCTCTGGCCGAGGGGCTCGCCACCCGATTGGACCCGGCGGACCTGGTCCTGCTCACCGGACGCAACCCACAGCGGGTCGCGGACGCCGCGGCCGAAATCGCCGCTGCCCCAACGACAAGCAGCCGGGTCGAAGGCCGGGTGCTCGACGTCGCCGATGCCGACGCGATCGCCGCCCTCGCCGCCGAGCTGCGCGAAACCCATGGCGGAGTGGACATCGTGCTCTCCAACGCCACCACCCGGCTGCTGCCGGAGCAGTCCCAGTCCGCGATGGCCGACGAGTACATCGACGTCGCCAACACCGCGACGCACTCGATCCTGCGCGCCTTTGCCCCGATCCTGCGCCCCGGCGGCCGCCTGCTGGTCGTGGCCAGCTCCCTCGGCACCCTCGGCCACCTGCCCGAGCGTCTGCATCCGCTGTTCGACCACGCCACCCTCGATCAGGTCGAGTACGCCGTCGAATCCTGGCGCAGCGCAATCCATGCCAATACGGCGGCGGAGGCAGGCTGGCCGCGCTGGCTGAACATCCCGTCGAAGGTCGCCCAGGTCGCCGCCGTCCGCGCGGTAGCCGCCGAACGCCGCGACCAGGATCTGGCCACCGGCACCCTGATCGCCGCGGTCTGCCCCGGCATGGTCGACACCGCGACCTCGCGCCCCTGGTTCAGCGACTTCAGCCACGCCCAAACCCCCGCCGAAGCCGCCCGCGCCGTACTGGATCTGGCGCTCACTCCAGGCGTCGACCCGGACCGGTACGGCGAACTGATTCGCTTCGGCAAGGTCGTCCCGTGGTACTCCGGCACACCGCTGGCCGAACAGGATCAACTGCTCACCCCGTGAGTCAGGTGATGTCTCGTTTTTCCGCCGGTCTGAGCTGACCGTCCGACAATGGGGTGTTCGTCACGATCGCCGCCCGGCCGTCCGTGGGTAGTCGGGCTGTGTCGCGGCGGCCCGACTACCGCAGGAGGAGCGCCATGATCTTCATCGTCGTCAAGTTCAAGACCAAGCCGGAATGGACGGACAGGTGGCTCGAGCTCGTCGGGCCGTTCACCGCGCTGACCCGCGCCGAAGCAGGCAACCTCTGGTTCGACTGGTCCCGCAGTGTCGACGACCCTGCCGAATTCGTTTTGGTAGAGGCGTTTTTCGATGAGGCGGCCGGTGCGGCGCACGTCGGCAGCGCGCATTTCAAGGCCGCGGTGAACGAGTTGCCGCAGGTGCTCGCGGCCACGCCGAAGATCATCAGCCGGACCATCGACGGGACCGATTGGTCGGAGATGGGGGAAATGACCGTGGAGTGAGTGCTATTCGGGAGTTGCTGCGGGCGAGTTCGCGTGCTGGGCGAGGGTGCGTGCTTGTCGTCGGTGCTCGTCGGCTTGCGGCTTGCCGAGTGCGGTGGCGAGTTCGGCGAGGTAATGGGCGACCGGCTCCAGTGTGATGAGGCCGCTTCCTGCGCCGGCGAGTTCGGTTGCGGCGGGGAGCAATTGGTCGTAGCAGTGGCGCATGGTCGGTTCATTGCCGAGGGTGAGGGCGGCGCGGGCGCGGAGGCAGGTGCGTAGTTCGAACAGTAGGTCTCGTGGGGAGTCGGGGACGTCGTTCAACGCTGCGGTTGCTTCGTCGCGAAGTCCGTTGGCCGAGAGGATGATCGGGCGTACCCACGGTTCGTACGGCCCCCAGACTGCGGTTGTGTCGTCGGGCGGCAGGCCGTGCTGGAGGCGCAGGCAGAGCAGGGTGAGGGGGAGTAGACCCTGTTCGACACCGGGCATTCCGCTGCTGGTGAGCAGCTTCGCGGCGGCGCGATAGGCGGCTTCCGCTTTGTGCTGGTTGCCGGTGAGCGCGGTGCGTAAGGCGGCGTACCAGTGGGTGAATACGCCGACCATCGATAGTTCGTAGTCGGCCGCGAGTTGGTCCGCGGCGGCCGAGTGGGCGTCGGCGGCTTCGAGATCGGCTGTTGCGCAAGCTGATTGAATGCCGATGAGATGGCCGAGGACCTCGAAGGTGGGCAGTCGATGTTGTCGGCCGAGCGCGATGAGCTCGTCGCCGATGCGGGCGCGTTCCGCGCTCAGGCCGGTGCGGTGAAAGGTGTGCATGAAGCGGCCGTTGAGGGCGAAGGTCAAGAGTGCGGAATCGTCGAGTTCCCGGGCGATCGTTTCCGCTTCCTCGGCCGCACGGAGTCCGCGATCGTCCGCGGCGCCGCGTAGTTCGAGGGCGATTGTCGTGCACAACCGGGCGCGCAGCTCGCGGTGTTCGGCGGGTAGGGCGGCGAGGGTGCGTTCGGCGGCGGTGACGATGTGGCCGGCCAGGCCGGGATCGT
The DNA here is from genome assembly GCF_040681495.1 of Nocardia sp. NPDC051756. Taxonomy (NCBI): domain Bacteria; kingdom Bacillati; phylum Actinomycetota; class Actinomycetes; order Mycobacteriales; family Nocardiaceae; genus Nocardia; species Nocardia sp. NPDC051756. The sequence goes on along the minus strand of NZ_JBFAYV010000009.1, from coordinate 166,790 downwards.
CGTTGGTGGTCCAGATCGCGGGGATGTCGAAGGCGCTGATCACGCGGGCGGCGCGGACCGGATCGGTCCATTGTTCGGCCTGCGTGATGGCCAGTTCGCGGTAGCGGCGGGCCTCGGCGAGATCGCCGGTGACCGCCGATGTTCTGGCGAGGCCGATGATCGCGTCGAGCCGTGCGGACGGGTCGGGTTCGGGCATTCGGTCGAAGGCGTCGAGTGCCGCGCGCCATTGCCGCACTGCCTCGCTGAGCGCGAATCCGTGTTCGGCCTCGACGGCTGCGGCGCCGGCGTATCGGGCGGCGCTCGCCGCGGTCGCGCGACTGTGTGCGCGGACGAAGTGATGGGCCAAGACGGAAACATCTGTGGTGCTGAGCGTTTCGAGCAGGGTGCCGATCTCGCCGTGCCATTGCGCGCGGCGGGGGCCGCTGATGTCGCGGTACACCGTGTCGCGGACCAGGGTGTGGGTGAAGCGCAGCGAATTGTCCGGCTGCTCGGTGAACAGCCCTGCCGTAAGCGCGATTTCGAGGCCGCCGAGTGCTGCGCCCAGGTCGCCGGCGAGATCGATGAGGATCTCACGGTCGATAGCTTCGCCGAGTACGGAAGCCTGCTGGACCAGGGATTGGGCGGACTCCGGCAGCATCGCCAGGCGATGCCGGATGACCTCGCGAACACCCGGCGGGATGGCGTCGAATGCGTCGGGTCCTTCGTCGCGGAGCAGGCGGGCCAGCTCGCGGACGAAGAAAGGATTTCCATTGCTGCGCCGGTGAATTCGGGTTCCGTCATGCTGGGCGATGTCCGGCCCGGCGATCTCGCGCACCAAGGCGGTGGTGTCGTCTTCGGACAGGCCGCTCAGATACACGCGAACCGGCTCGAAGGGTGCCACCTTGCCCAAAGCAGCGGTGAGCTCCGTGCTGATCTCGGTGCTGCGGTACGTCGCCAGAACGAGGACCGGGCCCGCAATGCCGCCCGTGACCAGGGCCGAGAGCAGGTCGAGGGTTTCCGCGCCTGCGTTGTGGATGTCGTCGAAGACCAGCAGAACCGGCGCGCGTTGCGCCACCGACGCCAGATAGTCGGCGGCGGCACGATGAAAGAGGAAGCGTGCCTCGGCCGGATCCGTCGCCGCGATCTCGTCCGGCCGTGGGTGCTCAGCGTGATCCGCTGCGGTCAGGGTCGCGAGAATCCTCGTCCATGCCCAGCCGGGCGGGACGCCTAGATCCGCTGGGCTCTCGCCACGCGCGGTGATCCACCCATTGCCGGTCAACGCGGACGAAACTTCCTCGGCCAGTGCGCTTTTGCCGGCACCGGCCTCGCCGGCCAGAAGTGCCAATCGTGCACGTCCGTGTCTAGCGGCATCGTCGGCGGCGTGTTGGATCGCTGTGAATTCCAACCGGCGTCCGATGAAACCCTTTCCAGGCGAGGAGGTTCGGGCTTTCGGCAGCAGGCGTGGTGCCTGGGCCAGGATGTCCGCCTCTGCCCGTTGGAGTTCCGGGCCGGGGTCTGCGCCGAGTTCGGTGCGCAAGAGGTGGCGGATGCGGCGCAGCGCGGCCAGGGCGTCGCTCTGCCTGCCCGATCGATAGAGCGCGATCGCGAGCAACTCCCATGCGTGTTCGCGCAAAGGATGCTCGGCGAGCAGAGAATTCAGCGCGGGCACGGCTTCGGCGGGTCGGGCCAGGTCGATCAGCGCGGCAGCGCGGTGCTCGACGGCAAGCAAGCGCAGCCCGTCGAGCCGGTCGACTTCGGCCCGCGCCCAACCTTGTTCGGCGAATTCCGCGTACGGCGGGCCTTGCCACAGCGCCGATGCCGCGTCGGCGGTCGACAATGCCTGATCGAAGTGTTCGGTCGCGAGCAGTTCGGCGGCCCGCACGACGGCGGCTTCGAACCGGTCCGCGTCCACTCCGTCCGGCTCGGTGCGCAGCGCGTACCCGGGCGTGACGGTGACCAGCACCTCGGCCGGGGTACGCGGCGCGCGATCGGGCTCGAGCGCTCGCCGCAGATCGGCGACGAACGTTTGAATCGCCCCCACCGCGCCCTGCGGCGGCCGCTCCCACAGGTCATCGATCAGCTGATCCATCGAGACCATCCGCCCCCGCGCGACGAGCAATCGCGCCAGCACCGCGCGATGCTTCGGCCCTTTCAGCGGCAGTGGTTCGCCTGCGCGCTCGGCGCCGATCGGCCCGAGCACACCGAAGCGCAGGTGCGTCACGACGCCGTACTCAGTCGCTGCTGACCAGTTGCTGAGTGCGGTCGAAAAGACTGTCTGGCATCACCAGCGAACACCGGAAGGACACCTCATGACACCGAAGATTACCGGATTCGACTACCAGCGGATCGCCGTCGCCGACCAGGTCGAACTCAATGTCGCGGTGGGCGGCGCGGGCAGTCCCGTCGTGCTGCTGCACGGCTTCCCGCAGACCCACCTGATGTGGCGGCACGTCGCCGCCGACCTGGCCGCCGACCACACCGTCATCTGCCCTGACCTGCGCGGTTATGGCGACAGCGACAAGCCCGTCGAGGCCGGCGGCACCTATTCGAAGCGCACTATGGCCGCCGACATCGTCGCGGTCGCTCAGGCCCTCGGTCACGAGCGATTCGCGCTGGCCGGCCACGACCGCGGCGCGCTCGTCGCCATCCGCGCCGGCCTCGACCACCCCGGCGTCGTCACCCACCTGGCCTCCCTCGACGTCCTACCCACCCTCGACATGTGGGACGTCATGCACGGCGTCACCGCCGCCGTCGGCTTCCACCTCTACCTGATGGCCCAACCCCCCGGCCTGCCCGAGCAAATGATCGCCGCCACCGCCGACGCTTTCTTCGGCCACTTCCTCGACATCTGGACCCGCGACCCCGCCGCCATCCCATCCGAGATCCGCACCGCCTACCTGCAAGCCGGCGCCGCCGCCATCCCCAGCATCGTCGCCGACTACCGCGCCTCCGCAGGCATCGACCTCGACCACGACCGCACCGACCGCGCCGCAGGCAACCAGCTGCGCATGCCAGTCGCTGTCCTCCAACAGGATTGGGGTGCCGCCCTCGGCTTCGACGCCGAATCTATCTGGCGCACTTGGGCTCCCGACTTGAAGCACACCACCGTCAGCTGCGGTCACTTCATGGCCGAGGAGTCCCCGGCCACGGTCACCGAGGCCCTGCGCGAGCTGTTGAAGCGCTGACGCGTCCGACTGCTGCCAGAAGTCAGCGAAGGTAACCCACTACTCCGCGAAAGGCGCGTTGGTCACCCCCATCTCGAATCCGAGCTGACGCATCACCGCCGTTCGACCGTCTGGAACATTCTCGGACTCTATGCGGACTGCTTCGATTACGCGGCGCTTGAAATCGAGGCGAGGGTGTTGTGCGACAACACCATCCACCCACGTGCGATTCATTTCCTCGATACGGGTCCCACCCAGGTCGGTCTCGCATCCGGCAGAGACGATACCGGCCAGATCCGACAGGTCCTTTTCTACGCCGAAGGTGATATGGCCGGATATGCCGTTGCGTACGAGAACGACCTTGTCCCTGGCTACGCCGAGACCGGTGAGGAAGCTTTCGGCATCTTCGGCGCCGCGAACCGCGAAGCATCTTCCCGGTACCGAATGTTCGAACTCGATATCATGCAGAATCGCGGTGGTGAAGTGCAGTTCTTCGTCGATGGGCACCCGGTCGATCTTCGCGAGGGCTTTGCCGAAGTAGTAGACCCGGTAGGAGTGCTCTAGCACCCACGGGCTCAACTTCTTTCGCGCCTCCCACTCGGCCTCCTTGGCGAGTGCGGTGTCGGGAATTCGCATCTCGACCTCATCGAGCGCGGCCGGACCTTGTGCCCCCAGAAACGACAGTGCATGACTACTGAACGCACCGGGCATCAGCGTTGCCGCGGCAATGAGTAGTTTGCCCAACTGTCGTCGATCGAGCTTGCCGCCGGTGCCACTTGCCCAATTCCAGTCGAAATCGTCTTGTGCGCCCATCGGTCGAACCTCAATTCATCGTCGGTCAGCGTGCTGACATCCGGTATCGAAGACCGTCATCGCCAAGTCCGCGGTTGCGATCAAGTCGGGGTAGGTGGCGCCGTCGCGAGCCTGGATGGCCATGCCGAAGACGACGGTGCCGAGGTAGGCCGCGAGCGTCGCAATGTTCGTGGTGTCGGGGATTTCCTGTTCGCGCACAGCCAGCTGTAGGCGAAGTCGGAACCCGGCCTGCAATGAACCGCGGAGCTCGGTGAGAAATTCGCGCAGTGGGTCATCGTGGGCAGGCCCATCGGTCGCGGAGAGCACGACCAGGCAGCCCAGTGGCGTGCCGGGCTCAGTGAATGCTTCGGCGTAGGTGTGCAGAGTTTTCGCGATGGCGGCCCGCGTGGTCGATTCACCGCGCAAGGCACGCTCGACCGGGATGCGGAGGTTGTCGGAGTACAGGGTGACGGCCTCGCGGAACAATGCCTCTTTGTTCCCGAACGCGGCATACATGCTGGGGCGGTTGACGCCGAGCGCGGTGGTGAGATCGGTCAGTGTCGTGCCTCGATAGCCGCGTTCCCAGAACAACTCCATCGCGCGCTCGAGCGCGATCTTGCGATCGAAGTTGCGCGGACGGCCGCGGACAACCATGCTGGACCTCCCTTTCTGTACCTAGCGGTAAATATATCCCTCGATGTTTTGGGTGGCAAGGGGGAATACCGATAGGTACATAAATGCAGATCGGGGTTGACCTGGGACGATTGTCCTGGCGAGGGTGCGAAGAGCCCTGCGTTCTATCCCCAGGCGGCGGCGAGGCGCTGGGCGTGGCCGCGGAGGGCGCGCAGCGGTGGGGGTGCGTTTCCGGTGATGACGATGAGGACGACTGGGCCGCACAGTTCGGCGACGGCGAGTTGGTCGTCCGGGATGCCGGGGAAGTGCGGGCGGATGTGGTCGAGCACCGCGCGGGCGGGTTCGGCGAGCAGGTCGGCGTCGGCGACGAGCTTGCTCACCTCGGTGTCGTGCTGGGCTTCGCCGAGCAAGGCCCGGTAGGCCGCGCCGGCCGCCGAGGTGGTGAGGAATTGGGTGAGGGCGACCAGGAAGTCGGTGATCATCCGGACCGGGTCCGCGTGCACGGGGACGGTCAGTTCGCTGCGCGCGTCGTCGGCGCAGGACTCGATCAGGATGTGCGCCTTGGTCGGCCACCATCGATAGACGGTCTGCCGGCCGACACCGGCGTGTTCGGCGATGCCCTTCATGGTCATCGCCGAATAGCCGATCTCGACCAGCAGATCGTCGACCGCGTGCAGGACGGCGAGCCGAGCGGTCTCGCTGCGCGGACGCCCCGGGGTGGCAGGTTTCCTCACGCCGTCAGCATATGGGGTCATCGTGCACCGTTTATCCGACGCGGCCGAGCCCCGGCGCGGTCACTGCCGGTACGCACCGTTCTCGATGTCCTCGATCAGGGTCGGCCCGGTGGGCACCCACGGCACGGTCGCGCGGGTGAGCTCGCTCGACGCCGTCATGGACAGCCCGAAGAAGTGCCCGACGATGCCGAAATGCGCGTCCGCGTCCTGCGGATCGATCGAGGTCACCGGGAGTTCGAGGGACCGGCCGAGCGCCTCCGCGATCGCCCGCGTGGTGATGGCTTCCTCGGCGGCCGCGTGCAAACGCGTTCCGGCCGGGGCACTTTCGATTCCGAGCCGGATCAGCCGGGCGGCGTCGGTGCGGTGCGTCGCGGACCAGGTCGTGGAACCGTCGCCGATGTAGCCCGAGACACCCTGCTTGCGCGCGGCGGCGGCGAGGAACGTCACGAACCCCCAGTCGCCTTCCCCGTGCACGGACGGGGCGAACCGGATGATCATGGACCGCACGCCGCGATCGACGAAGTCGAGGGCGAGGTTCTCGCTGCCGCCCCGGTCGGAGTCCGGGCCGACGGCCGGCGACGGATCCGTCTCCACCACGGAACGGCCTTCGACCAGACCGGAAAGCGCATTCGCGACCATCAGCGGCCGGTCCGTGCCGACCAGTGCCTCGGCCATCGCCTCGACCGCGGCCCGTTCGGCGCGATCCGATTCCGCGGGGTTGCCCCAATCGTGCTTGTTCGCCAGGTGCACCACGGCGTCCGTCTCGGACGCGCCACGGCGCAGCGAGTCGAGGTCATCGAGGTCGCCGCGCAGGACGATCGCCCCCTTCTTCTCCAGCAGTTCGGCGGCAGCATCCGATCGGGCCAATCCGACGACCGCGTGCCCTGCGTCCAGCAGTTCATCGACGGTTGCTGAGCCGATCCAACCGCTGGCTCCGGTGACGAATACACGCATCAGCGTGACCTCTTCCTCTGTGTGATGACCCGATCCAGTTTCGAGTCACCGTGTACTGGAAAGGTAACAGAACAAAGTCACCTTGTCTCGAAATATTTTTCCGGCAGAAGTGCTGGACAGGCTGCTGTGCAGCAGATTGCCCGAGATGAACCCTTGACTACCTACGCCTGTATCGAGACACTATGGTCTGTAACTGTCGCAACCGCGGCCTGACTGAGGAGCACGAAACATCATGAGCGACAAGACCTTCGAAGCCGGCCTGACCGCTTTCATCCTGGTCCGAACCACCCCCGAGTGGCTCGGCCTCACCATCCCCCGACGTTTCGAGGTGTTCACCAAGGAGATCCTCGACCCGGTCCGCGAGAAGGTCGCCAACGTCCGATCCCGCTTCTTCGACACCGAGTTCTACTCGGCCCGCGTCACCGACGTCTGGGTCTGGGAAGCCATCGACCACCAAGCCTTCCAACTGGTAATCGAAGCCCTCCGCGAAACTCCCTTCTGGGACCGCTATTTCGAGGTAGTAGACATCCTCGTAGGCGTAGAAAACGCCTACGCCACCAACTACGGCCGAGAAGCCGTAGCCACAATCAACGCCTGATCCCTACCCAGGTCGGGTGGCGGATCCCCCATCGCCGCCACCACGGACCCTCCCCGGCAACTGCCGATAATGTTGCAGGACAACGTCAGTGGCCAGCTCTGTGCCGCGGGCGTTCGTCAGAAGGAGGGGATGGCCATGACCGATACCGAGACATTCGTGTCGGACAGTATTCAATTCGGCAATATTCGCACTACTCGTTCCGAGAACTGCGTCTCCGCTCGATTCGAGTCCGGCGACTCTGCTGTGGTTCGTATTGCGCGGACCGGGCCGCGCACTCGGGACGACGTACCAATCGGGACTCGCGACTCGAAGTTCCTCACCGCGCACGTGAACGAGCGTGAGATCAAGGTGATCCCCGGCATGGGCAGGGCGTTTCGCCGTTCGTACCGTATCGCGGTGGATCTCGGCGACAGATTTCTCAGCGTTCGCCCACGCGACCTGGAGACATTCGTGCTGGTCGGTGGAAAGTCGCATGAGATGGAGAAGCGCCTTGCCGAACTCAAACTACTGTCCGACGGATCCGTCGACTTTCTCCTCGCCTCACCGATAAAGGTCGTGATCCTGAACAAGACGGTCGTCCCGCCGGAAATGAACACCGAAGACGCCCTCATCGGCGCCGCACTCGCCACCGCATTCGGAACAAGCTCGATGTCGTTCACATCCATCGTCACGGGTTTCATCGGCGCAGCGATTCCCGGCTGACCCGGCCCGAGTGACGTCACGTTGGCCGGCGGTAGCCGTTCCGGCCCCATGGTTTGTGTGTCCTCGGCAGGATTCGAACCTATTGAGTAGGCGATATTGAAAGGGTGTCAGACCAGCTGAAATGCCTTCTCTACCTGGTATTCTCGGGTTAATTGACATGGCCGAAGTGGACGGAAGTGGCCGCAGATAGACCTCCGTCAGGCAGGGATTAGGCACAGATATGGCACGAACTAAGTCCGCGAAACGGTCCTTCGGCGCACCCCGTCAGACTTCCTCCGGGCGCTGGCAAGCTCGCTACACCGGGCCGGACGGCAAGACCCACAACGGACCGCGAACCCGGAAGCGGGATTTCCCCGCCAACAGGTAGAGATCGACGGCGTGATTGCGCGCTACCGGGCGGCCCACCCTGACGCGACGAAACGGCCCCAGTGCTCCGCGCCCACCGACTGTCAACCGCTGGCCCCGGGTCCGGCTCCCGCCGACCGCAAGGAGGAGAAGGAGGTTGGCTGGCAGTAGTTCGAACGGATACGCAGGAACGCCCCGTCACAGTGTCCCGACGGGGCGTTCCGTCAGTTGTCGTAGGGGTCGTGACTACTCCATTCGGCTCCGTTCCACAGCAGCACTCGGCGCGAAAAGGCCGGTGCGAGCCACAAATGGGTGACCTCCTGCGGCAGCGGTGGAGCGTCGGGCGGGAGTGACTCGCTAGCCATCAATCCGTCGATGACGGAGAACGGAAGCGCACTCAGATGCATGGGTATGAATAGGTGCCGTTCGTCAGCCTCAGCGCGTCTCAGCTTTTCGAGATGACGGGGCATGTGGTGTTGCGCGAACGCTGTTTCGAGGGCTGGTCGCAGGCCCGCCAGTGAACGGTCGACAATTCCGGCCCGAGCGGGCGGTCCCAGCATGGCCGAACGCGTGTGGCCGCCGTCAACCGCTGGCACTGAGCTGATACCTGTCATTTCTGACGCCGATTCCTGTACGAGCCAACGTATATCGGGGTCTGCAATCTGGACGTCCCACGGTAGGTTCTGTGGTCGCTGCACACCAGCTGCTTCGCAAGCCAGGGCAATTCGTTGGTATGCGGCCCGAAGGCGTGGGATATCCGAGGGCGCGCCGATTCGTATGCTCCACAGCCACTTTCCAGGAAGCGGCCAACTGTGGTTATCCCTTCGCAGCAACGAATCGGTTTGGATCGCGCCCTCAGCCGCAAGCACCGTAACTTCGAACGCGGCCCGTCTTCCGTCAGCGAGCGTGAGCATGGCGTCGACAACGCCGCTGCGACCGGCGATGTCCCAGGGTTCAGCGACCGCGCCTAACACCCGCTCGGCAATCAGGCATGCGGCCTTTTCTTGTTCACTGAGGCCCTTGAGTTGGTCCACGAAATCCACCACACCACACTCCCACCTTCATGGCCGAGCCCTCTCATCAACTCATCTGCGGATTCAACGCGCGTAAGATCCAAGATCTAGATCGACACGACCACATCTTGAGGGAGTGTTGCGATGACCGAACCCAGGTTCAGCTACATCGAGCAGACGCCACCACGGCGGTTTCGGCTCCGGTACCAGGGCGGCCAAACGATCGAGACGAGGCTAGTGCGCGTGCGCGTCCCCTTCACCGAGGAGACTGTCCGAGAGCCGCAGCACTACGTCGAGCAATTCATCGTTCTGCTGCCAGACGGCCGCACCGAGGCCGCTGTCGTGCGAGGCACGGATTCCTGGACCCTGCATGAAGAGCCGGTTGAGCTGCTAGATGCTGCGCAGTGGTTCCCTAGCTGACGCAATCGACACTCGTGCTCAGGCACCCTCTGGCGCATGGCCCTAAATAGATGACACGAGCACATGATTCGGCAGGCATCTGGCACGCGATCGTAATTCAGCTACGAAAACGGCGCTCACCTGCAGCGTTTGTGTGCCCTCGGCAGGATTCGAACCTGCGACACCCGCTTTAGGAGAGCGGTGCTCTATCCCCTGAGCTACGAGGGCTGGCCCGGTGGTGGGACCGGGACGTTCGGGAGTCTACCGGGTCGGGGGGCTGAGGCCGAAACGGATTCATGGTCAGGGTTTCTTGGTGCCTACGGCGATGATGTAGTCGGCCCATGGGCCCCAGAGGGTGAGGCCGGGGCGGCTGAAGGCGGCGCGGAGGGCGGGGTTGACCCGGCGCATGTCGTGGTCGCGAAGGCGTTTGCTGAGGTAGGTGGCGAGCGGGAGGTAGACCTCGCGGCGGATGGAATAGGTGATGACGTCGCTGAAGCCGGCGTCGATCAGGGCCCGCCGGTAGTGGTGGATGTCGAAGAAGTCGCGCTCGTGCAGGGTGCCGGGCAGGCGGCGGACGCCGGGGCGGTCGGACAGCCGGATGATGGCCTTGGAGGCGCGGTTGGTGCGCGGCACGATGTCGGCGGTGACGAGCTTGCCGCCGGGCTGCAACACGCGGTGGGCCTCGGCGAAAAACTTTGTGTACGAAGGGAAATGGAAGGCGGACTCGAGGGCGGTCACCTTGGTGCACGATTCGTTGTCGCGCGGCAGGTCGATCGCGGAGCCGTACACGTAGCTGATCCGGTGGTCGAGACCGAGCTCGGCGGCGCGCCTGCTGGCCATCTCGATCTGTTCGACCGCGATGTTCACGCCGACGATCTGCTTCGGCTTGAACTCCTCGGCCCACAGGAAGTCCTGGTCGCCGTAGCCGAAGCCGACGTCGAGCTGGATGTCGTCGGGTCCGAGGTTCGCCTCGCGGGCGACCAGCCGGGCCAGGTCCTTGCTCGCCTCGTCGAGGGTGGCCGGATTGTCGCGCCAGTAACCGAGATTGATGAACAGCGAGTCCTCGCCGAACAGGTTCTGCGGTCCGACTACGTCGTAGACCCGGCCGACCCGCTCGCCCGACGGCAGGAACGGCACCTTCGACCACTCGTAGCATTCCCTGGCCCACCGGCGCGATCGGGTCCGGAAATCCTCGACCGGAATACCGGCTGTGGTCAGCGTCATGAGCCCTCCCAGCATGTGCTCCCGACCGGTTGCCGCCAGCCAATCCGGATTCGAGATGCTGACAGTCTCAGACAGTTTGCCGTCGGCGTCAAGCGCCGCTGGTCAGCCACCGCGTCGCGCGATCGAAAGCGGAGTCGCGCTGCTGGGCGAACTCCTCGTCGGTGAGGACGGGCTCGGTCAGCTCGGGCGGGATGCCGGTGCCGTCGAAGGTTTGGCCGTCCGAGGTCAGGAACTCCTCGTTGGGTACGCCGAACCACCAATCCGCGTGCCGCGGGCCGGGCAGCTTGCGTTCCATCACATCGGAGAACACGCCCTGTGTAGATTGGCCGATTCTTGTTGTGCGCGAGGGGCGTTCCAGCATCGCCTGGGTGAAGGTCTCGCCGGCGCTGACCGTGGATCCGCCGGTGAGAATCGCGAGGGGTCCGGCGAAACCGGCGCGGGCCGGCTCGACGCGTTGTGGCTGAGGTTCGGTGCTGCGGGTCTGCTTGGCGTAGGCGAAATACGGTCGGTCGGTCAGACGGGCTGCCAGTTGCAGACCTAGGCTGTCTGAGCCACCGCCGTTGATGCGCAGATCCAGGACCAGTCCACGCAGCCGACCCAGCCGGTCCGCGGTGAAGATCGCGTCGAGGGCGCGATCGAGTTCGGCGCTGTCGGCGGCGAAGGTCCGTTCCGCGGTGTAGCCGCTGAACGAGGAAACCCGCAGGTAGCCGTAGTCCTGCCCGGGGATATCCGCGTAGCCGATGCGTCCGTTGGCGAATTCGGTGAGCGAGTGCCGGAGGTCGCGACGTTGGACGAGCTCTTTGACCTGCTGATCGAGTTGCGGGCTCGGAGGGGTCGTACCCGGCCGGCCCGCGCCGAAGAATCCGCGCTCACCCGCCGACACCACCACGTGTGCGTCGTCGAGTGGCGCGACCATGTCCCGCAGCGTCGCGAAGAGTTCGGCATCGTCACCGCGCCGCTCGGCCAAGTCGGCACGATCGCGGAAGCGGTCCCGGACCTGTTGCCAGTCAATACCTTTCGCGGCGAAGAACGGATAATTCTCCTGAAAGGTCTGCCAGAAGACATCGAAAGTAGTGGGCTCGGTTGCGTTATCGCATCTTTCCGGCAGGCCAGGGATACGCCGCAGCCTGCGGTCACCCGGCGACCCGTCGATGTGCAGCGCGGCCCGATCCGCATGGTCACCGGGCCGCAGCGTGAGCACGTCCTTGCCTTCGGTGACGTAGCTGCCCGGATTCCCGGAACGAGTGGCCGTTTCGTCTTTCATGCAGCTCAGGGCCGTTACCTGATAGGTCTCCAGCGTGTCGGCGTGTACGGAGAGCACGCTCCCGTAATCGTCCACCTGCCAGAACCCGGTCGGAAATTCAGGCACTCCCGCAGCACTCCCACACGCCGTGCCGACTGCTGCCAGTACCACCGCGACAACCGCGGTTCGCTTGCGCTGCATGATCATTCGTCAACCGTCCAGCACGGCCGGGTACGACGACAACCGTGCAGGCAGGCGGCTCGAGGGTGGTGCTAGCCGTAGCGGGCAGGCTCAGAAACTCCCGCCGTCGAACCCGCCACCACCATCGAAACCACCGCTGTCGAACCCACCACCATCCCAGCCGCCGCCATCGAATCCGCCTGCGTCGCCGCCGGAGTCGTACCCGGAAGTGTCACCCCCGCTGTCCCCACCGGAGTCGTACCCACCGTCGTTCCCCGCGGCCGCGAACCCGTCCTGATACCCGTCCCCATACCCGCTCTCGAACCCCTGCGCGTCATACCCGACCCCGGACATCCCGGAGAACAGCGACGAGAACAGCAGCGCCGACCCGAGCCCCCAGGCCCCGCCGATCAGCGCGGGCTTCCACCACGGCTCGGAGTACCACCCCGCGGGCACCGGGCGTCCCGCGACTCGACCGCCCGGGTAGTAGTTCGGCGTCGCCGATGAGGGGTCCGGCGAGGCCGCGATCTCCCGCCCGTCGTGCTCGACGACCCGCTTCTCGGTGACCTTGCCCGCGGAGTCCTGCCCGTCCAGAGCCGGGACCTCGGGCCCGGGATCCATGCCCATCGCACTACGCGCGGCACGAATGTAATAGAGCCCTTCGAGTGCGGTCTGTTTCGCCAGCCGCGCCTGCGCGGGCGTGCGTGCCTGATCGAGTTGCGACCCGGCGGCGAGCTGCCGCTCGGACGCGTCGACCAACGCCTGCTTGGCCGCCTCGTTCGAGCCGGTGAGGTTGTAGATCTGGCCGCCGAGCCGCTCGTTGACCTGGCGGGCGTCGGCCAGCGCGTCGGCGAGCTCGGTGGCCGTGCGCTGCTTGCTCTGTCGCGATTGCACCACGATGAGAGCGCCCACCGCCACGATCACCACGACGATCAGTAGCCACAACACCGCGCGTACCTCTTCCATAGCCGGGTATCGAACAATGCCCAGTTTACTGGGCACTTGCTGAGACTCGGCTGAAAACAGACGGCGCGGTCTGCGAGCTAGCGCACGTCGGCGGGCGCGAGTTCGGCCTGTGCCTCGTCGTAGTCGGCCAGCTCGAAAGTCTTTGTCTTCCAGCGGTAGAGCACGGTGGCGCCCGGCCAGTTGTTGGTGATGCGGCCCGCCGCGTTGCGATACCAGCTGGAACAGAAGTTCCACGGCGTATCTTTCAGCCGCCGCTGGAGCCAGTCGTCCCAGTGCTCTTCGGCGCTCGCCCTGGCGGCGAGCGAGCGGCCCGGCCGGTCGGTGAGGTACTGCGCGACCTGCCGGATGTAGCGGGCCTGCGATTCCAGCATGTAGATAATCGAGCCGGAGCCCACATTGGTGTTCGGGCCGTACATCATGAACAGGTTCGGAAAGTTCGGCACGGACAGCCCGAGGAAGGCGCGCGCCCCCTCCTCGCCCCAGACGTCGGCCAGCTTGCGCCCGCCTACGCCGTAGATGTTCATCGGCGCGAGGAATTCGGTGCCCTTGAAGCCGGTGCCGTAGACGATCACATCGACCTCGTGCTCGACGCCGTCGGCGGTGCGGATGCCGGTCGGCGTGATCGCCTCGATCGCGGTGGTCTCGACCGTGACGTTCGGCTGGGCCAGCGCCGGGAAGTACTCGTTGGAGAACAGCCCGCGCTTGCAGCCCGCCGCGTAGTCGGGGGTCAGCTTCGCGCGCAGTTCGGCGTCGGGCACCTGCTTGTCCCGGTGCCGGTCGGCCAGCGCGATCACCGGGGTCTTCATCGCCGGGATGTCGGTCAGCGCCAGCGCGAGCACCTCGAACAGCGACCAGATGGCGAACCGCTCGGCGAGCCGGGTCGGTGGCAGGTACTTGAACACCGCCTTGTGCGTGCTGCTGTATTCGGTGTCGAACTTCGGCAGCACCCACGCCGCCGACCGCTGGAACAGCGTGAGGTGGGCGGCCGCGGGCTGAATCCGCGGAATGTATTGGATCGCACTGGCTCCGGTGCCGATGCAGGCGATGCGCTTGCCGGTCAGGTCGACGCTGTGATCCCACTCGGCGGAGTGGAAGGCCGGACCCGCGAAGGTGTCGAGGCCGGGGATGTTCGGCATGGCCGGCCGCGACAGCTGGCCGACGGCGGGCACCAGAATATCGGCGGTGAGCTGCGTGCCGTCCGCGGTGGTGACGGTCCAGCGCCCGGTCCGCTCGTCGAACTCGGCGTCGCTCACCTCGGTGCCGAACTGGATGAACCGGGTCAAATCGTGCTTCGCGGCGACCCCGCGCATGTACGCGTGGATGTCGCGCTGCTCCGAAAACCGCCGGGGCCAATCGGATTTGGGCTCGTAGGACCATGAGTACAGCGGCGAGGGCACATCGCACGCGGCGCCGGGATAGGTGTTCTCTCGCCACACGCCGCCCAGATCCGCGGCCCGTTCCAGGATGGTGAACGAGTCCAGCCCGGCCCGCCGCAGCTCGAGCGCCACCCCGAGTCCGGCGAACCCCGCTCCGATAATGATGATGGACGGCGTTGTCATGATCCGAGCCTAAGCGCCGAACCCGCAGGTCCGAAGAGATCCGCGGTCAGGGAATCGGCATTTTCGGCCAGATCGGCGGTCAGCTCCCGGCGAGCTGGCGGGCGATGACCAGGCGCTGGATCTGGTTGGTCCCCTCGAAGATCTGCATGACCTTGGCCTCGCGCATGTAGCGCTCGACCGGGAAGTCCTGGGTGTAGCCGTACCCGCCGAGCACCTGGACGGCGTCGGTGGTGACCTTCATGGCGGCATCGGTGGCGATGAGCTTCGCGACGCTGGCCTGCCGCGAGTAGGGGAGTCCGGCGTCGCGGCGGCGGGCCGCGTCGAGGTAGGTGGCGCGGGCCGAATCGACGGCCGCGGCCATGTCGGCGAGCACGAAGCCGAGACCCTGGTGGTCGATGATGTGGCGGCCGAACGCTTCTCGCTCCTTGGCGTAGGCGACCGCGTCGTCGAGCGCGCGCTGCGCCAAACCGGTTGCCACGGCGGCGATGCCGAGCCGGCCGGAGTCGAGGGCGCTGAAGGCGATCGAAAGCCCTTGTCCCGCTTCGCCGATCAGCCGTTCGGTGGGCAGGAACGCGTCGTCGTAGGCGGCGGTGGTGGTCGGCACGGCGCGCAGGCCCATCTTCTCCTCGGGCTTGCCGAAGCTCAGGCCCTCGGTGTCGCGCGGCACCAGGAAGCACGAAATGCCCCGGGAGCCCTCGCCGGTCCGCGCGAACAGGGTGTAGAAATCGGCGCGGCCGCCGTTGGTGATCCACGCCTTCGCGCCGGTGATCCGGTATCCGCCTTCGACTTTCGCCGCCCGGCAGCGCAGCGCGGCCGCGTCCGAACCCGCGTGCGGTTCGGAAAGGCTGTAGGCGCCAATGGTTTCGCCGCCGAGCATGTCAGCGAGCCAGCGCTGTTGCTGGTCGCCGGTGCCGAAGGTGAACAGCGGATGGCAGGACAGGCTGTGCACGCTGACCGCGACCGCGACCGCCGCCCAGCGCGCCGCCAGCTCCTCGAGTACCTGGAGGTACACCTCGTAGGGCTGTGCGCCGCCGCCGAACTCCTCGGGATACGGCAGGCTCAGCAGGCCGGCCGCGCCGAGGGCGGGGAAGACGCCGTCGGGGAACGTCCCGGTCTTCTCGCACTCGACCACCCGCGGCTCGAGCACCTTGTCGGCGATATCGCGGGTCAGCTCGAGCAGGTCCCGAGCCTCGGACGTCGGCAGCATTCGATCCACTGGCATACCCCTACGCTAGCGAGCGGACCGCCGTTGCGGGCGTCAGGTCGTACTACTCGTAGGGTGCGGCATCGGACGTGCGGCCCGGTGGCTGTGATCGATCGCTCAGTATGTGCGGAACCCATTGCGCCCGTTAGGCATCCGGCGGGCGGTACATTCGACAACGACCTTGCCGGAAGGAATCTCGATGGTGCGTACCAGGCCGCGCGGCCGAATGACGGCTGTCGTGCTCGCCTTCCTGGCGCTGAGCATGCCTTTCCTGCCGGCCGGTCCGGCCTCGGCGCAGGCGCCGGTAGTCGAGCGCAGCTTCGCCAACGCGGCGGGTGCGCGGGACTACTACCTGCATGTTCCGCCTGGAGATCCAGCCGGCAAGCCGCTCATGATCTACCTGCACGGCTGCACCGATCCGCAGAGCCAGCTCGCCGACACCGGATTCTCCTTGACCGAGATCGCCGATGAGCTCGGGTTCGTGCTCGCCTATCCGATCCAGACCGCGGCGGCCAACGAGCGGTACTGCTGGAACTGGTTCGATCCGGCGAATCAGTCACGCGGGCAAGGGGAGTCGTCGATCATCGCCGACCTCACCACGTCCTTGATCGGCGAGTTCGGGCTGGATCGGTCGCGCGTATATGTCGGCGGGTACTCCGCGGGTGGCGCGATGTCCACGGTCCTGGCCGCGGGCTACCCGGACCTCTACGCGGCCATCGCGCCCATGGCCGGCGGGCCGTATCGGCTGGATCCGCAGACGTTCAGCGCGGACCTGTCCGGCGGATCGATCGTCACGGCGATGGGCGAACGAGCCAGGCCGGTACCCGGATTCTTCTTGCAGGACTTGGCCGACCAGACCAGCCTGTATCCAATCGGCCGCGCCAACCTGACCCAGTGGCTCGGCGCTTACCGTCTCGCAGGCGAGCCCTCGGTACCGGCTGTGCCGACCGCGGTCACGGCAACCACGGACCCGGTGCCGACCACGGTCGAACGATACGACGCAGGAAACTGCGTCCTCGCCGAATTCCGGACGCCGATCGGCCCCGACCACATCGGCGGCGGGTTGCTGATGCAGTCCGGCCGCGGCATCGGGCTGCAACGCGACTTGATGAATTTCCTGCTGGCACACCGGCTCGGCGCCCCGCGGCAGGCGTGTGGCTGAGTAATCTGAATCGAGAAAAGCGGACAAAGCCTACTGGTCGGCCTGCTATAGGCGTGCAGATGTAATTGCATATCGACATCGTGAGCGTCGCTGTGGCACGGGCGAATTCGCGCTGGTCACGGCGGTAACTGCCGGTTGTCCAGCGGGGACCGACCAGCGGGTTTTGTCTCATTCGGATGTTGTTCCGGCAGGTTGGCTGGCGCACTCGGGCCATAGCGACTAAGACAGTGAACGGTTCGATGGGGACGGACCGGCATGTCGGCGGCCACGCAGGGGGTGTCGCCGCCATTCCGGTCCGGTGGGGATGAACTCGGGGAATTGGCCGTGCCGGGGACCATTCGGCTGGTCTATTATCTGCGTATGAATGCAGATAGCCAGGAAGGTCGCCCGCAGCTGGCGGAGGATCAGGTCGGTCTGGTTGTCGAGGTTTTCCGGATGTTGGCCGATGCGACCCGAGTTCAAGTCCTCTGGGCACTGGTCGATCGCGAACTGTCGGTGAACGACCTGGCCGGCCACGTCGGCAAGCCCGCGCCCTCGGTGTCCCAGCATCTGGCCAAGCTGCGGATGGCGCGACTGGTCAGCACCCGCCGCTCCGGCACCACGATCTACTACAGCCTGGAGAACGAACACGTCCGGCAGCTGGTCGTGGATGCCGTCCACAACGCCGAGCACGCCGGTCCCGGCATTCCGCCGCACCACCGCAGCGAGACTGTACGAGAGCTGCCCGGACGAACTGGAACAGTGCGATGACACACCACGAAAGTCAGGAAAAGCCAGGCAGTTTCGAGCATCAGCAGGCACACGGCGAACACGCCCATACGCATCCGGCCGGGTTGCGCGGGGCGCTTCGGGAGATCTTCGCACCGCACAGCCACGACGCGGCCGACAGTGTCGACGACGCGTTGGCGGCCAGTGCCGTAGGCATTCGCGCGGTGAAGATCAGCCTGGTGGTGCTCGGCGTGACCGCGGTGTTGCAGGTCTTGGTCGTGGTCGCCTCCGGCTCAGTTGCCTTGGCCGCAGACACAATTCACAACTTCTCCGACGCGTTGACCGCCGTGCCGCTGTGGATCGCGTTCGCGCTGGGGCGGCGCGCGGCCACCCGCCGGTATACCTACGGCTTCGGTCGCGCCGAGGATCTCGCGGGGCTGTTCGTCGTCGCGATGATCGCGCTGTCGGCGTTGATCGCGGGGTACGAGGCGGTCCGCCGATTGCTGGCGCCGGTGCCGATCGAACATCTCGGCTGGGTCGCCGTCGCCGGGGTGATCGGCTTCCTCGGCAACGAGACCGTCGCGCTGTACCGGATCCGAGTCGGCCGGCGAATCGGCTCGGCCGCGCTGATCGCCGACGGCCTGCACGCCCGTACCGACGGATTCACCTCGCTGGCGGTGCTGCTCGGCGCGGCCGGTGTCGCACTCGGCTTCCCGCTCGCCGACCCGATCATCGGATTGCTGATCACCGTTGCCATCCTCGCGGTCCTGCGCACCGCGGCCAGGGACGTGCTGCGCCGCCTGATGGACGCGGTCGAGCCCGACTTCGTCACCGCCGCCGAGCAGGCCCTCGCCGCGGAGCCGGGCGTGCAGGGGGTGCGCAGCCTGCGCATGCGCTGGATCGGCCATCGGCTGCACGCGGACGTCGAATTGGACGTCGCCCCGACCATCACCCTCGCCGACGCCCACCGCGTCGCCCACGAGGCCGAGCACACCCTCACCCACGTGGTGCCCAAGCTGAATACCGCCGTCGTGCACGCCTACCCGGCGCACGCCGGCTGAATCGGCGCACCTGACCTGCCGAAAGTGAGGGCGCATGCCGTCGCATTGGTCTTCGGAGAACATTCCTGTTCAGCACTGCCCGGCCGCCTTTACTGTTCGGTAGCATTCGCCCTGTGATGTGGCTCATGGTCGGTGCGTGCTGAACCATGCTGACGCGCGTCCGTAACCTCTCGAAGCTGCCTGACCTGCTCCATCGGAGTCGGATCCCGGAAGATATCGAGTCCGTCGCGTCCATCGGCGCCGAGGCCGAACCGACCGAGCTGGGGTTGCCGGCCGATTACGCCGAGCGGATCTGGCGGCGGATGCGGCTGGTGTACCGCAGCGGCGTGCATCCGGCCGTGCAGGTCTGTGTGCGCAGGCATGGCGTGGTCGTCTTCGATCGGGCGCTCGGTCACGCGCACGGCAACGGCCCGGACGACGACGCCGATGCGCCGAAGGTGCTCGCCACCCCGCGCACTCCGTTCGTCACCTACTCGGCCTCGAAGGGCGTCACGGCCTTCGTCGTACATCTGCTCGTCGACCGCGGCCTGGTCGAGCTGACCGCGCCGATCAGCCGGTACATCCCCGAATACGGTTGCCACGGTAAGGAATCCATCACCGTCGGCCAGGTGCTCGCGCACCGGTCCGGGGTGGCGAACCTGCCGCGGGAGGCGTTGACCGCCGAGGCCGTCGCGGATCGTGCACTGCTGGTGCGGAATCTGTGCGCGGTCCGCCCGTCTGTGCCACCCGGCCGATTCCAGTCCTACCACGCTCTTTCCGGCGGATTCATCCTCGGCGAGGTGGTCCACCGGGTCACCGGCAAGGACATCCGCACCGTCCTGGCCGAGGAGATCCTGCGCCCACTGTCCTTCCGCTGGACGAATTACGGTGTGGCGCCCCAGGATTTCCCCGCCCTCGCCCGCAACTACCGCACCGGCATCGCCCCGATGCCACCGCTGTCGCTCGCGATGGAACGACTACTCGGGGTGTCCTTCGCCGAGGCCGTCGAAACCGGCAACGACCCCGCCTATCTCGGCATCATCGCGCCGGCCGCGAACGTGGTCAGCACCGCGAACGAACTGTCCCGCTTCTACGAGATCTTCCGCCGCGGCGGCGAACTCGACGGCGTCCGGGTGATGCGGCCGGAAACCATTGCGGCCGCGCTGGTTCCGCAGTCCCGGATCGAACCCGACCTGTCGCTCGGCATGAACTTCGGCTTCGGCTACGGCCCGATGCTCGGCGGCCGGGTGGTGAGCCTGTACGGCCCCGACACCCGTAAGGCCTTCGGCCACCTCGGCTTCACCAACAACGCGGCCTGGGCCGACCCCGAGCGCGCGCTGTCGTGCGCCGTGCTCACCAGCGGGAAACCGGTTCTGTATCCCGAGCTGATCCGCTGGGTCGGCCTGCTCTACGGGCTCACGGCGGAAACCCCGAAGGTGACCGAAACAGACTTGGCTTTCTGAGTGGAAGTCACTGAAGAAAAAGGAGTTCCGATGTTGAGCACTATGCAGGACGAGCCGTTGTCGCTGGCGACGTTGCTGCGCTACGCATCGACGTTTGTCGGCGATTCGACCGTGTCCACCTGGACCGGTACGGGCGTGCGCACCATGACCTATCGCGAAGTCGGCGCGGACGCGGCGCGGCTGGCCAACGCGTTGCGGGAGTTGGGCATCGGCATCGGCGATCGAGTCGGCACCTTCATGTGGAACAACAACGAGCACCTGGTGGCCTACATAGCGGCCCCGGCGATGGGGGCGGTGCTGCACGCGCTCAACATCCGGCTGTTCCCCGATCAGCTGGTCTACGTGGCCAACCACGCCGAGGACCAGGTGGTGCTGGTCGACGGCACGCTGCTGCCGATGTTCGCCCAGTACCTGCCGAACCTGAAGACGGTCCGGCACGTCATCGTGGTCAACGGCGACGCGTCCACGCTGTCCGCGCCTGCGGGCGTTCAGGTGCACTCCTACACCGAACTCCTTGCCGCGCAACCGGATACCTACGACTTCCCGGTGATCGACGAACGTTCGGCCGCCGCGATGTGTTACACCTCCGGCACCACCGGAGACCCGAAGGGCGTGGTGTATTCGCACCGCTCGAACTGGCTGCACGCCATGCAGGTGTGCTCGCCGAGCGGCATGGCCTTCACCGGCCGCGACACGATCCTGGCCATCGTCCCGCTGTTCCACGCGAACGCCTGGGGCATCCCGTACGCGGCGCTGATGTCGGGCGCGAATGTGCTGATGCCGGACCGGTTCCTGCAGCCGGGCCCGCTGCTGGAGATGATGGCGGCGGAGAAACCGACCTTCGCCGCCGCGGTGCCGACCATCTGGGGCGGCGTGCTGGCCGGGCTGGCCGCGCATCCGCAGGACATCACCCATCTGCGGACCGCGGTG
The DNA here is from genome assembly GCF_040681495.1 of Nocardia sp. NPDC051756. Classification (NCBI taxonomy): domain Bacteria; kingdom Bacillati; phylum Actinomycetota; class Actinomycetes; order Mycobacteriales; family Nocardiaceae; genus Nocardia; species Nocardia sp. NPDC051756. The sequence goes on along the minus strand of NZ_JBFAYV010000009.1, from coordinate 145,798 downwards.
GTCGGTGGTTCCGCGGTGCCGCCGTCGATGATGCGGGCCTTCCAGGAGAAGCACGGCGTGCGCATCCTGCACGCGTGGGGCATGACCGAGACCTCACCGCTCGGCAGCGTCGCGCACCCGCCGACCGGCGCGACCGGCGAGGACGAGTGGGAATACCGCTATACCCAGGGCCGGTTCCCGGCCAGCGTGCAGGCCAGGCTGGTCGGCGACGACGGCAGCGTGGTCCCGAACGACGGGGAAGCACTGGGCGAGTTGGAGGTTCGCGGTCCGTGGATCACCGGCTCCTATTACTCGCCGGACGGCGCCGAGGTCGACCCGGACAAGTTCGACGACGGTTGGCTGCGCACCGGTGACGTCGGCAAGATCAGCCGGGACGGCTACCTCACCCTGGTGGACCGGTCCAAGGACGTGATCAAGTCCGGCGGCGAATGGATTTCGTCGGTGGACCTGGAGAACGCCGTGATGGGCCACCCTGCGGTCGCCGAGGCGGCCGTGATCGGCGTGCCGGACGAGAAGTGGGACGAGCGGCCGCTGGTCGCGATCGTGCTCGCCGAGGGCGCCGAGGCCAAGGCCGATGAGCTGCGCGACTTCCTCGCCGACAAGTTCGCGAAATGGCAACTGCCGGAACGCTGGACGTTCATCGCCGAGGTGCCGAAGACCAGCGTCGGCAAGTTCGACAAGAAGCGGCTGCGCGCCCAGTACGCGGACGGCGACCTGACGGTCACCACGCTGTCCTGATTCGCTCACGGTCGACCCGGCGCGGAAGAGCTTGCCGCGCCGGGTTTTCCGCGTGGGCGATCAGCAGTTACGCAGTTCCGGACTCTGATTCAGCAGCTGGGCCCTGGTACCGATGAACGTGCTGTAGGTCTCGCCGCCGACCGCGGACAGCGGGAACGCGGCCACCCGATGGCAGTTCTGGAAGGCGAGCTTCACGCCGAAGTGCCGCTCCAGTCCGCCGCGGATCGCGTCGGAGGCCATCGCGCGCAGCAGCTGCCCGCGCGCCACCTCGTCCGGCGGTGCGACCAGGTTGTCGGCGTATTCTTCACTGCCGGAACGCAGTTCGCCGGCCACCCGGCTGACGACTTCGTAGGCGTAGGGCAGCGACTGGCGGACGACCTCGACGAAATCGGCGTCGTCGATTTCGCCGCGTTCGGCGCGTTCGAGCAGTGGGGCTGGGACATCGAGGGACATAGCGCTCTCCTCCAAGGGTGGATGGCCGATGCGATGCGTCTCGATTCTAATCGAAAGTCGTTGTCAACAAACCTGGATTCGCCGCGAAAGTGCCGCGTTCAGTGCGGTTTTCGTCTCGGCCGCGAGCGTGCGGACCAGTTCGCCGGCCGGTAACTCCGGGGCCAGGGTGTGCGTCTGTCCCGCCCACAGATTCACGTTGTCCGGGTTGCCCGCGGACCGGGCGGCCGCCCGCAAAGGCGCGGTGGCGTAATGGATCTCCGGGTACGCGGCGGGTGCGGTCGCGCTGTGCTCGACCATGAATCGATTGCGCAGGCCACGGGCTCGGCGGCCGGTGAAGGCGCGGGTGAGCATGGTCGGGGTGTCGGCGGTCAGCGCGGCGCGGTGCACCGGATTGGTGCCCGCCTCGGGGCAGCGCAGGAACACCGTGCCGAGTTGTACGGCCGCCGCGCCCGCGGCGAGTGCTGCCGCGATGCCCGCGCCGGTGCTGATGCCGCCGGTGGCCACCACCGGCCGGTCCGTCGCGGCGGTCAGCAGTTGCAGCAGGGCGAGCACGCTGAGCGGATCGGTGTCGTCGTCCGCGGGCCGGTCGACGAAGGTGGCGCGATGCCCGCCCGCCTCCGAGCCCTGCGCGATGAGCACGTCGGCGCCGCGCTCGAGCGCGATCCGCGCCTCGGCCGGCGAGGTGACGGTCACCCAGCTCTCGGTGCCGACGGCCCGCAGCCGGTCGATCTCGGCGGCGGTCGGGCAGCCGAAGGTGAAGGAGGCGACGGCGACCGGTTCGGCGACGAGCAGATCCAGCTTGGCGTCCCAGTCGTCGGTGTCGTACTTGGCGTCGCCGACCGGATACTCGCGGGCGAGCTCGGCCAGATAGCCGGCGAACTCGGCGGCGGGGGCGGCCGGGCCGGGCACGAAGAGATTGACGCCGAAGGGGGAGTCGGTCGCGGCGCGGGTGGCGGCGATGCGCGCCGCGGTGTCGGCCGCGCTCAGGTAACCGGCGGCCAGCAGGCCGAAACCACCGGCCGCGGTGACCGCGACGGTCAATTCGGGCGTTGAGGGCCCACCGGCCATCGGAGCGAGGACAATCGGGACGGTCAAGTCATCGATGATCACGGCTCCAGTGTGTCCTACTGGACGTGCGACCCGGTATTTACCTGCGTCTTTGCGCAGAAGGTTGCGGAATGGTCACGACGGGGTAGAGTTCCCGTCACAACGGATGCCAAACCGTTACATCGCAAGCTTCACCGGATCGTTACCGAACCGGTCCGCGAAGGCCCGGCACCGCTGAACCACCTGTTCTTCGGACGCAAGGACGCAGCTGTGTCGCACCATCGGGTAGGCCCCAGTTCCATTACCGTCATGAGCCTCATCGGCGATGAAATCTCGGGTCGGCCGACGCGGCATCGCGTCGAGTCGAACGCGACCGACCGGGTGAAGGTCGCCGCCGGCGTCGCGGTCGCCGCGGGCGCCCTGATCGGCACCGTCTCCCAGATCGCCCCCGCGGTCGCCAGTCCGTTGCTGCCCGGTGCGCACGACGGCGACGAAGCGGATGCTCCGATGACCTTCCGCGGCACCGGCATTCTGCCGGTCGCCCAGGTCAAGGCCGCCACCCCCGCGCCGGAGGCTCCTGCCCCCGAGGTGCCGGTGGCCAGCCAGATCGCCGCTCCCGCCCCCGCGCCGTTCGGCCTGCAGAACCTCCCGCCGGAGATCGCCGGCCCGCTGGCCCAGGCCGAGCAGATCCTCAAGGGCGTGCAGCAGCAGACCGCGCCCGCCCCGATGGGCGCCGTGCGCCCGGTCGGCGGCGAGATCAGCTCCGGCTTCGGCAGCCGCTGGGGCGAAATGCATTACGGCCTCGACTTCGCCGATCAGATCGGCGCCCCCATCCACTCGGTGAGCAGCGGCACGGTGATCGAGGCGGGCCCCGCGTCCGGCTTCGGCCTGTGGGTGCGCGTGCGGCAGGACGACGGCACCACCGCCGTCTACGGCCACGTCAACGAGATGCTCGCGCACGTCGGCCAGCGGGTCAACGCGGGCGATGTGATCGCCACCGTCGGCAACCGCGGTCAGTCCACCGGCCCCCACCTGCACCTGGAGATCTGGGACCAGGGCGGCACCAAGATCGACCCGATGCCGTACTTGGCGGCCAAGGGTGTGCCGCTGCAGTGGGGCCCGTCGGCCCACTGATTCCGCTGCCCGGCTTGATATTCCGCCGATCCCTGCCCCCATTCCCGGGCAGGGAGCCCCACCAGGACCGGTCGGTCGATAGGCTCGGATCGTGACAGAGCTGGGCGACATCTTCGAGCCTGGATCACCGCACGGCCGCACCTACGCCGTGCTGGTGCATCATCCGCGATCGAGTCTCCCCGATATCGCGCAGTACCTGGGCGTTTCGGAGGAGACGGCCGCGGCGTCGTTGAACGTGCTCGCGGACCTGCGCGCCGCTGTGCGGGTGCCCGGCGCCGACGACGGTCCCGCGGTGTGGGACGCGCACGCCCCGGAATCGCTGTCCGAGGCCGAGGCCCGGCGCAGGCAACAGCAGATCAACCAGATGCACACGGCCGCAGCGCGGCTCAGCGAGACGTTCCGTTCGGTGCGCCGCTCGCCGCGCAGCAACGGCGCCGTGGTGCCGGTCTTCGAACGCCTGGAAATGCTCGCCGATTTCGAGGAGATGCAGACCAGCGCGCGCACCTGCGTCAAGGTGATCGAACGCGGGCCCTACCTCAGCGATCTCGAGCGCGAGCGACAGTTGTTCCAGCTCAAGCGGAATCGGCTCGGTGAAGGCATCCGCTACCAGACGCTCTACCAGGACACCATCTATCAGGATCCGGAGCGGCTGCGCCACGCCCTGTCCACCAATGCCAGTGGGGCACAGGCGCGCACGCTGCCGGAGCCGCCGTTCAAAATGATCGTCAGCGACGACGAACGCGCTAGCCTGGTGCTGCACGTCGACGAACGCCGCCCGGACCCCATGGGCTTGCGGATCACCGGCTCACCCGCGCTGGACCTGCTGATCAAAACGTTCGACGTGCTGTGGTCGCTGGCCGCGCCCATCTCGGTGAACCCGACCGCGGAGGCCCTCGACGAACGTGACCGCGCGATCCTGACGCTGATGGGTCTCGGCGCCACCGACGACACCATCGCGCGACGGCTCGGCATGTCTCGGCGTACTGTGGTCCGCCGGACCGCGCGACTACTGGAGCGGCTCGGCGCGAGCACCCGGTTCCAGGCCGGGGTGCAGGCAACCCGGCGAGGTTGGTTGTGAACTAGTTCACCGATCCGGGTACTCCTGCAACACGACCGGTCTGTTACCGATATAAACCGTGGCATCTGGCAAGACACCGCTTCCATGGGGGCAGCGGCGGATGTGGGAAAGACAGGAGCCCGAACAAGGGGGCGGACCGCGGTCAGCGGTCCGTATCAATCAAAGACAGCAAGGCGTGGGTACTGAGCAGTCCCTTATATGATTGCTCGGACCGCGCTGGCCCCGGACGATACGCCCTCGATATGGGTAGGGCCGGGTCCTAGCTCGATGCGAGAGGTGAATGCACTCGAATGGAAACTGCCCGTCGTTCCGCTCGTGGTAGCCGTCGCCGCAGGTCGGGCAGCCCGCTGTTCGGGCAGTTGCTGACCGCCGCCGTCGAATCCGAGGCCAATGAGGTCGCCGTTCGCTTCAATCCGTCGGGCCAGCTCGACGACGAACGCCAGCTGACCTACGCCCAACTGGACGCGACCTCCTCGCGGCTGGCCAGGGAACTGATCGAGCGCGGTGTCGGACCGGGCGACGTGGTCGCCATCGGCATCGCCCGCAGCCTCCAGTCGGTCATCGCCGTGTGGGCCATCGCCAAGACCGGCGCCGCGTACGTGCCGGTGGATCCGGCCTACCCGACCGACCGGATCAACCACATCCTGTCCGACTCCGGCGCCACCGTCGGGCTCACCACCTCGGCCCACCGCCCGGTGCTCGGCACCGGCGTGTACTGGATCGAGCTGGACGACCCGGTGCAGGCCGCGCGGATCGCCGCCCGCCCCGAGCACCCGATCTCCTACACCGACCGGGTGCGCCCGCTCGACGAGCGGCACCCGGCCTACGTCATCTACACCTCGGGTTCGACCGGACGGCCCAAGGGCGTCGTGGTCACCCACACCGGCCTGGCCGGCCTGGTCGCCGCCGAGCGCGAGCACTACGGCGTGACCGCCGATTCGCGGGTGCTGCACGTGTGCTCGCCGAACTTCGACGTCTCGATCCTGGAGTTGCTGCTCGCCTTCTCCGCCGGCGCGACGCTGGTGATCGCGCCGCCGTCGGTGTTCGGCGGCTACGAGCTGGCCGATCTGCTGCGCCGCGAACGCGTCACCCACATGCTGATCACCCCGGGCGCGCTGGAATCGGTCGATCCCACCGACCTGGACGACCTGCGGGTCGTCGTCGTGGCCGGCGACAAGTTCGGTCCGGAACTGGTCGGCCGCTGGGCCACCGCGGACCGCGAGTTCTACAACGGTTACGGCCCGACCGAGGCCTCCATTCTCGCGACCAGCTCGGCGCCGATGGCGGCCGACGGCGTCATCACGATCGGCTCGGCGATTCCGGGAGTCGGTGCGTTCGTGCTGGATTCGCGGCTGCGGCCGGTGCCTGCCGGTGTGGTCGGTGAGCTGTATCTGTCGGGTCCCGCACTCGCGCAGGGCTATCTGGGCAAGCCGGGGCTCACCGCGGAGCGCTTCGTGGCCAGCCCGTTCGGCGCGGACACCGATACTCCGGGGGCGCGGCTTTATCGCACCGGAGACCTGGTGCGGCGCAGCGAATCCGAGGACGGCGGCACGATCGAGTACCTGGGTCGCTCCGACTTCCAGGTCAAGATCCGTGGTTTCCGTATCGAACTCGGCGAGATCGACAACGCGCTGACCGCGCACCCGGACATCGACTACGCGGCTACCCTCGGCAAGACGCTGCCGTCCGGCGCGACCGCGCTGGTGTCCTACGTGCTGCCGCGCGCCGGAACCGCCGTCGACACCGGCGAACTCGCCGAGTTCATCGGAGAGTCGTTGGCCGGGTACATGATTCCGGCCGCCATCATGGTGCTCGACGAGATCCCGCTGACTCCGGTCGGCAAGCTGGACCGCGCGGCCCTGCCCGCACCGGTGTTCGCCGCCAAGGCTTTCCGGGCCCCGTCGACGCCGGTCGAGGAGATCGTCGCCGACGTGTTCGCCGCGCTGCTGGTGGCCGGCGACGAGGGCCGGGTCGGCGTGGACGACGACTTCTTCGAACTCGGCGGCAACTCGCTGCTCGCCGCGCAGGCCGCCGCCCGGATCGGGTCGGCGTTGCAGGTGCGGGTGCCGGTGCAGCTGCTGTTCGAGGCGACCACCGTGGCCGCGCTCGCGGAGCGGGTCGAGCAGCACGCGGGTTCGGCCGCCGGGCAGGCGTTGCACGCCCGTCCGCGTCCGTCGCGGGTGCCGCTGTCCTACGCGCAGCAGCGGATGTGGTTCCTGAACCGGTTCGATCCGAGCAGTGCGGTCAACAACATTCCGGCCGCGGTGCGCCTGTCCGGGCACCTCGACATCGACGCGATGCACGCCGCCGTGCGTGACCTCACCGAGCGGCACGAGGTGCTGCGCACGCTCTACCCCGAGGTGGACGGCGAGGGCTACCAGCGGGTGCTCTCGATCGGCGATCCGCGCGCGGTCGCGGAATTCGTGGTCGAGCCGGCCACCGAGGCCGAGCTGCCCGGGCTGGTCGCCGCTGTGGTGACCGAGGGCTTCGACGTGACGCTGGCGCCGCCCGTGCGGGTTCGGCTGCTCGAGCTGAGCGAGACCGAGCACGTGCTGGTCTGCGTGGTGCACCACATCGCAGGCGACGGCTTCTCGATGGGCCCGCTGACCCGCGACCTGATGGCCGCCTACCTGGACCGGATGCGCGGTGGCGCACCGGAATGGCCGCCGCTCGAGGTGCAGTACGCCGACTACGCGATCTGGCAGCGCGAGATCCTCGGCGCCGAGGACGACCCGGAATCGGTGCTGGCCAAGCAGATCGACTACTGGCGCACCGAATTGGCCGCGCTGCCCGAGCAATTGGAGCTGCCCGCCGACCGGCCGCGGCCCGCGGTCGCGTCCAACCACGGCGCCACCCTCGCCTTCGAGATCGGCCCCGACGTGCACGGCGCGCTGAGCCGCCTTGCGCACAACCACAATTCGACGCTGTTCATGGTCGTGCACGCCGCGCTCGCGGTGCTGCTGGCCCGGCTGTCCGGCACCAGGGACATCGCCGTCGGCACCCCGGTCGCCGGCCGCGGCGAGGCCGCGCTGGACGACCTGATCGGCATGTTCGTCAATACCCTGGTGCTGCGCACGAATATCGACTCCGGCGCGACATTCGACGAGCTGCTGCGCGAGGTCCGCCGGGTCGACGTGGAGGCCTTCGGCCACGCCGACGTGCCGTTCGAGCGGCTGGTGGAACTGCTGGATCCGGCCCGCTCGGCGGCCAGGCACCCGCTGTTCCAGGTGATGCTGACCTTCCAGAACCTGGCCCGCACCGAACTGGAACTGCCCGGCCTGTCGGCCTCGGCGGTGGATCTGGCGATGCCGCTGGCGAAGTTCGATCTGCAACTGGCCCTGGTCGAGCGGATCGACCGGCACGGTGCCGCGGAAGGCATTTCGGCCGCCTTCACCTACGCCACCGACCTGTTCGACGAGGCCACCGTGCAGGACTTCGCCGACCGCTTCGGCCGGATCCTGGCCGCGGTCGCCGGCGATTCCGACGTCACCGTCGGCGATATCGATGTGCTCGCCCGGGGCGAGCGCGATCTGGTGCTGCACGAGTGGAACAGCCCGGGCGCCTCGGTGCCCGAGGTGACCCTCGTGGATCTGATCGGCGCCCAGGCGCGCAGGCGTCCCGACGCGGGAGCGATCCGCTTCGGCGACACCACTATCACTTTCGGCGAGTTGCAGCGCCGCGCCAACAAGGTGGCCCGCGCGCTGATCGCCCAGGGCGTCGGCCCGGAAGCACTGGTGGCCGTTGCGGTTCCGCGTACCGAGGAGCTGCCGGTCGCGCTGCTCGCGGTGCTCACCGCCGGTGCCGGATACCTGCCGATCGACACGACCTACCCCGCGCAGCGGCTGGAGTTCATGCTCACCGATGCCGCTCCGGCGTGCATCCTGACCACCGCCGGCGAGCTGGAATCCGTTCCCGCGGGCGATATTCCGGTCATCCTGCTGGAGGATACGGCCGACTTCGCCGATGCTCCAGTGCGTGCGTCCGAGCGGACCGCGCCGCTGCGGCCGGACAATCTGGCCTACGTCATCTACACCTCCGGTTCCACCGGCGTGCCGAAGGGCGTCGGCGTCGCGCACCGCAATGTGGTGCAGCTGTTCGCCAACACCCAGTCGATGTTCGAGTTCGACGAGACCGACGTGTGGACGCTGTTCCACTCGTTCGCCTTCGACTTCTCGGTCTGGGAGCTGTGGTGCGCGCTGGCCAACGGCGGCACCGTCGTGGTGGTCGACTACCTGACCTCCCGGTCGCCGGAACTGTTCCGCGAGTTGCTGATTCGCGAACAGGTCACCGTGCTCAACCAGACCCCGTCGGCGTTCTATCAGCTCGCCGAGGCGGATCGGGCCGCGCAGAGCGCCGATCAGGCCAAGTTCGCGCTGCGCTACGTGGTGTTCGGCGGTGAAGCGCTGGACCTGCGCCAGTTGCAGCGCTGGTACGAGCGGCACGCGGTGGATGCGCCGTGGCTGGTCAACATGTACGGCATCACCGAGACCACGGTGCACGTGTCGTTCCTGTCGCTGGACGAGCAGATGGTGGACAACGCGGCCAGCGTCATCGGTCGCGCGCTGCCCGGCCTGGACGCCTATGTGCTCGAGGACCGGCTGCACCCGTCGCCGGTCGGCGTGGCCGGCGAGATCTACGTGGCCGGCGCTCAGCTGTCCCGCGGCTACCTCGGCCGTCCCGGCCTGGCCGCGAGCCGGTTCGTCGCGAATCCGTTCGGCGCGCCGGGATCTCGGATGTACCGCACCGGCGACATCGGCCGCTGGGTCGGCTTCGGCGGGCAGGCGACGCTGGAGTACGCCGGTCGTGGCGATCAGCAGGTGCAGTTGCGCGGTTTCCGGATCGAGCTCGGAGAGATCGAGTCGGCGCTGGTGCGCTGCCCCGGGGTGAGCCAAGCGGTGGTGCTGGTGCTCGCGGACGAGAACGCGGGCGACCGGCTCATCGGATATGCCGTGCCGGACACCGGAATTCAGCTCGACCCGGCCGAATTGCGTGCCCAGGTAGGCGAATTCCTCACCGGCTACATGGTGCCGGACGCCATTGTCGTGCTGGATGTGCTCCCGCTGACGCCGAACGGCAAGCTGGACCGAAAGGCCCTGCCCGCACCGGAATTCCTCAGCACCGCCACCTTCCGCGCGCCCGGCTCGCCGGTCGAGCAGGCGGTCGCCGAGGTGTTCGCCGGCCTGCTCGGCGCGAACGAGATCGGCCTGGACGACGACTTCTTCGGCCTCGGCGGCAACTCGCTGCTGGCCACCCGGGTGGTCGCCCGGATCAACGAGGCGCTCGACGCGAACCTCGTCGTGCGCGAACTGTTCGAGTCGCCCACCGTCGCCGCGCTCGCCGCCCGGGTCGTGCCCGGCGCGGCCAAGGCGTCCGGCGCCCGGCCGCCGCTGGCCCGGATGCCGCGCACCGACCGGGTGCCGTTGTCGCTTGCGCAGCAACGGATGTGGGTGCTCAACCAGTTCGACCCGGACTCGCCCGCCTACAACATCCCGCTGGCCATCCGGCTCTCCGGCGTGCTCGACGTGCCCGCGCTGCGCAACGCCGTCGCCGACGTGCTGGAGCGGCACGAGACGCTGCGCACCCGCTACCCGGCGGACCCGGCCGGCGTGGCCTACCAGGAGATCCTCTCGGTCCGCGAGTCGCTGCCCGGTGGCCTGGAGACCGTCTCCACCGCGGATCCGATCGGCCGCATCACCGAGCTGCTGTCCACCGGATTCGATGTGACCCAACAGGTTCCGGTGCGCGCGCTGCTGCTCGCGGTCGGCCAGGACGAGCACCTGCTCGCGCTGGTCGTGCACCACATCTCCGCCGACGGCGCCTCGATGGCCCCGCTGGCCCGCGACCTGGTGACCGCGTATCTCGCGCGGATCGGCGGCAATTCGCCGCGCTGGTCGCCGCTGGAGGTGCAGTACGCGGACTTCGCCAGCTGGCAGCGCACGGTCATCGGCACCGACGACGACGAGAACTCCATCGCGGCAAAGCAGTTGGCGTTCTGGCGGCACCAGCTCGACGGACTGACCGGCGAGCTGAACCTGCCGCTGGACCGCCCGCGCCCCGCGGTGCCGTCGATGCGCGGCGCCTCGACCGGCTTCGCGGTCTCGCCGGATGTACACGCCGCGCTGGTCCGGCTTGCGCGCGAACACAATTCGACGCTGTTCATGGTCGTGCACGCCGCGCTGGCGGTGCTGCTGGCCCGGCAGTCGAACAGCAGCGACATCGCCATCGGCACGCCGATCGCGGGTCGCGGCGAACGCGCGCTGGACGAGCTGGTCGGCATGTTCGTCAACACGCTCACCCTGCGCACCGCGGTCGAGTCCGGCGTCACCTTCGCCGAACTCGTCGACCGGGCCAGGGAGACGGACCTGGCCGCGTTCGCCAACGCGGACATCCCGTTCGAACGGGTCGCCGAGGTGGTCGCCGCCGGTCACGCGACGGTCTACAACCCGCTGTTCGGCGTGGTGCTGTCCTTCCAGAACAACGAGCAGCCCAAGCTGGAGCTGCCCGGCCTGACCATCACCGGACTGGACGGCGGCGAGATCGCGGCCAAGTTCGACCTCCAGGTGAACGTCGATCCGCGGCACACCGCGGACGGCGCCCCGGACGAGCTGATCACCGCGATCACCTACGCGACAGACCTTTTCGACGAGTCCACGGTGCAGGCGCTGTGCCGCAGGTTGGAACGGGTGCTGGCCGCGGTGGTCGCCGATCCGACCGTGCGGGTGGGCGATATCGACCTGCTCGACGCCCAGGAGCGCGAGCGGGTGCAGTCCGCCGCGGAATCCGCGCAGGAGCCCAGCGCCGCGGGCGCGACGGCCACCACCGGAACCGCGCTGACCCAGGCGCTGACCGCGGTGGTCGAGGACGACCCGGACGGCCCCGCGCTGGTCTCCGGTGAGGACGCGGTGTCCTACCAGGAACTCGACGCCCGCTCGTCCCGGCTGGCCCGCGTGCTGGCCGCTCGGGGCTGCGGCCCGGGTGACGGTGTCGCGGTCCGGTTCGACCGCGGTGTCGACGCCGTCGTCGCGACCTGGTCCGTGCTGAAGGCCGGCGCCGCGGTGGTTCCGCTGGCCTCGGCCGACGCGCCGATCCCGGCGGGCCCGGTCGTCAAGGTCGGACTCACCAGTGCCGCCGTGCCCACCGCGAGTGAGGTCGACTGGCTCGTGCTCGACGATCCCGCGGTGGCCGCGCAGATAGCGGCGGAGTCGCCACGACCGGTCACCTACGCGCACCGCACGCGCGTGTTGCGTGGCACCGATCCGGCCTACGTCGGGACGCGCACCCTCAGCTACGACCAGTTGGCGGGCGCCGCGGACCAGTTGCGCACCGGCACCGAGCTGACCTTCGAATCGCGCACCTTCCAGTTCGGCGGCCCGGCGGAGCTGGCGCTGATCGAGGTGGTGGCGGCGGGTTCCTGCGGCGCCTCCATGGTGCTGGTCCCCGACGACGCCGACCTGACCGAGGCGCTGGCCGACGAGTGGGTCAGCCACCTGCTGACCGATCGCGCCGCAGCCAGTACCCTCGATCCGGCGGCACTGGAGGATCTCCGAGCCGTGGTGCTCGCCGACGGCGGTGATGTCGGCGGCGCATGGACGCAGGTGGCGACGGTCGTCGCCCTGGCCGATCTGCTGCGTGCGGGGTAAATCCCGTCGAGTATCGGGTGCAAGCCCCTAAAAACATGACTAGGGTCACTCGGGACCGGTTCGCCGAATCGAGGCGCCCGCGGCAAGTGTGGCTTCAACATGTTCGACAGGCAGGATGAGCAGAGTTTCATGGTTCGTGTAGTTGGGGACGTGCGTGCTGATGGCCGGCGGGGAAGCAAGATCCTGGCACTGGTGAACGCATGACGCGTTCCGCTCGTGTCCGGCCGGCGCGGACCCGGCGACCCCGGGTCATCACCCTGCCGCAGCTGATGGCGACCGCCGTCGAAGCGAACCCGGACGGCATCGCCCTCACCTATGCCGACGCCACAGCGACACTGGCGCAACTGAGCTACGCCGAGCTCGACGAGCGGTCGACCCGCTTGGCGCGGCTGCTGATCGAACGCGGCGTCGGCCCGGAAGATCTTGTCGCGATCGGTGTTCCGCGCTCGATCGACTCCGTGGTCGCGGTCTGGGCCGTGGCCAAGTCCGGCGCCGGCTTCGTGCCGGTGGACCCGAACTATCCGGCCGACCGGATCGAACACATGGTGAAGGACTCCGGTGCGGTCTTCGGACTGACCACTGGACAGTCCGCCACCCAGCTGCCCGCGCAGGTCGAATGGCTGGTCATCGACAGCGAGGCCACCCTGCGCTCGCTGGAGCGGCACTCGACCGAGCCGATCACCAACGCCGATCGGGTGCGTCAGCTGCGCGCCGAGCATCCGGCCTGGGTCATCTACACCTCCGGTTCGACCGGCGCGCCGAAGGGCGTGGTCGCCACCCAGGCCGGTCTGGCCGGGTTCTGCGAGGAGCAGCGCACCCACTACGGCGTCACGAGTACCGCACGGACGCTGCACTTTTCCTCGCCCTCGTTCGACGCCTCGATGCTGGAGCTGCTGCTCGCCCTCGGTGGCGCGGCGACCATGGTCGTGGTGGCGCCGACGGTGTTCGGCGGTGACGATCTCGCCGAGCTGCTGCGCCGCGAGCGGGTGACCCACGCGTTCATCACCCCCGCCGCGCTGGCCTCGATCGATCCGGCCGGGCTGGACGACCTCGGGGTCGTCGCGGTCGGCGGCGAGGCCTGGCCGCCGGATCTGGTGCGGCGCTGGATCCTTCCGGTCACCGGCGGCGTCCGCGCGCTGTTCAACGTCTACGGGCCGACCGAGACCACGATCGTGGTGAACATCGGCGCGCCGCTGGTGCTGGACGCCCCGCTGACCATGGGCGGCCCGATCCGCGGCGTCACCGAATACGTGCTGGACGAGCGGCTTTCGCCGGTCCCGGACGGCGTGGTCGGCGAGCTGTACATCGCGGGCGCGCAGGTGGCCCGCGGCTATCACGATCGCCCGGCGCTCACCGCCGCGCGGTTCGTGGCGAATCCGTTCGACCCCAACGGTTCTCGGTTGTATCGCTCCGGCGACCTGGTCCGCTGGACGGCCGAGGGCAGGCTGGAGTACGCGGGGCGCAACGACTTCCAGGTGAAGGTGCGCGGCTTCCGCATCGAGCTGGGCGAGATCGACGCGGTGCTCGCCACGCACGCGAGTGTCGACTTCGCGGTCACCATCGGGCACGAGCTCGACAGCGGCACAACGATTCTGGCCTCCTACGTGCTGGCCGCGCCGGGCGCGGCGGTGGACACCGACGAGCTGATCGCGACCGCCGAGCAACGGCTGCCCGCGCACATGGTGCCCACCACCATCACCGTGCTCGACGAGATCCCGCTGTCGCCGACCGGCAAGCTGGACCGGCGCGCACTGCCCGCACCGCAGTTGCAGACCAAGGAATTCCGCGCGCCCAGTGGCGAACTGGAGCAGCTGGTCGCGCAGGTCTTCGCGGAACTGCTCGACACCGGCGCCGAGATCGGCGCCGACGACGACTTCTTCGAGCTCGGCGGCAACTCGCTGGTCGCCACCAAGGTGGTGGCCAGGCTCGGCGCGCAGATCGGCGCCAGGGTGCCCGCGCGCACGGTCTTCGAGGCGCCGACGGTCGCCGGCCTGGCGGCGCGGCTCGCCCCGTTCACCGGCTCCGGCGGCAGGCAGGCGCTGGCGCCGATGCCGCGCCCCGAACACATTCCGCTGTCGCTGGCCCAGCAGCGGATGTGGTTCCTGAACCAGTTCGATACCGCCTCGGCGGCGAACAACATTCCGTTCGCCATCCGGTTGTCCGGCGCGCTGGACGTGCCCGCGCTGCAAGCCGCGGTCGCCGATCTGGTCGAGCGCCACGAGACGCTGCGCACGGTCTACCCGGCGCTGGACGGCACCGGCTATCAGGTGGTGTTGCCTGCGGCGCAGGCGATTCCGGAGCTGGTGGCGACCGAGGTCGCCGAGTCCGAGCTGCCGAGCAGGCTGGCCGAGTTCATGCTGGCCGGATTCGATGTGGCGGCCGAGGTGCCGCTGCGGATGGCGCTGTTCCGGTTGGGCGACGGCGATCACGTGCTCGCGGTCGTGGTGCATCACATCGCGGCTGACGGTACGTCGATGGCGCCGATGGTGCAGGACCTCACTGTTGCTTACTTTGCTCGCTCGGGGATGGCAGGAGGCGGAGCCGACGGGGCGGGTGAACACAGCGCGGGTTCCGCGCCGGGTTGGGCTCCGTTGCCGGTGCAGTACGCCGACTTCGCCCTGTGGCAGCGCGCGATGCTCGGCGACGAGAACGATCCGAGGTCGGTGGCCGCCGAGCAGATCGGTTACTGGCGAACGGCTTTGGCCGGTCTGCCGGGTCGGCTCGAACTGCCCGCGGATCGGCCGCGGCCCGCGGTGCCGTCCGGTCGCGGCGGCGTGCACACGTTCGAGGTGGACGCGCAGACCAGGGCCAAGCTCGACGCGCTCGCGCTCGATACCGGCGCGTCGCTGTTCATGGTGGTGCACGCGGCGTTCGCGGCGCTGCTGGCCAGGCTGTCGGGTACGCCCGACATCGCCATCGGTACGCCGGTGGCCGGTCGGGGCGAGGCGGAGCTGGACGGGCTGATCGGCATGTTCGTCAACATGCTCGTGCTGCGCACCGACAGCGCACCCGGCGCGTCGTTCCGCGAGCTGGTCGAGTCGGCCAAAAAGGTTGACCTCGCGGCCTTCTCGCATGTGGAGCTGCCGTTCGAGCGGCTCGTCGAGGTGCTCGATCCGGCGCGCTCGCAGGCGCATCATCCGCTGTTCCAGGTGGCGCTGTTCTTCCAGAACATGGAGAAGCCCGCGTTGGAACTACCGGGGCTGTCGGCGTCCGCCCTGGATCTGGACGGCGCGGCGGCCAAGTTCGATCTGCAACTGACGGTCACCCCGCACGAGGGCGAGAACACCGGTCTGTCGGCCATGTTCACCTACGCCACCGATCTGTTCGACGCGGCGACGGTGGCGCGGTTCGCCGCCCGGTTCCGCAGGCTGCTGCGCGCGGTCACCGCCGACCCGGACCGGGCGATGGGCGATGCCGATCTGTTGTCGCTGGTCGAGCGGGATCGGATGCTGTTCGAGTGGAACGACACTCGGCAGCGCGTGGCCCCGCATCTGCTGCTCGACGGCTATCGACAGGCCGTGGCGACCACCCCGGATGCCGTCGCGGTGGTCTACGAGGGCACTGAGCTCACATATCGGGAATTCGATCAGCGGGTCAATCAGCTTGCCCGGTTGCTGATTTCGCAGGGTGTCGGCGCGGAGTCGTTGGTGGGTCTGGCGATTCGCCGCTCGCTCGATCTGGTTGTCGGTATGTACGCGATCGTGACCGCGGGTGGCGCGTATGTGCCGTTGGATCCGGATCATCCGGCCGAGCGGATCGCGCACATTCTCGATACCGCCCAACCTGCCTGCGTCGTCACGACTTCCGCCGATGCGGTCGCGTTGCCGGCCGGCGTCGCCGCGGTGGCGATCGACACCGCCGACCTTTCGCGGTTCGACGGCGCGCCGGTCCGCAAGGACGAGCTGCTCCGTCCGGTCTCGCCGCAGAACCCGGCCTACGTCATCTTCACCTCGGGCTCCACCGGTCGCCCCAAGGGCGTCGCCGTGTCGCACGCGGCGATCAACAATCAGATCGAGTGGATGCTCGCCGAGTACCCGCTGCACGAGGACGACGTCTACCTGCAGAAGACCGCGACCACCTTCGATGTGTCGCTGTGGGGCTTCTTCATGCCGCTGCGGGTCGGCGCGAAACTGGTCGTCGCGACCCCGGACGGGCATCGTGACCCGGCTTACGTCGCGGAAACCATTGCCGCGCAGTCGGTGACGGTCACCGACTTCGTGCCGTCGATGCTGACCATCTTCGCGGCGCACACCGCCAAGGGCGCCATCCCGACGCTGGAGCAGATCTTCGTGATCGGCGAGGCGCTGCCGCCGGAGACGGTCACCGCGGTGCACGCGGTGATCGACGCGGACGTGCACAACCTCTACGGCCCGACCGAGGCCGCCGTGTCGGTGACGTACTGGCCGGCCGACGGTTCGGACACCCGCTCGGTGCCGATCGGGTTGCCGCAGTGGAACACCCGGGTCTACGTGCTCGACGCGCGCCTGCGCCCGGTTCCGGACGGTGTGGCCGGTGAGCTGTATCTGGCCGGTGACCAGCTGGCCCGCGGTTACGTCCGCAGGCCGGATCTGACCGCGGATCGCTTCGTCGCGAACCCGTTCGGCAGCGGTCAGCGCATGTACCGCACCGGCGATCTCGTGGTGTGGCGCAAGGCTTCCGGCGCGGACGCCGACGAGGACATGGTGCTCGACTACATCGGGCGCACCGACTTCCAGGTGAAGTTCCGCGGTCAGCGCATCGAACTCGGCGAGATCGAAACCGCGCTGCTGGCCCAGGCTTCGGTGAGCCAGGCGGTCGCGCTGGTCAGCCAGTCGACGCTCGGTGACCAGCTGGTCGCCTATGCGGTCGCCGCCCCCGGCGCGCGGATCGACCCGCAGGAACTTCGCGGCGCCATCGCGGAAACGCTGCCCGCCTACATGGTTCCGGCCGCCATCGTCGCGCTCGACGAGCTCCCGCTGAACGCCAGCGGCAAGCTGGATCGCAAGGCGCTGCCGGAGCCGATGTTCACCGCGCGCGAATTCCGCGCGCCCGCAACGGCGGTCGAGGAGATCATCGCGGGCGTCTTCGGCGAGGTGCTCGGGCTGACCCGGGTCGGCGCCGACGACGACTTCTTCGCGCTCGGCGGCAACTCGCTGATCGCCACCCAGGCGGTCGCGCGGCTCGGCGCCGCGGTCGGCGGCCGGGTGCCGGTGCGGACGCTGTTCGAGGCGCCGACCGTGGCCGGCCTTGCCTCCGTGATCGATTCGCAGGTGCACAATCGGCCGGGCGTCGAGCTGGGCAGCATCGAGCGGCCGGAGGAATTGCCGCTGTCGCTGGCGCAGCGCCGGATGTGGTTCCTCAACCGCTTCGACCAGGACGACGATGCGGCCGGATCGGCCGCCTACAACCTGCCGTTCGCGCTGCGGCTGACCGGCGCGCTGGATGTCGCCGCGCTCGGTGCGGCGCTGCACGACGTAGTGGCCCGGCACGAGGTGCTGCGCACGGTCTACCCGGAGACGTCCACCGGCCCGATCCAGGTGGTGTTGCCGCCCAACGGGATTGCACTGGATGTCGCGCCGCGGCTGCTGAGCGAGGCCGACGTGGCGAGCGCGGTGTACACGCTGGCGTCGAGTTCGTTCGACGTGACCACCGAGGTCCCGGTGCGGGTGGCGCTGCTCCAGGTCGACGGCGTCGCGGACACGTATGTGCTGGCCGTCGTGGTGCATCACATCGCCGCCGACGGATCCTCGATGGGCCCGCTGGTGCGTGACGTGATGATCGCCTATGCCGCGCGAACCGCGGGTGAGGCGCCGAACTGGGCACCGCTGCGGGTGCAGTACGCCGACTACGCGCTGTGGCAGCGGGCGGTGCTCGGCGACGAGACCGACGCCGAATCCATTGCCGCGCAGCAGATCAGCTTCTGGCGCTCGCACCTGGCCGACCTGCCGGATCTGCTGGAGCTGCCGACCGATCGGCCGCGACCGGCGATCGCGTCGATGGCCGGCGCCCGGGTAGATGTGCAGATCGATGCCGCCACCCATGCCGGTCTCGTGGAACTCGCTCGCGCACAGGGCGCGACGCTGTTCATGGTCGTGCATACCGCGCTGGCGGTGCTGCTGGCCCGGCTCTCGGGCTCGGTGGACGTCGCCATCGGCACGCCGCTGGCCGGTCGTGGCGAGCGGGAACTGGACGACCTGATCGGCATGTTCGTGAACACCGTGGTGTTCCGGACCCAGTTCGAGTCGGGTGAGTCGTTCGTCGACTTGCTCAGCCGGCAGCGGGAATCCGACCTGCAAGCGTTCGCGCACGCGGACATTCCGTTCGAGCGCCTGGTCGAGGTGCTCAACCCGCCGCGCTCGACGGCGCACCATCCGCTGTTCCAGGTGGGGTTGTCGTTCCAGAACATTGCCCGGGCCGCGCTCGAACTGCCCGGCCTCGCGGTGGCGGGGCTGGACGCGGATCTGGCGGTGTCGCAGTTCGATCTGCATCTGATCGTGGGCGACGGCTACGACGAGTCCGGCGTGCCGACCGGCATGGGCGGGTTCTTCACCTATGCGACAGACCTTTTCGATGCCGCGACCGTGCAGGGCTTCGCCGAGCGGTTCGCGCGGATCCTGGCCGCCGTGGTGGCGGACGCGACGACGCCGGTCGGGGATATCGAGGTGCTCGACGCGGTCGAGCGCGACGACGTGCTGGCCGGGTGGAACGCCACCGAGCAGCAGGTCGACGAGTCGGCGACGCTGGTTTCGCTGTTGGATGCCGCCGTGGCCGCCGATCCGCGATCTGTTGCGCTCGTGGTCGATCTGCCGACCGGTCGCGAAAAGGTGACCTACGCGGAGCTGGATGCCCGGGTCAATCGGCTTGCCCGGCAATTGATCTCGCTCGGCGTCGGGCCGGAGTCGCGGGTCGCCTTGGCGTTCCGTCGTTCGGTCGACCTGGTCGTGGCGATGTACGCGGTGGCGAAGACCGGTGGGGCGTACGTGCCGGTGGATCCGGCGCAGGCCGCGGAACGCACCGGCTACATCCTCGAGACGGCCGCACCGGTATGCGTGCTGACCAACGCCGACGCCGAGTTCACCACCGATGTCGCGCCTTTGGTGCGGATCGATAAACTCGATCTCGACGGACTGGATGCCTCTCCGGTCACCGATGCCGAACGCGTTGCGCCGCTTCGTCCGGAGAACACGGCGTACGTGATCTTCACGTCGGGTTCGACGGGTCGGCCCAAGGGTGTTGCGGTGTCGCATGCGGCGATCGCGAATCAGTTGCAGTGGAAGGTCACCGAGTTCGGTCTCGATGCGGCGGATGCGATTCTGTTGAAGACCGCTGCGACGTTCGATCTTTCGGTGTGGGAGTTCTGGTCGGCGGCGGTGTGTGGTGGCCGACTGGTCATCGCCGCCCCCGACGGTCACCAGGATCCCGCGTACCTCAACGACCTGATGGCCCGCGAATGGGTCACCACCCTGCACGCGGTGCCGTCGATGCTCGACGCACTCACCAACGGCGATTTTCCCACCTCGCTGTGGCGAGTACTCGCGATCGGCGAGGCGCTGCCGGCCGGACTGGCGCAGCGCTTCCTGCGCGACTACCCGCGCGTCGAGCTGTTCAACCTGTACGGCCCGACCGAGGCCGCGGTGTCCATCACCAGCCACCGCGTCGGTCGCAACGATCAGGCCTCGGTGCCCGTCGGCGCGCCGGAGTGGAACAGCCAGGTCTTCGTTCTGGATTCGCGCCTGCGGCCGGTGCCAGTGGGCGTTTCCGGTGAGTTGTACCTGGCCGGTGCACAACTCGCGCGCGGCTACTTCGGCCGAGCGGATCTGACCTCGGATCGGTTCGTGGCCAACCCGTTCCAGACCGGCGTCCGGATGTACCGCACCGGTGACCTGGTGGCCTGGAAGCCCTCCGGTGAGCTGGAGTACCGGGGCCGCACCGACTTCCAGGTGAAGATCCGTGGCTTCCGTATCGAACTGGCCGAGATCGACGCGGCGCTGCTCGCGCTGCCGGAGGTTGCCCAGGCCGCTGTCATCGCCAAGTCGGACCCGCGCACCGGTGATCGCCTGATCGGCTACCTGGTTCCCGCGGGAGCCGATCTCGATGTGGCGCAGGTGAAGTCGGCACTGACCGCCGGCCTGCCGTCGTACATGGTGCCCGCGGCGTTCGTCGTCCTCGACGCGTTGCCGCTCAACGCAAACGGCAAGCTGGATCGAAAGGCGTTGCCGGAGCCGGAGTTCGAGGCGCAGGCGTTCCGTGCGCCGTCGACTCCGATCGAGGAGATCGTGGCCTCGGTGTACGCCGAGGTGCTCGGTGTCGATCAGGTCGGTGCGGACGACGACTTCTTCGGCCTCGGCGGTAACTCGCTGCTGGCCACGCAGGTCGCCGCCCGGATCGGCGCGGCGCTGGATTCGCGTGTCCCCGTTCGCGCGCTGTTCGAGGCCTCGACCGTCGCCGGCCTGGCCGTCAAGGTCGAGCAGCAGGTCGGCTCCGGCCGCAAGGCCCTGGTCGCAGGCCCACGCCCGGAACAGATTCCGCTGTCGCTGGCGCAGCAGCGGATGTGGTTCCTGAACCAGTTCGACACCGGTTCCGCCGTCTACAACATCCCGGCGGCCATCCGCCTCTCCGGCGAACTCGATGTCGCCGCACTGCAATCGGCGGTGCAGGACCTGGTGGCCCGCCACGAGATCCTGCGTACCACCTACCCGCAGACGCAGCACGGCCCGGTGCAGTCCATCGCCGAACAGATTTCGGTCGATCTCACGCCCGCGCAGATCGGTGCCGCCGACGTCGCGGATTCGGTATACCGCGTCGTGGCAGCGGGTTTCGACGTCACCACCGAGGTTCCGTTCCGCGCCACCCTGTTCCAGGTCGCCGGCACCACCGACTACGTCCTGGTCTTCGTCGCCCACCACATCAGCGCCGACGGCTGGTCGATGGGCCCGCTGACCCGGGACCTGATGCTGGCCTACGCCGCTCGCACCGGCGGCGCGGCACCGGCCTGGGCCCCGCTCCCGGTTCAGTACGCGGACTACAGCATCTGGCAGCGCGAAGTGCTGGGCGCGGAGGACGACCCGCAGAGCCTGATCTCCCAGCAGGCCGACTACTGGCGCACCGCGCTGGCCGCCCTGCCGGACGAACTGGCGCTGCCCGCCGACCGCCCGCGCCCCGCGGCCGCCTCCTACCGGGGCGCGACGCTGGACTTCGAGCTGGACGCGGACCTGCACGCCGCGCTCGACCGGGTTGCCCAGCAGCACAATTCGACGCTGTTCATGGTCGTGCACGCCGCGCTCGCGGTGCTGCTCGCCCGGCTGTCCGGCAGCTCCGACATCGCCATCGGCACCCCGGTCGCCGGTCGCGGTGAGGCCGAGCTCGACGACCTGATCGGCATGTTCGTCAACACCCTGGTGCTGCGCAACGAGGTCGAGCCCGGCGTCACCTTCGACGCGCTGCTCGCCGCCGTGCGCGATACCGACGTCGCCGCGTTCGGCCACGCAGACCTGCCGTTCGAGCGCCTGGTCGAACTGCTCGACCCGGTCCGCTCGGCGGCCAGGCATCCGCTGTTCCAGGTGATGCTGGTCTTCCAGAACCTGGCCCAGACCTCGCTCGAACTGCCCGGCCTGACCGTGGCCGGCCTCGATCCGCAGGTCCAGGCGGCCAAGTTCGACCTGCAACTCACCGTCGCGGAACAGCCGGACAGCCAAGGCATCTCGGCGGTCTTCAGCTACGCGACGGACCTGTTCGACGCCGCGACCGTGCAGAACTTCGCCGACCGCTTCCGCCGCATCCTCGTGGCGGTCACGGCCGACGCCGCGGTGGTCGTCGGCGATATCGACGTGCTCGCCGCCGGTGAACGCGAACTCGTGCTGCACGAATGGAATTCGCTCGGTGCCTGGGTGCCCGGCGCTACCCTGCCCGGCCTCATCGCCGATCAGGTGTGGCGTCGCCCGGACGCGGTCGCCATCCGCTTCGGCGACCGCACCCTTACTTTCCGCGAGTTGCAGCGCCGTGCCAACCAGGTCGCCCGGGCACTGATCGCCCAGGGCGCGGGACCGGAATCGCTGGTGGCCGTTGCGGTGCCGCGCACCGAGGACCTGCCGGTCGCCCTGCTCGGTGTGCTCGCGACCGGCGCCGCCTACCTGCCGATCGACTCCGCCTACCCGGCGCAGCGACTGGAGTTCATGCTCGCCGACGCCGCCCCGGTCTGCGTGCTGACCACGGCGGACGAGCGGACCGCGGTGCCCACCGGTGACCTGCCCGTCGTCTTGTTCGAGGAGACAACGGCATTCGCCGACGCGCCGATCCACGACGCCGACCGGCGCGCGCCGCTGCACCCGGACAACCTGGCCTACGTCATCTACACGTCCGGCTCGACCGGCGTGCCGAAGGGCGTCGGCGTCGCGCACCGCAATGTCGTCGAGCTGTTCGCGAACACCCAAACCCTGTTCCGCTTCGACGAACACGACGTCTGGACGCTGTTCCACTCGTTCGCGTTCGACTTCTCGGTGTGGGAACTGTGGTGCGGTCTCGCGCACGGCGGCTCGGTCGTGGTGGTCGACTACGTCACCTCGCGGTCGCCGGAACAGTTCCGCGAGTTGCTGATTCGCGAGCGGGTGACGGTGCTGAACCAGACCCCGTCCGCCTTCTACCAATTGGCGGAGGCCGATCGGGCCGCCGAGCCCGGCGCGCTGGCGCTGCGCTACGTCGTGTTCGGCGGCGAGGCCCTGGATCTGCGCAAGCTCGAGCGCTGGTACGAACGGCACGGCGCGGCAACCCGTTTGGTGAACATGTACGGCATCACCGAGACCACGGTGCACGTGTCGTTCCTGCCGCTGGACGAGCGCGACCGCGGCAATCCGGCCAGCGTCATCGGCCGCGCGATCCCCGGCCTGGACGCCTACGTGCTCGATCCGCGCCTGCACCCGACCCCGCTCGACGTGCCGGGCGAGATCCACGTCGTCGGCGCGCAGCTGTCCCGCGGCTACCTGGGCAAGCCGGGCCTGACCGCGACCAGGTTCGTGGCGAATCCGTTCGGCGCGCCCGGTTCTCGGATGTACCGCACCGGCGACGTCGGCCGCTGGCGGGACTGCGGCGACAAGGCTCTGCTCGAATACGCCGGTCGCAGTGACCAACAGGTGCAGCTGCGCGGCTTCCGGATCGAGCTCGGCGAGATCGAGGCGGCGCTGGTGCGCTGCGCCGGCGTGAATCAGGCCGTCGTCCTTGTCCGTTCGGACGCCCAGGGTGACCGGCTCATCGGTTATGTCGTGGCCGACCTCGATCCGGTGACCGTCCGGGCCGAGGTCGCCGAGTTCCTGACCGGCTACATGGTCCCGGACGCGATCGTGGTTCTGGACGCGCTCCCGCTGACCCCGAACGGCAAGCTCGACCGGAAGGCCCTGCCCGCACCGGAATTCGTCAGCGCGATCGCGTTCCGTGCCCCGAGTTCGGCGCTGGAGCAGACCATCGCCGGGGTATTCGCCGACCTGCTCGGCGCGGAGACGGTCGGTCTCGACGACGACTTCTTCACCCTCGGCGGCAACTCGCTGCTGGCCGCGCAGGCGGTCGGGCGGCTGCGCGAGGCCACCGGCGCGACGGTCAGCGTGCAATGGTTCTTCACCGACGCCACGGTCGCCGGGCTCGCCGCCCGGATCGACGCGCAGGCGCCGGGGGAGCGCGACCTCGACGCGGGCATGGGCATCCTGCTGCCGATCCGCACCGCGGGCAGCGCGGCGCCGCTGTTCTGCCTGCATCCGATGTACGGCCTGGCCTGGAGTTACGCCGGCCTCGCCCAGCATCTGCCCGCCGAACAGCCGATCTACGGCGTGCAGTCGCCTGCGCTGTCCGAGGACGGCGACCTGCCGGACTCGATCGCCGAGCTGGCGCACCGCTACGTCGCCGAGATCCGGACCGTGCAGCCGCACGGCCCGTACCGGCTGCTCGGCTGGTCGCTCGGCGGTGTGCTCGCGCACGCCATCGCCACCGAGCTCCAGGGCGCCGGCGAGCAGGTCGAGCTGCTGGCCATGATGGACAGCCACCCGAACCCCGACGTCGCGGGCTTCCGCGCGGCGGTGCGCGGCGCGCTGGCCGAACTCGGGCTCGGCGGCGACCTGATCGCGGCCGAGGACGACATCTACGACCTCAGCGCCCAGGCCTTGGCCGCGCTGCACGCGATGATCCCGCCGGAACTGGTCGCCCTGACCCCCGAGCGGTTGCGGCGGATCTACCGCAGCGCGGTCCGCTCGGCCGAACTGATCGCGCAGCACCGTCCAGGGGTGTTCCAGGGCTCGGTGGAGTACTTCAGCGCGGCGGTCGCCGATCCGGCGGATGTGCTTCGCGCCACTGCGACCGACTGGTCGCCGCACGTCACGGGTGCGGTGCTCGACCGGCCGGTCGAGGTGACGCACGCGCAGATGACCGCGCCGGAGGCGCTCGCCGAGATCGGCGCCGAGCTGGGGATTCTGCTCGGTCGGCTGAGCTGAGCAGGTCCTGCCGCCGTGGGGTCACCAATCGCGCGCCGGCAGGGAATAATCGTTCCCGGCGCGCGTTTCGCGCGGCCGGGTCGCGGTCCGCTGCATGGATCGCACGGGCTGTGTTCGGCGTGCGCCGGTGGGGTCGGTAACGATGGGCATGCGCGCGGTCGATGATCATGGGGGTGGGGAGCATCGAGGCGGGTTTGCGGCGACAACAGGCAGGGTGAGGCTTCTCCATGGTTCGGTCGGTCGGGCAGCGGTATGACGACGCGCGCTTAGCGGTGTGCGCGTGACCGAGCGCAGCGAGGGAGCCATGACCCGACCGGCACGCGTTCGGCCCACCCGAACCAGGCGATCCCGCGTCACCACGCTGCCGCAGCTGCTGGCCACCGCGGTCGAGGCGAACCCGAGCGGCATCGGTGTCGCGTTCGCCGACGCCACCGGCACGCTGGCCGAGCTGAGCTACGCCGAGCTGGACGACCGCTCGACCAGGCTGGCCCGACTACTCATCGGCCGCGGTATCGGGCCGGAGGACCTGGTGGCCATCGGCATCCCGCGGTCGATCGACTCCGTCGTCGCCGTCTGGGCGGTGGCCAAGGCCGGCGCCGGCTTCGTGCCGGTGGACCCGAACTATCCCGCCGACCGGGTCGAGCACATGGTCGTCGACTCCGGCGCGGTCTTCGGACTGACCGTCGACGCGGTGCGCGACGAGCTGCCGGACCGGGTGGACTGGCTGTCGATCGACACCGCCGACTGCGCCAGGCTGCTCGAGGAATTCCCCGCCGACCCGGTGACCTACATCGACCGGGTGCGGCCGCTGCGGGCCGAGCATCCGGCCTATGTGATCTATACGTCGGGTTCGACCGGCAAGCCCAAGGGCGTCGTCATCACCCAGGCCGGCCTGTCCAGCTTCTGCGACGAGCAGCGCGAGCGGTATCGGGTCACGAGTGACTCGCGGACTTTGCATTTCGCGTCGCCGTCGTTCGACGCGTCGGTGCTGGAGCTGCTGCTCGCGGTGGGCGGCGCGGCCACCATGGTGGTCGTCGCGCCGACCGTGTTCGGCGGCGAGGAGCTTGCGGCGCTGATCCGCCGGGAGGGCGTGACGCACGCGTTCATCACCCCGGCCGCGCTGGCATCGGTGGACCCGTTCGGGCTCGACGAGTTGCGCGTGGTGGTCGCGGGCGGCGAGGCGTGCCCGCCGGAGTTGGTGCGGCGCTGGGCCGCACCGGTTTCCGGCAAGCGGATCCGGGAGTTCTTCAACGGGTACGGGCCCACCGAGACCACCATCATGACGAATATCAGTGCGCCGCTTGCCGCGGACGCACCGGTGACCATCGGCGGTCCGATCCGCGCGATCACCGAGTACGTGCTGGACGAGCAGCTGGTGCCGGTCGCCGCCGGGGGCGTCGGCGAGCTGTACATCACCGGCGCGCAGCTGGCCAGGGGCTATCACGACCGGGCGGGACTGACCGCATCCCGGTTCGTCGCGAATCCGTTCGAGGCCAATGGGTCCCGGCTGTACCGGACCGGCGACCTGGTGCGCTGGACAGATTCGGGTGAGTTGGAGTACCTGGGCCGCAACGACTTCCAGGTGAAGATCCGCGGCTTCCGGATCGAGCTGGGCGAGATCGACGCGGTGCTCGCCGCGCACGAGACCGTCGACTTCGCGGTGACCGTCGGGCACGACCTCGACAGCGGCGCAACGATCCTCGTCTCCTACGTTCATTCCGCGCCGGGCATGGACGCGGACGCCGCCGAACTGGCCGCCGTCGCCGAGCAGAGCCTGCCCGCGCACATGGTGCCGACGGTGGTCATGGTGCTGGCCACGCTCCCGCTGACCCCGGTCGGCAAGCTGGACCGGGCCGCGCTGCCCTCGCCGCGCTTGCAGACCAAGGTGTTTCGCGCGCCGGTCGGCCCGCTCGAGGAGCTGGTCGCCGACGTCTTCGCCGAGTTGCTCGGGCCCGGCGCCCCGGTCGGCGCGGACGACAACTTCTTCGAACTCGGCGGCAATTCGCTCATCGCGACGCAGGCCGCCGCCCGGCTCGGCGCGGCGCTCACCGCGCGGGTGCCCGCGCGACTGATCTTCGAAACACCCACCGTCGCCGGGCTGGCCGAGCGGATGGAGACGTTGAAGGGCGCCGGCGATCGGCGGGCGCTCGCGCCGACCGAACGGCCGGAACACATTCCGCTGTCGCTGGCCCAGCAGCGGATGTGGTTCCTGAACCAGTTCGATACCGCCTCGGCGGCGAACAACATTCCGTTCGCCATCCGGTTGTCCGGCCTGCTGGACGTGTCGGCGTTGCAGGCCGCGATCACCGACGTGATCGAGCGGCACGAGACGCTGCGCACCGTCTACCCGGCCATCGACGGCACCGGCTACCAGGTGGTTCTGCCTGCGGCCCAAGCTGTTCCGGACCTGGCGCCGAAGCCGCTGGCCGAAGCCGAGCTGGCGGACTGGCTGCGCGGGTTCGCGCTGGCCGGCTTCGACGTGGCCGCCGAGGTGCCGCTGCGCATCGCGCTGGCCGAGCTGTCCCCGAGCGAGCACGTGGTCGTCGTGGTCGTGCACCACATCGCCGCCGACGGCGCGTCGGTGGCCCCGTTCCTGCGAGACCTGCTCGGCGCCTTCCTGTCCCGGCGCAACGGCGCGCCGCCCGCGGTGCCGCCGCTGCCGGTGCAGTACGCCGACTACACGCTGTGGCAGCGCGAGGTGCTCGGCGACGAGCACGACCCGACCTCGGTGGCCGCCGCGCAGATCGCCTACTGGCGGCATGTGCTGGCGGGCATTCCGGATCGGCTGGAGCTGCCCGCGGACCGGCCGCGCCCACCCGTCGCGTCCGGCGGCGGCGCGGAGTACACCTTCGAGGTGTCCGCCGACGTGCACCGCGCGCTCATCGAGCTCGCCCAGCGTTCGGGCGCTACGGAATTCATGGTGGTGCACGCCGCGTTCGCGGCCCTGCTCGCCCGGCTCACCGGCACCACCGACATCACCATCGGCACGCCCGTCGCCGGTCGCGGCGAACGCGAGCTGGACGGGCTGATCGGCATGTTCGTCAACACCCTGGTGTTGCGCACGCCCATCGACCCCGGCGCCTCGTTCATCGAGCTGCTCACCACCACCAAAGAGACCGACCTGGCCGCGTTTTCGCACGCCGAGCTGCCATTCGAGCGACTGGTCGAGGTCCTGGACCCGGTGCGCTCGCAGGCCCATCACCCGCTGTTCCAGGTGGCGCTGTTCTTCCAGAACATGACCAGGGCGCAGGTCGAGCTGCCCGGATTGTCCGCTCAGGCGGTCGATTTCGACGGCACGGTGGCCAAGTTCGATCTCCAGCTGACCGTGGTGCCGAAGCCGGAGCACGGGTTCTCCGCGCAGTTCCTCTATGCCACAGATCTGTTCGGCGAGGCCACCATCGCGGAGTTCGCGCAGCGGTTCGAGCGGCTGCTCGTCGCGGTCGGCACCGATCCGGAGCGCGCGGTCGGAGAGATCGACCTGCTCGCCCCGGCGGAGCTGGCACGGATTCTGGTCGGCTGGAACGAGACTCGGCACGCGGTCGCGCCCGAGCTGCTGCTGGACGGATACCGACGGGCGGCCGCGGCGCATCCGGAAGCCGTCGCGCTGGCGCACGAGGGCGCGACGCTGACGTATCGCGAGTTCGACGAACGGGTCAACAAGCTTGCCCGGTTGCTGATTTCGCGGGGTGTCGGCGCGGAGTCGTTGGTGGGTCTGGCGATTCGGCGTTCGCTCGATCTGGTTGTCGGTATGTACGCGATCGTGACCGCGGGTGGTGCGTATGTGCCGTTGGATCCGGATCATCCGGCCGAGCGGATCGCGCACATTCTCGACACGGCACAGCCGGCCTGCGTGGTCACCACGTCGGCGGACGCGATCGAGGTGCCGGCCGGTACCCCGGTGCTGACCCTGGACACGGTCGATACCAACGCTTTCGACGGTGCCCCGGTGCGTCCGGAAGAACTGCTCCGGACGGTGCTGCCGCAACACCCCGCCTACGTCATCTTCACCTCGGGCTCCACCGGACGACCCAAGGGTGTCGCGATCTCGCACGCCGCGATCAACAATCAGATCGAGTGGATGCTCGCCGAGTACCCGCTGCACGAGGACGACGTCTACCTGCAGAAGACCGCGACCACCTTCGATGTGTCGCTGTGGGGCTTCTTCATGCCGCTGCGGGTCGGCGCGAAACTCGTTGTCGCCACCCACGACGGACACCGCGATCCGGTGTATGTCGCGGAAACCATTGCCGCGCAGCGGGTCACCGTGACCGACTTCGTGCCGTCCATGCTGACCGTGTTCGCCGCGCACACCGCGGCGGATTCCTGCCCGACCCTGCGGGACGTCTTCGTGATCGGCGAGGCGCTGCCGCCGGAGACGGTCGGCGCGTTCCGCGCGGTCTCGGCCGCGCGCGTGCACAACCTGTACGGCCCGACCGAGGCCGCCGTGTCGGTGACGTACTGGCCGGCCGACGGTTCGGATACCCGCTCGGTGCCGATCGGGTTGCCGCAGTGGAACACCCAGGTCTACGTGCTCGATGCCCGGCTGCGTCCGGTACCCGCCGGGGTACCCGGCGAGCTGTACCTCGCCGGTGATCAGCTGGCGCGCGGCTACGTCCGCAGGCCGGATCTGACCGCCGATCGATTCGTGGCCGACCCGTTCGGCTTCGGCGAGCGCATGTACCGCACCGGCGACCTGGTGGTGTGGCGCGCGGCCGGCGCCGGTCGCGCGCATCGGCTGGACTACATCGGCCGCACCGACTTCCAGGTGAAGTTCCGCGGTCAGCGCATCGAACTCGGCGAGATCGAGACCGCGCTGCTGGCCCAGCCCGCGGTGAACCAGGCGGTGGCGCTGGTCAGCCAGTCCACGCTGGGCGATCAGCTGGCCGCCTATGTCGTTGCCGCGCCGGGACATTCGATCGACCAGCCGGCACTGCTCGCGGCGATCGCGGAAACGCTGCCCGCGTACATGATTCCGACCGCGCTCGTCGCGTTGGACGCCTTCCCGCTGAACCCGAGCGGCAAGCTGGATCGCAGGGCGCTGCCCGAACCGACGTTCACCGCGCGCGAATTCCGCGCGCCCGCAACGCCGGTCGAGGAGATCGTCGCCGGGGTGTTCGGCGAGGTGCTCGGCTTGGACCGGGTCGGCGCCGACGACGACTTCTTCGCGCTCGGCGGCAACTCGCTGATCGCCACCCAGCTGGTGGCCCGGCTCGGTGCCGCGGTGGACGCGAAGGTGCCGGTGCGCACGCTGTTCGAGACGCCGACCGTGCAGTCGCTGGCCGCCGCGATCGAATCCAGGACGCACGCTGAGCGCGGCGTGCAGCTCGGCAGCCTCGCCCGGCCCGAGCAGCTGCCGTTGTCGCTGGCGCAGCGGCGGATGTGGTTCCTCAACCGGTTCGACCAGGCCGACGGCGAGGACGCGGCCGTCGGTTCGGCCGCCTACAACCTGCCGTTCGCGCTGCGGCTGACCGGCGCGCTGGACGTCGCCGCGCTCGCCGCGGCGCTGGACGACGTGGTGAGCAGGCACGAGGTGCTGCGCACCGTGTACCCGGAGAACGCCGACGGTCCGGTGCAGGTCGTGCTGCCCGCGAGCCTGGTGGCCCTGGATGTCACCGCCCGTCCGGTTGCCGCGGCCGACGTGCCCGGCGAGTTGTACGCGCTGGCGTCGACGCCGTTCGATGTGACCGGTGAGGTGCCGGTGCGCGTACGACTGCTCGAAATCACGGACGGCACAGCGGGTTCGGACTACGTGCTCGCGGTGGTGGTGCACCACATCGCGGCGGACGCGTCCTCGATGGGCCCGCTGGTGCGCGACGTGATGATCGCCTACGCCGCCCGGACCGCGGGCGAGGCGCCCGGCTGGAATCCGCTGCGGGTGCAGTACGCCGACTACGCGCTGTGGCAGCGGGCGGTGCTCGGCGACGAGTCCGACCCGGAGTCGATTGCCGCGCAACAGATCCTGTTCTGGCGCAGGCAACTGGCCGGACTGCCGGACCTGCTGGAGTTGCCGACGGATCGACCGCGTCCCGCGATCGCCACCATGGCCGGTGCGCGGGTGGACGTGCGGATCGACGCCGCGACCCATGCCGGTCTCGTGGAACTCGGTCGCGCGCATCGTGCGACCCTGTTCATGGTCGTGCACACCGCGCTGGCGGTGCTGCTGGCCCGGCTGTCGGGTTCCGGCGATATCGCCATCGGCACCCCGGTGGCCGGTCGCGGCGAGCGGGAGCTGGACGACCTGATCGGCATGTTCGTCAACACGGTGGTCTTCCGGGCCACCTTCGACGGCGGCGAATCGTTCGCCGATGTGCTTGCGCGACAGCGTGATACCGATCTCCAGGCGTTCGCGCACGCGGACATTCCGTTCGAGCGCCTGGTCGAGGTGCTCAACCCGCCGCGCTCGACCGCGCACCACCCGCTGTTCCAGGTCGGGTTGTCCTTCCAGAACATCGCGCGCACCGCCCTCGAACTACCCGGTCTCACGGTGGCCGGGGTCGACGCGGATCTCGATGTGTCCCAGTTCGATCTGCACCTCATCGTCGGCGACGGCTACGACGAGTCCGGCACGCCCACCGGCATCGGCGGGTTCTTCACCTACGCCACCGATCTTTTCGACGCCGCGACCGTGCAGGGGTTCGCCGATCGGCTCGCGCGCATTCTCGCCACCGTGGTCGCCGATGCCGCGACGCCCGTCGGCGATATCGACCTGCTCGCGTCCGACGAACGCGACTCGGTCCTGGTGCGCTGGAACGAGACCGCGCACCCGGTCGACGACGCCGCGACGCTGCCGTCGTTCCTGCAACGCGCGGTGCTGGCCGCGGCCCCCGAGGCGGTCGCCGTGGTGGCCGACCTGCCCGACGGCGCCCGCCACGAGCTGAACTACGTCGAGCTGGACACCCGGGTGAATCGCCTTGCCCGGTACCTGATCTCGATCGGCGTCGGACCGGAATCGCGGGTGGCGCTCGCCTTCCGCCGTTCGGTGGACCTGGTCGTGGCGATGTACGCGGTGGCGAAATCCGGTGGCGTGTATGTGCCGGTCGACCCGGACCAAGCCGCCGAACGCACCGACTACATCCTCGCGACCGCCGCACCGGTGTGCGTGCTGACCAACGCGGACGCCGAATTCGACACCGAGATCGCGCCCGTGGTGCCGATCGACGAGCTGGTCCTCGGTTCCTTTGCCAGCGGACCGCTCGCGGACACCGAGCGGGTCGCGCCGCTGCGGCCGGCGAACACCGCGTACGTGATCTTCACCTCCGGCTCGACCGGCCGCCCGAAGGGCGTGGCCGTCTCGCACGCCGCGATCGCCAACCAGTTGCAGTGGAAGACAGCCGAATTCGGGCTGTCCGACGACGACGCCGTGCTGCTCAAGACCGCCGCGACGTTCGACCTGTCGGTCTGGGAGTTCTGGTCGGCGGTGGCCTGCGCGGGCAAGCTGGTGATCGCCGAACCGGACGGGCATCGCGACCCGGCCTACCTCAACGACCTGATCACCCGGGAATCGGTGACGACGCTGCACGTCGTCCCGTCCATGCTGGACGCCCTGCTGGTGCACACCGGCACCGCCGCCGATCCGGAACCGTCGCCGCTGCGGCGCGTGCTCGCCATCGGTGAGGCGCTGCCCGCGGCGCTGGCCCAGCGATTCCGGTTGGCGCACCCCGACGTTCGCCTGGACAACCTCTACGGTCCGACCGAGGCCGCCGTGTCGATCACCCGGCATCGAGTGATCGAGGCGGACCAGGGTTCCGTGCCGATCGGCGCGCCCGAATGGAACAGCCGGACCTACGTGCTCGACGGCCGCCTGCGCCCGGTGCCGGTCGGCACCTTCGGCGAGCTGTATCTGGCGGGCAGTCAGCTGGCCCGCGGCTATTTCGGCCGCCCCGATCTGACCGCGGATCGGTTCGTGGCCGACCCGTTCCAGACCGGCGCGCGCATGTACCGCACCGGCGACCTGGTGACCTGGAACCGCGACGGCGAGCTGGAATACCAGGGCCGCACCGACTTCCAGGTGAAGGTCCGTGGCTTCCGGATCGAGCTGGGCGAGATCGAGGCCGCACTGCTGGCGCTCCCCGAGATCGCGCAGACCGCGGTGGTCGCCAAGTCCGATCTCAAGACCGGCGATCGCCTGGTGGCCTATCTGGTTCCCACCGCTGACGCCGTCGCCCCGGCAGGGCCGGCCGGCTCCTTTGCGGTCCAGGCGGCGGCCTTCGCCGCGCAAGCGGCCGCCGAGGCCGGCGGGCCCGAAGAACCCTCCGGTCTCGATGTGGCACAGGTGAAGTCGGCGCTGAGCGAGGCGTTGCCCTCGTACATGGTGCCGTCGGCGTTCGTGGTGCTGGATGCGTTGCCGCTCAACGTGAACGGCAAGCTGGACCGAAAGGCGTTGCCGGAGCCGGAGTTCGAGGCGCTGGTGTTCCGGGCGCCGTCGACCCCGATCGAGGAGATCGTCGCGTCGGTGTACGCCGAGGTGCTCGGCGTCGAACGCGTCGGCGCCGACGACGACTTCTTCGCCCTCGGCGGTAACTCGTTGCTGGCCACCCAGGTTGCCGCGCGGATCGGCGCGGCCCTCGATTCACGGGTGCCGGTGCGCGCGCTGTTCGAGGCGTCCACCGTCGCCGGGCTCGCGGTCAAGGTCGAGCACACCACGACCGAGCACACCCGCAACCCGCTCGTCGCGCAGCCACGCCCCGACCACATTCCGTTGTCGTCGGCGCAGCAGCGGATGTGGTTCCTCAACCAGTTCGACACCGCGGCCGCCGTCTACAACATCCCCGCCGCGATCCGCCTGTCCGGCGACCTGGACGTGGACGCGTTGCAGCAGGCGGTCGCCGACCTGGTCGCCCGCCACGAGATCATGCGCACCGTCTACCCGGAGACCATGGCCGGTCCGGCGCAGCGCATCGTTGCGCCGCACGAGGTTTCGGTGGATCTGGCGCCCGCGCAGATCGGCGAGGAACGGGTCGCGCACGAGGTGCAGCGCATCGTGTCCGCCGGTTTCGACGTCACCATGGAGGTGCCGTTCCGGGCCCGGCTGTTCCAGCTCGCGGCCAGCGAATACGTCCTGGTGTTCGTCGCGCACCACATCAGCGCAGACGGCTGGTCGATGGGCCCGCTGACCCGGGACCTGATGCTGGCCTACGCCGCCCGCAGCGGCGGCGAGGCGCCGTCCTGGGCGCCGCTGCCCATCCAGTACGCCGACTACGCGCTGTGGCAGCGCAGCGTGCTCGGCAGCGACGACGATCCCGAATCGCTCGCGGGCGCTCAACTCGCCTACTGGACAACCGAACTCGCCGGCCTGCCGGACGAGCTGAACCTGCCGACCGACCGGCCGCGCCCCGCCGCGCAGAGTTTCGCCGGCGGCAAAACGGATTTCGTCATCGACGCCGACGTGCACGCCGCGCTGGTCGGACTGGCCAAGCAGCACAACGCGACGCTGTTCATGGTCGTGCACACCGCGCTCGCGGTGTTCCTGGCGCGCATGTCCGGCACCGAGGACGTGGCCATCGGCACCCCGATCGCGGGCCGCGGCGAGGCCGAACTCGACGATCTGATCGGCATGTTCGTCAAT
Source organism: Nocardia sp. NPDC051756 (assembly GCF_040681495.1). NCBI lineage: Bacteria > Bacillati > Actinomycetota > Actinomycetes > Mycobacteriales > Nocardiaceae > Nocardia > Nocardia sp. NPDC051756. The sequence goes on along the minus strand of NZ_JBFAYV010000009.1, from coordinate 111,694 downwards.
ACCCTGGTGCTGCGCACCCGGGTGGCGGCCGACCTCGGCTTCACCGACCTGCTCGCCGCCAACCGGGAGACCGACCTGCGGGCGTTCGCCAACGCGGACACCCCGTTCGAGCGGCTGGTCGAGGTGCTCGACCCGGAGCGTTCCGCGGGCAGGCACCCGCTGTTCCAGGTGGCGCTGTCGTTCGAGAACCTCGCGGCGACCAGCTTCGAACTGCCCGGCCTGAACTTCGCCGCGCTCGATCCGGCCGCCGACACGGCCAAGTTCGACCTGCTGCTGACCATGCGCGAGCAGCGCACCGAGGCGGGCGCCGAGGCCGGCCTCGCCGCCGAATTCACCTATGCCCGTGACCTGTTCGACGAGCAGACGGTCAGCGAGTTCGGCCGTCGCTTCCGCGGCATCCTGGCCGCCGTCGCGCAGGACCCGGCCACCGCGGTCGGCGACCTGGAGATCCTGGACGAGTCCGAGCGGGCCGACCTGGTTTCGCGAGCAGGCGCCGAAGCCGCCGCGCCGCGCAGCCTGCCGGAGCTGATGGCGTCGGCGGTCACCCGCAATCCCACCGGGGCCGCGCTCGTCGTCGGCGGGCGTTCGTTCAGCTACGTCGAACTCGACGCCGCCTCTTCGCAATTGGCGCGCACGCTGATCGATCGCGGTGCGGGCCCGGATGTGCTGATCGCCCTGGCGATCCGGCGGTCGGTGGAATCCTTGCTCGCGCTGTGGGCGATCGCCAAGACCGGCGCGGCGATCGTGCCGATCGACCCGACCTACCCGGCCGACCGGATCGCGCACATGGTGGCCGATTCCGGTGCGGCACTGGGCGTCACACTGACCGCCGAGCTCGGCGGCCTGCCCTCGATGGCGGGCGGGCGGCCCTGGTTCGTGCTCGACGATCGCGACTTCACCTTCGATGTCGCGTCCCGCTCGGACCGCCCGATCAGCCTCACCGAACGCCACGGCCCTATCCGCAGCACCAACGCCGCGTACGTGATCTACACGTCGGGCTCCACCGGCCTGCCCAAGGGCGTGGTGGTCACGCACGCCGGTCTGGCCAACTTCAGCGCTGAGCAGGTGGAGCGCTACGAGCTCGACCAGACCACGCGCGCACTGGCTTTCGCGTCCCCCTCGTTCGACGCGTCGATGCTGGAGCTGCTGCTCGCGCTCGGCTCGGCGGGCGCGCTGGTGGTCGCGCCGCCGCAGACGTTCGGCGGCGACGAACTGGCCGAACTGATCCGGACCGAGGGCGTCACGCACGCGTTCCTGACCCCGTCCGTGCTCGCCTCGCTCGACCAGGACGCGCTGTCCGGCATGCAGGCCATTGTGGCGGGCGGCGAAGCGGTGCCCGCCGACCTGGTCGCCAAGTGGGCGGTGGCCGAGAACCGGCGCTTCCACAACGGATACGGGCCCACCGAGACCACGATCATGACCAACATCAGCGACCCGCTGCGGGCCGGGGAGCCGGTGACCATCGGCGGCCCGATCCGCGGCATGCGTTCGCTGGTGCTGGACCGCAGGCTGCGCCCGGTGCCCGAAGGTGTTGCGGGTGAGTTGTATCTGGGCGGCATCCAGCTGGCGCGTGGCTATCACGCCAGGTCCGGGCTGACCGCCGCGCGGTTCGTCGCCGACCCGTACGGCAGGCCCGGCGAGCGGCTCTACCGCACCGGCGACGTGGTGCGCTGGGCGCGCGCCGAGGGCAAGCCGGTGGTGGAGTATGTGGGCCGCAACGACTTCCAGGTGAAGGTGCGCGGCTTCCGGATCGAACTCGGCGAGATCGACGCCGCACTGACCGCGCAGCCCGGCGTCGAGTTCGCCGCCACCCTCGGCCGCGAATCCGGGGCCGGCGCAACGATGCTCGTCTCCTACGTACTGCCCGCCAAAGGCGCGACGCTCGATGTCGCGGCGCTGACCGAACAGCTCGGCACCACGCTGCCGGAGTACATGGTGCCGACGGCCATCGTGGTGCTCGACGAGATCCCGCTGACCCCGGTCGGCAAGCTGGATCGGCGCGCGCTGCCCGAGCCGGCCATCGAGACCACGGCTTACCGGGCCCCGCAGACCAAGGCGGAGCTGACCATCGCCGAGGTGATCGGCGAGGTACTCGGTATCGACCGGGTCGGGCTCGACGACGACTTCTTCGCCCTCGGCGGCGACAGCATCGTCTCCATCCAGGTGGTGTCGCGCTCGCGCGGCCGCGGCGTGACCTTCACCCCGCGTGACGTTTTCGAGTCGCGCACCGTGGCCGCGCTGGCCAAGGCCGCCGTGGTCGAGGACGGGCCGGGCGACGAGTCGGGCGACCTGCCGCTGACCCCGCACGCGGCCCGGCTGCTCGAGACCGGGGTAGAGGTTCGCGCCATCTCGCTCGACGTGCCGGAGAGCTGCGCCGTCGAGGCGGTGCACACCGCGGTCGGCAAGGTGCTCGATCAGCATCCGATGCTGTGGGTGCGGCTCGATCGGGAGGGCGACGTCCCGGTGCTGCGGATTCCGCCGGCCGACGAGCGCACCGGCGAAGCCTTCCGCCGCCTGGACGCGCAGCACGGCGAAACCACGTTGCCCATCGACGATGTGGTCCAGGCCGCCGCCGCGGCGCTCGATCCCGAGCAGGGCCGCAACATCCACTTCGTGCTGACCGGCGGACCCGAGGGCCGGTCGACCCTGATCGTCGTCGCCAACGGGCTTGTCGTGGACGACATCTCGTGGCGGACCATCGTCGATCAGCTGACCGCGGCGTGGAGCCGCGGCAGGCACGCCGCCCCCGCGGCGCCGGAATCCGGTCTCGGCGTGCTCATCCGCGCCCTCTCGGCCAAGGCCCACGACCTGCGGACCGTCGGCGAATTGGGCTGGTGGGAGCGGGTTCTGGCGACCATCCCGGAGGGAAATGTCGCGGACGGGCGCGATCTGCGTGCGCGCAGCCGGGTTTCGCTGGCCATCACCGCGGAAGGCGCCGCCGCGGTGGCCGCCGCGGCAGCGGCCTATCACGCCACCGTGGACGACGTCCTGCTCACCGCGGTCGCGCTGGCCCTGCAAACCGCGGCCGGTGATCCGGTCACCCAAGCGCTCGGTTCGGTGATCCGGTTGTCCGCCGACGAGCGGTCCGCGACCGCGGCCGACGAGAACATGGTCGGCGGCTTCACCACCGAATTCCCGCTTCCGTTGCGGCTCAGCCGGATCGACGCCGACGACGCGCTCGTCGGTGGCCCGGCCGCGGGCGCCGCGCTCGCGCAGATCAAGGAGCTGCGCCGGTCGGTGCCCTCGCAGGGCGTCGGCTATGGCCTGCTGCGCTACCTCAACGCGGACACCGCCGCCGAACTGAGCGAGCTGGGTCGTGGCCGATTCGCGCTGCGCTACCGGGATCTGCGCCCGGCGCGGGTACACACCGACACTACGGCCGACGACCTGCTGCTCGACCTCACCGTCGACGCCGCGGACGACGGCCTGGTCGCCCGATTCGACTACGCCTCCGCCGCATTCGCCGGCGACGCGGTGAAAACCTTTGCTGAGCACTGGATCTACGCGCTCGGCGGCCTGGCCGAGCACGGGTTGCGCGCGGAGGGCGTCACCTTCACGCCGTCGGACTTCACCCTGGTCCGGTTGAAGCAGGCCGACATCGACCGGCTCGCCGCCACCTATCCGAACCTCACCGACGTGTGGCCGGTGACGCCGTTGCAGTCGGGCATGCTGTTCCACGCGCTGCTCGCCGAGTCCTCGGTGGACGTCTACACCACCCAGTTCGTCCTCGATCTCGGCGGCGACGTCGACCCGGGCCGGATGCACCGGGCCGCGCAGGCCGTGCTGGACCGGCACGACAACCTGCGCGTCGCCTTCGCCGAGGACGCCGCGGGCAATCCGGTGCAGATCGTGCAGGACTCGCTCGAAGTGCCTTGGCGGCTCATCGATCTCAGTCGGCTGGAGCCGGAGTCCGCGACCGTGGAGCTGGCCGAGATCAAGGCGGCCGATCTGGCCGATCATTTCGACATGCGGTCCGCGCCGCTGCTGCGGTTCGCGCTGATCCGTTCGTCGGCCGATGCCTTCCACCTGCTGGTCACCAGCCATCACATCCTGATCGACGGCTGGTCGATGCCGCTGCTGATGAAGGATCTGCTGACGCTGTACGCGCTCGGCGGCAATTCCCGGCATCTGCCCAAGGTTCCGTCGTATCGGGGCTACCTGGCCTGGCTGGTCGCGCAGAAGGCGGACTCGGCACGCGAGGCGTGGCGCACCGCGCTGAGTGGAATCACCGAGCCGACGCCGCTGGCCCCGGTCGATCCGGGCCGCGAAATCTCCGCCGGCGTAGGCGAAGTCGGCTTCGAGCTGGCGCAGTCCGACACCACCGCGCTCACCCGGCTGGCGTCAGGTCTCGGCGTCACGGTGAACACGGTCGTGCAGGCGGCGTGGGGTCTGCTGATCGGGCGCAGTGTCGATCGCGACGATGTGGTGTTCGGCGCCACCGTGTCCGGCCGCCCGCCGCAGCTGGACGGCGTCGAGAGCATGGTCGGGTTGTTCCTCAACGCGATCCCGGTGCGGGTGCGCCTCGGCGCGACCGACACGCTCGGCGGTCTGCTGCGCCAGCTGCAAGGCGAGCAGGCGGGCCTGCTGGATCACCACTACCTCGGGCTGAGCGATATTCAGGAAACCATCGGTGTGGAAGGGCTTTTCGACTCCCTCGTGGTGTTCGAATCCTTCCCGGTCGACCGCGACGGGCTGGACAAGGCCAGCGACATCGACGGTTTGAGCGTCACCGGTGTCGGCGCGGTGAACGGCACCCACTACCCGCTCACCGTGATGGTGGTGCTGGACAGTCAGCTGCGGGTCTCGGTGAAGTACCTGCGCGACCTGTTCGACGAGCCGGCGGCACAGGCGCTCGCGCAACGGCTTTCGGCCTTGATCCGGCGTTTCGTGACCAACCCGCAGGCGCGGATCGCCGACATCGACGTGCTGCTCGACACCGAACGCGCCGAGCTGGCCGCCCGCAACGCCACCGAAGTGCCGGAGCTGCTGGACGACGCGACGCTGCTGTCGCTGTTCGACGCGCAGGTGGCGCGCACGCCGGACGCGCCCGCGGTGCGCTACGGCGACGTCACGCTCAGCTACGCCGACCTCGACCTGCGCTCGCGGGCGCTGGCCGGGGAGATCGGCCGCTGGGGCATCGGCGCGGAATCGCGGGTCGGCGTGGCCATGCGGCGCGGTATCGACCTGCTCGTCACCATCTACGGCGTGCTGCGGGCCGGCGCGGGTTACCTGCCGATCGACCCGGATCATCCGGCCGAACGCAACGAGTACGTGCTGGCCAGCGCCAACCCGGCGTGCGTGCTGACCACCACCGCCGACGCGTTCGAGACCGACACCGATATCGCGGTCGTCGCGGTGGACACGCTCTACCTGCCGCTGGAGTCGGTCGCGTTCACCGACACCGACATCCACCCGGACAACGTCGCCTACGTCATCTACACCTCCGGTTCCACCGGCCGGCCCAAGGGCGTGGTGATCACGCACCGGCAGATGGTCAACCAGTTCCGCTGGGCGCAGCGGGCCTACCCGCACGACACCGGCGACGTGGTGCTGCACAAGACGCCGATCACCTTCGACATCTCCACCTGGGAACTGTTCTGGCCGTTGCAGACCGGCGCCTCGATCGTGGTCGCCGAACCGGACGGTCATCGCGATCCGGTGTACCTGGCCAAGACCATCGCCGAAAACGCGGTCAGCACGGTGCATTTCGTGCCGTCGATGCTGGACGCGTTCCTCGGGCCGGAGTCGGCGGCCGACTACCCGAGCCTGCGTCGCGTGTTCGCGGCGGGCGAGGCGCTCACCGCCGAGACCGCGACCGCCTTCGCCGCCGCGCTGCCGAGCACCGAGCTGGTGAACTGGTACGGACCGGCGGAAGCGACCGTCGTCACCGACTACGCGGTCGAAGACGTTGCCGCCCTGGCGATTCCGATCGGCACACCGGTGGCCAACACCCAGGTGCACGTGCTCGACCGGCAGCTGCGCTCGGTGCCGCCCGGCTCCGCGGGCGAGCTGTACATCGCGGGCGTTCAGCTGGCTCGCGGGTACCTCGGGGCACCCGCCCTCACCGCGGAGCGTTTCGTCGCGCACGAGGGCGGTGTGCGCCTCTATCGCACCGGTGACATCGTCCGCTGGCGGGCCGGTGCGCTGGAGTACCTGGGCCGCAGCGACTTCCAGGTGAAACTGCGTGGGCAGCGGGTCGAACTGGGCGAGATCGAAACCGTGCTGCTCGGCCTCGATTCGGTGCGGCACGCCGCCGTCAGCCTGGTCGGCGGCAGCACCGGCGACCGGCTCGTCGCCTACCTGGTCGCCAGGCCGGGGGAGACCATCGACCAGACCGCGGCCCTGCTGCACGCGCGGGCCGCGCTGCCGTCGTACATGGTGCCGTCGGCGTTCCTGGTCCTGGATGCGTTGCCGCTCAACGCCAGCGGCAAGCTCGATCGCAAGGCGCTGCCGGTGCCCGAACTCGCCGCCCGTCCGTACCGGCCGCCGACCACGCCGCTGGAGCGGACCATCGTCGAGGTCTTCGCCGAGATCCTGGGCGTCGAGCGGGTCGGGCTCGACGACGACTTCTTCGACCTGGGCGGCAATTCGCTGGTCGCGACCCGCGCGGTCAGCCGGTTGCGCACGCTCACCGGCGCCGAGGTCCGGGTGCAGTGGTTCTTCACCGATTCCACCCCGGGCTCGCTGGCCACCCGCATCCTCGCCGCGCTGGCCGGTGACCACGACTACGACCTCGATTCGAACGCCGCGCTCGGCGTGCTGCTGTCCATCCGGACCCGGGTGCCGCACGACATGGCCGCCGCCGAGCCGCTGTTCTGCATCCATCCGATGTACGGATTGTCCTGGTGCTACGCGGGTTTGGCCCGCTACGTGCCGGCCAGCAGGCCGATCTTCGGCTTGCAGTCGCCCGCCTTGTCGGAGGACGGCTACCTGCCGGCCTCGCTGGCCGAGATGGCCGCCCGGTACGTCGCGGAGATCCGCGCCGTCCAACCGCAGGGGCCGTACCGGCTGCTCGGCTGGTCGCTCGGCGGTGTGCTCGCGCACGCCATCGCGACCGAATTGCAGGCCACGGGTGAGCAGGTCGCGCTGCTGGCCATGTTGGACAGTCATCCCGACATCGACGTGACCGACTTCCGCGCGGCTATCCGGGAGGCGCTGAGCGAACTGGGCATCGGCGCGGACGCGCTGCTGCCCACCGACGGCGACATCCACGACCTCAGCGACGAGGCGCTGGCCGCGCTGCACGCCACCATCCCGCCGGACATGGCCGTGCTCACGCCCGAGCGGGTGCGCCGGATCTACCGCAGCGCGGTGCGTTCGGCCGAGCTCATCGCCGAGCATCGCCCAGAGGTGTTCTACGGCAGGCTCGATTACTACAGCGCGGCTGGTCACGACGCCGCGGCAGCCAACTGGCAACCGTTCGTCGACGGTCGTGTCGAAGATCACCCGGTCGGCGTCGCGCATGATCAGATGACCACGCCGGAGGCGCTGGCCGAGATCGGCCCGAGTCTGTCGGACCTGCTCGATCCGCGGGCGCACTAGGTGGGTCGGGCGCGCCCGAAACGGGGTAGCTCAGGCATGATGGGGCAACGCTGCGGTAACGATCACCTCTTTTGCCGCGACAACATAGCCCGTATGGTCTGCCGTGGTGTGTCCAGGGCCTCCGCCGCAGGGCACGTGGGGTAATGCAGATGGAATCTCGAGACGAAGCGAAGGTGCGAAATTGATACGTCGACAGACCCGGCGCAGCGGCCTGCGTGCCGCCGCAGCGATCGCGGCCACTGCGGTCCTCGCGGGAGTGATGACCGGCCTCGGCGTAACCCCCGCCTCGGCCGCTGACCCGATCATCGACGGCAAGAGTCTGCTGGCCAACCCGACCTCGCCCGACGGCTCGAAGATCACCAAGGCCGAGTACAAGGATGCCCGCAACATCCGGCTGTACGTGTACTCGGCGGCGATGGATCAGAAGGTCATCATCGACGTGCAGCGCCCGGCCGACGCGTCGGTCCCGCGCCCGACCCTGTACCTGCTCAACGGCGCGGGCGGCGGCCAGGACGATGCCTCCTGGCAGGCGAAGACCGATGCGCTGGCGTTCCTTTCGGACAAGAACGTCAACGTGATCCAGCCGATCGGCGGCAAGTGGAGCTACTACACCGACTGGATCAAGGACGACCCGACGCTCGGCCGCAACAAGTGGAAGACCTTCTTCACCGAGGAGCTGCCGCCGCTGGTCGACGGTGCGCTGGGCACCAACGGCGTGAACGCGATCGCCGGCCTGTCCACCTCGGGCACCACCGTGCTCGCGCTGCCGATCGCCAAGCCCGGCCTGTACAAGGCGGCCGCGGCCTACAGCGGCTGCGCCCAGACCAGTGACCCGGTCGGCTCGGAGTTCGTCAAGCTCACCGTCGAGACCTGGGGCGGCGGCAACACCGAAAACATGTGGGGCCCGCCGGGAGCGCCGGACTGGGCGGCCAACGATCCGTATGTGCACGCCGAGGGCCTGCGCGGACTCGACCTCTACATCTCGACCGGCAACGGTCTGCCCGGCCAGTACGACACGCTCGACGGCAAGTACGCGCTGCCCGGCGCCTACGGTCTGGCCAACCAGATCATCATCGGCGGCGTGATCGAGGCAGGCACCAACTTCTGCACCAACAACCTCAAGGGCAAGCTGGATTCGCTGGGCATCCCGGCGACCTACAACTTCCGCAACAGCGGCACCCACTCGTGGGGCTACTGGCGCGACGAGTTCCAGCTGTCCTGGCCGGTCCTGGCCCGCGGCCTGGGGATCTGACCGACCCACTAAATACCGACCGACCGCCTGGTTATACCTTCGGGTATGACCAGGCGGTTGCTTTTTACGGGTAGGACTAACGAAAAAGTTCGGGAACCCGTAAAATTCTGTTCTGTGAGTACGACGATGGCGGAGTCCGCTAAAGCTGCGTCCCAGCGGGCCCGTGCGGCCAGCCTCCTGCTCGGCCCTGCCTTTGTGGCGGCGATCGCGTACGTCGACCCCGGCAACGTGGCGTCGAACATCAGCGCGGGCGCGAAGTTCGGGTATCTGCTCGTGTGGGTCATCGTGATGGCCAACGTGATGGCGGGACTCGTCCAATTCCTTTCGGCCAAGCTGGGATTGGTGACCGGCATGTCGCTGCCGGAGGCGGTGCGGGAACGGTCGGGGCGGGGTACCCGGCTCGCCTACTGGGGGCAGGCCGAGACCGTCGCGATGGCCACCGACCTGGCCGAGGTGGTCGGCGGTGCGATCGCGCTCAACCTGCTGTTCCAGCTGCCGCTACTGGTCGGCGGCGTGATCACCGGCGTGGTCTCGATGGGCCTGCTGCTGGTGCAGGACCGGCGCGGGCAGCAGCCGTTCGAGCGGGTGATCACCGGGTTGCTCGCGGTGATCGCCATCGGCTTCCTGGCCAGCATCTTCATCTCACCGCCCTCGGTCGGCGGCACCCTCGGTGGCCTGCTGCCCAGGTTTCAGGGATCGGAGAGCGTGCTGCTCGCCGCGGCCATGATCGGCGCGACGGTGATGCCGCACGCGGTGTACCTGCACTCCGGCCTGGCCAGGGACCGGCACGGGCACCCGCCGGTCGGGCCGCTGCGGGTTCGGCTGCTCAAGATCACCAAGGTCGATGTGGTGCTGGCGATGCTGCTGGCCGGCACGGTCAATCTGGCGATGCTGCTGATGGCGGCGAATACGTTGCGCGACCGCGAGATCGAGACGTTGCAGGACGCGCACACCGCCGTCGGCGACGCGCTCGGTCCGGTCGCGGCGCTGCTGCTCGCCATCGGCCTGCTCGCCTCCGGCCTGGCCTCGACCTCGGTCGGCGCCTACGCGGGCGCGATGATCATGCAGGGCCTGCTGCGCCGCCACATCCCGCTGCTCCTGCGCCGCCTGGTCACCCTGATCCCCGCCCTGGTGATCCTCGGCGTGGGCATCGATCCCACTCGCGCACTGATCATTTCGCAGGTGGTGCTGTCCTTCGGCATCCCGTTCGCGCTGATCCCCCTGGTGCGCTTCACCAGCGATCGGGTCCTGATGGGCAACGACGTCAACCACCGCGTCACCACCATCCTGGCCTGGCTGATCGCCGCCATCATCTCGGCCCTCAACGTAGCCCTGATCTACCTCACGGTCACCGGCGCCTGAAACCCGAACGGCGGCCGAACCATTCGCCGGCAGACGGCAAGTGCAGCCTGCCGCAACACGTCAAGCGGCCGGGCTGAGACTGCACACCCGTTGCCTAAGCTGCACACCCGTTGTAGAGGGTGTGCAGCTTATGTAAACGGTGTGCGGCACCCACTCTCTGCACAGACGCGCGGAATCTGCACTCTAACTATGGATTTGCACTGACTTTAGGGCCCTATTGTCGGTGCGGATCCCGAGAGAGGGTGCGTATGTTGGGGATGTCGGCGAGGGGGAGGTTTCGCGGGCAGGCCTCATCGGTGACGTGACTATCAGCTGCCACGAAAGTGCTGCTGTGGGCGATCCTCGCCCCGCAAACGGCGGAATCCGCACTCTCACTAGGGATCTGCACCGACTTTAGGGCCGTATTCCCGGTGCGGATCCCGAGAGGGAGTGCGGATGTTGGGGATGTCTGCTCGGGGGAGGCCTGCGGGTAGGCCGCACCGGTGACACGACTACCTGTCGCCACGAAAGTGCTGCTGTGGGCAATGAAAATGCTGCTGTGGGCAATCTGGCGATCCTCGCCCCGCCGACGGCGGGATCTGCACTCTCACTAGGGATTTGCACTGACTTTAGGGTCCTATTGTCGGTGCGGATCCCGAGAGCGAGTGCGGATCTTGGGGATGTCTGCGAGGGGAGGTTTCGCAGGCAGGCCCACCGGTGACGTGACTACCAGCCGCCACGGAAATGCTGCTGTGGGCAATCTGGCGATCCTCGCCCGGCCGACAGCGGAATCCGCACTCTAACTCGGGATTTGCACCGACTATGGGGCCCTATTGTCGGTGCGGATCCCGAGAGAGGGTGCAGATCTTCGAGGGGACCGGCTGCAGGGGCGCTTCGCAGGCAGGTTCACTATCTGGACCCCTTTTCGAACCACCACGAAACCGCCGGCCGACCACGCTCTTGTCCGAAGCGCTTGTGACGGGACCACAGCCAGATGACCACGCTGGAACGCGACATCGCGTGCCTGACTGATAACTAAAGCCGGGTACGGCACACGACGTGCTCAGCACTACTTCAGTGAAAACCGGTGTAGGTCTTCAGTTTTACTGGCCAGGTCACTCTGGGATGTCCTTAGTTGTACCTATCGGGTAGGTGTACCTGCTCCAAGGGGAAAGATTCGCGGTGCGGGCCTGGTTCGTAGTTCTGAAGACTTGTCCCAGGTTTTCACTGGAGCAGTGCTGGGCGCGTCAGGTGGGGTACCCGGCTTACCTCCCGCTGTTGGTATGGGCAACGTGGGAGTTCCGGCGTGGTCACTTGGCTGTGGTCCGGTTCAGAGAGGCTTGGGACAAAGACGGCTCGGGTCATGTCGTCGCTGGGTGTATTCGAGGTGAGTCAAATGGTGGTTGGGTGCGTCGAGGGGAGTCATAAGGTCGTTCCAGTTATTGAGGGGAGTCATATGGTTGCTGTTGAAGATCATTTAGCGACCATTTGACTCACCTCGATGGGAGGTGGGCTAGGTTGGGACTCAGACCCAGTTCTCGATCCAGTACTTCCAGATCAGGGGGGCGTAGCCGGCTAGCGGTGGGACCTTGATATCGGTGCCGGACAGGGCGGCGGCGGTGTGGCGGCAGTCGAACCAGCAGCTGAATTCGCTGTGCTCCAGGATGTCTCGGGGGACGCCGACGCGGGGGAGGACCCAGGAGGCGCCGGGCACCTGGCGCACCAGGTCGAGGGTGCGCTTGGGCATCACCTCGACCAGGTGGGGTGCGCCGGCCTCGTCGGCGAACAGGTTCAGGGCGTCGGCGACGGTCTGTCTGCGCGGATCGACCAGGTGGTAGGTCGTGGCGTTCGAGCCGGGTTGGTGCGCAATGTGATCCAGCGCGCGGGCGACGAAATCGACCGGGACCATGTTGGTTTCGCCGAGCTTGGGCACCAGCACCGGCAGGATGCGCGGGAGCTGCGCGCCCATGCGCAGCAGGCGGAAGAAGTAGTAGGGGCCGTCGATTCGGTCGATCTCGCCGGTCCGGGAATGGCCGATCACGATCGACGGCCGGTAGATGCGCCACGGCATGGCGGCGGCGCGGACGATCCGCTCGGCCTCGAACTTGGTTCGCTGCGCCGGCGTGGTCAGCGCCTGGCCCTCGTCGAACATGTCCTCGGTGAACAGGCCCTCCGCCGAACCGGCCACGTCGACCGTCGAGACGTAGTGCAGCAGAACGGCTTTCAGGCTTTCGGCGACGTCGACCAGATGCCGGGTGCCGTCGCTGCGCTCGGCGACGTCGTAGCTGGACGCCAGATGGAAGACATGGTCGATCGTGCCGCGATGCTCGGCCAGCCAGGTCGGATCGATGCCCAGACCGGGCGCGCCGAGATCGCCGGGCACCGGCCGCACCCGATCTTCGCCGCCCCACTCGCGGGCACAGTAGGTGAACCGGTCGGCGGACTCGGTGCCCGGCCGGACCAGCACATGGATGTCACCCCCGCGTTTCAGCAGCTCGGGGATGAGGAACCGACCGATGAACCCAGTTGCCCCGGTAACCAGGTAGCCCATAGCCGAGGAGCTTAGCTGTCCCGCCGCGCCGAGCCCTCAGGCCGGAGCCGTGTCAGTCGCCGAAGACCGGTTTGCGCTTGGTGAGCATGGCGGTGGCGCCCTCGAGGAAGTCGGGGGACGTCAAAAGTTCGGTCTGGCCGGACTTTTCGGCCGCCAAGGCGGGGGCGAGGGCGGTCAGCGTCGCTTGGTTGAGGGCTTGCTTGGTCAGTTCGAGGGCGCGGCGGGGGCCGGTGGCGAGCTTGGCGGCGGCGGCTTCGACCTTCTGGTCGAGTTCGGCTTCGGGGACTACGGCGGTGAACAGGCCCGCCTGTTTGGCGGCGGGGGCGGGGAGGCGTTCGCCGAGCAGAGCCATCTCCGCGGCGAGCGGGCGGCCCGCGGCGGCGGCGATCATCGCGGCGGCGCCGCCGTCTGGCATCAGGCCGATGTTGATGAACGCGAGCAGCAGGTAGGCGTCGTCGCTGGCGTAGACCAGGTCGGCGGCCAGGGCGACGGCCACGCCGACGCCGGCCGCGGCGCCCTTGACCCGGGCGATCACCGGGATGGGGGCGTCGACGATGGCCTGCACCAATCGGTTGGCGGCGTCCATCGTCATGTCGGGGGTGATGCCGCGCTGGGCCTCGCGCACGGTGGCGGAGAGGTCGGCGCCGGTGCAGAAGTCGCCGCCCTCGCCGGTCAGCACGATTACCCGCACCGACTTGTCCTGGGCCGCGTGCACGAAGGTGTCGCCGAGCGCGACCATGGTGTCGTAGTCGACGGCGTTCTTGCGCTTCGGGTTGGCGATGGTCACCCGCAGCACCTTGCCGTCGTGCACCGCCGAAAAGCCGGCCGCAGGCGTGGATGACACGTCTACTGCCGCGGAATCGGTATTGCTCATGTTTGCTCCTACGCTGGAACTCAGCGGCTACCCTGCCATGAATACTGGTTAACTTTGCGAATTGTGGTTAACTTAGGTTCCATTGTCGGGCGCTGTCAACCAGCGGCGCCGCCGGAGAACGGAGAGGTGCATGGTCGCGGATCGCAGCGAGGTCGGCCTCGCTTCCGCGCGACCGGATGCGCCGGTGCGCCGGCGTCCCAAGGATCGCAAAGTGCAGATCATCCGGGCGGCCGCGCGCGCGTTCAGCGATCGCGGGTACTACCCGGTCGGCGTCGACGAGATCGCCGCCGAGGTGGGGATCTCCGGACCCGCGCTGTATCGGCACTTCACCAATAAATACGCGCTGCTCGTCGCGGCCGCCGAAGAGGGCGCCCGGCACCTGCTGAACGTCGCGCGTGCCGCGGACGACCCGCAGCTCGAACCCGAGCAGCGGCTGGACGCGCTGATCCGGGCGATCAGCGAGCACACCATCGAGATCCGCCGCGAGGCCGGGCTGTACCGCTGGGAGCGGCGCTACCTGGAACGCGAAGATCGGGTCCGGATCCGCAAGATCTACGACGACCTGAACGGCACCCTCGCCGAACCGATCGCGCTGCTGCGCCCGGACGCGCCGCCCGCCGACGTGGCGATGCTGGCCGCCGCCGTGCTCAGCGCGGTCGCCAGTATTTCCGCGCATCGCAGCGCGCTGTCCGGGGCCAAGCTGCTGCCATTGCTGCGCGACATGTCCTGGGCGATCCTGCGCGCCGAGCTGCCGCCCGCGCCGCCGGAACCGGATCCGGGACCGGTCACCCGCGGCCTGCCGGTCTCGTCGAAACGCGAACAGCTGCTCACCGAGGCGATCCGGATCTTCGGCAGGCAGGGCTATCACGAGGCGAGCATCGAGGAGATCGGCGCGGCCGTCGGCATCAACGCCTCCAGCGTGTACCGCTACTTCGCCAGCAAGTCCGACCTGCTCGCCGCCGCGTTCTACCGGACCGGCGACCGGGTCGCGCTCGCGATCACCGAGGCGCTGGCCGAGGCGACCAGCCGCGAGGACGCGGTGCGCCGGATCGCCGAACGCCAGGCCCGGCTCACCTTCGCGATGCCGGAGATCATGCCGGTCTACTACGCCGAATTCAGTAACCTCCCGCCGGCCGAGCAGCACAAGCTGCGCGCCATTCAACGGCAGAACGTGCTCGAATGGGCCAATCTGCTGGACGGCGATCCGGTCGAGGCGCGATTCCGCGTGCACGCCGCCATCGGCCAGGTGATCGATGTCGGCCGCCTCCTCCGATTCGACTCCCGCCCAGCGCAATTGGCCCGAGTGACCGCGCTCATGCGGGCCGTCCTGCTCGGCGACAAGGCGTAACCTCCGCCGACGAAATCGGTTCCGCCGCACGCCTTCTGATTTCTCGCACCGGAAATCGCAGGCGATTCCAGGTGCGAGAAATCAAGAAGCGTGCGTGTGGCTTGTCAAGTGCGTCGCCCGTGCCGGATGCGGAAGATGGTCTTGGCCAAGCGCAAATGGCGGGGGTGGCGGTCGAAGGTAGACAGGTTGACCGGGGCTTTGTAGCGCTTACGCGCGATCGCCAGGGTATGGCTGAACTCGCGTAAGCCCTGATCACCGTGGCTATGGCCCTGCCCGTATTCGCCGACCCCGCCGAACGGCAGCGCGGGAATGCCCGCATACGCGGTCGAGGAATTGATGGTGACCACGCCGACGCGTAGGTGCTCGGCGAATGTCTCGATCTCGTGCACGTCCCTGGTGAACACCGAGACCGCGACGTCGTTGCCCACCGCGTTGATCCGCTGCGCGGCCTCCTCCATGCTGCTCACCTTGTTCACCACCAGCACGGGCCCGATGCCCTCGCCGGTGATCGCCAGGCTCTCCTCGGGCACCTCGGCCAGCACCACGGGTTCGATGTACGGCTCGCGAATCGAATCCAGGCCGCCGACCACCGCGCGCCCACCGCGGGCGAGTGCGTCGCGAATCTGCTTGCGCACCACCTCGACCTGCGATTCCAGGATCATCGGGCCGTACGACGCGCGCTTGTCCGCGCCGGGGCGCAGCTTGGCGGCCTGCGCGGCCACCAGCTCCAGGAACGGTTCGTAGACCGACTCGGCGACGTAGGCCCGCTGAATCCCGGTCGCGTTCTGCCCGGCGTTGGCCATCGCGCCGAACACCGCGGCCTCGGCGGCGTCGTCGAGCTTCGCGTCGACGTGCACGACCATGCTGCCCTTGCCGCTGCGCTCCACCACCACCGGCGTCATCGTCTGCGTACACAGCGCGATCACCTCGCGCGCGCCGGAATCCGAACCGGCATAGGCGATCTTGTCCACCTTGGCCCGGCACAGCGCGGAGCCGGTCGCGTGATCGCCGGTAACCACTTGCAGCACCGGCTGATTCGGCGCCAGCCGGGACCAGCTCTCGGCCAGCCAGACACCGACGCCGGTGGTCAGTTCATGCGGCTTGAACACCACCGTGTTGCCCGCCGCCATCGCGTAGGCGATCGAGCCCATCGGGGTGAACACCGGGTTGTTCCACGGGCCGAGCACACCGATCACGCCGAGCGGCAGGTAGCCGACCGAGGCCTGCTGGTTGCGGGTCAGCCAGGTGGAGCCGAGCTTCTGCCTGCCGAGCGCGCGGGCGGCGTTACGGGCGGCCCAGTCGAGGTTCTCGACCGCGAGCATCACCTCGATTGCCGCGTCCGCCTCCGGTTTTCCCGTTTCCTCGGACAGAATCTCGACCAATTCGCCTGCGCGGCGGGCGATGTCGCGCTTCCAGTCGAGCAGCCAGCGCTTGCGACCGCTGAAACCCAGCTCGGCCCACCACTTTTCGGCCGCATGAGCGGCCCGTACGGTGCGGTTGATTTCGCCCGCGCCCATCACGGCGTAGTTGCCGACGGTCTCGCCGGTGCGCGGGTCGTAGGACGTCAGCACGTTCGATCGGCCCGATCCTCCGGGCTGCGCCGCCACTTGTGGCTGCGCGGACTCGGCCATGATCACCTCTCGCAGTATCGAAATCGGCGTGCGGGCCACTTGCGAGGCGGCCGCCGCGGACGAGTGAGTGTGGTTCCCCCAATTAGCAGACTATGGTCGCCGCGACGGGCCGACAAGGCACGTCCGCCGCCACCGCGCTGCCCTTGACAGGGTTCACCAGCGACGATCCGGGCCGCGCCGGACGGATATCCGTGAGTGTGAGTAAGGACACATTTAGTCCGCGCTCCCGTTGGGTAGCGCGCGGGCGACCCGGTACGAACCCTGCGTGCCGGTAACATCACGCCAAGCGCTACGGATCTCTTATGGGGACGTATACGCGCGCGCTCCGGCGGCCCCTGAGTCGTCGCAAATGCCGATAGTGGAGAGTTGATGCCGAGCTTGAACCAAGCAGATCTGCATGCCAGTGAGCCAGCGGTCCGGGTAACGGACGTGCGGAAGTCGTTCGGCGATGTGCATGCACTGCAGGGGGTCAGCTTCGTCGCCGACCGCGCCTCCGTCCTCGGCATCCTCGGACCGAACGGCGCGGGCAAGACGACGATGGTGAAGATCCTGTCCACGCTGCTGCGCCCGGACTCCGGCACCGCCATCGTCGCCGGGCACGACGTGCTCAAGGACGCGGCGGGCGTGCGCCGGTCGATCATGATGACCGGCCAGTACGCCGCGCTGGACGAGAACCTGTCCGGCCGGGAAAACCTGGAACTCTTCGGTCGCCTGATGGGCCTGGCCAAGTCCGCCGCGCGCAAGCGGGCCGACACCCTGCTCGAGGAATTCGACCTGGTGAGCGCCGGCCGTCGCGCGGTGCGGCACTACTCCGGCGGCATGCGCCGCCGGGTCGACATCGCCTGTGGTCTGGTGGTGCGGCCCGAGGTGGTGTTCCTCGACGAGCCGACCACCGGCCTGGATCCGCGCAGCCGGCAAGGCGTCTGGGATCTGGTGAACGCGCTGAAGGCGCAGGGCATCACGGTCCTGCTGACCACGCAGTACCTCGAAGAAGCCGACGTGCTCAGCGACAACATCATCGTCATCGACAAGGGCACGGTGATCGCCGAGGGCACCGCCGACGAGCTCAAGGAGAAGACCGGCGGCAGCTACTGCGAGGTGGTCCCGCTGGACCCGACGCAGCTGCGCCCGACCGCCGCAGCGCTCGGCGACCTGGTGCCCGCCGCGGTGCTGGCCGCGCTCAACGGCGGCGACCGGCTCTCGATTCCGGCGCCGGAGGGTGCGGCCACGCTGACCGAGGCGCTGCGCCGGCTCGACACCGCGGGCATCCAACTGGCCGACATCGCGCTGCGCAGGCCCTCGCTCGACGACGTCTTCCTCTCCATCACCGGACATTCGGGCGGCGCCGCGTGACGACCGCTACCGCTCCGGACCGCGCCGCCGACGCGGCCGCGTTGTTCGCGGACCTACCCGAGGCCCGGCTGTCCTCGTTCGCGCAGTGGCGCGCGCTGTCCGGCCGCATCGTCTGGACCATGGCCACCAAGGGCGAGTTGATCGTCGCGGTGGTGACGCCGCTGGTGTTCACCCTCGGGTTCTATCTGCCGCTGCGCTTCGTGATGAAGTTCCAGGGCATCGATTACGCCCAGTACGTCATGCCGATCATCGTGTTGCAGACCATGGCGTTCACCATGATGTCGAATGCGCAGCTGGCCGCGTTCGAGGCGTTGACCGGGTTGAGTACGCGAATGCAGACGATGCCGATCGGCATGCTGGTTCCGTTGTCCGCGCGTATCGCGGCGGGGTTGGTTCGCTCGATCACCTCGCTGACCGCGGCCGTGCTCTTCGGCTACATGATCGGCTTCCGGTTCGTCGGTGGCTTCGGGCAAGCGGCGTTGTTCTGCTTGTTCTCCTTGGCGATCGGCACCACGCTGGCGCTCGGCGCCGACGCGCTCGGCAGTCTGACCAAGAGCCCGGAGTCGCTGAGCCAGGCGCTGACCCTGCCGACGCTGATCTTCGGCATGCTCTCCTGCGGGTTCGTCCCGGAAAAGAACTTCCCGACCTGGATTCAGGGGTTCGTGCGCAATCAGCCGGTATCCCAGTTCTCCTTCGCCCTGCGCGACATGGCCGCGGGCGGTGTGAGCTGGCAAGTGTTGTGGGTGCCGCTGGTCTGGGTGATCGGGCTCGCGCTCGTGTTCATCCCGCTGGCGGTCTGGGCGAGCGTGAGGCGATCATGAGTTCTGTGCAGGCCCCCGTGGCGCCGATCGATGAGACCGACAAGATCTCGTGGAATACGCCGTTGCCCGAGGTCACGGCGAAACCCGAGAACTCGCTGAGCAACTGGGTCACGCACAGCCTGATCCAGTGCAAGCGGTTGCTGCTGGTGTGGGCGCGCGATCCCGCGACGACCATTCAGACGCTGGTGTATCCGGCGTTGACGCTGCTGATGTTCAAGATCGTCCTGGGCAACGCGATCACCGGCTACACCGGTCAGCCGAGTATCTACGCGCAGATGGCCTTGCTCACGCTGGTCGCGGCGATGTCGGGTGCGGTCGTCAGTGCGCTCGGGTTCAAGGGCGAGAAGATGACCGGCCTGCTCGGCCGGTTCTGGACCATGCCGATTCATCGTGCGGCGGGCTTGACCGGACGCCTGCTGGCCGAGGCCGTTCGTGTGCTGGTCACCACCCTGTTCGTGATCGGCGTCGGGCTGCTGCTCGGCTTCCGGTTCAACCAGGGCCCGCTCGCCGGCCTCGCACTGATCGGTATCCCGGTGCTGTTCGGCGTCGCCTTCGCCGTGCTCGTCACCGCGCTGGCCACCGTCACCGAGGGCGTGATGCTGGTGAACATCATCGGCATCATCAACACCTTGCTGATGTTCTTCAACACCGGTTTCGCCCCCGCCTTCGCCTATCCGATCTGGTTGCAGTCGACGATCAAGAACCAGCCGATGAGCTGTGCGATCGACGCGATGCGCGGGCTGTCCTACGGCGGGCCGGTCGCGGAGCCGCTGATGAAGACGGTGCTGTGGACGATCGGCCTGATCGTGGTGTTCGCCTACCCGGCCGTGCGCGGTTATCGCCGGGCGGCGGAGACCGGCGCCTGATCGAAGTCGTAGTCCAGCCAGCGGTTGCGGTGGGTCCAGCCGACCAGGTCGTAGCGCCAGCGGAACGGCCAGGTGTGGGCGACGGTGTTGAACAGGACCGCGCCGAGGGCGGTGTAGTCGTCGTGGGCGGACAGCAGGGCGCGCTGTCCGCGCGGCGAGGCGGTGAAGAACGCGTCGAACATGGCCATCGACTGTTCGGTGGTGAGGCGGCCGAGGCCCCATAGGCCGCGCATCCGCATCCAGTAGACCAATCGGGCTCGGGACGGCCACAGTTCGGCGATCGGGTCGCGGCCCTGCTGAAGTGCCTCGATCGCGGTATCGACCAGCGCGAGCGAGTCGGCGACGCTGTAGCCGGTGCAGGGGTGCATCATCCCGCCGCGGGAGCCGAACGGAACCGCTTGCGCGGTGCCTTTTTTCGGCGGCGGCTGATCCAGCGGATAGTGCGCGGCCTCGGTCGGCTCGTCGCCGGTGAGCCGGATGCCGTGCGCGGCAAGCCGATTCAACGTGCGTTTGCGCAACTCACGCTGCGGCATGCCGCCGCGCAGGCCGAGGCTGGTCTCCTCGAAGATCACCGTGCCGTCGCCGAGCGGCACCGAGTAGAGGAACGACGGCGGCTCGTCGGGGCCCGCGCCGTTCTCCGGCCGCCAATCCAGCAGCAGCCCTTCGCCGTCCTCGACCATCGGCGCGGCCGTCTCGGCGGCGACGAAGATGCCGTGTGCGCTGGCGGCCCGGCGCCGGCCGAGGGTGGGCAGGCCGCGGGTGTCGAAAACCGTGGCCGCGTTGATGGTGGCGCCGTCGGCCAGTTCGACGACGTGCGCGTCGACCCGGGTCGCGCGCCCGGTGCGCACGGTGGCGTCGTCCAGCGGGAGCGCCTCGCGCAGGCCGGTTTTGGACAACACGCAGTACGGGCGATCGATGCGGTGCTCGGACTTGGCCCAGACGGTCGGCCGCGGAATCGTGCTCGCGATCGCGGTCGACGGCAGCCAGTCCGGCAGCTCGTCGATCCAGCAGGAATAGGTGGGCGGCCACAGCCGATCCGGTCGCGGATCGACGGCGGTGACGCGGAGCCCGGCCAGCATCGCGCGATGGGCCAGCGCCCGGCCGGTCGGCCCGAGCCCGACCACACATACATCGACATCCCGGACCGCGCTGACACCCATGAGGGCATTCAATCCGCTGTGGCCGGGCCGACGCAACTATCCGAGCCCGCCGAGCCCCAAGAAATCGGGTCTCGGAACAAGCCCGACAAAGTGAAAGCAAGCACTTCGAGAATTGCACGAAATCGTGCCCCCAGAATTGGTGGCCCAGCAACTTCAGTGATGAAAAAGGGTTGTTTCGCCCCGTAGTCTTGGCGCCGTACGCGGGTGGTTTCCGCGTTCCGGAGAAGGGGAATCATGAGTGGCAACAACCGCGGCTGGCTCAGTGTGCTCGCGGTCACAGTGGGCGCAGCGGTTATAGCGATTATGCCTACACCGGCGCACGGGGCGCCGGCCGAGTCATCGATTGTCGCGGTGCAAGAGCACGACGCGCGAAAGCTGACGTTGACAATTCATTCCGCGGCGATGGATCGCGATATCCAGGTGGAGACGCAGCGCGCGGCCGACACCAGCGCGCCCCGCCCGGTTCTCTACCTGCTCCAGGGCGCCGGCGGCGGCGAGGACGGCGTCACCTGGGAAACCGAAACCGATGCCATGCAGTTCCTTTCGGCCAAGAACGTGCACGTCGTCTCGCCGATCGGCGGCATGTTCAGCTACTACGCGGACTGGGTGAACGACGATCCCCGGCTCGGTCGGCAGAAGTGGAAGACCTTCCTGACCCGCGAACTGCCGCCGCTCATCGACAAATACTTCGCGACCAGCGGGCGCAACGGGATCGCCGGGTTCTCCATGGCGGGCACCACCACCCTCGCGCTGGCCGCCACCAGCGGCAACCTCTACTCCAGCGTCGCCGCGTACAGCGGTTGCGCGCAGATCAGCGACCCGGTCGGCCAGGAGTTCGTCCGGCTGACCGTGGAGACCTGGGGCTGGGCGAACCTGGAGAACATGTACGGCGCGGCCAACGACCCGCGCTGGGCGGCCAACGATCCGTACGTGCAGGCCGAGGGGCTGCGCGGTAAGTCGATCTACATTTCCAGCGGCGGCGGACTGCCCGGAAAGTACGACGAATTGAACGGCAAGTATTCACTGCCCGGCGTCGACGGTTATGCGGCGCAGCTCATAAAGGGCGGTGTCATCGAGGCGGGCACGAATTACTGCTCGCGCAATATGCAGACCCGCTTGAATACCCTTGGCATTCCGGCGACTTATGACATTCACCCGGACGGCACCCATTCGTGGGGTTATTGGGAAGACGCGTTGAAGAACTCGTGGCCTGCGCTGTCTGCACCGTTGGGAATTTGAGATGTGGATTCGGAAACAGGCCGCGCGCATCGCCGGCCTGGTACTCGCTGCCGCCGGCGCGGCCGTATTGCAGGCGCCGGCCGCGGTCGCCGTGCCGCCCATCCCGGCATTCGCGGGCGCCAACGACTGGGCCTGCCGCCCGTCGGCGGAGCGGCCGCAGCCGGTAGTGCTCGTGCACGGCTCCGGCACCGACGCACCCAATAGTTTCGCCCTGCTCGCGCCGCTGCTGCGCGGCGAGGGCCACTGCGTGTTCGCCGCGGATCTCGGGCCGACGCCCGGCGTGCGGGACGTGGTGAGCGGCCAAGCCGGTTCCGGCTCAATGGGTATCGGCCCGGTCGGCGCCGCGATGCTCGGCCGCACCATCTACGGCGTCGCGGACATTGATCGGATGGCCACCGAGTTGAACGAGGTCGTGCAGGCGGTGCGCAATGCCACCGGCGCGCGGCAGGTGGCGCTGGTCGGCCACTCGACTGGCGGCACGGTGATCCGGCAGTACCTGCGCGCGCAGGGCGCGGACGCGGTCACGCAGGTGATCACCCTCGGCACCCCGTATCGGGGCTCGACCTGGGCCGGACTCCGGACGAACTATCCGGATCTGGCCTCCCTCGGCCTGGAAAACGCGCAGATCGCGGCCCAGGTCTTCGGAACCCCGGGACAGCAGCAGGTGGTTGGGTCACCGCTGCTGAACCGGCTCAACGCGGGAGGCGAGACCGTGCCCGGTGTCCGGTACACGGCGCTCGCCTCCCGCGCCGACGAAATCATCACCCCGCAGGAGACCGCGTTGCTCGCCTCGCCCACCGGCGACAACCGCAACATCTGGCTGCAAGACGGCTGCCCGACCGATATCGCGAATCACAGTGGCCTGCTTGGTGATACGCGTGCGGCAGCGGCGGTGCTCAGCGCGCTGGCCAACGACAACCGCGCCCTTCCCTGTTAGCCGGGCGCGGCCGGGGGGCTTACTGCGGGGTGACCCAGGTGGTGATGTCCGCGTGCACGACCTCCAGGCCGTGCTTGTCGTAGACCGACACCGGCACGATCAGGTTCTGCCCCTCGGTGATCGTGCTGAAGTCGGGGATCTCGGTCAGCTTCGCCACGGCCCGCAGGCTGGTCTCGGCCTTGGCCAGGTACTGCACGTTCATCGCCTTCGGGATCCAGCGATGGGTGCTGGGCACGGTCGCCTCGCTCAGCATGCCCATCGCCACCTCGGCCAGGTTGCACGCCGCGATGGCGTGGTAGGTGCCGAGGTGGTTGTGGATGCCGAACCACTTCGGCGAGGTCACCTCGCACAGGCCCGGCTCGAGCCGCACGACGCTCGGCAGCACCGTGCCGAAATACGGCACCCGCGCCACCATGCCCAGCGAGAACAGGGTGTGGCCCAGCCGGTTGTCCGGCAGCTTCTTCCAGCTGCGGAGGGTGGCAGTCTCTTTCGTCATGCGCCCATCTTACTGCCGAGTAAGTTCTTGTCATCAGGAGACCTTGCTGTCTCCGTTGTCATGCCTATGACCTGGGCGGAGCAGCTCGCGGGGGCCGGATTTGAAGTAGGCGACCGCGTCGGGCATACTGTTCGGGTTGCCTTGTACCAGTGCCGTGCCTGTTTCCGTGTGAGACGGGATGGCTAGGCGAGGCGAGTACCAACAATCGTGTACCTCATCGGGTCAACCGGTGTGGGTACGTCCGGGAACACGGTTCCAGGCCGGAGATGAAGTTCTATCCGGGGCCGAGGAATGAGCGGATGGGCGACACGCCCGACCGCGTGGACCGGAGAACCATGACAGATGAACAGCGGCGAGGGTTAGGCATGCGTGCCTGATCGCGGTCTCTCGTGAGACGTCTTCGTGTGTTCGGGCTGTGCAAATTGAGGGTGGTACGGAAGCCAGCTTCCGGATCACGAAGGTATAAGCGGAGAAAAGGACACTTAGCGTGGCGGGACAGAAGATCCGCATCAGGCTCAAGGCCTACGACCACGAGGCGATCGACGCGTCAGCGCGCAAGATCGTTGAGACGGTGACCCGCACTGGGGCCCGTGTCGTCGGGCCGGTGCCGTTGCCGACCGAGAAGAACGTGTACTGCGTCATCCGTTCGCCGCACAAGTACAAGGACTCGCGCGAGCACTTCGAGATGCGTACGCACAAGCGGCTTATCGACATCCTCGACCCGACGCCGAAGACGGTCGACGCGCTGATGCGCATCGACCTGCCGGCCAGCGTCGACGTCAACATTCAGTGACGGGGACTGGAGATATGACTGACAACAAGAACAGGCCCGCGGCGGGCATCCTGGGCACCAAGCTCGGGATGACCCAGGTGTTCGACGAGAAGAATCGCGTCGTTCCCGTGACCGTCATCAAGGCCGGACCGAACGTAATCACCCAGATCCGCACCGTGGAGCGCGACGGCTACAGCGCCGTCCAGGTCGCTTTCGGCGCCATCGACCCGCGCAAGGTGAACAAGCCGGTCTCCGGCCAGTTCGCCAAGGCCGGTGTCACACCGCGCCGGCACGTTGCCGAGATCCGCGTCGCCGACGCGTCCACCTTCGAGGTCGGCCAGGAGATCAATGCCGACGTCTTCGAAGAGGGCACCTACGTCGACGTGACGGGTACCAGCAAGGGCAAGGGCTTCGCCGGCACCATGAAGCGTCACGGCTTCGCCGGTCAGGGCGCTTCGCACGGTGCGCAGGCTGTGCACCGTCGCCCCGGCTCCATCGGTGGCTGCGCCACCCCCGGCCGCGTGTTCAAGGGCATGCGCATGTCGGGTCGCATGGGTAACGACCGCGTCACCACGCAGAACCTCTCGGTTCACAAGGTCGACGCCGAAAACGGCCTGCTGCTGATCAAGGGAGCGATCCCGGGTCGTCGCGGCAACGTCGTGATCGTCAAGAGCGCAGTGAAGGGTGGTGCGCACGCATGACCAGCCTGGAGAAGAAGGCCAACCTGAGCCTGCCGGTCAAGGAATTGGGCGGCAAGACCAATGGCACCGTCGAACTCCCCGCGGAGATCTTCGACGTGACCGCGAACATCTCGCTGATGCACCAGGTGGTCATCGCGCAGCTGGCCGCGGCCCGCCAGGGCACGCACTCCACCAAGACCCGCGGTGAAGTCCGCGGTGGTGGCAAGAAGCCGTACCGGCAGAAGGGCACCGGCCGCGCCCGTCAGGGCTCGACCCGCGCGCCGCAGTTCACCGGTGGTGGCGTCGTGCACGGCCCGCAGCCGCGCGACTACAGCCAGCGCACCCCCAAGAAGATGATCCGCGCCGCACTGCGTGGAGCACTTTCGGACCGGGCGCGTAACGAGCGCATCCACGTGATCACCGAACTGGTTGCCGGGCAGGACCCGTCGACCAAGACGGCCAAGAGCTTCCTCGCGGAGCTGTCGGACCGCAAGAAGTTCCTCCTCGTCCTCGGACGTGAGGACGTCGCGGCCTGGAAGAGCGTGCAGAACCTCGAGTTCGTGCACCCGATCGCGCCGGACCAGCTCAACACCTATGACGTGCTGGAAAGCGACGAGGTCGTGTTCAGCGTGGAGGCACTCAACGCCTTCGTGCACGGCCCCGCCGAGGCGGCACAGGAGGAGAGCAAGTGACCACCATCGCCGACCCCCGCGACATCCTGCTGGCGCCGGTCATCTCGGAGAAGTCCTACGGACTCATCGAGGAAGGCACCTACACCTTCATCGTGCACCCGGATTCCAACAAGACGCAGATCAAGATCGCCGTCGAGAAGGTCTTCGGTGTCACGGTTACCAGCGTCAACACCGCCAACCGTCAGGGCAAGCGCAAGCGGACCCGCTTCGGTTACGGCAAGCGCAAGAACACCAAGCGCGCGCTCGTGACCATCTCGGCCGACAGCAAGCCCATCGAGATCTTCGGAGGCCCGGTCGCGTAAGCGCCTGGGACTCCAGAAAGAAGAGAAGAACTCATGGCAATTCGTAAGTACAAGCCGACAACCCCCGGCCGCCGCGGGTCGTCCGTTTCGGACTTCGCTGAGATCACTCGGTCGACCCCCGAGAAGTCGCTGATCCGTCCGCTGCACAGCAAGGGTGGTCGTAATGCGCACGGTCGCATCACCACCCGGCACCGCGGTGGCGGCCACAAGCGCGCCTACCGTCTGATCGACTTCCGTCGACTGGACAAGGACGGCATCCCGGCCAAGGTCGCGCACATCGAGTACGACCCGAACCGCACGGCGAACATCGCGCTGCTGCACTTCGTGGACGGCGAGAAGCGCTACATCATCGCGCCCAAGGGCATCGCGCAGGGCACCCCGATCGAGTCCGGCCCCACGGCCGACATCAAGCCGGGTAACAACCTGCCGCTGCGCAACATCCCGACCGGTACCACCATCCATGCGGTGGAGCTGCGTCCGGGTGGCGGCGCGAAGATGGCCCGTTCGGCCGGATCCAGCATCCAGCTGCTCGGTAAGGAAGGCACCTACGCCACGCTGCGTATGCCCTCCGGCGAAATCCGCCGCGTCGACGTGCGCTGCCGCGCCACCGTCGGCGAGGTCGGCAATGCCGAGCAGTCGAACATCAACTGGGGCAAGGCCGGCCGTATGCGCTGGAAGGGCCGTCGCCCCACCGTCCGTGGTGTCGTGATGAACCCGGTCGACCACCCGCACGGTGGTGGTGAGGGCAAGACCTCCGGTGGTCGCCACCCGGTCTCGCCCTGGGGACAGCCGGAAGGCCGTACCCGCAAGCCCAACCGTCCGAGCGACAAGCTCATCGTCCGCCGCCGCAAGTCCGGCAAGAACAAGCGCTGAAGGAGGAGGTAAGAAATGCCACGCAGCCTCAAGAAAGGCCCGTTCGTCGACGACCACCTCCTCGCGAAGGTGGACGTGCAGAACGAGAAGGGCACGAAGCAGGTCATCAAGACCTGGTCGCGTCGTTCGACCATCATCCCCGATTTCATCGGTCACACCTTCGCCGTCCACGACGGTCGCAAGCACGTGCCGGTGTTCGTCTCGGACAACATGGTCGGGCACAAGCTCGGTGAGTTCGCGCCGACCAGGACGTTCAAGAGCCACATCAAGGACGACCGGAAGAGCAAGCGGCGATGACGACTGACACTCAGAATCCGACTGCACGCGCGACGGCCAAGCACGTTCGCGTGACCCCGATGAAGGCTCGCCGTGTCGTGGACCTGGTCCGCGGCAAGCGAGTCGAGGACGCCCTGGCGATCCTGAAGTTCGCGCCGCAGGCCGCGAGCGAGCCAGTTGCCAAGGTCGTGGCCAGCGCCGCGGCGAACGCCGAGAACAACCTCGGCCTGAACCCGGCCACCCTGGTCATCTCGACGGCCTACGTCGACGAGGGTGCGACCATGAAGCGGTTCCAGCCGCGTGCCCAGGGTCGTGCGTTCCGCATTCGCAAGCGCACCAGCCACATCACCATCGAGGTCGAGAGCATCCCCACCGCCGGTGGAGCAACTCGCAACCGCCGGAAGGGAGGGGCAAAGTAAATGGGACAGAAAATCAATCCCCATGGCTTCCGCCTCGGTATCACCACCGACTGGAAGTCGCGTTGGTACGCGGACAAGCAGTACGCGGACTACGTCAAGGAAGATGTCGCCATCCGCAAGCTCCTCGCCACCGGCATGGAGCGGGCGGGCATCTCCAAGGTGGAGATCGAGCGCACCCGTGATCGGGTTCGCGTCGACATCCACACCGCTCGTCCGGGCATCGTCATCGGTCGCCGTGGCGCCGAAGCCGATCGCATCCGGGCCGAGCTGGAGAAGCTCACCAAGAAGCAGGTGCAGCTGAACATCCTCGAGGTCAAGAACCCCGAGTCGGATGCGCAGCTGGTTGCTCAGGCCGTGGCCGAGCAGCTGTCGAACCGCGTGGCGTTCCGTCGTGCGATGCGTAAGGCCATCCAGTCGGCCATGCGTTCGCCGAACGTCAAGGGCATCCGCGTGCAGTGCTCGGGCCGCCTCGGTGGCGCCGAAATGTCGCGCTCGGAGTTCTACCGCGAGGGTCGCGTCCCGCTGCACACGCTGCGTGCCGACATCGATTACGGCCTCTACGAGGCCAAGACCACCTTCGGTCGCATCGGCGTGAAGGTCTGGATCTACAAGGGCGACATCGTCGGTGGCAAGCGTGAGCTCGCCGCCGCCAGCGCACCGGCCGGCGATCGTGATCGTCCGCGCCGCGAGCGTCCGTCTCGCCCGCGTCGGTCCGGCTCCGCCGGTACCACGGCGACCAGCACCGAGGCCGGGCGCGCCGCCACCGCGGTGGTGGACGCTCCGGCAGAGACACAGGAGGGCTGACGCAATGCTGATGCCTCGTAAGGTCAAGCACCGCAAGCAGCACCACCCCGGTCGTTCCGGCATGGCCAAGGGCGGCACCTCGGTGGCGTTCGGCGAGTTCGGGATCCAGGCGCTGGAGCCGGCTTACGTGACCAACCGGCAGATCGAGTCGGCACGTATCGCGATGACCCGCCACATCAAGCGTGGCGGCAAGATCTGGATCAACATCTACCCGGATCGCCCGCTCACCAAGAAGCCTGCCGAAACCCGCATGGGTTCCGGTAAGGGTTCGCCGGAGTGGTGGATCGCGAACGTCAAGCCCGGCCGCGTGATGTTCGAGATGAGTTACCCCAATGAGGAGATCGCTCGCGAGGCCCTGCGCCGCGCGATGCACAAGCTCCCGATGAAGTGCAGGATCGTGACCAGGGAGGAGCAGTTCTGATGGCTACCGAAACACCGGCCGCAGAGCTCCGCGAGCTCACCGAAGAAGAGTTGGTGCAGAAGCTGCGCGACTCCAAGGAAGAGCTGTTCAACCTGCGCTTCCAGATGGCGACGGGTCAGCTGGACAACAACCGTCGGCTGCGCGTGGTTCGTCACGAAATCGCGCGCATCTACACGGTCATGCGCGAGCGCGAGCTCGGTCTGGCCTCCGGACCCGCTGACAAGGGAGATGCGGCATGAGCGAACAGAAGGAAGAGCAGCGCGCCAGCCGCAAGGTTCGGGTCGGTTACGTTGTCTCGGACAAGATGACCAAGACGATCGTCGTCGAGCTGGAAGACCGTAACCGGCACAAGCTCTACGGCAAGATCATTCGCACCACCTCCAAGGTGAAGGCGCATGACGAGAACGAGATCGCCGGCATCGGCGACCGCGTCCAGCTGATGGAGACCCGACCGCTGTCGGCGACCAAGCGCTGGCGTCTGGTCGAGGTGCTGGAGAAGGCCAAGTAGCCTTCCCGGTCTGAATGTCGAAGGCCCGCTTCCCGTTTCGGGGGGCGGGCCTTCGCCGTTTCCGGCCGGGCGGTGAAGTCCACGTGATTTCCACGTGGACCACGTGATAGCCTGTGGCATGGCCAAAAGGAACCTGACGCTTCAGTTGGATGAAGAGGTGATCACCTCCACCAAGGTGATCGCAGTACAGCGGGGCACGTCGGTCAGCGCGATGGTGGCGCAGTATCTACGCGAGATCGCTCAGGATGCCGAGCGCTACGAGTACGCGAAACAGCAGGCCCTCCAGTTGATGGCGAACGCCGAAGGGCACGGCGGCCACATCGATTGGCGTCGGGAGGATCTGTACGACCGAGGGGAGCGGAGGTACGCGTGACCGAGGTCGAGCGCACCTTCATCGATACCAACATCCTGGTCTATGCGCACGATATCGACGCAGGCCAACGGCACCGCATCGCACAGGACGTACTCGCGGATCTGTGGTCTCGCGGCGCGGGTGTGCTCAGCCCGCAGGTGCTTCAAGAGTTCTACAACACCGCAACTCGCAAGTTGTCGCCCCGGATGAGCCCCTCGAAGGCCCGCCGCGTCATCGCGATCTACAGCGAATGGTGCATCCGGGACACGGATCCGTTGATCGTCATGAATGCCTCATTCCTCGCGGAACAACACACGGTCTCCTGGTGGGATGCGTTGATCATCGAAGCCGCGTGTCAGTCGGGCGCGAAATATCTACTGTCGGAAGATCTTCAGCACGGCCGCGACTTCCTCGGCCTCGAGGTCCGAAACCCTTTTCTCGAGCCGGCGAACTAGTCGGACATCCGCAGCCGGTCCAGTCCTGCTTGTAGTGTCGTGTTGACGGCGAACGAAGACTGCGTCCGTGCATCTGGCTCGGTGGCGGTCGGCCGATGCGGAGGTGGGATTGTTGGTGCAGCCATATGATCGGGCGCTGTTGCGGAAACATCTGCTCCAGACTCGGATAGCGGGGGATGTCGCGACGCCACGCGAGGGGAACCTGGCGCACTACCGGCGGATGGTCGCGAAGGACCCCGGGTATCAATTCGGGCTGACGCTGAAGGATTGGACGTTCGACGAGACGTTGGACATGATGGCCCGGCTGTGCGGAGTCAATCCCGATCCGCGGCACCGGCAGGGGGCCGACACCATCGGCGTCGACCTGACCATCGCGGCGCTCGACGAGATGGGCGCCAGAATCGGGCAGGCCGCGCGCGAGCAGCAGACGGTGCTGCTGGCGACCGGTCATCCGGGGCCGCTCATGGGCGTTTACCGTGCCGTCGAAGACGCGCTGCACGCCGCGGGCTGCACGATCCTGACCCCCGCGGCCGGCTGGTCGTACCAGGTCATCACCGCCAACGGTTCGCGGGTCCGCGAAATCGTCTACACCTCAGGCGTTGCCGCGCTCAGCACCGGCAGCCGGTTGCAGCACACGCACGACCCGAACCCGATGCAGGCCATGCTGCAAGAACTGCGCGACAGTCCGGAACCGCAACCCTGGCCCGACCTGGTCATGGCCGACCACGGCTGGGCCGGCACCGCGGGCGAGGCCGGAATCGACACCGTCGGATTCGCCGACTGCAACGACCCCGCGCTGTTCGCCGGCCACGCCGAGGGCAAGATCGCGGTCACCGTTCCGCTCGACGACGGCGTCTTCCCCGAGTACTACGAACCCATGATCGACTACCTGCTCGACCGCGCCGGACTCGCGAGCTGAGCATCCGGCCGAAACATGAACCACCGCTTGCGTGTCCGGCGGTGAGAAGGGCCTTCCCCGGGCCGGGAAAATTCATGGGATAAATCGCTGGCGGGTTGTCGGTGGGGCATGACAAGCTCGGTTGGTGCGGTCCTATCGGGTGGTTTTGTCGAGCGCGGCGGTGCGAAATGTACTGCTGCTCGGGGCCTTGGTGCGCATCCCGTTCTTTGCCGGGGCCGTGCTGCTCGCGCTGCACGTCGTGCAGACGCTGCACGGATCGTACGTGCAAGCCGGTGCGCTGAGCACGATCGTCACGGTGTGCATCGCGCTGAGCGGACCGTGGCGCGGGCGGCTGCTCGACCGGTTCGGGCTGCGCCGCACCATCGCGCCGTCCATCCTGGTCGGCGCGGTGTGCTGGTCGATCGCGCCGTTCGTCGACTACGTCCCGCTGCTCATCCTCGCCGCTATCGCCGGCCTGTTCGACGTTCCGATCTTCACCGTGGTCCGGCAGGCGGTCATCGCCGCGACCACCGAGCAGAACCGCCAGCCCGCGCTCGCGCTGGAGGCGGTGTCCGTCGAATGCGCCTTCATGGTCGGACCGATCGTCGGTGTCGCCGCGGCCGGTATCTGGTCGACCACCATGGTGTTGTTCTTCGTCCAAATGACTTTGGTGCTCGCGGGCATTCTGCTCTGGGTCCGCAACCCACCCCTGCGCTCCGCCGCGGACGCCGACCGCGAAAGTTCGGTCGCCGTCCCGCGCCGCAGCTGGTTCCGCCTCGAATTCGTCGCCCTGTGCGTCGGCGCGAGCGCGGCCATCGCGGTCCTGGCCGGCTCCGAACTGACCTTCGTCTCCGCCATCCGCGAGTTCGACGCGCAGCGGTGGCTCGGCGTGGTCTTGGCCGTCTGGGGCTTCGGCTCGGTCGTCGGCGGCCTCATCTACGGCGCGCTGCACCGCCCCATCTCCACCTATCTCCTGCTGGCCGGCCTCGGCGCGGTCACCATCCCGATGTGCTTCGCCATCGGCCCGATCTCCCTCGCCATCACCGGCCTCGTCGCCGGATTCTTCTGCGCCCCAACCATTACCGCCTCCATCGATCAGATGAGCCGAGTGGTCCCCGAGGGCGGCCGCGGCGAAGCCATCGGCTGGCACAGCGCCGCCCTCACCCTCGGCAACGGCATCGGCAGCTCCCTGGCGGGTATCGCCATCGATGCGGGCGGCTTCCCGGCCGGCTTCGGCGCCGCCGCGGCCCTCGGCCTGATCATCGGCCTCGGCATCCCGCTACTCCTCCGCCTGCGCGAACGCCGCCGTCCCGCGAACCAGAAGGAACCGGCGACCGCGAGCCAAGTCGGCACCTGATCTCCTCGGGCCGACCCCGCTGTAGTGCACCGATGAATCGGGCATCAACAGGGTCTTGCGCTATACGTATACATCTACATATAGTTGGCCGAGACGGAACGCCCCGACGCGGGCGGTTCGGCGCAATGAGATGAACGGCAGATCTGTGGGGGTCGGCGGGAACGCATGAGGGGTTCGCCGACTGCTGGGTCTATGCGCACATGCGCACCAACTTATGAATGGAGTCATCATGGACGCACCGCACGTGGTGGATGAGGTTGTGAGTTTCGAGAAGGGGGACTCCGAGGGATTCCGTGAGGTCGTGGTGAAAGTGGGGCCCGGGGGTGGGCGAGCGCAGCGGTTCACCGGCCGCCTGCTGGGCGAGTCGACGCAGTTCACCAGGGCCGGAGTGGAGCAGGTCCGGGTCTATCTGAGCCGCAAGGGCAAGTACGCGGTGCACAAGCAGACCACCGACTGGACCGACTTCTCCGTGGTGACCGACTGGGTCAAGGACCTGAAGAAGGACTGGCGCAACGGTTTCGACCTCGATGATCAGAGTTGGGGCGATGCCACCCTGGAGGTGGTGGATTCAGTGGCGGAACTGCGCGACCGGGTTCCGCTGAAGATCTACCGCACCCTCGTCGACGTCACCGAACACCCGCCCATCGAGGATCTCGACATCTGAGCCGCGGCTCGGATACCGAAAGGACTTGTCCCCCATGTTTGCTCGCCTCGGGCAGTTGGTCGTGCACCATCCGTGGAAGGTGATCGGCCTATGGCTGCTCATCATCGTCGGCGTGGTCGCGGCGGCGCCGCAGCTCACCTCGACCACCGACCAATCCGATTTCCTGCCTTCGCATTACGAGTCGATCCAGGCACTCGAGCTGCAGCAGAAGGCTTTTCCGCAGAGCGCGGCGCCCTCGGCGCTCATCGTCTTCGCCCGTTCCGACGGGGCGCCGCTCAGTGACGGCGACGCGGCCGCGGTCGCCTCGATCGGCGCCAAGCTCACCGACGCCAAGATCAAGGATGTCCTCGGCCTCCAGGCGATTCCACCTTCGGAGAACCGGCTGATCCAGGTCATCGCGGTGCAGTTGACCAAGGCGACCAGCGCGAGCGACACGACCCAGAGCGACGCGGTCAAGGCGTTGCGCAGCTCGTTGCAGGATCAGGTGCGCGACACCGAACTGAAGGCGGGCATCACCGGTCAGGCGGCGCAGTTGCTGGATCAGGTGGAGTCGAGCAACAAGGGCATGGCCATCATCGGCGCCGCGACCATCATCTTGATTCTGGTGCTGTTGCTGATCATCTTCCGCAGCCCGGTGATCGCGCTGCTGCCGATCGTCACCATCGGTGCGGTCTCCAGCGTCGTCACCGGCCTGATCGCCATGGTGGCCAAGGCTTTCGACCTCAAGATAGACAGTTCGGTCAACGCCATCCTGCTGGTGGTGCTGTTCGGCGTCGGCACCGACTACATCCTGTTCCTGATGTTCCGCTACCGGGAACGGCTGCGGGCGGGGGAGGACCCGAAGACCGCCATGGTCAGCGCCGTCACCCGGGTCGGCGAGGCGATCACCTCCGCGGCGGCCGCGGTGATCATCGCGTTCATGGCGCTGACCCTGTCCACGCTCGGCATGTTCCGGGCGCTCGGTCCGGCGTTGGCGATCGCGGTCGCGGTGGCGCTGCTGGCCGGGCTCACGCTGATTCCCGCCGTGGTTTCACTGTTGGGTACCAAGGTGTTCTGGCCGTCCAAGGCGTGGCAGTCCGAGCCGAAGGGCGCGCGGTTCGGTGCGATCGGCGCGGCGCTCGGGCGGCGTCCCGCGGCGTTCGCCCTGATCTCCGGCGGCGTGCTGGTCGCGCTCGGCGTCATTGCCGTCGGGTTCAATCCGACCTTCGATCTGAGTTCGGGCTCGACCTCGAACGCGTCCGAATCGGTGGTCTACAACAAGGAACTGCTCAAGGGCATGCCGGCCGGTGCGACCCAGCCGTCGGACGTGCTGCTTCGCTCGACCGAGGGTGCGCTGACCAGCGATCAGCTCACCACCTATCGGGCGGCGCTGACCGCGGTGCCCGGTGTCGGTCAGGTGGGCGAGCCGCTGTTGTCCGCGGACAAGGCCATCGCCAATTTCCAGGTGACGCTCAGCTCCGCACCCGAATCGGACGCCGCGATCGAGACGGTTCGCGGTCCGCTGCGCGACGCCGCGCACGCGGCGGTGCCGGCCGGAACGACCGCGGCCGTCGGCGGCATGACGGCGGTCTTCGTCGACTTCCAGGATGCGATGAACCACGACTACGCCATCGTGTTCCCGGTGGCGGCCATCATGATCATGATCGTGCTGGGGCTGCTGCTGCGCAGTCTGGTCGCGCCGTGGTACCTGATGGCGTCGGTGTTCCTCGGGTTCGCCGCCACGCTCGGCGCTTCGGTGCTGGTGTTCCAGCATATTCAGGGTGAGACCGGGCTGATCTTCACGCTGCCGGTGATCATGTATCTGTTCGTGGTGGCGCTCGGCACGGACTACAACATCCTGATGGTGGCGCGCTTGCGGGAAGAGGCCCGCGAGGGCCACGACCCGAAACAGGCTGCGGCACTTGCCCTGCGGCATACCGGACCGACGGTTGCCGCGGCGGGCCTGATCCTGGCCGGCACGTTCGCGTCGATGATGCTGGCGGGCAACAACGTGCTGTCGCAGATGGGATTCGCCATCTCGGTCGGTATCGCGATCGCGGCCTTCGTGATGGCGATGTTCTTCACGCCGGCGCTGACCGCGCTGCTCGGGCACCGCGCGTGGTGGCCGGGGCATGGGGATGAGAAGTCCGGTGGGTCGCCTGAGTCGCACGACACCGTGCGAGGTGATGGGGTGCTGACCGTGCCCAGTGGGGGTTGGTCCGACACTGGTCAACGGCGGTAAGTAGGACGTCGGTAAGTAGGACGAAAAGGGCTGCCCCTCCGGTCATTCCGGAGGGGCAGCCTTTCGGTGTCTCGGGTTTGCTGAGTCGTCAGCCGCTGATGGCGTAAGGGCGGCGCACCTTGATTCCCGCCTCGACCGCGCGGGCTACGGCGGCGCGGGAGACGCCGACCTCGTTGGCGATGCCCGGCGTCAGCCAGGATTCGTCGGCGAGCCGGAAGATCTGGGTCAGCTGCTCGACGGACAGGTTCGACATTCCGCGCCGCGCGATCTCGTGTGCGAGAGCGGTGATTTCGTCGTCCTCATCGATCTCGTCCTCGTCGTCCAGCGGCTCCGGCTCCACCGGCGGCTCGGCGCGGACCCGGGCGACGATACCGACCGGCTCGGTGCGCACGGCAGGGCTGGACGGCTCGGTGCGCACAATGGGATCGGACGGTTCCGGCGTCGCCTCGAAGGCGAGTTGTTCGATCTCGGCTTCGGGAGCGGCCGGCTTCCGGCGGCTCGTGCTGGGACGGGAAACGGTTTCGCCCGAGATTGCCTGTGCGACAGTGTCGGCGATGGTTGCGGCGGCCTTACGTATGGGGTCACCAGGATGAGGCTCTTCTGGCTCGTCGCCGCGATGGGCGTCGGTGGTGGTGTCGGGCGCCGGGGTGACGGTGCCGGGATCGGTGCGCTCGGGTGCGAGATCGTTAACCGGAAACAGCGGCATGGCATGGCCGTTCGGCGCTGTGTGACCGTTGGTTTGTATGGTGTCGCCGCCGGCCGGGGTGGTCCGGTTGATCCCGTTGACCGGCTTGCCATTCGGCGGTACCGACCGGGCGGTGCCGTTGACCGCATGGCCGTTGGTGCCTGCGTGGCCGTTCGCGGTCGCCTCGTCGTTTGTGACCGGGTGGCCATTGGATTGTGGAGTGTTGCCGTTTACGGGGGTGGTGCGGTCGATGCCGTTGACCGGCTTGCCATTCGGCGGCGCGGGCTGGGTGATGTCGGTGATCGCATGGTCGTTCGTCACCGGACGGCTGTTCGTCCCTTCGTCGCCGTTCGCGACCACGTGGCCGTTCGGGACTACGTGACCATTTGCAACTGCGTGGCCGTTGGTAACCGGGTGGCCGTTTGTGGCCGCGTGGCCGTTGGCCGGCCGAGGGTGACCGTTGGTGCGTGCAGACCGGGCCGGTGCCTCGGTGGTGCTGGGCTCGGCCGTGGCGTCGTGGTGCGCGGACGGGTCGGGCTGTATCGCAAAGCCATTGGTCGAGCGGCCGTTGTTCACCGGCGCTGCGGAGTGCGGGTCATGCGGCTCGACCGGCAGCGGATGACCGATGATCGCCGAGTACGGCACCGTGACATGGCCGTTGGTGGAGTTGCGCGGCGGCTGCTCGTCTGCCGCGACTGGTTCGTGGTGATCGCCGACCGGAACCGCCTGCACCGCATGCCCATTGGTTGCCGCAACGACCGGTGCCGGGTGATCGATCCGCGGACGATCCTTTAGCTCATCGACATTCTCCACCGGACTCGCCTCAGCCGGCCGAGTAACCGCCGTTGCCGCATACGGATCCACTCCGCTGAGCATCCAGCGCCGATCATCCGGCGCATCGACCGTGAGCCCGACCGGCGAATCCCGGTCGCTGACCCGATGCCGGACCACCGTCGCGTCCCGATCCACCACCGGCGCCCCATCGATGAGCAGCGCGTACCGCGCGGAAACCCAGGCGTGCAACCAGATCACGACCCCGACCATCACCGGTGCGATCGCGTATTCCGCGGCCTTCCCGAGCGATCCCGAGGCCAGGTGCGGCCCCGCGTTCAACGCGATGGTGGTGCCGAGCAACGCGGTCTCGAAGAACACCACCTTGCCCCGCGCGAGCTCGCGCCCCCAGCGGGCGGCGGTGGTCGCGGCGACCATGATGGTGATGATCGGGATCGAGATCATCGCCTCGATCCCATAGCTCAGCCAGTACAGCGGGTCGGTCATGTCCCCGCTCGGCACCAGGTTGTGCTGCACGTTGACCCCGGCCCACACCATGCCGAGCACGACAACCGCGATCAGAGCCCGCGACGACCATTCGGCCCGTCGATACAGCTGCGCCAGCCGCGCGTCCTCGCTGGATACCCGCCGTCGCGCGGCCAGTGCACGCCGATGCCACCGCTCGTCCGCCTCGTCGGCGCGCCGGATCGCGGCCGCGCTGCGCCGGTCTCGTTTCTCGGCGGCCAGCTCTTCCTCGACCGCCCGTCGCCGCTGCATCCGCCGCTGCGCCCGAACCCATTCGGCGAGTTCGCGTTCCGCCCCGATTTCGCGCTCGGACAACACCTCGAACAGCGCGGCATCGTGCTGCAGCGGCAATTTTCCGCGGGCCGTCTCGACCCGCTGCGCCAACGCGGCGATCTCGGAACTACCGGTGGATTGTTCGTCGCGCATCGCGAGCCTTCCCGGAGCAGATCGTCAGCAGACCTACTTGCTCGAACGTATGTGTGATCGCACTGAGGCTAAACCGGCCACCGGCCGAGGTCAATGCCGACGCTCGAAAACCAGTGCGAATATCTCGCGTGATCTTGGGACACGCCGATTTGGGCAACACGCCGTCGATGGCGGTGCCGAATGCGCCCGCAATACACCGGGAATTCCGATGGGCCGCGCACGTTTTCGAGGTCAGCTGAGCGTCGTATGCCAAACGATCGCGGCGGCCAGCGCACCCGCGCCATTGACCGACCAATGCAACGCAATCGGCGCGAGCAGGCTCCCACTGCGCCGGCGCAACCAGGTGAACACGACACCCGCCCCCGCGGTGGCGACAACGGCCAGCAGAATGCCGACGATCTGCCCCGCGACCCCGCCGCCGACAAACCCGGAAAGCCCTCGATTACTACTGGTCAACCCGAGCGACGAGGCGATATGCCAAAGCCCGAAAAGCAAAGATCCGGCGGCGAAAACCCCGCGCACGCCATAAACCCGATCGAGCGTGCCGTGCAGAACTCCGCGGAAAGCCAGTTCCTCGGGAATCACCGTCTGCAATGGAATCACGATCATCGACGCGATCAGCGCGCCGGAGATGGTGGCATAACGATCGGCCAGGAAGAACGGACGGGTGATCGGCAGCAGCGCGCCGATGGCGACCGCGGCGAGCACGATCCCGACCGCGCCGAGCGCGTAGACCGTCCCGCGCCGCCACTGCCGCGGCGAGAGGCCGAGTTCATGCCAGTGCAGTCCGCGCCGGCGCATCAGCGCCAGCAGCACCACGGCGGCCACCGGCACGGTCACGATGCTGGCCCAGGCGGTGGTGAAGTGCGCGATCAGGTTGGTCCCCGCGAGGACGACGACAACCACGGCCACATCCGCATACGCATGCAATTTGCGGCGGGGCGCAGCCGTTTCCTCGAGGTCCTGTGCGAGCATCCCGCCCAGTGTACGGATGGGTGCCGGGGCCGCCGCTCGAGTAGTCATCTGGGTGTCGTCTACCCGAATTCGCCGGATATACGGGTCTCGATGTGGCGTCGGCCCGCACGGGTTACTCTGACTGGAACCTGTTTCAGTTCCAGGAGCCGCGCCCGGTGTGGCCTGAGCCCCGCGGCGGGCGCATGGGCCGGCTGACCTCCAGTGCCGTCAGCCGGCCCACCCCGCCGGATCCGTCCAGGCCTGCAACGTGCGAGTGGTGTCGAAGCGCCGCGGTTCGTGGCTGATCGGGTCGGTGAACTCCAGCGACGCGGCCAGCAGTTGCAGCGGGCGGGTGAAATCATCGACCGGTTTGTCGGTGATCACCGGATAGAAGTCGTCGCCGAGAATCGGGACGCCGAGGCCGTTCATATGCAGCCGCAGCTGATGGGTGCGCCCGGTCAGCGGCCGCAGTCGATAACGCCCGAGCCCGTCGCGCTGCTCCAGCAACTCGATCGAGGTCTCCGCGTTCGGCTCGCCCTCGACCTCCTGCGCCGCGAGCACATGCTTCTCCTTCATGATCCGGCTGCGCACGACCCGCGGCAGGGTCAGCTCGGGATCGACCGGCGCGATCGCCTCGTATTCCTTACGCACCGTGCGTTTGTGGAACATCGTCTGATACGCCCCGCGCCGCGCCGGATTGACGATGAACAGCACCAGCCCCGCCGTCACCCGATCCAGCCGATGCGCCGGAATCAGGTCCGGCAGTTCCAGTTCCCGGCGCAACCGCACCAGCGCCGTCTGCAAAATGTGCTGCCCGCGCGGGATGGTCGCGAGGAAGTGCGGCTTGTCCACGACCAGCAGGTCGGCATCGCGATGCACGATGGTGAGGTCGAACGGCACCGGCGTCTCGATCGGCAGATCCCGGTGGAACCACACCGCGCTGCCCGGTGCATACGGCGCGTCCGGCGCGATCGGACCGTCGAGATCGACGATCCCGCCCGCGCGCAGCAGCTCATCGATGCGGGCCGGATCCACCCGGGGTAGTCGCTCGACCAGGTGGTCGCGAATCGTCGCCCAGTCGCCGTCCTCCGGCAGCCGGAGCCGGGCCGGGTCCAGGCCGTGCCGCTTGGGCAACGGCGGTTTCTGCCGCCTTCTCATCGGCATCGACCCTAGTCGCCGGCCATTTCCCCGCCCGCGCTCGGGCTGATGCGCGCCGCGTCAGAAGCCGCGCAGGCGATCCGGGCGAATCCGGATGATCGAGGAGTATTCCGCGAAGAACTGCTCGGCGGTCAGCTTGATGTCCTTCAGGCCGTCGACGTATTTCGTTGCGTACGCGGCGATTTCGTCCGGCGTCGCGGCGACGTCGTCGATCCGTGCGGTACCCGTGAACACGGCGACCTCGCTGCCCCACTCGGTGCTGTTGAAGTTCAGCGAGACCCGGGGATTGCGCGCCAGGTTGCGCAGCTTGGCCTGGTCGGGCTTGCTGAACAGCAGGAACTCGTCGTCGCGCCACTGGAACCAGACCGGGTTGGGTTGCGGGGTCCCGGTGGATCCGACCGTGGTCAGCCAGATCACCGGCTCCTCGGCGAGACGGGCGGCGACCTTGGCGCCGAAGGCGGTGCTCGGGTCGAGGACGGGCGCGGCGGAGCGGTCGGATGCCGTTGTGGTCATGTGGGGGACAACACCACGACAGCCCGTGGGATTCCACCTAGGGCGTCGCCCGCTCATCGAGCACCATGCGCCGCGCCTCGACCAGCGTCCGGCGCGCACGCCGGCGCACCCGGCACACATCCACGCTGCAATTCAAATGCACCTGCATCGCGCGGTGCGCCTGTTTCGGCGTCAACTCACCGGGGTCGACCGAACAACGCGAGATTGTGGAAATGACTTGTGTAACAAACATATTCGCGACTCCGTACGCCGTGTTTCCGTATGGATTCGAAACTAGCGATGTATGTGCGCTATCGGAGCTGGTCGGCCGTTCGTTCACGGAGCATTCCCCGGCGCGATGGGCGGCTGAAAGCCTCGGGTATTGCGGCGTTTTCGCAGATGTCGGGAACAAGTCCACAGTGCGACAACCAATTCGGCGATGAACACGGGCATTTCTGAATGGGGCCGGATGGATGCGAACCGTGCCCGAGACCGCGCTTCGATACGCCGGGTAGGCGCTGGGGCCTGCCCGGTCTACGTCGTCGAGGCTGCGACCGGCCGGAAACGGGTAGCACCCCGCTCGCGTCATGGATAACTTAGGCTAACCTACATTCCGGTCTGATCTTATGTGAGGATGAGTCCGGCCGGGGGAGGCACAACGATGGCGAGAGGCAGCAACTTATGACGGTGGAGGTCGCGCCGCTTCCGGCGGACGAGGCGGGGAACCGGCCGCCCAAGGCGGTGCAGAAGGCGCGCAAGCAGCAGGAGGCGCAGGCCCGCAAGGAGATCCTGGCGCCGGTCCGGCGCACCCTCACGCTGGCGAGCCTGATCATGGCTGTGGCCTCGGTGTGCACCGTCGTGCCCTTCGTGCTGATCGTCGAGGCCTGCCGGGAGCTGCTCGCCGAGCAGGTCGATACCGATCGGGTCTGGCGGCTGGTCTGGATCGCGATGCTCGTGCTGCTGATCCGCGGGCTGTTGCAGGCGGTCGCGCTCACCTGGTCGCACCTGGTGGACGCCGGCTACCAGCTCACCGTCCGGCGCGCGCTCGCGGCCAAGCTGACCAGGGTGCCGCTCGGCTGGTTCGGCGAACGCACCTCCAGCGAGGTGAAGAAATACCTCCAGGACGATGTCGAGGCCCTGCATTATCTGGTCGCGCACGCGCGGCTGGAGTTCGTCGGCGCGCTGATCGTGCCGGTGGTCACCCTCGGTTACCTGGTGACCGTCGACTGGCGGCTCACCCTGGTGCTGTTGATTCCCTTGCTGGCGTACGCGATCTCGCTCAGCAAGATGATGGATCAGGACAGCCGGGATCGGCTGGCCGTCTACAACCGGTGGGAACACCGGGCCCAGGAGGCGACCATCGAGTTCGTCGACGGCATCCAGGTGGTGCGCGCGTTCGGCCAGGCGGGCAAGGCGCACAGCGTATTCCAGGACGCGGTGGACGGTCAGGCACGCAGCCTGGATCGGTGGAAGACGCCGATGATCCGGCTGCAGTCCGCCTCCGACGTCGTGCTCGCCCCGGTGTTCGTGATGCTGCTGATCGTGCTCGCCGGGCTCGTGGGGGTAGGGCTCGACTGGTTCACCCCGCTCGACGTGCTGCCGTTCCTGCTGGTCGGTCTCGGTCTGGGCAGCTCGCTGCTCGGGCTCGGCTATGGCGGTCAGGCGCTACGTGCGGCCGGGGCCGCGGCCCTGCGGCTGCACGAATTGCAGCAGACACCCGAATTGGCCACCGGGACAGACACTTCGCCGGTGACGGCGGCGGAACAAGGTGTGGTTCGTTTCGAGTCGGTCGGCTTCGGCTACCGCACCGACCACCAGGTCTTGCACGATCTCGATCTCGAGCTGCGGCCGGGCACCCTCACCGCGTTGGTCGGGCCGAGCGGCTCGGGCAAATCGACCCTCGGCAAGCTGCTTCCGCGCTTCTACGATGTCGACTCCGGTCGAATCACCATCGGTGGGCGCGATATTCGCGACTACTCCACCGAAGAGCTCTATCGCACGGTCGGATTCGTCTTCCAGGACGTGCGGCTGATCCGCGGCACGATCCGGGAGAACCTGCGGCTGGCCGATCAGAGCGCCGACGACGAGGCCTTGGAACGGGCGGCGCGGGCCGCGCAGATCCACGACCGGATCATGGCGTTGCCGCGCGGCTACGACTCCGAGATCGGCGTCGACGCCAGCCTGTCCGGCGGTGAGGCGCAACGGCTTTCGATCGCCCGCGCGTTGCTCGCGGACAGCCCGGTGCTGGTGCTCGACGAGGCGACCGCGTTCGCGGACCCGGAGTCCGAGGCCGCGGTGCAGGACGCGCTCGCCGTGCTCGTGGCCGGCCGCACCGTGCTGGTGATCGCACACCGGCTGCACACCATCACCGGCGTGGACCGAATCCTGGTGCTGGAGA
Source organism: Nocardia sp. NPDC051756 (assembly GCF_040681495.1). Classification (NCBI taxonomy): domain Bacteria; kingdom Bacillati; phylum Actinomycetota; class Actinomycetes; order Mycobacteriales; family Nocardiaceae; genus Nocardia; species Nocardia sp. NPDC051756. Next base: position 69,180 of record NZ_JBFAYV010000009.1, on the reverse strand, counting down.
ACGGAACCATCGTCGAGCAGGGCGACCATCTGAGCCTGCATACCGCCGGCGGCACCTACCAGCGGCTATGGGAAATCAACGAGGCGGCGCTCGGCGCCGTCTCCCTCATCGAAAAGGAGGCGGCGCGATGATTCGCAAGGTTCTCGGGCTCGTCCCCGACGAGTTCGCCCCGCTGACCCCGAAACTGTTCGCCGCGATCACCGCGCAGGCGTTGAGCCAGGCGGCCGCCTATCTGCTGCTGGTTCCGGTGCTGGAGTCGCTGTTCGATCGCGATCTCGGCCGGGCCTGGTTCTGGGCGTTGCTGATGATCGCCGCGGTCGCGGGCGTCGCGATCTTCGGCTATCTGCAAGCGGTGCTCGGCCTGCGCATCGCGGTCGGCATGCAGCTGCGGCTGCAGACCAGGATCGGTGATCACCTCAACGCGCTCCCGCTCGGCTGGTTCGAAACCGCCAATGCCGGAAAGCTGTCCAGGATTGCCGTGGAGAACGTGCGCGAAATCCAGGGCACCGTCGCGTATCTGCTCGCGAAGGTGCTCAACAGCGTGATCGTTCCGCTCGGTGTCGCGGTGGGCATGCTGTTCATCGATTGGCGGATCTCGCTGGCCATGCTGGTCTCGGCCCCCGTGCTGTTCGTGGTGAACAGTCTGGCCAACCGGGCCTACACCAGGTCCGACGAGCGGGTGCACGCCGCCGCGTCCGAGGCCGACGCGCGGGTGGTCGAATTCGCCCAGGCGCAGCCGGTGCTGCGGGCGTTCGGCGCGGTCGGTGCGGGCAACCGCGCCCTCGATTCCGCACTGCACCAGCAGCGTTCGGCGATCACCCGGATGGTGTTCACTGCGGTGCCCGGCCTGATCGTGTTCGCGCTGTTCGTGCAGGCCGTTTTCCTCGTGCTGGCCTACGTCGTGGTCGGCAGGTTCACCGACGGCGCGGTCTCGGCCGCGGCCGCGGTGGCGTTGATCGCGGTCAGCTCGCGGTTCATCGAGCCGTTGAATCAGGCCGCCCAGCTCGCGAACGGACTGCGTGCGGCGGCAGGCGCCGTCGGCCGGGTCGGCGGACTGCTCGACGAGCCGGTGCTGCCCGAGGCGAAAACCGCTGTCTCGCCGGGGCTTCCGGTGGTCGAGTTCGACAACGTGAACTTCGGTTACCGGCCGGGTGAGCCGGTGCTCGCCGACCTGACGTTCACCGTGCCCGCCGGCACCACCACCGCGATCGTCGGTCCGAGCGGCGCGGGCAAGACCACGCTGCTCCGGCTCGCGGCGCGCTTCAACGACGTGGACGCGGGCCGGGTGCTCGTCGGCGAGCACGACGTGCGCGACCAGCCGTCGGAGACGCTGCTGGACCAGCTGTCGCTGGTCTTCCAGAACGTCTATCTGTTCAATCGTTCGGTGGCGGACAACATTCGGATCGGCAAGCCCGATGCCACCGACGACGAGATTTGGCAGGCGGCGCAGGCGGCCAGGGTCGACGAGATCGTGGAACGACTGCCCGAGGGCCTGGACGCCGCGGTCGGCGAGGGCGGTGTCGCGCTCTCCGGTGGTGAGCGGCAACGGGTTTCGATCGCCCGCGCGCTGCTCAAGAACGCGCCGATCGTGCTGCTCGACGAGGCGACCAGCGCCCTCGACCCGCATAGCGAGGCGGTGGTCGTGCGCGGAATCCACCAGCTCACCAAGGACAAGACGGTCATCGTGGTCGCGCATCGCCTCGCGACCATCGCGCACGCCGACCAGATCCTGTTCCTCGATGGTGGCCGGATCGTCGAACGTGGCACGCACGCCGAGCTTTTGGCGGCGGGCGGGCGGTACGCCGACTTCTGGAACGAGCGTTCCCGGGCGGCCGGGTGGCGGCTGGAGCCGGTCGCGGTCTGACCGGACGGCCCTAGCGCACCGGACCGCCGTGGATGTCCCGGTAGTGCGCGGCGGCGGCCTCGACATCGCCGCGACCGCCGCCGAGCGGCTCCCGCAGGAACGCGGTCAGAATGTCGTTGGTCGCCCGCTGCGTTTCCCTGGGACCCCTGGCGCCGCCGATCATCTCGGCCATCAGCAACCTGGCCGGATCGGCGAGGAAGCGCGGGGCATCGGTGAAGCTGTAGTGATTGGCCTCGGCGATCTCGTAGCGGAAACCACCCGCCTGTAGGCGGTCGAGCAGTGCGCGATTGCCGTCCAAATAGGGTGCGCCGTGGCCGGTTTCCGCGTGATCGCTTTCCAGCAGGAGAAACGGTTTGGTCAACGACTGTTGCGGCAGCGTGCCGTACAGCGTGCCGTCGATGTTCGCGGCCGCTTTGATCCGTGCGTCGGTCGCTACGGCCGCGGCCGCGGCCGCGCCGCCGAACGAATGCCCGATCGCGGCAACATGTTCGGTGTCGAGGCGTCCGGAAAGCCTGGGGCCCATGATGTCCGGCCGTTGGAGCTGATCGACCACGAAGCGCAGATCGGCGGTGCGCACGTCGAGTTGCCCACTCATATAGCGGGATTGGTCCGGATCGTCGTCCAGAAAATGCTCCCGCGTGGTCGCGATGGTGCCATCGGCGAGTTCGGTGACCGCCACCTCGTACGGGTGGTCGACGGTGAGCACGATGAATCCGCGACTGGCCAGGTCGGCGATCAGCCCGGTGTAAAAGGCGCGCGGCGCACCGTATCCGGGGGAGAACAACACCACCGGCCAGCGCGACCGGTCGGAGTTGACCGGCACCTCGAGCAGGGCGTGCGTGTCGATCCGGTCATACCCGCGCATCAAGGCGCCGGGCAGCACGGTGACCCGCTCCGGCAGCCGGCCTTGGCCATCGATGTAGGCCGACCGCTTTCCATGCGCCGCGGGATCGGCCGGATACCAAGCCTGCACAACGACATTGCGGTGATCGTCCGGCGCGTCGGTGGCCGGTTCCGGCCGGTTCGGATCGACCAGCCGAAGGATCTCGGTGCCCACGGCATAGGACCCGGTCGGCCGAGGGAGATCGGGAACAGGAACCATCGCCCAGGCCAGCGCGGCAGGCGCCAGCAGGAGCGCGACGCCCACCCTTGCGACCGTCGTCCACCCGCTGACCCGCCATTTCGCCTGCCAGACAACGAGTCCGGTCGCCGCGCCGAGCAACAGATACGTCGGCGCGAACTGCCAATAGAACCCCTCGACCAGCCACTGCGCCAGGCACCCGGCCAGCAGCACGGGCAGCGCGACGGGTGCGATGCGCCGCGCGAGCGGTGCGGTGGCGACCGCCGTCACCGCGAATGCGACCGCGGCGAACCCGAGTACCGCGTCCAGGATCGACATGCCAGTTGACCTCCGCTCCGGCACCGGGCCGCGCAGGTGCTGCGCGAGCGGCTTCGAATCCGAGTTACAGCCTGGCGGACGAGGGTGTCGGCGCGCGTCGACAGCAGGTCGCGATCCGGGTCATCCTCTGGGATGAACCGACCCCCGCCGAACGGCGGACCGGCGGCTCACTTCCAGTAGGCGCGTGATTTGATCGCGGTTTTCGGCAGGCCGTGGGTGGTCTTGAGGGCCTTCACGATGGACCGCGTCGTGTGGCCGTCGCAGGCCACCCAGCCGTAAGCGTCCTTCGCGCAGGAGATCTCGTGCGCCTGCTCACGCAGCAGCCTGCCGTTGTCGACGCGCTGCACCCAGGTGACCTGGTGGTGCGGCTTATTGCGTACCGGCAGCGCGGTGTCGGATTCGTACTGCCATTCCAGCCAGACCCGCGCCGGGGTGTCGCCGATCGCGTCGAGCAGCGAGTTGACCGCGGGCAGCGAGGCGGTATCGCCGAACACGACGTACTCGCTCGGCGTCGTCTCGGGCAGCGTGAAGTCCGAGCCGAGCACGCAGGCCTCGATCTCGTCGCCGACCTGGGCCCGCTGCGCCCACGCGCTGGCCGGCCCGCCGTGCAGGGCGAATTCGATGTAGAAGTGGTCGTTCTCGGGATCCTGATCGACCAGCGTGTAGCCGCGCTGGTAGAGCTTGTCGCTCTCGGCGTCGGGTACCCACAGCCGGATCCACTGCGTGGGGTGCACGGGGTGCGCCGCCAGCAAGCCACCGGCGGTGAAGCCGATGCGCTGGTACTTGTCCGTGATGCTCTCGATCGAGGTGACCCGGAAGCTGTAGTCGTCCGCCCGCCAGGCCTTCAGGATGAGGCCATTGGCTCCTTTACCCATGCGAATAAGGCTAGCCTAAGTAAAGTAGAAAGTCGCGCGGTAGCCGGACGAGAACGGGCCCCGCGCGTTGCACGGGGCCCGATGTCGTTGCGGCGCGGACGATCAGCGCTGCTGGCCCGCGTAGTAGGCGATGGTGTCGACCGACTCGCTGGTCAGCTTCCAGGTGCCGTCGATCTGCCGCCAGGCGATCTGGATCGGCGGGAAGGTGCCGTAGCCGGGGACGGTGACCATCAGGTCGGCGTTGAGGGTGTCGCCCGCGGCGTTCGCGTTCTGCACGGTCCAGGTCAGGCCGGGCACGCTGCCCATCACGCCGCCGACCCGTTCGACGACCGCGAGATCGGCTTCGCCGCCTTCGAGTTCGGCCGCGCGGGCGGAGCGCGAAGCGCCGGAGTTCAACACCAGTGAGAGCTTGGAGTGCAGCTCGCCGGCCGACGGTGCGGCGGTACGCACGATGGATGGCGCTGCGGTCGCGGGAGCGGCGATGGCCACCGCGCCGAAGGCGCCGAGAGCGGCGGCGGTGAGGGCGATTGCTGCGGTGGCCGCGTGGGCTTTGCGCTTGATCATCTGCATTTCCATTCCGTTGGGGCGTGGTGGCGCCGGGCCTGGGTTCTTCACCACAGGGCTGGCACTGCCCATGAATATAAGGTAAGCCTATGCATATATGGGGCGGGTCGCCCGCCCGGCGTCGTGAGTTTCCGGACGCCGCCGACCGTCGCCGCAGCTGACGGCCCGATCCGATAGCTGTGCGGTGGCTGGAATCACAGATGGGAGAACCGGTGGACAGACTTCTCGTGGTCGGAGCTGGTCCGAAGGCGATGGCGGTCGCGGCGAAAGCGCACGTGCTGCGCGAGCTGGGCTTGCCGGCGCCGCAGGTCATCGTTGTGGAATCGCAAGCGGTGGGCGGCAATTGGTTGCCCAGCGGCGGCTGGACCGACGGTCAGCATCGGCTCGGCACCAGCCCGGAGAAGGATGTCGGTTTCCCGTATCACTCGACCTGGGCGCGCGGTCACAACCACGCGATCAACGAGGCCATGATGGCGTTCAGCTGGACGTCGTTCCTGGTCGAACGTGGTACCTACGCCGAATGGGTCGACCGTGGCCGCCCGAGTCCGTACCACAACATCTGGGCCAAGTATCTGCAGTGGGTCTCGCGCAAGACCGATCTCGAACTGGTGCTCGGCACGGTCGGCAAGATCTCCCCGACGGCCGACGGCTGGTCGGTCTCGGTGGCCGACGCGGACGGCTCGATCAGTGAGATCGAGGCCGACCGGTTGATGATCACCGGTCCTGGGCACTCGCGCCGCGCACTCGCCGAGCATCCGAAAGTGCTGAGCATCGCGGACTTCTGGGATCTCGTCGGCAAGCGCAGCCTGCCCGCCTCGTCGCGGGCCGCGGTGATCGGCGGTGGCGAGACCGCCGGATCGGCGATGGACGAACTGGTCCGCCACGACGTGCTCACGGTGTCGGTGATCTCACCCGCCGCGACCATCTACACCCGTGGCGAGAGTTACTTCGAGAACGCTCTGTACAGCGATCCGGCGAAGTGGCGTGCGCTGAGCATCCAGGAGCGGCGCGATGTCGTCCGGCGCACCGATCGCGGGGTGTTCTCCGTGCGCGTGCAGGAGAACCTGTTGGGCGACAGCCGGGTTCATCACCTGCAAGGCCGGGTGGTGCGGATGGCCGAGCAAGGGGAGGGAGTCGCGCTCACGCTGCGCAACGAGCTACGTCCCGACCAGGTGCACACCTTCGATCTCGTGGTCGACGCAACCGGCGGGCAACCGCTGTGGTTCCTCGAGCTGTTCGATTCCGACGCGGCGGATCTGGTCGAACTCGCCGTCGGCGGGCCGATCACCCAGGCGCGGATCGAGGCGTCGATCGGTCATGACCTCGCGGTCTCCGGTCTGGATGCGAAGCTCTACCTGCCCAATCTCGCCGGCCTCGCGCAGGGCCCCGGCTTCCCGAACCTCAGTTGCCTCGGCGAACTCTCGGATCGAGTGCTCGCCCCGGCGCCGACTCCGCCCCGGTTGATTCCCCAGGCCGCGATACAGCGAGCAAACCAGTAGGCTAGGCTAGCCTTACTTATATTCGAGGATGGGGTTCGGTTCATGCGCATCGTGTCGTTCGGCTTCCAGACCTGGGGCCGCAAAACCCTGCAGGCGCTGCTCGATTCGGAACACGAGGTGGTGCTCGCGGTTACGCACCCGGCCAGCGAACAGTCGTACAAGGCGATCTGGTCGGACTCGGTCGAGGAACTCGCTCGCGAGCACGGCATCCCCGTGCACCTGACCGAGCGGGCCGATGCCGCGACGATCGATCTGGTCAAGCGGGCCGAGCCGGACGTCATCGTGGTGAACAGCTGGTACACCTGGATGCCCGCGGAGCTCTACGCGATGCCGCCGTACGGCACGCTCAACCTGCACGATTCGCTGCTGCCGAAATTCACCGGGTTCTCGCCGGTGCTGTGGGCACTGATCAGCGGCGAGTCCGAGTTCGGGCTGACCGTGCATCGGATGGACGAGCAGCTCGACACCGGCGACATCCTGGTGCAGCGCTCGCTGCCGATCCCGCCGGACGCCACCGGAACCGAGTTGGTGCTCGCCGGGATGGACCTGATTCCGGGCGCGGTGCACGAGGCGCTGAGCCTGCTCGAGTCCGGCAACGCGGACTGGCGGCCGCAGAACAAAGCCGAGCGCACCTACTTCCACAAGCGTTCGGACCGGGACAGTCAGATCGATTGGCAGCGCAGCGCGGTCGACCTGGAGCGTTTCGTGCGCGCCCTGTCCGAGCCGTACCCACGGGCGTTCGCCTGCTATCGCGGTGAACGGATCGAGGTGCTCGCCGCCTCGGTCTCCTCGGCCTGCTACGGCGGCACCGCGGGCCGGGTCGTCGTGCAGGAGGGTGGCGGGGCCGTGGTGTGCGGGCCGGACCCGGTGCGTGGACACAACCGCGGCCTGGTGCTGACCCGGATCCGCACGGCCGACGGGGTCGAACACGACGGCGCCGAATTCTTCGCGCGCGGCGGCTATCTCACCGCCGTCCCGGAGTCGGCCTTCCGCTGAAGGAATCATGTCGACCATTGCGAACTCTCCGAATCGCCTGCCGGACAGCCGATCCGATCGGCCATCGGAGGAAAACATCGAGGGTGCGCGGTATCCGCTGTCGGCGGCGCAGCGGCGGGCCTGGTTCCTGCAGACCCGTGATCCGGCGGACACCACGCTCAATATCTGTATCGCGTACCGCCTGACCGGGCCGTTGGCCGTCGCGCGCTTGCGCGCCGCGGTCGACGCCGTCGTCGCCCGGCACGACATTCTGCGCACCACTTATGGATTGGGCGCGGACGGCGAGCCGTTCCAGCGCGCCCGCCCGGAGCTGACGCCGTCCTGGCAGGAACACGATCTGTCCGAGCTGGCCGAACCCAGCCGGGCCCGGCGGCTGGAAGTGCTGGCGCGCCGCGCGTTCGGCCGCCCGTTCGCGCTGGCCGACGAGGCTCCGCTGCGTATCACCCTGGTGCGCACCGGATCCGACGAGTTCGTCTTCATTCTGGTCGCGCACACGATCTGCTGGGACGACGATTCGTGGAGCGTGCTGCGCGCGGAGTTGAACGCCGCGTACAACGGCGCCGCGCCGTCCGGCCGCGCCACCCAGTTCGTCGAGGTCGAGGTGCTGGGCAACGACCCGCAGTCGGCCGAGCCCGGCGACGCCGCGGTCGACTACTGGCGCGGCACGCTGCGCCCGCTGCCGGAGTCGCTCGAGCTGCCCGGCAAGCCGAACGCCGCGGACACCGAGACCCGCCGTACCGGGCGCTGTGTGCTTCCGGTTCCGACTGAGCTGCTCTCCCGGGTGTACGCGTTCGCGGGCGAATACGACTCGACCCCGTTCGCGGTGGCGCTCGCCGCCTTCCACGCGCTGATCCACCGCTACACGGCAGCGACGGATTTCCTTGTCTCGGTACCGGTCTCGACCCGCGACGCGTCTGCCGTGTCGGTGATCGGCTACTTCGGCAACACCGTGCTGCTGCGGGCGGCGGTCCGGCCCGAGGACACCTTCGCGAATTTCGCCGCGGGCGTCCGCGACACCTGCGCCGCCGCGTTCGCGCATCAGGAGGTCGGCATCGATCGGGTGATCCGCGAGATCAACCCGGACCGCGGCAACGGCAGGGACGGCCTGGAGCAACTGGTGCGGGTCGGCTTCGGTGTGCGCGAGGCGCCGCGTGGCTTCGAGTTCGACGGCGTCACCGCCACCGGACTCGACCTGGTTCGCTCGGCGCCGCAGGTTCCGCTGCGGGTCACCACCGTCTTCGACGCGCAGGGCGCGCACGCCGAGGTCGAATACTGGGCCGACGAGGTCGAACCCGGACTCGCCGAGCAACTGCTCACGCACTACGTTCAGCTGCTCGACCGCGCGTTGTCCGCGCCGGACGAGCGGGTCGGCGATCTCGATATGTATGGCCCGCAAGATCATTCGCGGCTGCTGACCCAGTCGCACGGCGCGCTGGTAGACACCCCGGCGACCACGCTGGTCGCGCTGTTCGAACACGCCGTCTCGGCCACACCCGACGCGCTCGCGGTGGTGGCGCCCCGGCACGACCACGCCGCCGACGTGTCGATGACCTACGACCAGCTCGATCGACGCGCTAATCGGTTGGCGCATTGGCTGATCGGACAGGGCATCGGCGCCGAGGACGCGGTCGCGCTGCGGCTCGGCAACTCGGTCGAGTTCGTGGTCGCGGTGATCGCGGTGCTCAAGGCCGGCGGCGCCTACCTGCCGATCGACCCGGATGATCCGGACGAGCGCATCGAGGAGTTCTATCGCGACTCGACCCCCCGGTTGGTGTTCGGCATGGTCGAGTTCGCCGCCGCGGAGGAGTCCGCGGTCGAGCTGCCCGACCGCGCGCCGACCGATGCGGACCGGGTACGCCCGCTGCGACCCGGCAATCTCGCCTACCTCATCTACACCTCGGGATCGACCGGAAAGCCCAAGGGCGTGGCGGTTTCGCATGCCGCGATCGCCGAGCACCTGGAGGGCTTCCGCGCGGAATGGGGGATGACCGCCGACGATCGGCTGCTGCAGTCCTCGCCGGTCAGCTTCGACGCCTCCCTGCTGGATATCTTCGTCACCCTGACCGTCGGTGCGCGCCTGGTGATTCCGAAGCGCGGCGCGTTCCGCGACATCCCATACGTCGCCGATCTGATCACCCGCTGCGGAATCACCGTGCTGCACATGGTCCCGTCGACGCTGAGCACCTTCCTGCTGCTGCCCGAAGTGAGCGAATGGCGTGCGCTGCGGCACGTTCCGGTCGGTGGTGAGGCCTTGCTCGGCGAGATGGCCGACCGGTTCTCCGGTGTTTTCGACGCCGAGCTACGCAACCACTACGGGCCGACCGAGGCCGTGGTGTCCGCGACCCACATGCCGGTCGACGGCCCGCAGGGCACCCGGATCGTGCCGATCGGCGTGCCCAACCGCAATGTGTACTGCTACCTGCTCGACGAGCGACTGCAACTGGTCCCGCACGGCGTGGTCGGCGAAATCTATCTCGGCGGTGCGCAATTGGCCCGCGGCTATCTGCACCGGTCCGGGCTCACCGCGGAGCGCTTCGTCGCCGATCCGTTCCTGCCCGGTGCACGGCTCTACCGCACCGGGGATCTGGCGCGGCGCACCGCGGACGGGGTGCTCGAGTTCGTCGGCCGCGCCGACGCGCAGGTGAAGGTGCGTGGCTATCGCATCGAGCTCGGCGAGGTGGAGGCCACCATCGCGGCGCATCCCGGTGTCGGGCACTGCGCGGTGGTCGCGGTGGCGGATCGGTCGATCGGGATGATGCTCGCGGCCTACGTGGTGCCCGCCGCGGGCGAGCTCGACCTCGATCAGGTGCGGGCGCGGGTCGCCGCGAGCCTGCCCGAGTACATGGTGCCGTCGGCGTTCACGCTGATCGACGAGATCCCGCTGACCAAGCACGGCAAGCTCGACCGCAACGCGCTGCCGGAGCCGGTCCGGCTCGCCCGCGGCTATCGAGAACCGGGCACCGCCACCGAGATTCGGCTCGTCGAGCTGTATCAGGAGATCTTCGGCCTCGACCGGGTCGGCGCCGACGACTCGTTCTTCGACCTCGGCGGCCATTCGTTGCTGGCCAATCGATTGGTGCCGCGGTTACGCGCCGAGTTCGGGGTGGAGATCGACGTGCGGGTGGTCTTCGACCACCCGACGGTGGCCGGCCTCGCCGCGGTCATCGAGGCGACCCCCGTGGTGCCGCCGGAGGAGTTGACTACCGCCGAACGTGAGCGGCTGCTCGGCGAGTGGTCCACCGGCGTCGAGCTGTCCGATGTGGCCGATCTGGCCGAGGTCATCCGCCGCGGTTACGAGTTCCCCGGCGCTCGCCCCGCGATCCGTTGCGGGGCAAAGGCATTGACCTATGGTGAACTTTTCGAACGGCTCGCTGCCGGGCGACCCGACGAGGTCACGCCGGCCACCGATCTGGGTGACCGGTTGCTCCGGCTGGTCACGACGCTGGTCGGGCCGGCGAACGAATCCATCGACGGTACTTGCGATTTCGCCCTGCCTGCCGCCGAAGCGCTGGCGGTGGCCGTCGCGGACCGTCGAGCGGTGGCCGCGGACCGCCGTTGCGGGCGCACCGATCCGGCCTACAACGCGCGCGACGTCCGCCTGCTCGCGGTGCGGCGCATCGACGCGCGCGCGGCGGTCGAGCTGTTCGCCGCGCTGGCCGACGGCGCGCTGCTGATCGTGGCGACCGAGGCGCAACGGACCGATCCCGCCGAATTGGCCGCGCTGATCACCGAATTCGCGGTGACCCACGTGGTCACCGATCCCGGGACCGCGGCCGCGCTCGCGCAGGCCGCCGACCCCGGCTCGATGACCGTCTGCCGCTGGGACATCGCCGGAATCGACACTCCGGCAACCCTTCCCGCTTTGCTCGCGGCGACCGCACCGGGCTCGGTGGGCACGATCGCCTACGCGGTGCCGGAATACGTCGGCGCAGTCGCGCGCGGGCCGCTGGATGGCACCGGCCGGGTGCGCCCGATTCCCGGCGCGCGGGTGCTGGTGCTCGACGAACGAGGCAGGCCGGTCCGGCCGGGTGTCCTCGGCGAGGTTTTCATCGGCGGCGCGGCACTGGCTCGAGTTGGCGACGCGGCGACGGGACCGTTCCTGGCCGATCCGTTCGCGCCGGGATGGTTGGTGCGCACCGGTGATCGAGCGTCCTGGACCGACGACGGCTGGCTGGTCTTCGGCTCGACCAGGGGCGATTCGCGATATGAGGAGTAACGGAATGATGCTGGGCCGAAGAACGGCGGGACGAGGCCGTGGCGTGGTCGGCCGGGCTGTCGCGGTGCTGGCGGTGGGTCTGTTGCTCACCTCCGCCGCCTGTGGATCCGACGACAAGAGCGGCGGGGGTTCCGGGGAGGTCACCATCACGCACTCGATGGGCCAGACCGCGGTGAGCGGCACCCCGAAACGCATTGTCACGCTGGGTAACCAGTGGCTCGACGCCACGCTCGCCCTCGGCGTGACACCGGTCGCCTATGCCGACAACGTCTCGCAGGGCGGAAAGTCTCAGGTGCCGTGGGTGCCGGACTCGCTGAGCGAGGCCAAGGTGCTGAAGATGGGATCCGACGTGGTGGAGCAGATCGCCGCGCTGGAGCCCGATCTGATCCTGGTGCCCGGCTTCATGGTGGACAAGGCCATGTACGACAAGCTGTCCAAGCTGGCGCCGACGATCGGCCCGGTGACCCCGAACGCGCAGATCGACCAGTGGTCGGATCAGCTCGCGACGCTCGGCAAGGTGCTGCACAAGGAAGCCGACGCGGACAAGGTGGTCGCGACCGTCAACGGGCGCATCGACGAGGTGGCGCACCGCTATCCGGGCCTGCGCGGCAAGACCTTCCTCACCTGCATGCTGACCGGTCCGGCGCAGTTGATGGTGCTGGCCGATCCGAAGGACGGCTCGGCCGCGCTGTTCAACCGGCTCGGCATGTCCATCCCGGAGCGGATCGCGAAGGAGGCTCCGACCGGTGGCCGGCTGGCGCTGTCCCCGGAACGGTTGGGCGACTTGACCTCCGACATGCTGGTCTGCGGCGCGCTGCCCGCCTTCGCGGAGAAGTTCAAGCGCCTGCCCGGCTACGACGAGTTGCCGTCGGTGAAGAACAACGGCATCGCCTTCGTCGACGTGACGACGATCAGTGCCATCAATACGCCGACGCCGCTGTCGGTGCCCTATGTCCTGGACAAGCTCGATCCGACCTTGGCCGCTGTGAGCAAGTAGGCACATCTGGTCCGTTGGTCCGATCTGTTTTAGGATAGGCTAACTTTAATTCGGGGGTGGGTAGCTACGTGCTACCCACCCCCGACTGTTTGATCAGTACCCAGTGGCCGCAGCGGTTTTCCCGGTGTTGCTGCGGTGCTCGGAAGGATCGAAGATGTCGGATTCGTTGGTGCGACGTGCGCCCAGGGCCACCACCGCTGGGGATCGCGGCACGCCGCTGTCCCTCGCGCAGCAGGCCGTGCTGCTGCCGGAACGACTGCGGCGCACCGCGGCCGCGAATCTGTTCGTCGCGCTGGAGGTCGCCGGCGACCTCGACGACGAGGCGTTCGAGCAGGCGGCCATCGCGGTGCTGATCGAGCACGAGATTCTGCGGACCGTCTTCCCCGACGATCGCCGCGTCCCGTACCAGCGGGTCGTACCGGCGCCGGACAGCCTGGTCGAGACCGTCCGGATCGACGCTGCCGCACTGGAGCCCGCGCTGCGTTCCGACGCCGTGCACCGCTTCGACCTGGTGCGCGACCTCCCGATCCGGATTCGGCGCTATGCCCTCCCGGACCGCGCCGTCGTCTCGATCACGGTGCATCCGGTCGCGGCCGACGACCGTAGCCTCGATCTGCTGGCCACCGGACTGTTCGCGGCCTACGAGCACGGCCAGGCCGAGCCCGCCGCGGCGCAGTACCGCAGTCTGGTCGTCGCCCAGCTGAAGGAGCTGGGCGCCGGCGACGACCCGGGCCTGGAGTACTGGACAGCGCGGCTGGCGGACCTGCCCGAACGCGCGGTCCCGGTCGTCGAGGACGAGCTCGGCGCGGAGGGACCCCGCCGGGCCTTCCGCCTCGATCGCGGCACCTTCGACACGCTGCTCGATGGCCGCGACGCGGATGCCACCTTCGCCGCGCTCATTGCGCGGGTACTGAGCGAGGCCGGAATCGGCGAGGACGTTGCGGTGGGCCTGGTCGAGCCGGCGCGGGCCGAATCGGGCGCCCTCCTCGGCAATGTCGCCAATCAGCTTGTCCTGCGGCTGGATTCGGTGCGTGCGGGCGCACCGCGCGACCTCATCGACGCCACCGTGGCCTGCGTGATCGAGGCTCGCGCGCACGCGCAGCCCCGGATCGAACGGCTCACCCATCAGCTGAAGGGCACCGCCGCGGTGGTGACCGGCGCGCTGTTCCAGGTGCTGGTCGGCGTGCGCGACGGTGGACCGCTCGCGCTCCGCACGCCCGAATACACCGTGCGCGAGCTGAACCGGCGGACCGCCCGCCCGCACGGGGTCGACCTGGTGGTCGATGTCGCGATCGATGCCGACGGCGCGATCGTCACCCTCGACTTCCCGGCGTTGTCCGGTCGGCGGGCCTTGGACGAACTCGCCACGCACCTCGAAAGCCGTTGCGCGGCCTGGGCCGCCGGGACGGACGAGCCCATCGCCGCGACGCTGTTCACCCAGGCCGGCTCGGCCGACGGCCTGCTGGGCGGCCCCGGACTCGGCGGCGAGCCGCAGACCGACGCGGAACGCGTTGTCGCCGCGGCGATCCGGAAGGTGCTCGAACTCGACGAGGACGACGAGGTCGGCCGCGCGGACACCTTCTTCTCCCTCGGCGGCGACTCGATCGCCGCGCTGCGCCTGGTCACCGACCTCGCCGAACAGGGGCACGTGCTGGACGTGCAGACGGTGTTCGCCTTCCCCACGATCCACGAACTCGCCACCCAGTTGAGTGAAGGCGACCCCGCCGCCGAGGTGCCCGCGCCGGCCGCCGCGGCGCCGATGAGCGCCTCGGGCCTGGATCCGGCGGCGCTGGCCGCGCTCGGCCAGAAGTTCGGCGTGCGGTGACCGTCGAGATCCTCGACGTCGTCGCGCTGTCGCCGTTGCAGCGCGGGCTCTACTCGGTCAGCACCATGTCCGGCGACGTCGACCCCTACCTGGTCACGTTCGCCGCGCGGATCGACAACCTGGTCGACCTCCCCGGCCTGCGCGCGGCGTTCGACGAAGTGCTGCACCGGTATCCGCACCTGGGCGCGGCGGTATCGACCGATGGCCTGCCGCATCCGGTGCTGGTCATCACCTCGGCCGGCCGGATCGGTTGGCGCGAGGTCGATCTGCGCGCGGCCGACGACCCGGAGGCCGCGGCCCAGCAGCTCTATTGGGACGAGGGTCGCCGGCGCATCGACCTGGACAACGGCCCGCTGTTCCGGGTGACGGCGGCGCGGGTCGGCGAGCACGCCTACGAATTGATCTGCACCGCACATCACATCGTGGTCGACGGCTGGTCCATCCCGCTGATCTTCGCCGACCTGATCGCGCTGCACGGCGGCGCGGGCTCGGCGCTGCCCCCGGCGCCGCCGCTGCGCGAGCACGCGGCCTGGCTGGCCACCCGCGACACCGCCGCCTCGATCGCCGCCTGGACCGCGGCGCTGGCCGTCCTGACGCCGATGCCGATGCTCGCGCCACCCGCGCCGGGCGATCTCCCGGTGCTCGGTACGGCCGAATTCGACCGTGCGGAAACCGAACTCGTCTCGAACTGGGCCCGTTCCCGCGGCATCACCTTGAACACCGTCTGCCAAATGGCCTGGGCCCGGGTACTTTCCGGGCTGACCGGCCGCGACGACGTGGTCTTCGGACAGACCACATCCGGGCGCGACGCTTCGTTGCCGCACGCCGATCGGCTGGTCGGCGCGCTGGTCACGACCATCCCGGTCCGGGTGCGGATGGACGAGCGCTCGCCCGCGGTGATCGGCGCCGAGCTGCAACGCGCCGTGGCGCAACTGCGGGCCCACGAATACCTGGGCATCGCCGAGATCACCAAGCACGCGGACGCCGGACAGCTCTTCGACACCCTGCTGGTCTTCGAGAACACCCCGCTCGGGGAGATCACCGCGTCAATGCCGCTGGCCGGCGGAGCCACCATGACGCCGCGCCGGATCGACTCGCCGAGCCACTATCCGATCGCGGTGGTGCCGGTGGTGGAGGACCAGCGGCTCATCACCCGGGTGGAGATCCGCCCGGATCTGGTGGACCGATTCGATCCGGATCGGTTGGCGCGCAGGGTACTCGAGGTCATGCGCCGGATGATCGACGCGCAGCGTGGGTGCGATATCGACCTGCTGCTCGAGGACGAACCCGCCGCGCTGACCGTCGAGACGCGGCCGCCGGTTGCTTACGCGTCAGTACCCGAGGCATTGCTTGCCGCAGCTGAGCGGGCCGCCGAGCGGGTCGCTGTCGTCGACCCGGTGGGAGAGCAGTCCTTCGCCGAGTTCGGCACGGCCGTAACGGCATTGGCCGCGAATTTGCGCACCGCGGGTGTCGGCCACGGCGATGCGGTGGCGGTCGTGCTGCCCCGCGATCGCCGAGTGCTGCACGCGCCGTTCGCGATCGGCCTGGCGGGCGCGCTGTGCGTGCATGTGGATCCGGCGACGCCCGCCGATCGGCTGGCCTACATGTTCGAGGTCGCGAACGTCGGTGTCGTGCTCGGCGACGAGTCGCTCGCCGACGCCTTGAGCCTGGTCCGCGAACAGGGCCGCGAGGTCGTGCACGCGGTGCCGGACCACGACGGCGGGTTACGCGTGCTCGGTGAGCCCGGCTCGCCGGCCGCGAATGGCCCGGTCTCGCAACCGAATCGGCAGACGCCGTGCTACGTCGTGTTCACCTCCGGCACCACGGGCCGCCCGAAGGGCGTCGTGGTGCCGCACGGCGCGTTGCTGAATCACTGGTCGAACCACGAGCGCCGGATCTTCGCGCCGCTCAGCGCGCAGACCGGGCGGCAACTGCGGATCGGCCACGGCTGGTCGACCGGATTCGACGCCGCCTGGCAGCCGACGATCGCCCTGCTCAGCGGACACGCCGTCGTCCTGCTCGGGGACAACGTGCGCACCGATGCCGAGCAGATCGTCGCGGCGATCGAGCAGCAGCGGATCGATATCTTCGATACCTCGCCGTCCATGCTGAGCCGGTTGATCGCCGCCGGACTGTTCGCCGAATCCGTCCAGCACGCAGGGGAATACTGCCCGTTGCTGGTGCTCGCGCTCGGTGGCGAGGCGATCAGCCAGGACACCTGGACGCGCCTGCGGCGATTGCCGACCACCCGGGTGATCAACTTCTACGGACCGACCGAAACCACAGTCGAGGCGCTGATGGCCGACGTGCACGAGCACGCGGCGCCCACGATCGGGCGCACCTTCGACGGGCTGGCCGCCGAGGTGCTCGATCACCGGCTGCGTCCGGTGCCGCCGGGCGGCCACGGCGAGCTGTACCTGTCCGGCGCGCAACTCGCGCTCGGCTATCTCGGCCGGGCGGGCGCCACCGCGGCCGCGTTCGTCGCGGGGGGCGGCGGAAGGCGTTACCGCACCGGCGATCTGGTCCGCCGGACCACCGCGGGCACGGTGGTCTACGAGGGCCGCATCGACAGCCAGGTCAAGATCAACGGCTATCGGGTCGAGCCGGACGAGGCGACGGTAGTGCTGCGTGAACTGGATGGCGTAACGCACGCCGCCGCACTGGCTTTCGTGGAGAACGGCCGAACCAGGCTGGGCGCCTTGGTCGTCACCGAGCGCTCGGTCGCCGATATCCGGGCGGCGCTGGCGCTGCGGCTGCCGCGGTTCCTGGTGCCGACCAGGATCGCGCACGTCGAGCAGATTCCGTTGAACCGCAACGACAAGCTCGATGTGCACGCCGCGACCGCGCTGTTGCACGCACCGGTCACCGACGCGGTCGCGGCCGAGCCGGCCACGGAGACCGAGCGGGCCCTGCTCGGGCTGATCGCCGCGATGGGCGAGGGCCGCACCGCCGCGGTGGGCGTGCTGGACAGCCTGGTCGATCTGGGCATCGACAGCATCGGCATCATCGATCTGGTGTCCCGGCTGCGCGGCGCCGGCTACCGGGTGACCGCGAAAGACGTTGTCGCCGCGGCGGATCTGCGTGAGCTCGCGGGCAGACTCGACGCCGCGGACGCGGCGGATCCGGTCGAGGCGGCGCACACGGCCGCGGGCACCGTCCTCCCGCTCACCCCGCTCGCGCACGAGATCATCGCCAACGGCGACTACCGCTATCTGGCGCAGAGCCAGGTGATCACGCTCCCGGACGACGCGTCGGCCGAGCAGATCGCCGAGCGGCTCGACGCCTTGGCGGCCGCCCACCCGACGCTGCGTTCCCGGCTCGACCTCGACTCACCCGGCACAGCCGTGCTGGTCGTCGAGGAATCCGCCCACGCGGCAGCATGTTTGACCGTGGTCGCCGACTCGTCCGACGCCGCCGCCCGGCTGTCCGAAACCGTCGACCGGCTGAATCCGGCGGCAGGGCAGATGATCGCCGCGACACTGCTCGACGGCGGACCTGGTCGGCGCCGGCTGCTCCTGTCGATCCACCACCTCGCCGTCGACGTCGTCTCCTGGTTGATCCTCGTCGACGACCTGCGCAGGCTCGACCAGGGCCAACTCCCGTTGAACGAGGCCGCCCGGCACACCACCGCGGACCCGGCGCCGGCCACGCGGTCACCGATCCTCGGCGTCCCGCTCGGCGGCAGGCTCACCGACCCCGCCACCGACCGAGCGGCCAAGGTGATCCAGCGCGTGCTCGAACTCGGCCCCGAACGCACCGAGCGGCTGCTCGCCCGATGCGCGGAGACCGGAATCTCGGTGGAGGACATACTGATTCTCGCCGGGGCGCGCACGTTCGCTGACAGTGCCGACGCCACCGGCCGGGTCGCGCTGACCAGGGAATCGCACGGCCGGCCCGCCGACGACGACACCCGGCAGGTCGGCTGGTTCACCGTGGAGGAGACCGTGCTGGTTCCGCTCGCGGAGATCGACGGCTGGACACCGGGTTCGGGTCCGCCGCCACTCGGCGACCGCACACTCGCGGCGCGCGGTCAGCTCAGGCTCAATCATCTCGGCCGGTTCGACGTGTTGAGCTTCGGCGCCGGCGCGTGGTCGCCGGCCCCGCTGGCGGAATTCACCGCCGAGTTCGGTGTCGCGGGTCATCCCGATCTGCCGGTGCGGTTCACCGTCGATGTGACGACGGCGGTCGTTCCCCAGGACGACGGGGCGTCGCTGGTCGCCCAATTCGACGTCAACTCGGCGGTTCTGGGCGAGGCGGACACCGACGTCCGGGTCGACCGCTGGGCGGCGATCCTGACCGAATTCGCCGAACGGTGAGCCGGTAACCGGCGGTACGCCGATGACGAGTCATCAAAAATGGGTTAGGCAAACCACACTCTGTCTCTGACCCCACTTCTTGGGTTACGATGCCTTGAGATTAGGCAAGGCTTGCCTATGTAGCCCGATGGGCTGCTTCTCGGCTGGTGAGGAGTCCGATGCTCGGCAAGGCTGAACTGCGCGACCTGGTGGCGGCGGATCTCGGCGTAGCACCCGAAACGGTGGGTTACGACGACGATCTGGTGAGTCTGGGCATGCATTCGATGAAGCTCATGCATCTGGCCGCCAAGTGGCGCAAGCAGGGCTATGACGTGCGCAGTTCCACGCTCGCACTGTCCCCGACGATCGCCGCGTGGGCAGAGTTGCTGGGTATAAGCCACATCGCCGAAGAGCCCGCGCCGACGCCGGTCGTCGAGACCGGCGCCGCCACCGACGAATTCGCGCTGGCGACGATGCAGCACGCCTACTGGGTCGGCCGCAGGCAGGATCAGCGACTCGGCGGCGTGGCGGCCCACCTCTACGTCGAATTCGACGGCCGCGGCCTGCGGGCGGATCGCATGCTCCGCGCGGCCGACCGGCTGGTGCGCCACCACGCGATGCTGCGCGCCCAATTCCTGGACAGCGGTACGCAACGCATCCTGCCGGAGCCGCTGGTTCCGGTATGCCGCACGCTCGACCTGAGCGCACGGCCCGAGGCCGACGTCGAGGCCGAGCTGAGCCGGATCCGGCAGGACAAGAGCCATCAGCGCATGGATGTGGCCGCCGGACAGGTGGTGGACATCGCCGTCACGGTGCTGCCCGACGGCGCGCACCGCCTGCATCTCGACGTCGACATGGCCGCCGCCGACGCGCAGAGTTACCGCCGCATCCTTGATGACCTGGCCACACTGTACGAAGCCGACGACGACATCCTCCCGCCGCTCGGCTTCACCTTCCGCGACTACCTCGCCGCCAAAGCACTTACCGCGCCGGACAATTCGGCCGACGAGCAGTGGTGGGCGCAGAAGGCGCCGACCCTGCCCGACATCCCGTCGCTGCCGGTCGTTCCGGAGAACGAGCGACCGGATCCGGCGCGCAGCATCCGGTTGCACCACTGGTTCGACCCCGCCGACAAGGCCCGATTGCAGCAGTACGCGCACGGCAACGGCGTAACCCCGGCCGTAGCGCTGGCCACCGTGTTCAGCGAGGCCATCGCGCGCTGGTCGGCGCAGCAGCGTTTCCTGCTGAACCTGCCGCTGTTCGCCCGTGAGCCGCTGCACGACGACATCGACCGGGTGGTCGGCGATTTCACCAATTCCGTGCTGGTCGATGTGGACGCGCGCACGACGGAGTCGATGGTGGACAGAGCGAAGCGGTTGCAGCGAGAGCTGCACACCGCGGCCGCGCACTCCGGCTACGAGGGCCTGGACGTGCTGCGCGAGCTCGGCAGACTGCGCGGCGCGCCGGTCACGCCGTCGGTGGTCTTCACCTCGGGGCTCGATCTGGGGGAGTTGTTCTCCGAGCGGGTCACTCGGGTCTTCGGCGAGCCGGTCTGGATCCTCTCGCAGGGACCGCAGGTCGACCTGGACGCGCAGGTCGTGGAGCTGGCCGGTGGATTGCTGGTGAACTGGGACATCCGCCGCGACGCGCTGCCCGCGGGCGTCACCGAGGCGATGTTCGCCGAATTCCGGGCTGTCCTGGCCGCACTCGTGCGCCCGGACGCGGACTGGTCCGCGGAACTGGCCATCGCGCTGCCGGAACCGCAGCGCGCGGTCCGTGATTCGGCCAACGACAGCGCCGTCGACCTGGGCGAGCGCACCCTGCACGACGTGTTCTTCGCACTGGCCCGGCAACATCCGGAGCGCGTGGCGTTGCGCTGGCGGGACGGCGGGTCGTCTGGTTACGGCGAGCTCTCCGCGCAGGCACTGGCGGTCGCCCGCGCGCTGGTCGATGCGGGTGTCGAGCCCGGCGACACCGTCGCGGTCGTGATCCCCAAGGGGCACCGGCAGATTCCCGCCGTGCTCGGCGTGCTCGCCGCGGGCGCGGCCTACCTGCCGATCGGCACCGACCAGCCGAACGCGCGGCGGGATCGGATCCTCGCGCGCGGTGGCGTGCGGGTCGCGCTGGTCGACGACGCGGACGCGCTACCCGACGCGGTGACCGGTGTCGTCCTCCGAACCGCTTTGGCTGCAACACCTTTGGACAACCCGGTGGCCACGAAGCCGGATGCCCTGGCCTACGTGCTCTTCACCTCGGGATCCACCGGCGAGCCCAAGGGCGTGGAGGTCAGTCACCGCGCCGCCGCCAACACCATCGACGCGATCGGTACCCGCTTCGGCCTCGGTGCAGACGACCGCCTGATCGGCTTGTCCGCGTTGGGATTCGACCTGTCGGTCTACGACATCTTCGCGCCGCTGTCGCTCGGCGGCGCGCTCGCCTGCGTCGACGCGGAATCCGAGCGGGACGCCGCCGCGTGGGCCGCGCTCATCGCCGACGCCGGTGTCACCGTGCTCAACTGCGCGCCCGGCCTGATCGGCATGCTGCTCGATCTCGCCGCACCCGAGCAACTGCGCTCGCTGCGGCTCGTGCTCACCGGTGGCGACAAGGTGAAAACCCAACTCGCGCAACGCACCCGCGCGCTGGTGCCCGGCCTGCGCTTCGTCGGCCTCGGCGGCACCACCGAGACCGCGATCCACTCCACCGTCTGCGAGGTCACCGACGACTTCCCCGCCGAATGGGCCGACGTGCCCTATGGCACGCCGCTGGCGAACGTGCGGCTGCGCGTGGTCAACGAGCGCGGCGAGGACTGCCCCGACTGGGTGCTGGGTGAACTCTGGATCGGCGGCGCGAGCGTCGCCGACGGCTACCGCGGCGACGCCGAACGAACGGCGGACCGGTTCGTCCTGGTCGACGGCGTGCGCTGGTACCGGACCGGTGATCTGGCGCGCTATCTGCCGGACGGCACCGTCGATTTTCTCGGGCGGGCCGACCATCAGGTGAAGATTCGTGGCTACCGGGTCGAGCTCGGCGAGATCGAGTCGGCGCTGACCACGCTCGCGCCGGTGCGCTCGGCCGTCGTGGTGATCACCGCGGCGGGCCGGCTCGCCGCCGCGGTCACCGCGGACGGCCCGGCCGAGGTCGACGGCGTCGTCGAGCAGCTGCGGGAGCTGTTGCCCGCCTACATGATTCCCGAAGTCGTCGAGGTGCTCGACGCGCTTCCGCTCACCGCCAACGGCAAGCTCGACCGGGCCGCGATCGGCGCGTTGTTCGCCGAGGACGCCGAGACCCGCTCCGGCTACGTGCCCCCGGCGAACGAGGTGGAGGCCGCGGTGGAATACATCACCGCCCAGGTGCTCGGGCTCGACCGGCTCGGCGTCGACACAGACTTCTTCGACGTCGGCGGCAACTCGATCCTGGCGACCACGCTGACCGGGCAGATCCGCGGTCTGCTCGCGGTGGACGGCTTCGGCGTGACCGGTGTGCTCGAGGGCCGCACCGTGCGCCGGATCAGCGCGGGCCTGCTGGCCGCCGAGCCGTCGCCGGACCGGCTCGTGCACGTCGCCCGGATCCTGCTCGAGCTGGCCGAGCTCAGCCTGCCCCCGTCGGCGGCCCTGGTGTAGCGCGGAATGCGTTGCCGCACCGGATAGTTCGAGAAAGATTGGTTTGACGTAATGCGATCGCTGGAAGACCTACAGGAAGCGATGCGGGCCAGGCTCGCCGCGGCCGGGCTGGCAGGCACGCCCACCGTGCCGCAACGCCGGGATCCGACCCGGGCCGCCATGTCGTTCGGGCAACGCTATGTGTGGGCGCACCAGCAGATCTCGCCGGACAGCACCGCGTACAACCTGTGCCTGGCGCTGACCTTCGACGGCGAGGTCGTCGACGACGCGCTGCGGCAAGCCTTTCTGGCGCTGGTGCGGCGACACGAGGTGCTGCGCACCACCTATCACAACGACGAGCACGGAAATCCGTACCAGCACATCCATCCGGAGCTGGCGCCCCGGGTGCGCGAGCTCGATCTGACCGGATTCGCGGCGGGCGAGGCGGAGCGCAGGCTGACCGCGCAGGTGGCGGCGGCCGCGCACGAAACCTTCGACCTGTCGAACGAATCGTCCCTGCGGCTCGATTTCGTCCGGATCGACCCGCGCCGCCTGGTCGTCATCGTCGTGATCCAGCACATCGCCTGGGACGGTATGACTTTGCCCGCGCTGTCGAAGGACGTCGAGCGGTACTACCGCCAGGCGCTGACCGGTTCGATCACCGTCGAGCCGTTGCGCCGCCAGGTCGCCGACTTCGCGGAGTGGGAGCAGGATCGCTTCGCGACCGCCGATCACGCTGCGGACAGCGACTTCTGGGCCGGTCGATTCGACGGCGAGGTGCCGGAACTGCCGCTGCCGTACAACCGGCGGCCCCTGCTCGTCACCGAAACCGGCAGCCGGCTGGACCGACTGCTCGGCACGACCGCGGACGCCAACCTACGCAGCCTCAGCGTGGCACTGCGCACCACCCCGTTCTCGGTGTTCCTGGCCGCCTATTACGTTGCGCTGCGCCAGATCACGGGGCAGGCCGACGTGGTGATCGGCACCACGGTCGCCAACCGCGAAGAGTCCGGGATGGAGCTGCTGATCGGCAATTTCAGCAACATGCTCCCGTTGCGGTTGAACCCGTCGGCCGATCGCGCGGGCGGCGGCACCTTCGCCGAGCTGGTCGAGTACGTGCGCACGGTGACGACAGAGGCGTTCCGGCACAAGAACTTCCCGCAGGAGGGCGTGGTGCGCGCGGTCAACCGCGCCACCGGCAACGTCGGCTCCGCCCTGTTCGACACCATGGTGCTGTTCCTGGACCAGAAGATCGACGGACCGCAGCTGCCCGGCGCGGTCACCAGCTGGCGGCTCGCCGACCACGGCGCCTCGCTGCTGCCGATCGCAGTCGAGGCGTTCCTGCACAGCGACCGGGTCGACGTGCAGATCACCTATCGGACAGACCTTTTCGACGAGTCGACGATCGAACGGCTGCACGACTACATCGACCAGACGCTGGCCGCCGCCGCGGCGGACCGTTCGGTGGAGGCGTTGCTCGTGCTCTCGCCCGCGGATCGCGCGGCAGTGCAGACCTGGTCGCGCGGCGACCGGGTGCCGATCGAGCCGGCCACCGTCGACGCGATGATCCGTGATTCGGCGCGTGAGCACCCCGATCACATCGCCGTGGTCTTCGGTGAAACCGAGTTGGCCTACGCCGAATTCGACGCGCGGGTCAACCGGCTCGCCCGTCGTTTCCTCGAGCGTGGCGTGCGGGCCGGCGACCGGGTCGGTGTGTTCGCCGAGCGCAGCGAATGGCTGCCGGTGGTGTTCGCGGCCGTACTGCGCGCGGGTGCCGTGTATGTGCCGATCGACCCGAGCTACCCCGCCGACCGCATCGAATTCATGCTCCGCGATGCGCAACCCACCTTGCTGGTGCGTTCGGCCGGGCCCGACCGCGTGCTCGATCCGGAACACAGTGCGGGCGTGCCGATTCTGGATCTCGCCGACCACGCCGAGCAGGCGGCATCGGCGCGGCTCGACGCCACCCCGATCCGGCCCGGCGAACTCACCCGCCCCATCCACCCGCTCGATGCCGCCTACCTGCTCTACACCTCGGGCACCACGGGCAGGCCGAAGGGTGTGGTGATCAACCATCGCGCGGTCGCCAGTCACGTCCAGTGGATGCGTGACTACCTGGGTTTCGGCGCCGAGCGGATCCTGCAGAAAGCGCCGATCGGCTTCGACGTCTCGGTCTTCGAACTGGTCAACGCGCTGTGCACCGGTTCGACAACCGTTCTGCCGCCGCCGGATTGGTGGCAGGCCGATGTCGAAGCCTTGGCCGACATCATCGATCGGCACCAGATCACCCAGTTGTCCCTGGTGCCGAGCGTGACTCGGGCGTTCCTCGACGCAGATCCCGATCCCGCCCGCCTGCGCTCGATGCGGTTCGTCTACCTCGGCGGCGAGGCGGTGCCGCCGCCGCTGGTCGAGGAGGCCGGCCGAGTATTCGGCGGCACGGTGCTCGGTCTCTATGGGCCGACCGAGGCGGCGATGGACCTCATGCACGAGAACTTCGCGGGCGCGCTGGCCGCACCGGACGATTTCCGCGCCGCGCTGATCGGCCTGCCCGAATCGAATTCGGACGTCTATGTGCTCGATGATCGATTGCGGCCGGCGCCGCCCGGGGTGACCGGTGAATTGTATTTGGGCGGAATCCAACTCGCGCAGGGCTACCATCATCGGTCCGGCCCGAGCTCGGCGACCTTCGTCGCCTGCCCCTTCACCGACGAACCCGGCGCACGGATGTATCGCACCGGCGATGTCGTGCGCTGGCATCCCGGCGGCAGCATGGAATACCTCGGCCGGATCGACGATCAGGTCAAGGTTCGCGGTCACCGGATCGAACTCGGCGAGGTCGGCTCGGTGCTGCGCCAGGTCCCCGGCATCGCGTCCGCCGCGGCGATCGCGATCAATCGGGAGACCGACGCGGCCCTGGTCGCGTACTACGTGCCCGAGCCCGGTTCGGCGTACGAGTCCGGCACCGAGGCCGAGAACTCCGGCGCCATCCGGGCTCACCTCGCCGACCGGCTGCCCGACTACATGATCCCGTCGGCGCTGGTGAAATTGGCCGAACTGCCGCTCACCGCGAACGGAAAGCTGGACCGCAAGGCCCTGCCGGTGCCGGATCTCGGCGGCGGCACCGGGCGCGGTCGTGCCCTGCGCGACCCGGCCGAGCAGGCGGTCGCCGCGGTGATCCGGCAGGTGCTCGGGCTCGCCGAGCAGGTCGAACTGGCCGCCGACGACGACTTCCTCGCGCTCGGCGGCGATTCCATCAGCGCGATCCGGATGGCGTCGGCGCTGAAGAAGCGCGGCCTGCTGATCACCACCAGCGCGCTGTTCGCGGCGCGCACCATCGCACTGATCGCCGCGGCCACCGCACCGATCGACCTGTCGACCGCCCCCGCGCTGGTCGAATCCGGTGACGGCACCGGATGGATCCCGCTCAACCCGATCGCCACCCTGCTGACCGAGCAGAGCGCCGACTACGCCGCCTACAGCCAGGCCACCGCCGTGGTGACCCCGGCGGACAGCTCGCGCGACCGGCTGACGACCGTCCTGCACGGTCTGGTCGACCGGCATCCGCTGCTGCGGGCCCGGCTCGCGACCGGACCGGACGGCCGCCCCGCCTATTACGTGCCGCGGGCCGAGGAGTCGTTCGCTCACCCCGAACTCATCGACGTCGAGATCGACTGCGCCGCATGGGCATCGACCGCGACCGAGGCGCTGAACGAGCAGTTGCGCGTCATCGCCGAATCGCTCGATCCGGCGGCAGGCCGGATGGTCGGCGCGGCCTGGGTGCACACCGACGACCGGTCCGCCGGACGGCTGCTGCTGGTGCTGCACCACCTGGTGGTCGATGGCGTGTCCTGGCGCGTCATCCACGAGGATCTGCGCAGGCTCTGGGCACACGAAGAGCTTTCGGCGGCCGACCTCGGCACGTCGGTGCAGGCGTGGAACACCAACCTGGTCCGGCTCGCGCAGGCCGAGTCGGTGACCGAGACCCTGCCGTCCTGGCAGGAGATCGCGGACAGGGCCGACCCGCTGCTCGGCCAGCGCGCGTTCGATGCCGCCGTCGATACGGTCGCGACGGTGCGCGAGGTCACCGCCGAGCTGGATATCGCCGACACCCGGTACCTGATGACCACCGCCGCGCAGGCCTTCGGTTGCGACTTCCTCGACATCCAGGTGGCGGCGCTCGCCGTGGCGACTCGGCGGTTCCGGCAGGCCCGCGACCGCGACGCCGACCCGGTCGCACTGACCATGGAGCGGCACGGCCGCGTCGAAAGCCTGTTCGCCGGAGTGGATCTCGCCAACGCGGTCGGCTGGTTCACCACCGCCTACCCGGTCGCGCTGGACATCGCGGCCGACGCCGAGATGGTCGGCGCGGTCAAGGCGGTCAAGGAGCAGCTGCGCGCGGTGCCCGATTCCGGCATCGGCTGGGGTCTGCTCCGGCAGCTCAATCCCGACACCGCGCCTCGGCTCGCCGGTAGCGCGCCGCCGCAGCTCAGCTTCAACTACATGGGCCGCTTCGCCGTCGCCGACACGGCGAAAGATTGGGACGCCGCACCGGAATTCGGCTATCTCGGCGGCCATGCGAACGCGGCCATGCCCGCGCCCGCGCTGCTCGACATCAACACGGTCGCGGTGCTGGACAACGATTCTCCGCGGCTCCGAGCGTCCTTCCGGTTCCCGTCCGGCCCGATCGCCGAGGCCGAGGTCCGCGAATTCGCCGACCTGTGGACCGGTGCGCTGCGCGAACTGGCGAAGACCGTGCGCGAGGATCCGGTCCGGCGGTTGACGCCGAGCGACGTGCTGGCCCGCGACGTGACCCAGCTCGATCTCGATCGCTGGCAGTCGCTCTACGGCCGCTGCGTCGATGTGTATCCGCTCGCGCCGCTACAGGCGGGGCTGTACTTCACCGCGATCAGCAACGCCGGGCGCGACGCCTACACCGTGCAGACCACGATCACCGTGCGCGGCGCGCTGGACGTGCCGCGGCTGACCCACTCGCTGAACAACGTGCTGAATCGGTATCCGAATCTGCGCGTTGCCATTTCGGTGTCGCACGCGGGACAGCCGCACGCGATCGTCGCCGACCGGATGGACTTCCCGGTCGAGGAGGTCGACCTCTCGACCGAGCCGGACGCGCAAGCGCGACTGCTGGAATTCCTCGACACCGATCAGGCGGGCGTGTTCGACCTGTCCCGCGGACCGCTGATGCGCGCGACCGTGGTGCACCTGCCGGATTCGGCGCACATGCTGGTGCTCGCCTCGCATCACATCCTGACCGACGGCTGGTCCGGACAGCTGCTGCCGCGCGAGATCTTCGCCGACTATGCCAGCGGCGGCACCGCCGAACCGCTCGGCAACCCGGGGACCTTCGCGGAGTTCCTGCGGCTCACCGAGGATCGCGAGCAAGCGACCGAGGACGTGTGGAACGAGTACCTCGCCGGGGTCCAGCCGTGTGTGGTCGCGCCGAATCGGGTGCCCGGTGGCTCGGGCGTCCCGGTGGCGCACCGGTTCCCGGTCGACGCCGCGGTCGCGGACGCGTTGACCGAGCTGGCCGCCGCGGCCGGCACCACGTTCAGCGCGGTCTGCCAGCTGGCCTGGGCCAACGTGCTGCGTTATGTAACCGGCGGGGACGCAGCGGTTTTCGGCGAGGTAGTGTCCGGCCGCCCGGCCGACCTCGACGAGGTGGACAACGCCATCGGCTGCTTCGTGAACACCGTCCCGGTCGCCATCGAGCTGTCCGCCGAGCAGACCTGGCGCGGCCGGCTCACCGACGTCCAGCGCCGGCGCGCCGACCTCATGGAATTCCAGCAGTACCCGCTGACCTCGGCGAACCGAGTCGCGGGCGCGCGCAGGCTGTTCGACAGCATGTTCGTCTTCCAGTCCTACCCGTCGGGCCGTGACGAACTGGTGCGGCTGCTCGGCGAAGAGCAACTGGACCTGGTGTCGTTCGAGGGCCGCGGCGCCACCGACAACGCGCTGCTGATCATGATCTTCCCCGCGGACCTGCTGTTCCCCGGTGAACCCCTACAGGTCGTCGTCTTCTACGCCGAGGACTCCTTCGACGACAACGACATTCAGATCATCGAGTCCGCGTTCACCAACACCCTGCGGGCCATCGCCGAGGACGCCGATCGCCGCATCGGCGACACCGCGGTCCTCGACGACGCGGACCTGGGGATGTTGGTCATGCGACGGATGTGGCAGTGAAGCACCGCGATCGCGGTGCCAGGCAGGAGATCAGGTAATGGCAAGCACACCGGGCTGGATCCGAAAGTTTCACAAACCGCGGTCCGCGGACAACCCACCATTGGTGATCTGTCCGCACGCGGGCGGCGGCGCCTCGACGTACCGGCCATTCTCCAAGGCGCTTAGCGCGCACTTCGACGTGATCCTGCTGCAATACCCGGGCCGGCAGGATCGGGCGCGGGAACCGGTGCGCGACACCATCGAGGAGACCGCCGCCGACGCGTTCGACGAGTTCGCCAGGTCGCCGTTCAATCGGGGCGTGCCGATCACCCTCTTCGGCCACAGCATGGGCACCATGGTGGCGTTCGAGTTCGCCAGGCTGGCCGATGCGGCGGGCGTGCCGGTGCGGCTGCTGGGGGTCTCCGGGGCCTGCGCGCCATGGCAGGTGGCCGATATGCCGCCGCACCCGACCGAGGACGACGAACTACTCGATCATGTCGGCGGGTTGCAGGGCACCGGCGCCGATCTGCTGGCGAACCGGGAACTGATGCGAATGGCATTGCCCGCGTTGAAGGGCGACTACCGCGCGTTCGATGCCTACAGCTGCCCCGGGGACGTCACCATCGGCACCCGGATCGAGGTGATGGGCGGTAGCGAGGACGAGTACGTCGGCATCGGCGATCTGTTCGCCTGGCAGCAGCACACCGAGCAGGAGCTGGCGGTGACGATGTTCGACGGCGGGCACTTCTATCTCGACGATCAGGTCGAGGGCATCACGGAAATCCTGTCCGCCGAGCTGGTTTCGCAGGAGGCGGCGCGATGACCGAGCATCCGATCGACGACGATCCCATCGTGATCGCCGGCCTCGCCGTCGAGGTACCCGGTGGCATCGACACCCTGGCCGGATTCTGGTCCGCCCTCGCCGAATCGCGTGATCTGATCGGCCCGTTTCCGCGCGACCGGGAGTGGCCGATCGACCGGCTGCTGACCCAGTCCGAGGCCGACGGCTGGAGCCGGGTGCGCGACGCAGGCGGCTTCCTCGACGGCGCGGCCGAATTCGACCCGATGTTCTTCGGTATCACGCCGCGTGAGGCGGTGGCGATGGATCCGCAGCAGCGGGTCGCGCTGCGGGTGGCCTGGCGTGCATTGGAGAACGCGGGCATCAACCCGATGACCCTGGCCGGTGACGAAGTCGGATGCTTCATCGGCGCTTCGTACACCGAATACGGCCCGCGCGGTGACGAGGCGAACGACCTGACCGGATATCGGGCGACCGGCTCCGCGATGGCGGCGGTCGCTGGTCGGATCTCGAATTGCCTAGGGCTGTCCGGTCCCTCGATGAGTGTTGATGCGGCCTGTGCCTCTTCGTTGTACGCCGTGCATCTTGCGGCGTCCGCGATTCGCGCCGGCGAATGCGACTGGGCGCTGGCGGGCGGTGTCTGTGTCATGGGCTCACTCGGTGGCTTCTTCGAGTTCTCGAAGGTCAACGCGCTGTCCACGGATGGTCAGTGCAAGCCGTACTCCGCGGACGCACGCGGCACCCTCTGGGGTGAGGGCGCCGGAGTCGTTGTGCTGGAACGAGAATCGCGCGCCAAGGCATTCGGTCATCGGGTGTACGGACGGGTGCTCGCGACTCGGGTGAACCACAACGGCTCGGGTGCGCCGATCGCGGTGCCGAGCGCCGCGGCGCAGGCGCAACTGATCGCGAAAACACTTGAGGCAGCCAGTATTTCAGCAGATCTGATCGGCATGATCGAGGGCCACGGGACCGGCACCGCGGTCGGTGATCCCCTCGAATTGACCGCACTGGCCCGGGTTTACGGGGCAGCCGCGCAGCCGGACAACGGTCCGCGGCTCGGTTCGGTCAAGTCGAACCTCGGCCACGCACAAGCGGCAGCGGGGATTCTCGGCCTGATCAAAGTGCTGCTCAGCGGCCTGCACGGCCAGATACCCCCGACCAGGCACGCGGAAAACCCGACAGCGCAGCTGGATTGGTCGCGATCGGGTCTGCGGCTGGCCGATCGGCTGGAGGACTGGGCGCCCCGCGACGGGGTGCGGTACGGCGCAGTCTCGTCGTTCGGGGTAGCGGGCACGAACGCGCACGCGCTTATCGCGATGCCGGTGCTGGAGGAGGAGATCCATGTCTGACTACCGACTTCCGGACGGCAGCATTCCGGTGCTGCTGTCCTCGGACACGGCGGATTCGCTGCGTCGCGAAGCCGCGGCCATCCGGTCCTACCTCGGCGATCATCCCGAGGTCGGTCCGGATCGGGTTGCCGACATGTTGTTCCGGACCCGGGTCGCGCGCCGGTTTCGCGCACTGGCCATGGTCACCGAGCGGGCCGAGCTCATCGAGGCGCTGAGTGCCGTCGCGAACGGTGAGCCGCATGCATCGGTCGTGGCCGGCGGCAGCGCCGCCAAGGCGCGCAAGATCGGTTACATCTTCCCCGGCCAGGGCAGCCAGTATCCCGGAATGGGCCGGATGCTCTACGCGCATTCGCCTGCGTTCAAGGCCGCGGTGGACGCGGCCGAGGCGGTCTTCCAGGACCTGTTCGAGCTCTCGCCGCGGTCTTACCTGCTCGCGGAATCCGACCCGGGACACAACCTGTTGCGCATCGTGCAGCCCGCGTTGTTCATGCAGATGAACGGCCTCGCCGCGATGTGGCGGGCCGCCGGTGTCACCCCGGGTGTCACCATCGGGCACAGTCAGGGCGAGCTGGCCGCGGGCGTGGTGTCCGGGGTGATCACGCTGGCCGATGCTGTGCGCGTGGTGACCATGCGCGGTGGACTCGTGGACACCCTGGCCAAGCAGGAGGGCCGGGAAGACCAGTACTCGATGGCCGTGGTCGGCGTGGACCGCGAGGAGTGCGAGGCCATCCTGGCTCGGCAGTCCGGTTGGGCGGAGCTGTCGGTGATCAATTCCCCGCACGTGCTCGCCATCGGCGGGGAGCACGCGACGGTCACCCGCGTGGTGGCCGAGCTGACCGAACAGGGCAAGTTCGCCAAGGAGATTCGCGTCGGATACCCGGCGCACACCTCCGTCGTGACCGAGTTCCGGGACAGCTTCCTGGACAACTCGCTGGCGGCCAAACTCGATCGTCCGGAGTTCGCGGCGACCGAGATCGAGTGCATCGGATCGACCCTCGGCACCGCGATCACCCCCGATCTGCCGGTGGGGGACTATTGGTATTGGAACTTGCGCAACCGAGTTCGTTTCGACCTGGCGATCGCGCGCGCGGCCGAGCGCGGGGTCGACACTTTCCTCGAGATCGCCGATCATCCCGCACTGTTCCTCGCGGTCCAGGAGAACCTGAGCGCCGTCACCCCGCAGCGCGACTTCCAGACGATCGGCACCTCCCGCCGATCGGCCACCGATCTGCGCGAGTTCACCCGCAACCTGGGCCTCGTCGCGGTCAGCGATCTCGGCTACGACTGGTCCGCGTTGCGCACGGATCCGACTGCCGTACCGCAACTTCCGCTGCTCGACTTCCCGAACACCCAGATGAACCCCAAGCACCTGTGGGCGGCCTATGATCACGTCGCGGCTCCGGCCGCGACCAGCGCCGCGCCGGTAACCGCCGCTGCGGTCGAGCCGAATACTGTGCCCGCACAGCGCATTGTGGAGCGATGGGTGCGGCTGAGCAGCCGTGCGCTGGTGCCGCCGCGCACCATGGCGGTGCTGGATCACGGTGGCCGCAGCGCCGAGCTGGTGGCCGCGCTTCAGGACGCCGCCACACTGCACGGTGTGTCGATCGTCGATCCGCATAGTGCGGGAACGGTTTTCGACACCGCAGTCATTCTGCTGCCGGACCTGGGTGATCTCGAGGTCGATGCGGCGGTAGCGGAACTCGCCGAATTTCTCGGCGAGCGCGGGTGGTTGCCCCGGCTCGACGGTGTCCGCGACGTGTGGCTGGTCACGGTCGGCGGCGAGCAGGTGCTCGACGCGGACGTGCCGAGTCTCTTCCACGCCGCGGCGCAGGCCGGATTCCGTTGTCTCGCCGCCGAACACCTCGGTGTCTCGTTCCGGCATGTGGATATCGCGCCCGGTCGGCCCGCCGCGGACTCGGCCAAGGCACTGTTGGTCGCCCTGCACACGGCACGGGAACCCGAGCTCGCGCTGCGCGATGGCGGTGTCTACGCGAAACGGCTGGTCGCCGAGGATGTCTCGACGGTCCAGCCGTTCGGCTCCGCCGGCCTGCGGGAGGTCGTGATCGTCGGCGGCACCGGCAAGCTCGGGCTGGACTTCTGCGAGCGTTTCGCCCGGGACGGTGCCGGACGGATCACCTTGCTGAGCCGCTCCGGTGGCGTCGCGGAGTCGCTCGTCCGGATCGAGCAGATCAAGCGGCTCGGCGCCACCGAGGTGATCGTCCGGCGCTGTGATGTCACCGACGAGGCCGCGGTGCGCGCCCTGGCCGACGAATACCGCAGCACGCCTGCGGATCTGATCGTGCACGCCGCGGTCGACTACGTCGCGGCCGCGGAGCTCACCCCGGAGTCGGTGCGTGCCGCGGCGGCGCCGAAGGTCGTCGCGCTGGAGCACCTGGTCCGGCACTTCCCGCGGACGCCGGACGGCCGGATCGTGCTGTGCTCGTCGCTCTCGGCCACCATCGGCGGGCGCGGGCACATGGTGTACGCCGCGGTGAACCGGATGCTCGACGCGGCGGCGGCGCGATACCGCAGCCGTGGCATCGCGAGTACCTCTGTGCAGTGGGGACTTTGGCGTGCGGTCGGCGCGGATCAGGCCGACGCACTGGCCAAGATCAGCGGAACCGGCCTGCGGCCGATGGAACCCCTCAGCGCGATCGCCGCGGGTATCACCGCGCAGGCGGAGAACGTCATCGTTGCGACCGCGGACTGGGACCGGCTGGCAACCCTGTTCTCCGCCTTCGGTTTCGACCCGCTGTTCAGCAGTTTGGAACTCGGAGACCTACCCGAGGAGTTCGCCGAGGTAGCGCAGGATTCCGTCGTCATTTCCGCCCCGGCGGCCGCGGTACCGGAACCGGCCGCTAGCCGGTCCGTCGCGCCGAACACCGCCGAGCAGGTGCAGTTCGCCCTGCGCGCGGTGATGGGCATGGACACCACGGAGACCATCGATGGCTCGGTTCCGCTGGTCGCCCTCGGCTTGGATTCGTTGCAGGCGTTGGACTTACGCAAGCGCATCGAACTCGAATTGAAGCGAGAGCTGCCGGTCACCGCCATCTTGGGCGGCGCGTCCCTCGACGAGGTGGTGACCTTGCTGGGCTAGCCGCCCCGATCGGGATTCACCGGGACCGAGCACGATTCGCAGGCAGCAAGGACGGAGACAGCACGGTGGGTTCGAGCAGGGTAACGGGGGCGCCCGCGGCTTCGGCCGAGCACGCGATCGTTGTAGACTGCGTGGAAAAGTCCTTCGGCGAGGTGAAGGCGTTGCGCGGCATCAGCTTCCAGGTGCCCAAGGGCAGTGTGCTCGGGGTGCTCGGCCCGAACGGGGCGGGCAAGACCACCACCGTGTCCGTGCTGTCGACGCTCACCAAGCCGGACTCCGGGCGGGCGCTGGTGGCCGGGTACGACGTCGTCCGGCAAGCCGCGGAGGTCCGCGCGTCCATCATGCTCACCGGCCAGTACGCGGCGCTGGACGAGATGCTGAGCGGCCGGGAGAACCTGGTGCTGTTCGGTCGCCTGATGGGGTTGCGCCGCAAGGAGGCCCGGGCCCGTGCCGACGAACTGCTCGGCCAGTTCGAATTGACCGAGTCTGCCGATCGGCGGGTCGGCCAGTACTCCGGCGGCATGCGGCGGCGCATCGACATCGCGTGCGGTCTGGTGCGGCCGCCGGCGGTGGTCTTTCTCGACGAGCCGACCACCGGCCTCGACCCGGTGAGCAGGCAGAGCCTGTGGGGACTGGTGCGCTCGCTCAAGCAGCAGGGCGTCACCATCCTGCTCACCACGCAGTACCTCGAGGAAGCGGATGTGCTGAGCGACAACATCATTGTCGTGGACCAAGGCACCGTGATCGCCGAGGGCACTGCCGACCAGCTCAAGGCGCGCACCGGCGCGAGCTACTGCGAGGTGGTCCCGGCCGACCCCGGCGACCTGCCCGCCGTGGTCACCGCGCTGACCGGGATCGGCGAGATCACCGTCGCCGAGTCCGCCGACCGGGTGTCGCTGCCCGCGCCGGATGGTGCCACCACGCTTGGTGAGGCACTACGCCGGATCACCGACGCCGATGTCGAACTCATCGACATCGCGTTGCGCAGGCCCTCGCTCGACGAGGTGTTCATCGAACTGACCAAGCCCGCCGCCGAGGCCGCCGAATGACCACCGAAACGATCCTGCGGGTACCGCACGGGATGCAGTGGACCGCGTTGAGCGGGCGCGGTATTCGTGCCGCGGTGCGCGAGGGCGACCTGGTGCTCGCGTTCGCGGCGCCGCTGACCTTCTTCGTCTGTGTCTATGTGCCGCTGCGTCGTTCGATGGAGGCGACCGGGATCGACTACGCGCAGTATCTGCTGCCCCTGATCGCCATTCAGGCCATGTTCTTCACCGCCATGTTCGCCGGCGATCGGGCGGCGCGAGAGGTGGCGGGCGGCATGGGCACTCGGCTGCGTGCCATGCCGGTGCCGCCGTGGATACCCCCCGCCGCCCGGATCTCGGCGAACGCGGTGCGCGCGCTCGCCGCGCTCGCCGGTGCGCTGACCATCGGCTCGGTGTTCGGCTTCCGCTTCCACGGGCTCGGCTCGACCGTGGCCTTCCTGGTGCTGGTGCTCGGCTTCGGTGCGGCCGTGGTGATCGCCGCCGACGCGCTGGGTACCGCGACGGCCAATCCGGAACTCGGCGCGACGGTGCTGTTCGCGCCGCAGCTGCTGTTGCTCATGATGTCGACGGGTTTCGTTCCCGCGCAAGGATTCCCGGGCTGGATCCAGCCCTTCGTGCGCAATCAGCCGGTGTCGCAGGTGACGGCCGCGTTGCGGGAGCTGTCCGCAGGCCGGTACACGACGACCTGCGCCGTTGCCGCGGTCTGGGTGGCCGGGCTGCTGGCCGGCGCCATGATCGTGTCGGTGCGAGTGGAAGGACGGCGGCGATGAACGCGCTCGTCGATCAGAGCCTGGTGGAAACCGGCAGGCTGCTGCGCCGCTGGAGCAGGCAGCAGGAGGTGGTGACCACGACCCTGGTGCTGCCGATCCTGCTGCTGCTCATGTTCGATCTCGTGCTCAGCAAGTCGCTCGACCTCGGCGGCGGCACCGACGCCATCTACGGTTTCGTGCCGATGATCGCCGTGGCCGGCGCCATGTACGGGGCGACCGGCACCGGCCTTTCGCTCTACGGCGAGCGGGAGAGCGGTCTGCTGCGCCGCTTCTGGGTACTGCCGATCAATCGCTCGGCCGGGCTGATCGGCAGGCTGCTCGCCGAATGCCTGCGGGCAGTGGCGGCGACGGTGGTCGTGGTGGTGGTCGGCGTCGTGCTCGGCCTGCGTTTCCAGCAGGGCCTGGCCGGTGTGCTCGGCGTGCTGATCGTCCCGGTGATCGTCATCTCGGGATTCACGCCGATGGTGATCGTGGTGGGGGTCAGCCGGATCGGCGACAAGGTGGTGCAGATCTTCGCCGCCGTGGTGCTGCTCGCGATGTTCTTCAACTCGGGTTTCGTGCCGATCGAGAACTACCCCGGTTGGCTACAGCCGATCGTGCGCGGCCAGCCGATCAGCTGTGCGGTGGAGGCGATGCGCGGGTTCACCGTCGGTGGGCCGGTCTCGGTTCCGTTGTTGCAGACCGTCGCCTGGTCGGTCGGGTTGGTCGCGGTCTTCGGGGCACTGGCCGTTCGCGGCTACCGTCGGGCGGCCGAGAGCTGACCGGCTCGACCCAGGCCATGGTCGGGAGAGTTACCGCGGGTTAGTGTCACCGACGATGAATTCTGTACCTGCTTGGCTCGTGCTGTCGATCGGTGTGTTCGCCGCGATCGTCACGGTCGGGCGATGGTTCTTCGCGAACAGCACGAGTATGGATCGGCTGATCAACCGCCTGTTCAGCTGGGAGCTGGGCGGATTCCTGCTGCACGGCGTCGTCACCGGAGCCGGGGCCCCGGACCTGGCGCAGCGGGTGTTCATGGGCTGCGGGCTGATGGCGGGCGCGCAGGCCTACGGGTTCGCCAGACTGTTGTTCGATGGGACGGCTCGCTACGAAGCCCGCCGCGGGCAGCGCACCTACGACGCGATCGCGGCCGTCGCGGCGGGTTCGGTGCTGCTGGCCGAACCCCTCCTCGATTTCCTGTTGCCGTTCGGTTGGTCCACCGCGGTGTGGACGGCCTCGCAGGTCTTCGCCGCCGTCTCGGGCTTGCTGATCCTGCGGGTCTGCGTTCGGGAGCTGCGCAAAGATGACCTGGAAATCAGGGAGATGTTGCTCTACTCCGCCTTGCTCCTGCTCGCGGGCTACTGGTTCCTCGGGTCGTTGATCGGCGGTGTGCGAACGGTTTCCGGAGCGCCGCCGTCCGAACCGGGCGAGGCATGGGTGGTCGTCATTCTCACCAACTTCTTCCTGCTCACCTTGCTGATCTCGGTCCGGCTGGTCGACGTGCTGCTCGCGCGCACCGGGTGGGATCGCGCGAGCAGGCACTGTCGCCGCCTCGGCCCGATGTGGCAGGACCTCACCACCGCGGTGCCGGAAGTGGTGCTGCCACCCGACGATTCGGCGAGCCAGGACTCCGCGTACCGGCGCTATCGCATGACGGTCGAGATCTGGGACGCGTTGCTACAACTGCGGCCGTACCTACCCGACCTCGCCGAGGACGCCGCGGTTCGCCCCATGGTCGAGGACGACCGCAAGGGCTACGCGTTGTTGATGGCCGGCGCGGCGCGCGCCAAGGCACAAGGTGCGGTCGCGTCCGCGCGGCGCCCGATCGATGCCGCGCCGCGGCCACCCGACCGCGCCTCCGAGCTCCAGATGCTGCTCGGCCTGGCCCGCGAGTGGCCGTCCGCCCGATGAATTCCGCACCGCCCGTATTCACCACCATCGTCATCGCCTTCGTCTTGGCGATCGTGTGCGGCCGATGGTGGCTGGTCAACGAAACGCTCACCGATCGCCTGATCAATCGCGCGTTGACCTGGGATATCGGTGCGGTTTTCGCCTACGCGGTGGTGGCGGGCATCGGCTACCCCGATGTGGGCCAACGCGTGTTCATGGCCGTCGGGTTCCTGACGTTGTCCAACTCCTGTGGATTCATCGCCTTGCTCGGCGGCGCGGACCAGCGGACGACCTGGCAGCGCCAGCGCGCCTACGATGCGGTGGCCGCGTCGGCCGGACTGCTTGTGCTGCTCTGCGCGGTGGCCGGCGAGGCGGGCCTGTTCCCGGCGGCGATGCGGGTGGTGGATTGGGACGGGTTGC
Source organism: Nocardia sp. NPDC051756 (assembly GCF_040681495.1). Lineage (NCBI taxonomy): Bacteria > Bacillati > Actinomycetota > Actinomycetes > Mycobacteriales > Nocardiaceae > Nocardia > Nocardia sp. NPDC051756. The sequence continues at coordinate 31,521 of NZ_JBFAYV010000009.1, read as the reverse complement.
TGTGGGCGGCCGCCGATATCTTCCTCATCGCGATCGCGGTGTCGCTCGGGCGAGCGTGCGTTCGCGAACTCCGCGCCGCCGCCGCGACGACCGGGGAAACGCTGACCTACTGGGCCTTGCTCGCCGTTGCCTGCTACACCATGTGCGCGTCGACGTATCGAACGCTGCACACGTTGTCCAGGGCGTCGCCGCAGGACTTGGGTACTGCCTGGGTGGTGGGATCGTTCGCCACGCTGGCCATCCTGGCCACGCTGATATCGATGCCGTTGGTCAGCGCCTTGCTCGTGCGGGCAGGTCTCGATCGGGAAAGCAGATGGTGCCGCCGGCTGCGCCCGCTGTGGCACGACCTCACGGCGGCCGTGCCCGAGGTGGTGTTGCCGTTCGACCACGAGGATCGCCGTGGCTCGAGCGCCCGCCTCTACCGCATGACGGTCGAAATCCGGGACGCCCTCTTGCATCTGAAGCAGTACGTGCCCGATCCGAGCGCCGCCGAGACCACCGATCTGCGCGCCTACGCCAGGGATATCGCGGCGGCCGCTCGCTTGAAGCGGGACGGGACGCCGCCGGCCTATCCGGGTCGAGCTGTGCAGTTCCCGGCGGGCGACCGAACCACCGAGCTCAGCACTCTGCTCGCGCTGTCCCGCGAGTGGGCGGCCGATCGATCCCGCTGACCTCCTGGACGAGGCCTGCCCGGTCGCAGATCACACCGGCCGGTCTTGATCGTTACATCCGCTAACTATATAGTTTGCGGAGATAACAATCTGTGAGGGGCTGTGCTGTGACGTCTCCATCCACCGATCTCGACCTCGGCGAGGTTTCGACCATCCGCCGCAGGCAGCGCTACGACCGGGACCACCCGCACTACAAGTGGATCGTGCTGACCAACACCACACTCGGGGTGCTGCTCACCGCGATCAACTCGTCGATCGTGCTGATCTCGCTGCCCGCGATCTTCCGCGGCATCGGGCTGAACCCGCTCGACGCGGGCAACGTCGGTTACCTGCTGTGGATGTTGATGGGGTACCTGCTCGCGACCGCCGTGCTGGTGGTCATGTTCGGCAGGCTCGGCGATCTCTTCGGCCGAGTTCGCGTGTACAACATGGGTTTCGCGGTGTTCGCGTTCTGTGCGCTCGCGCTGTCCTTCGATCCGTTCCACGGTGGCGCGGGCGCCATGTGGATCATCGTCTGGCGTGTGGTTCAAGGCGTGGGCGGCGCGATGCTGACCGCGAACGCCACCGCGATCCTCACCGACGCCTTCCCGGCCAAGCAGCGCGGGACCGCGCTCGGCATCAACATGGTGGCGGCGGTCGCGGGCTCGTTCCTCGGCCTGCTCATCGGTGGCGTGCTGTCGGAATGGGATTGGCGCGCGGTGTTCTGGGTGAGCGTCCCGATCGGCATCCTCGGTGCGTTCTGGTCGTACCGCTCGTTGCACGAGGTCGGCATCCGGTCGAAGGGCAAGGTCGACTGGGCGGGCACGATCACCTTCGGGCTCGGGCTCACCGCGCTGCTCACCGGCATCACCTACGGCATCCAGCCCTACGGCGGGCACGCCACCGGCTGGTCGAGTCCGTGGGTGCTCGGGTCGGTGATCGGCGGTATCGTGCTGCTCGGGGTGTTCTGTGTGGTGGAGAGCAAGGTCGCCGATCCGATGTTCCACCTCGCGCTGTTCCGCAACCGGGCCTTCGGACTCGGCAACTTCAGCAACCTGATGGTCTCCATCGGGCGCGGCGGCATGCAGTTCATGTTGATCATCTGGTTGCAGGGCATCTGGCTTCCGTTGCACGGCTTCAGCTTCGAGTCGACCCCGCTGTGGGCCGGCATCTATCTGCTGCCGCTGACCGTGGGATTCCTTGCGGCCGGACCGGTCTCGGGCTGGCTGTCGGACCGCTACGGTTCGCGCCCCTTCACCACCGGCGGCGCGCTGATCGCGGGAGTCACCTTCCTGCTGCTGCTGGTCGTCCCCGTCGACTTCAACTACTGGGTGTTCGCCGCGATCATCCTGCTCAACGGCATCGGCAGTGGGCTGTTCTTCTCGCCCAACACCGCCGCCATCATGTCCAGCGTGCCCGCCGCCCAGCGCGGCGCGGCCTCCGGTATGCGCGGCACCCTGTTCAACGGCGGCAACGCGCTGTCCATGGGAATCTTCTTCTCGCTCATGGTCGTCGGCCTTGCCGCCAGCCTGCCCTCGGCACTCGACGCCGGCCTGCGCGCTCAGGGCGTCTCCGCCGGAGCCGCCGCCGACGTCGCCGGCCTGCCCCCGGTGGCCAGCATGTTCGCCGCGTTCCTCGGCTACAACCCGATCCAGGAATTGCTCGGTCCCACCGGCGAATTGGCCAAACCGGGCGTCAATGCCGACACCCTCACCGGCCAGGAATTCTTCCCCCACCTGCTCACCGGCCCATTCCACACCGGCCTGGTCGTCGTCTTCGTCGCCGCCGCGATCATGATGTTCCTGGCCGCCGCCGCCTCCTTCTTCGCCGGCAACAAGTACGTCCACGATGAACAAGCCGAACTCGCCGAAGCCGAGGAACTCACCCCGGTACCCGCACGCTGACCGGCTACAACGCACACGCCGCCGCGATCGCCGCCGTGTCCCAATAGAACGGGTGCACTTCGGCGATCCGGCCGTGGGCGATCGTAATCGTTTGCAGGATAGGAAAAGTGAGTTCGCGGCCGGTGGCGCGGGCGCGGGCGTGGACCCGGGTGTGGACGACCGCGGTTTCGCCGGTGGCCAGGAACGACTGGTCCAACAGGTCGAAGGATGCCCAGGTGCGGGCCATGGCGCGGAAGAACTGTTCCATGCCGTCGTGGCCGCGCCAGGTTCCGCCGTAGGGCAGGCCGTCGGCTTGATGCAGCACCACGTCGGTGGCGAAGAACGGGGCGAGCGGATCGAACGACGAGCCGTCGGGCCCACCCGCCGCGAAGTACTCGGCCTCCGCCGCGTACATCCCGGTCAGCACGGCCATCGGGTCGGTGAGGGAGTGCGTCATGCGCTCAGTCTGCCCAGATCGCGCCGCCCGGACCGGCGCTAATCGGACGCCGCATTAGGCGCACACCTGCTGATTTCCCGCACACCGAATCGCCGGCGAGACGGTGTGCGGGAAATCGAGGGGTGTGCGGGAATCAGAAGGTGACGCGCTGGTCCGCGGGCATGAAGAGCTTGTCGCCTTCCTTGACGCCGAAGGTGTTGTAGAACTCGGTCAGGTTGCGCACGACCTGGTTGCAGCGGAATTCGGCGGGGGAGTGGGTGTCGGAGGCGAGGTAGCGGATCGTCAGTTCCTTGGTCTGCTTTTCCCGCCAGCTGCGCGCCCAGGACAGGAAAAACGTTTGGTAGTCCGGGTTTTCGATGCCGCGGCGCTTCTCCGAGATGCGGAAGGCGGCCAGCGTGATCTGCAAGCCGCGCAGGTCGGCGAGGTTCTCGCCGACGGTCAGCTCGCCGTTGATGTGCTGGCTAGGGTCGAGGCCCTCGGGCACCAGAACGTTGAACTGATCGACCAGCTGCTTGGTCTTGGCTTCGAACGCGGCCTTGTCCTCGGGGGTCCACCAGTCCTTGCGGTTGCCGTCACCGTCGTACTTGGAGCCCTGGTCGTCGAAGCCGTGGCCGATCTCGTGGCCGATGGTCGCGCCGACCGCGCCGAAGTTGACGGCGGGCTGCGCGTCCTTGTCGAAGAACGGCGGCTGCAGGTAGGCCGCCGGGAACACGATCTGGTTGGAGGACGCCGAGTAGTAGGCGTTCACCGTCTGCGGCGACATGCCCCATTCGGTCTTGTCGACCGGGTTGCCGAGCCGGGCGAACGCGCGCTTGGACTCGAAAGTATTGATGGACAGCAGTGATTCGATCAGCTTGCCCTTGGTGATCTTCATCTGCGAGTAGTCGACCCACTTGTCCGGGTACCCGATCTTGGGATCGATCTTGTCCAGCTTCGCGATCGACGCCGTCCTGGTCGCCGGGGACATCCAGGTCGAGTTGGTGAAGTTGTCCCGGTACGCGGCGATGACATCGTCGAGCATTTCCTTGGCCCGCTGCTTGGCCTCGGGCGGAAAGTACTTGTCCACGTACACTTTTCCGAGCTGTTCGCCGAGCTTGTCGTCGACGATCCCGACCCCGTACTTCCACCGGTCCGGGCGCTCCTCCTGCCCGTTGAGCACCTTGCCCTTGAACTCGAAGTTCGCGTCGTTGACGGCCTTGGGCAGGTACGGCGCGAAGTCGCGGATCACGCTGATCTTGAGATAGTCGCGCCAGGTGGCGATGTCGACCTCGGTCCACAGCTGACCGGCCGCCGTGATGAAGGACGGTTGCCCGACCACCATCGTCGCGAACAGCTCACGCGGCCGGTCGGTGTTGCCGGCCATCCACGGGTCCCAGTCGAATCCCGGTGCGAGAGCGACCATGTCGGCCCAGCTGAACACGTTGTAGGTCGCGTCGGTATCGCGGGTGCGCACGTTGTCCCAGTGCGCGGGCGCAATCCGCTTCTCCAGATCGAACACGCGCTGCGCCAAGCCCTCCGGGTCGGGCAGTCCCGCGCCGGCGGCGATGCGCCCCAGGAAGATTCGATACTGCGCGAGCACCTCGGCGTATTCCGGCTTGCGGTAGTACTGCTCGCCGAGGCCGAGCCCGGACTGCCCGACCGACGGAATGTAGGCGTTCGAGTTCTTCCGGTCGGTGCCGATGCCGATGCCGATCAGCCCGGCGATCGGCAGCTCGGCCATCACCTTGGCCAGGTCCGCCTTGGTCGCCGCGCCGTCGACCTTGCCGAACAACTCGGCCAGCGGGGTCATGCCGAGCCGCTCGATCTCGTCCCAATCCACCCTGGCGTCGAACAGGTCCCGGATCTGCTGCTCCTCGGATCCCGGCTTCGGATCCTTGATGCCGTCGATGATCTCGCGCAACTGCTGCTCGGTGCGTTCGGCCGCCTCGCTGGTCGAACCGAAGGCGACCTTGTCCGGCGGCAACTGGTAGTCGCGCAACCACTTTCCGTTCACATGCCGGTACAGATCGTCCTGCGGCCGGATCGCCGGGTCCGCACCACCCATGTCCACACCGGCGAGCGGCTTGCTCGCCGGTGCGGAGTCGTTCGAGCAAGACGCCAGCGCGGCGGCGGCGGGCACCACCCCGAGTGCGATCAGGAAGGCACGACGGTCCAGGTGTCCGAGACGTGTCACGAGGATTTCCTCTCCCGATGCGGTCCCGCCGCATCCTCGTCAGGCGCGATTTGTTCGCCCGAGGCTACCCGTCGCAGGCCCTACCCGGCGGTCCAGCTCAGAGCGTGACCCGCTGGTCCGGCGCCAGGAACAGCTTGTCGCCCGCCACGACGCCGAACGTGCTGTAGTACTCGGCGATATTGCGCACCACCTGGTTGGCCCGAAACTCGTTGGGCGAGTGCACGTCCCTGGCGAGCAGCATCTCCTTGGTCTGCGTGGTCGCCTGCTGCCGCCAGATCCTGGCCCAGGACAGGAACACCGTCTTCAGGTCCGGCTGCTTGCCGTCGCGCTCGGCGGCCGCGCGGTAGGCGGCCAGGGCGATCTGCAATCCGCGCAGGTCCGCGAGGTTCTCGCCGACGGTCAGCGCGCCGTTGACGTGCTTGCTCGGATCGAGGCCCTCGGGCGTCAGCGCGTTGTACTGCTCGATGAGCTGCTTGGTCTTGGCCTCGAACGCGGCCGTGTCCTCGGGTGTCCACCAGTCGCGCCGGTTGCCGTCGCCGTCGTACTTCGCGCCCTGATCGTCGAAGCCGTGCCCGATCTCGTGGCCGATGACCGCGCCGATGCCGCCGAAGTTGACCGCGGACACCGCGTCGGCGTCGAAGAACGGCGCTTGCAGGATGGCGGCGGGGAAGGTGATCTGGTTGGCGTTCGGGTCATACATGGCGTTCACCGTCTGCGGCGGGAAGCCCCACTCGGTCTTGTCGACCGGCGTACCGAGCTTGTCGAAAGCGCGAGCGACCTCGAAAGTCCTTACCGCGCGGACGGATTCGACCAGCTTGCCCTTGGTGATCTTCACCCCGGAGTAGTCGATCCACTTGTCCGGATACCCGATCTTCGCGACGATCTTGTCCAGCTTCGCGAGGGCAGCCGTCTTGGTCGTCGACGACATCCACGCGGAGTTGGTGAAGTCCTGCCGGTAGGCGGCCATGAGATCGGCGACCAGCGCCTTGGCGCGGTCCTTGGCCGACGCCGGAAAGTGCTTGGCCACATAGAGTTTGCCGAACGGCTCGCCGAGGTTCGCGTCGACCGTGTCCAGGCCGTCCTTCCACGGTTCCTGCCGTTGGTCCCGGCCTTGCAGCGTCTTGTCGACGAACTCGAACGTGGCGTCGGCGATCGTCTTGGGCAGGTAGCGCGCGAATTCCTTCACCACACCGACGCGCAGGTACTCCTGCCACTGCTCGATCGGGACGTCGGCCCACAGCTGGCCCGCGGTCGTGACGAACGAGGGCTGTCGGACCACCAGATTGTCGAACAACTGCTTCGGCCGGTCGGTGCTGCCCGCCAGCCACGGATCCCAGTCGAATTGCGGTGCGAGCTTGACCAATTCGGCCCAGGTGACCGGGTTGTAGGTGGTGTCGGGGTCGCGATCGCGGACGCTGTCCCAGAACCCGGCGGCGATCTTCGTCTCCAGGTCGAGCACCCGCTGCGCGGTACCCGCCGGATCCGCGAGGCCCGCGCCGGCCGCGACCTGCTGCAGATACGTCCGGTAGGCCGCGATCTGCTCGGCGTACTCGGGCTTGCGGTAGTACTGCTCGTCCAGATTCGCGTCGATGCCGGACTGGCTGACCTGGGCGATGTACTTGGCCGAGTCCTTCTGATCGACAACGACCTGCAACCCGATCAGTCCCGCGATAGGCAGCGAACCCATCACCCGGGCCAGGTCCGGTTTGGTCTTCGCGCCGTCGATCGCGGCGAGCAGATCGGCGACCGGCGTCATGCCGAGCCGCTCGATCTCGTCCCGATCGAGCCTGGCGTCGTAGAGATCGCGGACCTGCTGCTCGGTCGAGCCCGCCTGCGGATTGCGGATGCCCTCGACGATGCCGCGCAACTGCTGCTCGGTGCGATCGTTCGCTTCATCGAAAGATCCGAACGACGACTTGTCCGGCGGCAGCCGATACTGCGTCAACCAGGTCCCGTTCACATGCCGGTAGAGATCGTCCTGCGGGCGGATCGCCGGGTCCGCCCCGGCCAGATCGACGCCGGTGAGCTTGACATTCGAGGCTTGCGAATCCTGCGTGCAGGAGGCCAACGTCGCCGCGGCGGGCACAGCCGCGAGGGCGAGCAGGAAGGCGCGGCGATCGAGACGAGCGGACGAGCTCAAGAGCATCCCCTTTTCGGTACGGTCGAGCCGAACGGTGCTTCTCCTTTACTGATCTTGCTCGGTCCGAGGGTATCGGCGCGGAATGACTCGCCCGGCGTGACGCGAGTCTCGACCTCGACCCCGATTTGGGTCGACCTGCGGGTTCACCTACACTGGACCAGTTGCCTGCGGGAGCTATGCCCGCAATTCGGCAGTGAACCCCCAGTGGTTGGTTCTCGAGTTGCACATTCGGATCCACGAAACCGCTGGCAGGCGCGCGTCCGGAGGGCAACTGACCATGCCCGTCGGGTCGGCAATCCGGCGTGCGTATACATCCAGGTCCAGGAGGAGCTGAAGTGATTCAGCAGGAGTCGCGACTGCGCGTCGCCGACAACACGGGCGCGAAGGAAATCCTTTGCATCCGCGTTCTCGGTGGTTCGTCGCGTCGCTATGCCGGTATCGGCGACATCATCGTCGCTACCGTGAAGGACGCTGTCCCCGGTGGCAACGTCAAGAAGGGTGAGGTCGTCAAGGCCGTCATCGTGCGCACCACCAAGGAGCGCCGTCGCCCGGACGGTTCGTACATCAAGTTCGACGAGAACGCGGCCGTGCTGATCAAGGCGGACAACGACCCGCGTGGCACGCGTATCTTCGGCCCGGTCGGCCGTGAGCTGCGCGAAAAGAAGTTCATGAAGATCGTTTCGCTGGCCCCGGAGGTGCTCTGACATGAAGGTGCACAAGGGCGACACCGTGCTCGTCATCTCGGGTAAGGACAAGGGCGCCAAGGGCAAGGTCATTCAGGCCTACCCGGCGACCGGCAAGATCCTGGTCGAGGGCGTGAACCGGATCAAGAAGCACGTTGCGAACTCCACGAACCAGCGCGGCGCCTCCTCGGGCGGCATCGTGACCCAGGAAGCCCCCATCCAGGTCTCGAACGTGATGGTCGTCGATTCCGATGGCAAGCCGACCCGTGTCGGTTACCGCACCGATGAGGAGAGCGGCAAGCGGGTCCGGGTCTCCCGTAAGAACGGGAAGGACATCTGACATGACTACCTCTGAGCAGACCCAGCCGCGCCTGAAGGCGCGCTACCGGGCCGAGATCAAGGACGCGCTGAACAGCGAGTTCGACTACGCCAACGTGATGCAGATCCCGGGCGTGGTCAAGGTTGTCGTGAACATGGGTGTCGGCGACGCCGCCCGCGACGCGAAGCTCATCAACGGTGCGGTCAAGGACCTCGAGCTGATCACCGGCCAGAAGCCGGAGATCCGCAAGGCGACCAAGTCGATCGCGCAGTTCAAGCTGCGTGAGGGCATGCCCATCGGTGCGAAGGTCACCCTGCGTGGCGATCGCATGTGGGAGTTCCTGGACCGCTTGGTCTCCATCGCGCTGCCCCGTATCCGCGACTTCCGCGGCCTGTCGCCGAAGCAGTTCGACGGCAACGGCAACTACACGTTCGGCCTCAGCGAGCAGTCGATGTTCCACGAGATCGACGTGGACTCCATCGACCGTCCGCGCGGTATGGACATCACCGTCGTGACCACCGCGACGAACAACGAAGAGGGCCGCGCCCTGCTCAAGCACCTCGGCTTCCCGTTCAAGGAGAACTGACGATGGCCAAGAAAGCACTGCGGATCAAGGCTGAGGCCAAGCCGAAGTTCGCCGTCCGCGCCTACACCCGTTGCCAGCGTTGCGGTCGCCCGCACGCGGTCTACCGCAAGTTCGGCCTCTGCCGTGTCTGCCTTCGCGAGATGGCGCACCGCGGTGAGCTGCCGGGCGTGCACAAGAGCTCCTGGTGATCCTGCCCTCCTCGTGAGTGCAGTAACTCAGGACCTTTAACTGAACAAAGGCACGGCCTCCACTGGAGGCCGTGCCTTTGTGCGTTCTCGCCGTTGGTAATTCGTCAGTTGTGCCTGCCCAGCAGTTCCAGCGAGCGCTGGTGCGCGCTGACTGCCAATGCGGTCTCCCGCGCGGCATCGGAGCCGCCTTGCCCGGCAAGATACGTATGCAGATTGGCTTTGGCCTCGTACCAGGCCGCACGCTCGATGTCGCCGGCCCCAGCAGTGGGGCGGCTCAGAGTCAGAGCGGTCATTTCGACCAGGACGTTCACCCGCGGTCCCTTCTCGCAACAGTGCAGTTGTTTCCTTCGGTACACCGTGACCGGCCTTCCGAGCGTTACGCCAGTCGCAAGTACCTACGTAGTATGTGCAGCCCAGTCGCCCGCCCAACAGAGGTCACGTGGTGTTCGCTGAGATGTCCTATCGAGGTTGCTGGGTCCCGGCGAAGCGGCTCCTAGCTCAGACAGAGCGCCCGCATACGGCCACATTGCGGCATCGTCGCATCCAATGTGCTACACGGTTGCCACCCAGCACTCTCGTAGGCATGCACTTCAGTGACATGCCGCGCTGTCTCCGCGAGATGGCTCACCACGGTGGACTCCCGGGAAGCGTTCAGCAACCCACTGGATGTGGATCGGGCTCAGAATCAGACGGAACCGGGGCGGCCGTCCAGGAACCTTCTCGACCGGCTAGGGCGGAGGGGCGGCGGTGGTTCCCGCTGGGAAGAACTTAGTGGGATGTTGCGCGACGCGGCAAAAGGAAAAGAAAACTTCGGGATCGGCAGCGATATCAGGCCAACTTCGAATGGAGGAATGTTTCTAATGGCCGGTGGCAGGGCAATGGGCATCTCAACGTCACGGATTTGCCATGAAGGCTGAACTGAAACGCATTCACAGTCCCGATGCAGATCTGGAGAAGTGGCCGTTGCCCTCCGATGCGCTCTTTGTTCAGCTGATGATCGGTCCAATGGATGGTCCTGGCGAAGAATCCTTCGATCTGATGGTGTCTACGCCGGAGGCTCGGGAGTCTATTGTAGATCCGGGAGACCCGGACTCCAGTCGATACCTAGTGGTGTTGGAGCGAATCGAGCTCACCTTGATCAGGCAATACGTCGACAACTTGTTGAGGGATATTGATCGACCGACTTGGCCGGAGTTGGCGGCGGAGATCGGTCAATTCGCCAAATGGGAATTTCACGAGTACCGGCCGTAGGGTGCAATGGGCTACGTTTTCGTAATCGATGATGAGACGATTTGGAGTCCGTCGCTGCGCGTTGGTGACCTGTATGTTCGGATGCTTCAGGATGTCGGGTCGGTACTAGCTGTGCCTACTGGGCTCAGCGCGGCAGCTTCTGATCTGTGGAACATTGATATCGATGCCTTTGAGACGCTCGTAAAGCTGATGTACGAGACATATTTCGGGACTGGGCATCAAGTGTTCAAAGTGCTGATCGAAGGTGTCCTTGCGCCGTCTGTTGTGATTCTCGAACGTGGCGGCAAGAAAATCTCTCCCGCCACCGATCAAGAGCGCGAGTTCCTCGACGGAGCGTTCGCGTTGTCGATGGCCCGATGATTGGATCATGCCGTGACGCGAGATTATGCAGAATTTGCAAGTCTTTGTGGTCTGTATCTGGCGGACAGTTATGTGCTGGATATTGTCGAGAGGGCTTCTGCCGTCAAGTTCGTCCTCGAAGCGGTATTGATGCCTGAGCATTCTAGCTATCACGAGCCTTCGGCTGGTGAACAGTATTGCTATGTTACTGGCGAACTCGTCTTCAGTGAAGTTCTCGGTGTTGAATGGCTCGACCGGCCGGTCCGAAAATATAAAGATGCTAGCGGTGCCGAGGACTTGGGTAACATTGATTCTCTGACCTGTTCAGGCGGGGTTTACTCAGTGAATGTCGACTGGAGGAACGTTCGGATTCGCAGCAATGCGGATCCGGAGTTTCTGATTTCCGAGGAATGAACTCAGCGTCTCGGGTGCTGCTTACTCGGCTCACTTGTTGTCGAGTTCCTGGTGATGGGGATATGTCCAGTTCCAGAGGGTGCGGGTGATCTGTAGGTCGGGCCATTCTTCGTCGAATTCGAGGAAGTGTGTTCCGCCGAGGAAGGTGAGGCCTGGTGGTTCGGGCGGTCGGATCGGGGTCAATGCGGTCGAGTCGGCTGGTGTGGTTTCGATCCAGCCGCCTGGGTAGTCGGTGTGCTGGGTTTCCGCGACCGGTCGGAATCCGTTGAAGTAGTCCTCCGAGAGGAAGATTGTGACCTCGGAGTTGAATAGGTCGGGTGTGTTTACCAGGCAGGCGATGCGGCTGTGGGGAGGGCGGCGTGGGGATTTTTCGACTGCTTCGGCGGCGGCGAATATAGTGGCCAGGCATGCTTTGCGGATCGCGTTCGTGGTCTGCGGCGAATCGACGAGCTTGTTGAAGACCGGAATCTTGAAGTTCCAGTAGCGCTGCTCGGCGAACGTGTCGGGGATCTGATCGACGATCCACTCCGGCCACTGCGCGAGCCGGCGCAGGTGACGTCCGGGGTTGCGCAGCTTCTTCGCCGGGTGCAGGTCGAGTCGACGCATCGGTGCGGAGTCCGATCCTTCCGAGGAGGGCGGGTGGGCAGGGTCACGCCCCCGGATTTGGCCGCCAGCTGGGCGTTGTCTACACTAGACCGGTTGCCTGGGCACCTCTGTGTCCGCAGGTCTGTGTGCATCGACTGACCAGACACCTGCGGCCCGTCCCAGGCACCGAGAACTCATTTTGAGAACTCATCCGGTCGGCAAGCGTCGACCGGACCAGCCCAATTGCTGTAGGCCCACGATCGGCATGTCTTGTACATGGCGGTGTTGCATGGGAACCGTAGCGAGAAAGGTGTCGAGGTCTAACCATGACCATGACTGATCCGATCGCGGACTTCTTGACTCGTCTGCGCAACGCCAACTCGGCGTACCACGATCAGGTGAAGGCTCCGCACTCGAAGCTCAAGGCGAACATCGCCGAGATCCTCAAGCGCGAGGGCTACATCGCCGATTACCGGACCGAGGACGCGACCGTGGGCAAGGCCCTGGTCGTCGATCTCAAGTACGGCCCCAGCCGTGAGCGCAGCCTGCAGGGCCTGCGCCGCGTCTCGAAGCCGGGTCTGCGTGTGTACGCGAAGTCCACCAACCTGCCCAAGGTCCTGGGCGGCCTCGGCGTGGCGATCATCTCCACGTCGACCGGTCTGCTCACCGATCGCCAGGCGGCCAAGCAAGGTGTAGGCGGGGAAGTCCTCGCCTACGTCTGGTAAGGGGAGGTAGGACAAATGTCGCGTATTGGCAAGAAGCCCATCGCAGTTCCGGCCGGCGTCGAAATCACCATCGACGGCCAGCAGGTGTCGGTCAAGGGTCCCAAGGGCACCCTGACGCACACCGTCGCCGAGCCGATCACCATCGCCAAGGGCGATGACGGCCAGCTCGAGGTCGTTCGCCCGAACGACGAGCGTCAGAACCGCTCGCTGCACGGCCTGACCCGCACCCTCGTCGCCAACATGGTCGAAGGCGTGACCAAGGGCTACGAGAAGAAGATGGAAATCTTCGGTGTCGGTTACCGCGTGCAGGCCAAGGGCTCGAACCTGGAGTTCGCCCTCGGCTACAGCCACCCGGTGCCGATCGAGGCCCCGGCGGGCATCACCTTCGCGGTGGAATCGCCCACCAAGTTCTCCGTGTCCGGAATCGACAAGCAGGCGGTCGGTCAGATCTCCGCTGTGATCCACGGACTGCGCAAGCCCGACCCGTACAAGGGCAAGGGCATCCGCTACGCCGGCGAGGTCGTTCGCCGCAAGGTCGGAAAGACGGGTAAGTGATCATGGCGCAAACCGAAAACCAGATCGCCAAGCGCAAGCCGCGCGGCAAGGACGCGTCCACGACGCGTCGTCTGTCGAAGACCCGCCGTCACTTCCGTCTGCGCAAGAAGGTCGAAGGCACCACCGAGCGTCCGCGCCTGGTGGTCAACCGCTCCTCGCGGCACCTGCACGCGCAGCTGATCGACGACTCGGTGGGCAAGACCATCGCCGCCGCGTCCTCGATCGAGGCGGACGTGCGTGCGCTGGACGGCGACAAGTCGGCCAAGAGCAAGAAGGTCGGCGAACTGCTGGCCGAGCGTGCCAAGGCCGCCGGCGTCGACGCCGTCGTGTTCGACCGTGGTGGTCACGACTACCACGGCCGCATCGCGGCGCTCGCCGACGCTGCTCGCGAAGGTGGGTTGAAGTTCTGATGATCAAGACCAACGGAAGGAACGTCTGATGCCGGGACGTCAACGGCGTGACGGCGGCAACGGACCCGCCGGACAGCAGAATGGTGCCGCCGGTGGCGGCGACAACCAGCGCGGCGGTGGCCGCGACCGTCGTGGCGGCAACGACCGTCGCGACCAGCAGGCCGAGAAGAACCAGCTCGAGCGCGTCGTCGCGATCAACCGCGTCTCCAAGGTCGTGAAGGGTGGTCGTCGCTTCAGCTTCACCGCCCTCGTGATCGTCGGTGACGGCAACGGTCTGGTCGGCGTCGGCTACGGCAAGGCCAAGGAAGTTCCCGCGGCCATCCAGAAGGGTGTCGAGGAGGCTCGCAAGAGCTTCTTCCGCGTCCCGATGATCGGCTCCACCATCGTCCACCCGGTTCAGGGTGAGGCGGCGGCCGGTGTGGTCATGCTGCGTCCGGCTTCGCCCGGTACCGGTGTGATCGCCGGTGGTGCGGCCCGTGCCGTGCTGGAATGCGCTGGCATCCATGACATCCTGGCGAAGTCGCTCGGTAGCGACAACGCCATCAACGTCGTGCACGCGACCGTTGCGGCGCTCAAGATGCTGCAGCGTCCGGAAGAGGTCGCGGCTCGCCGTGGCCTGCCGCTCGAGGACGTTGCCCCTGCGGGCATGCTGCGTGCGCGCGCCCAGGCTGCGGGAGGTGCCAGGTAATGGCAGATCTCAAGGTGACCCAGATCAAGAGCACGATCGGCGCCAAGAAGAACCAGCGTGACAGTTTGCGCACGCTCGGTCTGCGCAAGATCCGGCAGACCGTGGTTCGCGAGGACAACTCGCAGAACCGGGGACTCATCAATGTCGTGCGCCACCTCGTGACAGTTGAGGAGGTCTGACATGACCATCAAGTTGCATCACCTGCGTCCCGCGCCCGGTGCCAAGACCGAGAAGACTCGGGTCGGCCGTGGTGAGGGTTCCAAGGGTAAGACCGCGGGCCGTGGTACCAAGGGCACCAAGGCACGCAAGAACGTCCCCGCCGCCTTCGAGGGTGGGCAGATGCCGCTGCACATGCGGCTGCCCAAGCTCAAGGGCTTCACGAACCGGTTCCGCACGGAATACCAGGTCGTGAACGTCGGCGTCATCGCCAAGCTCTTCCCCGAGGGCGGCGAGATCGGCAAGGCCGAGCTCGTGGCGGCCGGTGCGGTTCGCAAGAACCAGCTGGTGAAGGTCCTCGGCGACGGCGAGATCGGCGTCGCGGTCCAGGTGACCGTCGACAAGGTGACCGGCGCGGCCAAGGAAAAGATCACTGCGGCCGGTGGCACTGTCACCGAGCTGGGCTGACGGTACTCTGACAACCAGTGGCACCGGACGAGTGAAAGCTCGTCCGGTGCCACTGTTAGAGTTCAAGTTGTTGTCTGCCAAGCCTCGTCATGGTTTTCAGCGTCCCCAGATGCCACATCGTCGGATCTGGAGTATTGCTTGAATCAACCATGTCCTGACCACCATGTCGTTCGCCAGGAGGATCTGTGCTTTCCGCCTTCGTATCGGCCTTCCGGACTCCGGACTTACGGCGGAAGATTCTCTTCACGCTGGGGTTGATCGCGCTGTACCGTCTGGGTGCCGCGTTGCCGTCCCCCGGCGTCGATTACAGGGCCGTCCAGGACTGCATCAAGCAGGTATCCGGCGGTGATTCCGGCGGTATCTACCAGCTGATCAACCTGTTTTCCGGTGGAGCGCTGCTGCAGCTGTCGGTGTTCGCGATCGGCATCATGCCGTACATCACGGCGAGCATCATCATCCAGCTGCTGACCGTCGTCATCCCGCGGTTCGAGGAACTGCGCAAGGAAGGCCAGTCCGGCCAGAACAAGATGACGCAGTACACCCGGTACCTGTCGATCGCGCTCGCGGTCCTGCAGGCCACCGGCCTCGTCGCCCTGGCCTCGCGCAAGCAGCTGCTGCAAGGCTGTGACAAGGACATCATCGCCGACAACGGCATCTTCGGCATGATCATCATCGTGCTGGTGATGACCGCCGGCGCGGCCCTGGTCATGTGGTTCGGCGAGCAGATCACCGAGCGCGGTGTCGGCAACGGCATGTCGCTGCTGATCTTCGCCGGTATCGCCGCGCGCATCCCGACCGAGGGCAAGCAGATCCTGGACAGCCGCGGCGGTCTGGTGTTCGGCCTGGTCTGTGTCGCCGCGTTCGCGATCATCACCGCGGTCATCTTCGTCGAGCAAGGCCAGCGGCGTATTCCGGTGCAGTACGCGAAACGCGTGGTCGGCCGGAAGATGTACGGCGGCTCCTCGACCTATCTGCCGTTGAAGGTCAACCAGGCCGGCGTCATCCCGGTGATCTTCGCGTCCTCGCTGCTGTACCTGCCCAACCTGGTCTCCCAGCTCACCTCCTCGCGGAACAACCCGGACCCGAGCTGGTGGCAGGAGATCATCGCCAAGTACCTGGTGAACCCGGGCAACCCGGTCTACATCGCGATCTACTTCGGTCTGATCGTGTTCTTCACCTACTTCTACGTCGCGATCACCTTCAACCCGGAGGAACGCGCGGACGAGATGAAGAAGTTCGGTGGCTTCATCCCGGGGTACCGCCCCGGCAAGCCCACCGCGGATTACCTCAACCATGTGCTGAGTCGCATCACCCTCCCCGGCTCGGTCTACCTCGGTCTCGTAGCTGTCCTGCCGAATCTTTTCCTCGATATCGGCGCTTCCGGTAACGGTCAGAACCTCCCGTTCGGCGGCACCGCGGTGCTGATCATGGTGAGTGTCGGCCTGGACACGGTCAAGCAGATCGAAAGCCAGCTGATGAATCGAAATTACGAAGGGTTCCTCAAGTGAGAGTTGTACTGCTCGGTCCGCCGGGTGCCGGCAAGGGCACTCAGGCCGTCCTGCTTTCGGAAACACTGGGCGTCCCGCACATCTCCACCGGGGATCTGTTCCGCGCGAACATCAGCCAGCAGACCCTGCTCGGCCGCGAAGCACAGAAGTACATGGACGCCGGCGACCTGGTGCCCAGCGATGTCACCAACCGCATGGTCGAGGCCCGGGTCAACGAGACCGACGCCGCGAACGGCTTTGTGCTGGACGGCTACCCGCGCACGGTCGACCAGGCCGACGCGCTGGAGAAGATCCTCGCCGAGATGGACAAGAAGCTCGACGCGGTGCTGAGCTTCGACGTGCCCGAGGCGACCGTGATCGAGCGGTTGGTCGAGCGTGGCCGCACCAGCGGGCGCAGCGACGACAACGCCGAGGTCATCCACAACCGGATGGTGGTCTACCGGGACGAGACCGCCCCGCTGCTCGAGCATTACGACGGCCTGGTCGTCCCGGTGGACGCGGTCGGCACCATCGACGAGGTGCATGCCCGCGTGCTGCACGCCCTGGGCCGCTGATGCACTTCACGACGGTGCGCTGATGGTCTTCGGCCGCAAGAGCAAGAAAGTGGTGCCGTTTCGCACCACCGGTGAACTCGAGGCCATGGCGGCGGCCGGCGCGATCGTCGGCCGCGCCTTGGTCGCGGTGCGCGCCGCCGCCAAGCCCGGGGTGTCCACCCTGGAGCTGGACGAGGTCGCCGAGCAGCTCATCCGCGACGCGGGTGCGGTGCCGTCCTTCAAGGGCTACCACGGTTTCCCCGGTTCGATCTGCGCGTCGGTGAACGACCGTGTGGTGCACGGGATTCCGACCGCAGGCGAGATCCTGACCGAGGGCGACCTGGTCTCCATCGACTGCGGCGCCATTCTCGACGGCTGGCACGGTGACTCGGCGTGGACGTTCGGCGTCGGCAACATCATCGACGCCGACCGGCTGCTGAGCGAGGCGACCAAGCTGTCCATGGAAGCGGGTATCGAGGCCATGGTGCCCGGCAACCGGCTCTCCGACGTCTCGCACGCCATCGAACTCGGCACCCGCGCCGCCGAGCAGTTGCACGGCCGCGCCTACGGCATCGTCGACGGCTACGGTGGTCACGCCATCGGCCGCGAGATGCACCTCGACCCGTTCCTGGCGAACGAGGGCGATCCGGGTAAGGGCCCGAAACTCGTGGTCGGATCGGTCCTCGCGATCGAACCGATGCTGACGCTCGGCACCACCCAGACCGAGGTGCTCGACGACGATTGGACCGTCGTCACCGTCGACGGCAGCCGTGCCGCACATTGGGAGCACACGGTCGCCGTCACCGAGAACGGCCCCCGCATCCTCACCCTGCGCCCGGAGTAGGCACCCCGGCACCACGTTGCGGTGCCGGGTCGTGCACGATCGGCGCCGTCGATCCCAGCCGACCCCCCACACGGAAGATCGAGCGGCGCAACATTGTTCGTGAACACTGGCGGTCGGGGACGCGGCGTGGCGAGGAGTCGATACGCACCGACGCCGGCGGGGGTGGCGGCCCCCACTGGACGATCTCGCCTCGCGGCGATACCCAGCGGCATCGCTGGATCGGTGTCGTCGTTCCTTGCGCCAGTTGCGCGCGACCGTGACATTGAGTCGGGCGGCGTTGCCCGGTGCCGGATCAGGTCGACGTTGGTGGCCTGATCGCTACGGTGTTGAACTCTGCTGTCAGCGTATGTCCGGGCGGGTGGGCACAGCCCGAGTAGGCGACTACTCGAATCCGGTTGGCGCATCACGTGGTTCGAGTGCGCGGCCACCTCGCCCGGACCGGCGCGAGCAGCGGAAATTGTGTGTGGTGTGCGAATTCCCTTGCGGCAGGTAGTCGGCGAGCGGTCAGCCGGTGCGGAGTGCGGTGCGCAGCACCAATGTCACGATGGGCAGGTCGAATTCGCCCTCGGCGGTCTCCGGCCTGCTGCGCAGATACTCGGTGACCCGGCGCAGCACCTCGGCTCGCTGCTGCGCGGGCACCACCAGGGTGTGCGAGTGCGTGCCGATGGTCGCGGTCAGCGATTCCGCCGTCCGCCGTTGGGAGTGCGGGAAATTGGCGCTTTCGAAGGCCTCGAACCGCGGGTGCTCGGGTAGCGCCGCCGGGGCCAATTCCAGCGGCGGAGTCGACGCCGCCGACCGCGCGATGCGGCCCAATTCGGCGACCCAATCAACTCGTGAATCATCGGTGTTCCACAGCGCGGCGAAAACGCCGCCTTTCTGCAAAACTCGCGCGAATTCCGGAAAAGCGCGCTGTTGATCGAACCAGTGAAACGCCTGCCCGGCCACGATCGCGTCCACCGAACGGTCCGGGAGCGGAATCGCTTCCGCGGTTCCCTCGAGCGCGCGGACGCCCGGCAGCCGGCGCATCAATTCCACGCGCATACCGTCGTCGGGCTCGACCGCGATCACCGAGGCACCGGCCGCGAGCAGGCCCTCGGTCAGCTTTCCGGTGCCCGCGCCGAGGTCGAGGACGATCGGCGCGGGGACGGTCGGCACCTGCTCCAGCGCCCAGCGGATGGCCGCTAACGGGTAGTCCGGTCGGTGATCGGCGTAGTCCATCGCGTTGGCGCCGAAGGAAGCGGCCCGCCGGGCATGCAGGGCACGGTTGCTCGCATCTCGATCAGTCGTATTCCCCATGCGCCCCACCCTAAGTCCGGGTTGCGGCGCGCGGGCGAGATTTACGACGCGCCTGGCAAACGGCGCACGCCCGCGCACACCTCGGCGGCCAGATCGTCGTAGCCGACGGCCAGTTCCGCGAGGCGCTGCCACGCGTCCCACAGGTCCCACTCGGAGGCACTCGCGAGCGCCGCATAGGCGTTGGCGGTGAACTGGGCCAGCCGGTCGATCACGGCGCCGACCGTCTCGGTGTGCACATGCGCGGCACCGTGCGCGGGCGGCAGTTGAACGGTGATCCAGCGATCGATGTCGCGCACCAAACTGGCTCGGAGCGCGTCGATTTCGTCGGTCGTCTCCTTGCCTGCGCCGAGCCTGCGCTCGTGCAGCGTGGTCAGCTCGTGCGCGCCCCGCAGGAGCGGGTTGTTCTCCGGGGGTTCGCCCCGGCACGCTTGCAGCACTTGATGTTTCGCGGGAAGCTGGCCCGTGGTCATCGAGGCCCCGTGTTCCGGCACGCGCGCACGGTATCCACGATGGCCGCACCGGAGGGCCGAAACCTGTTCTCCGGAGCAACAATCCACTCCCGGTAGCCGGCGTGTGAGTCGGCGGGGGAGGGCAGCGCGATCTCGCCGCCGATCGGCACGATCGATACGTTGAGCCGGAACAACTCCGCGAACAGGCGGACGTCGTCGGGCAGGTCGGGCCGGATCAGAAAGGTCCAGCGTTTCGAGCGCACGTGAGAGATGACGGGGCCCAATGGATTTCGATGATGTATCAAATCGTCGTGGACCTGTTGACCAAGCGCGGCGGGCATGGTGATCGCGCCGACGAAGCCGGCCCGGACGGTGATCCGGCCGATCTCCGGATGGAATCCGGCGGGTAGGTCACAGGTATGGCGGTAATAGGCGCATCGGGCGGCTGGGGTTTCCGCCAACGCCAGTTGATCCATGAGAAGAGCCTCGACTAGCATCGTTGTCTGGTGAAGCCGCCCGAGCGGGTGCGTGTGGTCACTGAGGGTGACCTACGACACCGTTCGGGCGTGATCTCAGTAGAGCACTCCATGGCAGGGTATAAACGTTCCGTTCAATTAGTTCTCGAGAAGTTCGCCTGCGGGTTTCGCCCCGTCCGCCCGGCTGACGTGCAGATCGCACGTCGTCGGTCGATTTCGGTATTCACGGCGAACGCGAGCGCGGCGAACGCGGGGTACTTTAATGCTGAATTGTTGAAGCGACCCTGAGGCCGGAAGCGCCTAGGCGATCCCGACGTCGCATCCCAGGTCATCCCCGCGGCGTATGCCGGTGCGCACATCGGCAATAGCAAATTCAGGGTTAGTCACCGATGTGGCGGGACAGGTTCGAAACCTACGCTGAGTGGCATGACAACAATTGCTCTCGCTTCCGCTCCCGCCCTGGCCAGTACCGCCGAAACGGCGGGCTCGATCGCCTTCGGGGTCTTCGCCGTCGCTGTCGCCCTCGGCGCCATCACGCTGTTCATCGCCGGCGTGGTGAGCGCGCTACGGTCCAGCAACTACGCGGCCGCCGGTAAGGCCATCTGGGTCCTGCTCATGCTCGCGTTCCCGTTCCTCGGCCCGGTCGTGTGGTTCATCTGGGGCCGCAATTCGACCATTCAGCCGGTCCAGCCGACCACGGCGGTGTGACGGTCTACGGCGTAGTACGGAAGAACAGCACGCGATCACCGTGCTCGGCGAGCGGGGTGGTCGCGCTGATCTGCCGCAACCCGCTCGACGGGAGATAGGTGAGGTTGGCGAACATCTGCGTGTTGCCGAACGCCGCGCGAAGTTTCGTCTCGTTCGCGCGGTCGGCGTTCAGATCGGCCAGCATCTTGAAGTCCAACGGCGCCAACGGTTTATCCAGCGGCGCCTGCCCCGCCGGCCGGCCGAGCGCGGCGTACTGAGTCGCCGCCCCGTGCTCGTACCAGCACAGCTCGTAGGCGACATGCTCGGTCACCGTGATCGCGGCCACCGGCCAATCCTGGGACAGCCGCCGGGCCAGCGGATGCTTGCCGACCGGCGTCAGCTCCCAGTGCAGGCTCATCACCGTCACCCAGCCGCCGTAGGGCTGATCGATCAGCACCACGTCGTCGCTGAGCTTCTCCGCGGTGTTCACCTCGGCGTCGGTGATCTTCCAATGCTCTTCGCGCTCACCGAGATAGCTCTCCCGATCCAGCGGGTAGGCGTCGTCGGTCGCGTACGCGCCGATGATCGCCGCGCGGATCTGCGCGATCGCGTCCGGCACCGGGCAGTACACGCTGAGCGCGCCGAAACTGGTGCCGATCTGCACCGGCATGGACGGCGGGTCCGGCTCCGCGCCGGGCAGCAGCGGCCGCAGGCCGACCAGGGCCAGCTTCCAGTTGATCTCCTCGACGGTCGACAGATCGCCCGAGGACTTGAACAGGATCTGCTGCTGGGTCAGCCGACCGGCCTGCTCCAGCGTGCGGCAATTGAGTTCGGCCAGCGCCTTGTACGACTTCGGGGTCAGGTCGAGATCTTGAACCCCGCACGCGCGCAACCGGATCGACATGCTGGTCGAGGTGAACGCGGAGTACCGCTCGCGATACATCGACAGCGCCTGCTTGCGTGACCGGCCGACCATCAGGGTGCGCAGCAGCGTGCTCAGGCTGGCCAGGTACTTGCCCGAGAGTTCCGGGTTCGCCGCGGCCAGCGCGCTGCGGATCCGCGCCGCCTCCTCGGTCGCCGCGACGGCGGCGTCCTGATCGAGGCGGCCGAGCCACACGCCGCATTTCGAGAGTCCGTCGGCGCAGAGTCCCGCGACCTCCGGATGGATGCGCGCCACCTGCCGATAGGCGTCGCACGCGCGCCGGATGGTGGTCGTGGCGAGTTCCCGGCGACCGCTGTGCCTGGCCGCGAGTTCGACCGAGCGGAGCGCCTCGTTCAGCTCGCCCGCGAGCCGGGCGTTCAGCACCTGCCCGGTGGAGAGCAGGCGCAGCCGAATGGCGACCGCCTCCTCGGCGGGCGCCAGTGCGTCCCTGGTCCGGTCGCGTACCGACCCGTTGGTCTTGGTGGCGATGAAGCCTTTCGCCAGATCGGCGAGCGAGGTGGCCAGTCGCAGATCCGCCTCGATCGAACGATCAAGCGCCGCATACCGATCCGCGGCGACCCGACGCTCCAGCGCGTCCAGATCCATCGCGTCCCTCGTTTCCAGCATGATCCTCCGCTAACCGGCGGCATCGAGCCACCCGCACCTTCTAACGCACGAGTCTGTCACGGTTATCGGCTCGGCGCACCAGGATCCTGCGCGGGCGATGTGGGCAGGGTGTGCTTCGAATCGGCGGCGCGGGCCGCCTTCCCGGGATCACCCCTCCAGCAACAGCGTGACCGGGCCGTCGTTGACCAGCTCGACCTGCATGTGCGCGCCGAATTGCCCGGTCGCGACGGTGGCGCCGAGCTCGCGCAGTGCCGCGGCGAACGCGTCCACGAGGGGCTCGGCGACGGCGCCGGGCGCGGCCGCGTTCCAAGACGGGCGCCGCCCCTTGGCAGTGTCGGCGTAGAGGGTGAACTGACTGACCACCAGGATCGGCGCGGCGAGGTCGGCGGCGGAGCGTTCGCCGTCCAGGATGCGCAGCCGCCACACCTTGTCGGCGAGCGCCTTCGCGGTTGCCTCGGTGTCGCTGTGGGTGGCGCCGACCAATGCGAGGAGTCCGTGGGGCACGCCGGCCGCGGCCGGGTCGATCCGGCCGACGATCTCGTCGTCGACGCTGACCTGGGCCGAGCTCACTCGTTGCAGCAGGATTCGCACAGTCATTGATCATGCCGTGCGGGATCGCGGTGGGCGCCGCGGGTTCGTCCCGGCTGCTCACGATGATCATTCGCTGACTCGGGTGCGACGGATATTGAGCCCGAATTCCGTTGGGCGACACCACGAGTTCATCCGTGTGCGGTGTCGTGGAGGCCAGTCGACGGGCGAGCGGGTGGAGCATCGATGACCGACGAGCGGGCCGAGAACGACAGGGCGACGATCGTCGCCGGCGCGGGCCGGTGAGCGGGGATGGGACTGTATCTGCCCGAGGAACTGCGCTGGCTGGGCTGGATCGCCGGTGCGACCTGGCCCGACGGCGACGAGAGCGGCATGTGGGAGATCTCCGCCGCCTGGAAGGCCGCGAGCGCTGACCTGACCGCGCTGCTGTCCGAGATCGACGCGGCCAAGAGCGCGACGATGCGGGCGTATCTGCAAGGCGACGGGGCCACCGCGATGGGCGCCACGTTCGACCATTTGCGCACCGGCGACGAATCTCTGGAATCCCTGGCGCAATTGCTCCAGACCGTGTCCGACTCCAGCTTCGACGCGGGCACCGAACTCGAGGCGACGAAGATCAACATCATCGTCTCGCTCGTCTGGCTGGCGCTGGAAATCATTTGGGCTTGGCTGTTTCCGCCGACCGCGCCCGCGGCGGAGGCGGCGGCCATCACCACCACGCGGTCGATCCTGCGGGTGCTCGAGGACAAGCTGGCCGCGCAGATCGGCCGACTGGCCGCGAAGCTGGGTGCGGCCACCGAGAAGCGTTTCTTCCTGAAGACTTTGGCGTCGGGACGTCTGGTCGCGCCGACCGCCAAGGGGTGGGGCGTGTACTCGGTGAAGCTGCTGGAGACCGGCGTCACCTCGGCCGGCTTGGACGCCGCCGTGCAACTCGGGCAGATGGCCGCGGGACACCGCCGGAAGTTCGACGGCACCCAGTTCGGGGTCTCGATCTTCGCCTCGGCGGCAGGCACGTTGCCGTCGCGAGAGTTCGCGCGCTACTTGGGTTTCGGGTTGGACAAGGTGATCGGCGGGCGGAACATCGGGGCGTGGGGCGCTACCGGGCGTGGTGCGTTCATCGGTGCGGCCTCCGGGATCGTCGGTTCGGCGGCCGGGAACCTGGCGGTCGGGGTGGCGACCGGGTCGTGGACGTCGTTCTCGTCGCCCAGCGGATGGGTCGGTGCCGCGGCCAGGGGTGCGATGGTCGGTGGTGCGCGCGGTGGGTTCACGTTGAAGTCGGTGTCGCCGAACGACATCCGCCGGTTTGCCTGGGCGAACAAGCCGACGCCTGCGCCGGCACCGGTTACGAACGGCGGTCGGGCGGGGTCTACCCGGAGTGGTGACGGGTCGGTCTCGGTGGCTAATAGTTCAGGGGGGCACTCGAATTCGGGAGGGTCGCGGTCGGTGTCGACGGCCTCGGCGTCGAATGGCGGTGGTTCGCAGCATGGATCGCAGTCGGGTGGTTCCAGGGGTGGGTCGCAGCACGATTCGCAGTCGATCGTGTCCGGGGGTGGTTCACAGTCGGGCGGTTCCGGGCGTGGGTCGCAGCATGGTGCAGAGTCGGTCGCCTCGGATGGTGGGTCGCAGAACGGTTCGCATTCTGTGGCGTCTGGCGGTGGGTCGCAGAACGGTTCGCACTCCGTGGTGCCTAGTGGTGGATCGCAGCATGGTTCGCAGTCGGGTGGCGGGGCACAGAACAGTTCGCACTCTGTGGCATCCGGGGGCGGTTCGCAGCATGGTTCGCAGTCAGGTGGCGGGTCGCAAAATAGTTCGCATTCTGTGGGGTCCGGGGGCGGTTCGCAGCATGGAGGTGGTGGGTCGCAGAACAGTTCGCACTCTGTGACGTCCACTGGAGGTTCGCAGCACGGTGGGGGTTCGCAGAACGGTTCGCATTCTGTGGCGCCCGGGGGCGGTTCGCAGAACGGTTCGCACTCGGCTGCGTCCGGGGGTGGTTCGCAGAACGGATCACAGTCGGGTGCGTCCGGGGGCGGGTCTCGGGCACAGAGTGTGCATTCGATCGGTGGCGGCGATGGGCAGCCGGTTACGTCCAACCGGTCATCGACGCACGGTGACGGATCGTCGGTGCGGTCTGGCGGTGGATCGTCGAGTAGCGGTTCGGGTCGGACGGATTCCTTTGTGACGGCTCGCGAGTCAGCGGGCGGGTCGTCGATCCGGGACTCGACCGGTGGTTCGTCGATCCGTGAATCGGCAGGCGGTTCCTCGGTGCGGGATTCGGCCGGTGGGTCCTCGGGCCGCGCGTCGGTGAGTGGTTTTTCGGGCCGCGAGTCGGTGGGTGGCACGTCCGGTCGTGAGTCGGCAGGTGGCACGTCGGGACGGGAGTCGACAGGTGGAGTATCGGGACGCGATTCCGCCGACGGGTCCTCGGGCTCCTCGCGGAACTCCGGCTCGTTCGTCACCGCGGTGGAATCGGGTGGCGCAGAAGGAAGTCCGCCGCCGTCCGTACGCAATAGCACCGCCAGCGGCGAGCCACCGACCTCCTACCAGTCGTCGGTGGACGGCGGATGGACGCCACCCGGGGGCAGCGTGCACGGTTCGCCGCCCGGTGGCAGTGTCCATGGTTCGTCGCCAGGTGGCAGTGCGCACGGGTCATCGGACGGTGGCAGTGCCCATGGTTCCTCGCCTGGCGGCAGTACCCATGGATCGTCGCCTGGCGGCAGTGTGCACGGTTCGTCACCGGGAGGCAGTGCGCACGGGTCATCGGACGGTGGCAGTGTCCATGGATCGTCGCCTGCCGGCAGCGTGCATGGTTCGTCGCCTGGTGGCAGTGCCCACGGGTCGTCTACCGGCGCACCGAGCGTCGCGAGCAATCCGCCGGGTTCCTCGTCATCGGTGCACAGCGGCTCGGGCTCGTCGGCCTCGAACCAGAGTGGCTCTGGCGCAACCGGTTCCGCTGGCGCAACCGGCTCACGACCGTCCTCGCCGGCATCCGGCGGCGGACCAGAGCCGGATCGACCGGCCCCTCGCCCGGATCCGAATGCCTATCTCGGCCCGGGCAAGGACATGAAGGCGAAGACCCGGCCGAAGCAGATCATCGACTGGGGCCCGATGCCTCCGCCGTTCAACGTGCCCACCGCACCCACGGCCGAGCACTGGATTCCGCCCGAAGCGGAACCGCAAGCGGCGTCGGAGGTCGATGTGCCGTTCACCCTGACCGATGAGGAGAAGAAGAAGTAATGCCGAAATTCGAGGTCGATACCCATCAGCTGCGCACGGCGGCGAACCACGCCGCGGGCATTCACGACCGAATCGACGGCGTGCTCGCCACGCTGGAGTCCAAGCTGGGTGCGACCGGCACCCCGTGGGGCAAGGACAGTTTCGGGAAGAAGTTCGCGGACGGGGAGAAGGGCTATCTCGCCGCACGCAACAACCTGCTCCAGGGAATCGGCGGAATCTCGGGGACGTTCGGCGCGATCGCCGACGGTCAACGCGATGCGGCCGGCTTGATCGATGGGCAGGAATCCAACAACACCAACTCGTTCGGCAAGCGCGTCAAACCCTGACCGAATCGCAGTGGCGGACGAACCTCGTTTCCTACCAGAGGGAACGGGGCCGAATATCGTTGGCCAGATCGATCAGCGCATAGCGGTGCAACCGATTCTGCGTCGTCCGCGCGACTGCTCGCAGTACCGATTCCAGCCCGCCGCGCAGGCCGTCCTCGGTATAGCGGAAACCGAGGATCGTGGTGCGCCCCTCCGGTTTTCCCCCTCGGTTCAGCCAGGTCAGCGCGGCACTCAAAACAATGGCCTGCAACTGCATCAGTCGTGGCTCGTCCGGCAGTGCGTAGAGGTGCGCGGCCGCGGCGTCGAGATCCGTTTGGGTCAGCTCGGTCACGGGTCTGGTGACCAGCAGCAGGCACGCGGTCATACGCGCGGCATTGTGATGCCGCGACGAATCCGGCACCTGCTGCAATGTGGAAACGGCGGTGGATACATCGCCGTCGACGGCAAGCCTGCGCGCGAGACCGAAGGCCGCGCTCGCCACACCACGGGTGTTCCGCCAGACCGACCGGTAATACTCCGTCGCCGCCTGCCGCCACTGATTCGGCTCGGCCGGATTAGCGTCCGTCTGCAACAGGAGTTCGGCGGTCGCGGCCAGCGCCAGCAGCGGCGCGATCTCACCCGGCACCATCGAGTGCACGCGATCGAAATGCTCGTAGGCCTGCGCGTATTCGGCGCAGGACAATTCCGCGATGCCGGTGTACCAATCGATGCGCCAGTCCGCGCGGTACGCGGGTAGCAAGCGCGCGAGGCTTTCCCGTGCCTGCTCCACCTCGCCCAGGTCCAGATGTGCGCGGACCGCGGCCAATGTGCCTTCCAGATCGAAGGTTTCGGGTGTCCCGATGGCTCCCGCGCTCATATCGGCGGTGCTCTGCCGCAGCGTGTCGAGCGTCTGCTGCGGATCGCCATGTAGCAAGGGGGACAACAACTCCGCGCTCGGATCCTCGCTGTCGATCAGCGGGACCGGCAGTGCGGCAACGACACTCGGCGGATCGAGCGTCGGCACCTGATGCACACCCTCGATCACCCCCTCGGTCTGTCGAATCAACGTATCGATGCCGAAGTCGCCGCGCGGCGAACCGAATACCGCCGAGGTCTGCGGATACTCCCGGTTCGTGTCCTCGGCGAGCACCGCGCGGAGCACGCCGGCCAGCTGGCGGTACATCGCGTAGGCAGACGGAAATCGTTGTGCCGGATCGGGATCGGTAGCCCGCAACAGCAGCCGCTCGAACACCGGATAGCGGCGCAGCACCGGTTCCTCGTCGGCCGGCGGAATCCCTGGGAGCTTTGGGCCGCCCCTCTCGGTCGGCATATTCAGCGTCAACGCGGCCAATGTCCGTCCGACCGTGTGGATATCGGAGGCGACGGTCGGACCGGTGCTGGTGAACTCGGGCGCTTGATATCCCAGGGTGCCGTAGAGGCTGCCGCCGGATTCACGGGCCGCCACCGCACCGAGGTCGATGAGTTTCACCTCGTCCTCGGTGACCATGATGTTGTCCGGTTTCAGATCGTTGTAGGCCAGGCCGAACGAGTGCAGATAATCCAGCGCGGGCAGCACCTCCATCACATAGGCGATGGCCTCGGCCACCGGGATGTGTTCCGGGGCGCGCAGATCGAGCATTTCCTTCAGCGATTGCCCGCCCACGTACTCCATCACGATGTATCCGCACGGAATTCCCTCCGCCGACCGATGTTTGACGAAGTTGAAGATCTTCACGATCCCCGGGTGCGCCATTTCCGAGAGGAACTGCCGTTCCGCCAGCGCCACCACGTGGGCCTCGAAATCGAGCGGATTCTGCAACCCCTTCAGGACCACCCAGCGGTCGCTGACATTGCGGTCGCGGGCGAGGAATATCCAGCCCATGCCGCCGTAGGCGAGGCAGCCCTGCACCTCGTACTGGTCGGCGATCAGGTCGCCGGGGGCGAGCAACGGCCGGAAGTTGAACGGCGACCCGCAATTCGGACATTTCCCCGCGGACGGGGCGGATCCTTCACCGGCCGAGCGGCCGACCGGCTTCTGGCATTTCCAGCAGAACCGTTTGTCCTCGGGCACCTCGGGATTACGCAGTATCGCGGTCGCGGGGTCGACCTGTGAAACTCGGGGCAGGTCGACCAGTCCCGCGCTGAGCCGGCGAACACTGGGCCGGGACCGGACGCTGCGTTCGGAACCGGGTTCGGCTTCCAGTGATAGCGAATCGTCCTGATCCCGCAACCACGGACTGGTTTCGGTCGGTGATACCCGTCGAGTAGCCCACTGATACTGGGCTCGATATGCCAATTCTCCGAGATCCTCGGTCAGTGTGGTCGACTGAGCGGCCGGGCGAATGTCATCGGAGCCACTGAAGTGTTCCGGCATTCGACCCTCTCAGCACCAACGCGTTCAACATCGGGCCGAACCCGCACCGCTCCGCGACACCGGTGGACAACCGTTGTCGCGGAGCGGGCGGAACAGGTCGGCCTTATCGCGATTCTGCCTCATTGTTCGTTGCGGTGTTGTTGCTTGCACCGGATATATCGGCGATGCGCGGGTCGCGGTGCTCCAGCGGTCGCTCGGCGAGGACCGGGAACGCCCCGGTATAGCCTTCGCGCACCGACGCGAGGTGCATGACCCGGCCGCGGGCGAAGAACCAGCCGACGACCATGGCCGGAACCATGATCACCACCATCGCGATGACCGCGCCGCGCTGCACGTCGCTGTTGCTGAACAGCATCAGCAGCACCACCACGACCAGGAAGACCAGCGTCGCGATGCTCGTGTACGGCGCACCGATCAGCCGGAACGAGGGGCGCTCCATGCGTCCCTCCTTCGACCAGCGCCACAGCTTGAGCTGGCAGATCACGATCGCCGCCCAGGCCGTGATGGTGCCGAGCGCCGACATGTTCAGCACGATCTCGAACGCCTTTTCCGGCACGAGGGCGTTGAGGCCGACACCGATCAGCGCGATCGCGCCGGTGGCGAGGATGCCCACGTAAGGCACGCCCCGCTTGGACATCAGCCCCGCCATGGCCGGGGCGCTGCCGTTCATCGACATCGAACGCAGGATGCGACCGGTCGAATACAGCCCGGCATTGAGACTGGAGAACGCCGCGGTCAGCACGACCAGGTTCATGATCGTGCCCGCGCCGCCGACGCCGATCTTGGAGAAGAAGGTGACGAACGGGCTCTCGCCGGACTTGAACGCGGTGTAGGGCAGCAGCAGCGAGAGCAGGACCAGCGAACCGACGTAGAACAGCGCGATGCGGGCGATGACCGAGTTGATCGCGCGCGGCATGATCTTTTCCGGGTTCTCCGCCTCGCCGGCGGCGGTACCGATCAATTCCACTGCGGCATAGGCGAAGATGACGCCGGTAGTGCACAGCACGAGCGGAATCATGCCGTTCGGGAGCAGGCCGCCGTGCTCGCTGATCACGCTGATCCCGGTGCTGTTGCCTTCGACCGGGAACCGGCCGGCCAGGAAGATGGTGCCGACGATCAGGAAGCCGGTCAGCGCGACCACCTTGATCAGTGCCGCCCAGAACTCCATCTCACCGAACCAGCGCACCGACACCATGTTGATGGCGACCACCAGGGCCAGCGCGACCAGCGCGATGGTCCACTGCGGAATCACCCGCAGGCTGCCCCAATAGTGCACGTAGGTGGCGATTGCGGTGATGTCGACGATGCCGGTCATACACCAGTGGAAGAAGTACATCCAGCCGACGCCGAAGGCCAGCTTCTCGCCGTAGAACTCGCGAGCGTAGGAGACGAACGAGCCCGAGGACGGGCGATGCAGGATCAGCTCGCCGAGCGCCCGCAGGATGAAGAACACGAAGATGCCGCACACGGCGTACGCCAGGAAGAGCCCTGCCCCAGCGTCTTTCAGTCTGCCGCCGGCGCCTAGGAACAGCCCGGTGCCGATCGCGCCGCCGATGGCGATCATCTGCAATTGACGGGGGCGCAGCGCCTTGTGATAGCCCGCGTCCTCGGCGTGCAGTGCCCGCGAAGCCGGCTCCTGCGTCTGTGCGGGAGGTCGAACGATGGTCATGCCTGGGCCTTTCATGTGACGGCAGTCATATCGCTCAGTAACGTACCGCTGTTTAACGGCACGTTCAATAGATGTACATGAATGTCATCTCATGAAACTTGATCGTCATCCGGCCGAGCCGGCGGGCTATCGAGTGGCAATCATTCGGTCAACGCAGGTTTCGGTGTGGTTTCCTTGAGATATGGCAGCAGGTACGGAATTTACGATCGACGAGCTGGCGCGCGAGGCCGGCACGACCGTGCGAAGCCTGCGCGTCTATCACGAGCGCGGCGTGCTGCCGCCGCCGCAGGTGAAGGGGCGCACCGGGTTCTACGGGTCCGACCATCTCAACCGGGTGCGCACCATCGGCCGGTTGCTGGATCGGGGCATCAAGCTCAACGGGATCAGGGAACTGCTCGAGGCCTGGGACCGCGGCGACGACCTCGGCGACATCCTCGGCGTCCCCGAACCGGAGGCGCTCGACCATCCCGGCGTTGCGGCCGAGTTCGATGCGCCGAGCGATCCGGGCGCGAGGCCTGCCGTCAGTGAAATGGTCGTTGCCGCAACCGAACTCGCCGATCGGTACCGCGATGTGCCGCATGGTCTCGCGCGGGTTGTCGCCACCGGAATGTATGAGCCGCTCGACGCCGCCACCTACGTCGTGGCCGACCAGCAGCTCGTTCGGATCGCCGAGCAATTGGCGGCGTCGGGGGCGGCGCCGGCCCAGATCTTGGACGAGGTCGAGCGGTTGCGGGGGGATTGCGATCGCATCGCGCGTCGCTTCGTCGATGTCTTCGAGCGGACCGCCTGGCAGTCGTTCCGCCAGTCGGGGCGCACGCAGGCGGATCGGGCCGAGCTGGCCGAGCGCGTGGTCGCCGCCCGGGTTGTGCCCGGTCAAGCGGCGGCCGAGCTGGTCAACCGTTTCGTCGCGCACTACCTGGAGCGCGATATCGCGGAGCTGGCCGAGGAGCTGCCTGGTCTGTAGGTGGGGACGGCTGGCGTCCCCGCCGCGAACCTTGCCGCTAGACAGCGGCACGTTTCTTGATGTAACGTTTAAGACGGGATCCGGGGGCATGCACAAAGCGACGCCAATTCTGCGCATGCCCTCGGAACCTGGCCCGCGCGAGCGGCCTCCGCTGACTCCCCGTGACGTATCGGCCGAAGTAGCTGATGTGGTGCGCGGTCGAGCCTCCCGCAGCGCCTCCGTCGGCCGAACACCAACGCGTATAGCACATTTCGCGAGGTGAACGGCCAGGTGTACCCGCATGTTGTCTGTAACTGTCGCGGCACTTTCCGTTCATGTCCGAGCAACAGGCGAGTTGCTATGGACTGTCATCGTCGAATGCGTACAGCTGATGTGGGTGCGGGGCGACCGCACATACGCGGAGGGAACGCGGTG